>CAWDGS010000001.1:0-385329 GCA_963801955.1 uncultured Alphaproteobacteria bacterium
ACCGGCGCGGTGGCGGCAAGCTTCATCCATAGCGCGAGATCTTCTCCCGCGCGGATGACCGGGCGGAAATCCTCCGGCTGCCAGGCCTGCGCACGATTGACCATGCAGGACGACGTAAAGAACGGCTGCACCGGTGGCGCCGGCGGAGGAGTCGTCTTTCAGCAACGTATATTCGGCTGGCGCGGGCCGCGCAGGCAAAGGATGGTCGCTGAAAAACTCGGTAAATCGATTGCCGAACAAGGCGGCCTGCGGAAAGCGGCGGCTCAGCTCCATGAGGTGCCGGAGATGGTCGGGCTCCCACAGGTCGTCGGCGTCGAGGAATGCGACGAAGGGTGCTTGCGCTTCCTTCATGCCGCGATTGCGGGCGGCCGCGACGCCGGCATTATCCTGTGAATCAATATGATGCGAGGATCCTTGGTTTCTCTCACGCGGGCGGGGCCATCATCGCGCGAGCCATCGTCGACGATCAGGATCTCCAGATCGCTGAAGGTCTGCGCGAGGGCCGATGCGACGGTGTCCTTGATGGTGCCGCCCTTGTTGTAGAGCGGGATCACCACGGATACGGCCGGCGAACTCACTGTGCCGCGCCCCGTGTCGCAGCCTTCTCACGCGCGGCATGATCGAGGATCGCCGCCAGCATGCGTTCGATATTTCCACGCCGAAGGCCCGGTTCGCCGGGCAGGCCCGGCGGGCGCAACACGAAATCGTAGCTGACGCTGAAGACCTCGGCGACCGCCTGTACGACAGCATCGTCCGATGGCAATTGATCGGCGGCCTGGCGGATGCGCGATTTAAGTTCATCCAGACCACACACGCCACCCAGATAACGCGCAACGAACGACGGCCCCAACGTCAGCGATGGCCGGCCCAGCAGGAACGCTTCAAGTGTGGCAGTGCCGGTTATGGAAATCGTCAGCGCGGCGCGCTCGATCAGTGCGCGGCTGTCGGTGCGGTAATGGGCGACGACGACACCTGCGCGCTTCGCAGGGACCGCACGAAAGATGGCGGCCGCGTCAGGATCGCCGACGGATGCTCCTTGACCAGGAGCAGATGATCGTTGGGCATCGCAAAGCGGATGGCATCGATTGCGCGCAACTGGTCGACGAAATAGGGCGCGGGCGTATTGATCGACGACTCCGGCGTCACCTGGAGCGGGTAATAGATGAAATGTTTCGGCAGGTCTTCAAGTTGCGCGACGTCGAATTCCGTTTCGCCGCGCTTGCGATTGAGCCGCCACATCGTGTCGCGGAACCACGGAAGATTGTTCAGGACGCTCGTGCGCAGATGTTCCACTTCGAACAAGTCGGGGCGGGCGACGCTACGCCGCACGAACTCGATCGCGCGCGCCGGCAAAGATCTGCCCGGCACTGCCGAGAATCTCGTCGTCCGGATTGGTGCTCGCAGGTCCGGTCGCCGGGACACCCTCGGAACGGAACCGCGCGACGAACTCGCGCGCCGCCTGCGACGCTGGCGGGCGATGCCTGGCGATACGGCGGCAGGCTTTCCTCCGCATCGGGAGAAAAAAAGGTGCCGCCAAGATTTCGGCCAAGAACGGGAATCATAACGTCGATTCCCAGTTCGTCGGCAAGGTGGGGCAACATCCGCCCCTCATATCCCTCGATCTGCGGAATCAAAATATGCGTCGGCTTGATCCGTTGAAGAAACTCCTTGTAGACACGGTAGATTTCGGCGGCGCGGGCAAGTTGCTCCCACGCCGGACGATGTTTGAAGGCGTACTTTTCCGCCTCGATATTCGCGAAGAATCCGTCCCGGATAGCGGCTCAATTCGCTTGCATCGCGCAGCGGTTGAATGTCGCGAACCAGGTGGTCCTGCAATGACAGGATGTCATTGTCATCGACGACCTCGCGCATCAGTGCGCGGTGATGCGGATTAGGCAGAATGACGGCCCACTCGAGCTGCGGCGCTGTTTTTCGCGCGGCAGCAACCAGATGCCGAAATACAAACGGATAAGTGCCAAACCCGTGCAGAACGATCTTCATGACGCCAGAGCCGCGAAGGCGCGGAAATTCTCCTGTGCTAATTGACGGGCGCGTTGTACCAGCACGAGAATCGGGAACGCGATCCTTTAATGAATTGACGGTTGACACGAGCTCCCCCGCCACAAATCCATCGACGCTATAGCACGGCATCGCGAAGGCGCGGCAGATTTCGGAAATCTTGTTGTCGTGAGCAATCCCTGCGAACGGCCGGCCGAGCATTGCGGCAAGAACAAGCGCATGAAATCGCATGCCGCAGATGACTGTAAGATCGCCGAGCTGCTGCGCAATCGTCGTCGCGTCGGCGCTAAGCGTGCGCGTTTCAATCGGTTGCGCACCGGGCCCGAGTTCTGCATTCAGTTGCGCAAAGATTTCTTCATCGCCGCGGGGCTGCGCCGCCCCGCTGGCAGACAAGGTAAACAATTGTATGTCCTGCTGCCTGCCAATGGCGGATTGCATCAACAAGCGCGGCCCGGGTGCGCGCGCCGGCGGAATCGCGGCAGGCCGGCGGATATATGGTCAGGCCGATACGCGAACGCGGGGTATCGAAGGCCGAGTGACTGTTTTCACGGCGTCCCACGCGAATACGAGGTCGCTGGTCAAACGGGCTTTTGTGCCGGCGCACTGATTGAGCGCTGCCTCGTCGCGCACGAGGAAGAGTTCAGACATGCCGACAATCCTGCGCAACAGCCAGCGGCCCGCGCCCGACTGAAGCTCGGCGACGCCGACGCCAAGCGCGACGATGCGCACGCCCTGAAGGCGCGCGAGCACGCAGATCATCCATTGCAGCATCAGCGACGTCAGCGTTCCGCGTTCATGGAACAGCGTGCCGCCTGCGAAGACGAGCCACTGACACTCTCGAAATGCGCGCGCGTAGGCGCGCAGATATCTTGCGAGCCTTACAGGGCGCGATACCGTTTGGTCGGCCAGGATGGTCTCGCTGCCGGTGAATGTGATGCCCCGGATCCAGCGCGCTCAATCCTGTCGTGTCTCCATGATCGCGCACGATGAACCGCGCCTGCGGCAGCATCGGGCGCAGCGCGCCGATTGTGACGGCGAGAAGCAAATCATCGCCAAGATTGCCGGCGCCGAAATAGCCGTAGAGAAAAACATTGCTTCGAGTGTTTGCTTCCATCGAGCTCAGGCCCTTCGCTAAAGGTCTAACCGTGGTTCCCTTCAAGAGGCAAGCATGTTCACCGTTGTGAGGAGCGCGGACGCGCATGCCGACTTTGAAACCTGGCGCGCCGATCCTGCGTTCGCCCTTGTTGAGGCTCATCCCGTCTATGGGGCCTTCGGCCGCCATTACTATCCGGCCGTTTTTCAGGCGGAGTCGCGTCGACGAAAGCTTTGCGGTTCTCGATGGCGGCAACCGGTCGGGTTGATTTCCTGTAGCGCCGGGTCGGGCGAGCTGGACTATTTCGGCTTTCCAATTCGCTTCTTCCACGTAGACGGCGGAGTAGACTGGCCGGCCAAAGTGCTCGAGTTGGCCTTTGATCATCTGGAGAAACTGGCCACCCAACACCGACAACGCGCGTTACGATTGCCGATGATGCCGCTCTTGGTGTTCTTTCAGCGATCGGCAAGCAATGTCTCAATCGGCGGGCGCGCGGTGCGTTGCGTCTTACCGGGCTGATTGAACTTGACGCGGCGAAGCCGGGATGAAGCGCGATGTGCGCAAAAGCTATCATTCGCTGATCAATTGGGGCGGACGAAACCTCGAAACGACGTTCGTCGACGCCGAAAATCCCGATCGTGCAATGTTTGCTCGCTATCAGGAATTCCATCGCGCGGTGGCCGGGCGAGTCACACGGCCGCAGGAATCGTGGGATGTGATGTTCGATTGGATCGCCACGGGGCGAGGAGAGCTGATACTCGGATTTTTGGAGGGTGGCGAGCTTGTCACAGGGACGCTGGTCGTTGATGGGACAACCACGAGCTTCTACGCGTCGGGCGTATACGATAGGGACAGATTTGAACTAACCGCTCGCGCATTGGCCACTGTGGCAGGCGATCCTGCGGAGTGCAGAGCGCGGCATGCAAGTGTTCGATCTTGGCGACCTGCCACTTGCCGATGCGGCGACTTCGAAAGAAGTCGCAATCGGCTACTTCAAGCGCGGTTTTGCAACCAATATCGCTACCTGGGTTGCTGGAGCTGGAATCCGGCGGGCGAGGCGCACGCGCCATGAGCACGATCGAGGCCACCCGGGACTGGTACGATAATTCGTACAGCCATTCCGGATTTTCCGCGCAGCGGCGTTATCCGAATGAAGAACTGCTGCGCTTTCTCGGGCGCCATTATTTTTCCGTGCCACGCGCTCAGCGGAGCGCTGTCCGGATGCTTGAGTTGGGATGCGGCTCTGGCGCAAATTTGTGGATGATCGCCCGGGAGGGCTTCGATGCACACGGGATCGATCTATCGTCGGAAGCGATCCATCTTTGCCGGCAGATGTTGGAGAGCTGGGGCGTCAGCGCGACCTTGAACACTGGAAGTATGACGGCGTGCCCTTATGCGGCCGGTCATTTCGATGTCTCTGCTCGACGTCTTCTCGTCCTATTGCCTCGATAAGTCGGGATTTGCGAAATTTCTGGACGAAGTATCGCGGCTCCTGCGCCCGGGCGGACGTTTCTTCTCGTATTCGCCATCAAAAGCATCCGACGCATTCCGCGATCCCGGCCCCTCGCGCCGGATTGACGCCAGCACCCTCGACGGCATTCACCGCGAAACATCGCCTTACTTTGGAAATAGCTATCCCTACCGTTTCATCTCAGGCCAGGAATATCAGGAGGCCTTGGGTACGCGCGGCATACGCACCGTCTACAGCGAGAAGGTTGGACGCACCTACAATAATGGAAAAGAATATTTCGAATTCATCGTGATTGTCGGCGAGCGTGTCTAGATTTGCGCCGCCCGCCCAACCTCAAGAATGCCGACACGATCCGCCACGGCGACGCTTGCGGTCACGCGCGGGTCGTTTGCCCAGCGTTGCCAGCATTGTCGCATGTCGTCCGAGAACGAGATGTCATCGAGGATGATGAGACCGCCCGTGGTAAGACGCGTGATCAGCAATTCAACCTGCGGTGTGACGAAATCGCTCGTGTGGATGGCGTCCACGAAGGCAATATCGATGGTCTCGCCTTGTTTGAGATGATCGGCGATTTTGTCTTCGAATGTGCCGAGAACAGGGATGGCGCGCGCGCTGAATTCGGCAAGGCGGGTGGCCGCGATCGTGTGCCAGCCTTCGTTCGGCTCAAACGTGAGGAGCCGGCCCGACCCTGCCTGGTCCAGCCCCGCGGACCAGTACATCGCCGAGATGCCAAAGGCGGTGCCAAATTCGACGATCAGCGCCGGGCGGCGCGTGGCGGCCAGCCAGGCAAACAAGCAGCCGATCTCGGCCTGGGATCGAACCTGGTCCGGCGTGCGGCTGAGTGCGGCCTGCGCCCACGGAACATCCGGCTTGTGCTGATAGGTCGCGCGATATCCCTCCCACAACGGCTGCGGTCCCAGCGCGTTGATCGAGGTGGCGATCCGTTCGATCTCGCGCATGCGGGCGAGTGGCGGCACGGTGAGGGAGTGCTCCGGCAGGTTTTGCCGGAGCCAACTGCCGGGCTCGCCCCGATGCCAGGCAAGCGGCAAAGCTCCGCGATAGATCCCCGCCGCGCGCGCCGCCTTTTGCAGCAGCGCTCGCGTCCGCAACGTCAGTTGTTCAAGTCCCATTACCGATCCAGCCCAGTCGTCCCAATCCTATTGAGCACAGCTGGAATTTACGGGAAAGGTACGCGCGTGAGTTCGTTGAAATAATGTGCGGCATCGCAGGTCTTATTGATCGTCGTCTGGCCGGCAACAGCGCCGCGCTGGAAGCATGCGCCAAGGCGATGACCGATGCCGTGGCCTATCGCGGGCCCGACGGCGCGGGCGTATGGAGCGATGCCGCAGCTGGCGTCGCCCTGGGCCATCGGCGTCTTTCCATTATCGACCTGACAGCGACCGGCGCCCAGCCAATGATGTCCGCGGATGGCCGTTGGGTGATGTCCTACAACGGCGAAGTCTACAATGCCCCTGCGATTGCCGCCTTGCCCGAATTGAAGGGCGTCTCGTTCCGCGGCACCTCCGACACCGAGGTGATCCTGGAGTCGATCGCGCGCCGCGGGCTTGATCGCACGCTCGATGACATCAACGGCATGTTTGCGATTGCGCTCTGGGATCGCGAGACGCGCACGCTCCATCTCATCCGCGATCGTCTCGGCATCAAGCCGCTTTTCTTTGCGGCAAGCGAACACGGAATCTGGTTCGGCTCCGAACTCAAGGCGCTCGCCGCCGCCGGTATCAAGCTGGATATTGATGCAGCATCGGTCGCGAGCTTCCTGCGGTTTGGCTATGTACCGACGCCGTTCTCGATTTTCACCGGCGTGCAAAAACTCAAGCCGGGCGAAGTCGTCTCGATCGATTCGCGCGGCGGAATAGCGCATCGGCAGTTCTGGTCGATTTCCGGCGTGGCGACGCGTGGATTGGCGGCGCCGTGGGCCGGCTCGGATGCCGATGCCGAAGCGGCGTTGAACGATCTTCTGTCTGACGCCGTGTCCGGGCAGATGATGTCGGACGTGCCGCTCGGGGCATTCCTGTCGGGCGGCATCGATTCATCGGCTGTCGTGGCCCTGATGGTCGCGGCCGGGAAGGGCCAGGTCCGGACATTCTCGATCGGCTTTCCGGATTTCGGCTACGACGAGTCCGCGCACGCCAAGGCGGTCGCGCAACATCTTGGCACCATTCACGAGGAGCTGACCGTCACGGCTGCGGATGCCTTGCGCGTCGTGCCGCAACTTGCGGACATTTACGATGAGCCGTTTGCCGACTCGTCGCAAATTCCGACTTACGCCATTTCTAAAATGACGCGCGCGCATGTCACCGTCGCCCTGTCCGGCGACGGCGGCGACGAGCTGTTCGGCGGCTACAACCGCTACAGCCTAGTGGAAGGCCCCTTGGCCCGTCTCACCGGACTGCCTTTGCCGCTGCGACAGGGGGCGGCGGCGTTGCTCAACGCCATCCCCGCTTCGGTGGCCAACGCCATGGCGCAGTTTGCTCCGCGGAAACTGCGTGCGGCGCAACCGGCGGATAAGCTCAAAAAGCTCGCTGAAGTCATGCTGCTGGACGGCGACGCGGTTTATCTGCGTCTGATCAGCCAATGCCCGGACCCCGCGGCATTGACGCATGGCCTGGCCGAACATCCGATCGCATTGCGCTGGGACGGCCATGCCGGGCGCGAACACGCGCTCGAACGCATGCAGCTGTTCGATACGGCCACTTATCTGCCCGATGACATCCTGCAGAAGGTCGATCGCGCGTCGATGGCGGTATCGCTCGAAGTGCGGCCGCCGTTGCTTGATCACCGTGTTGTCGAGTTCGCCTGGAGGCTGCCACGGCATCTTCGCGTGCGCGGGGGCGAGAGCAAGTGGCTGCTGCGTCGCGTGCTCGATCGATACGTGCCGCGCGAGCTTGTCGAGCGCCCAAAGATGGGGTTCGGCGTTCCGCTCGCTGACTGGCTGCGTGGTCCGTTGCGGGAATGGGCGGAAGATCTGCTCGATCCGCAAAGGCTCGGCGGCGGGTATCTGGACGTCGAAGCGGTGCGCCGGCTCTGGTCAGATCATGTCGACGGTGGCCGCAATTGGGCCTACGCGCTGTGGACCATCCTCATGTTCGAAGCGTGGCGCCGCCGCTGGGCAGAAGGCCAGCCGCGCTTCCCCGGCGCCCGGATGGCCTAGCGATGGGACCGCGCGTTTTAATCGTGGCGCCGCGGCTCGATGCCGGTGGCGCGGAGATTCATTTGTCCCGCGTGCTGCCGCCATTGCGCCGCGCGGGTCTGGATATTTCACTTTATACGATGAGCCGTGGCGGCCGCTTTGAGGAGGGTCTCATTGCCGCGGGAGTGCCGGTGCTCGGCGCCAGGATTTCCGGTGCGCAGCCGATACGCGGTTTGCTGACCGTGTTCGACCTGCGTCGCCAGATTCGCAAGTTGCGGCCCGATATCCTGCATTTCTTTATGCCGGAGCCATATCTCGTCGGTTCGCTCGCGGCTGCCGGTCTCGGCGGAATGATCAAGATCATGAGTCGCCGGTCGCTGGCGGACTACCAGCGCAATCACCCCATCCTGGCGAGGGTCGAGCGGCGCCTGCATCGATCCATGAATGCGCTGATCGGAAATTCCAGTGCCGTCGCCGCGCAACTTATCGCGGAATGCAGGGAGCCCGATAAAGTTGGCGTCATTCACAATGGCATCGAACTGTCGCCACCACCTGGACAGCAGACGCGCATTGCACGCCGGCGGGAGCTTGAAATTCCAGAGGATGCGTTCGTCATCGCGACGGTCGCCAACCTGATTCCGTATAAAGGCCACGCCGACCTTCTCGATGCGCTCGCCAGTGTGCGCGGACGGCTGCGCGGACCGTGGCGCCTGATCGTGATGGGCCGGGATGAGGGCATCGGCCAGGACTTGAAACGGCAAGCCGAGAAACTTGGTATCGGCACGAATGTCCTTTGGCTGGGCGAGCGGGCCAATCCGCAGGAGCTGCTTGCCGCAGCCGATCTTGGCGTCTTGCCGTCACACCAGGAAGGTTTTTCCAACAGCCTTATCGAAAAGATGGCGCAAGGCCTGCCGGTTGTTGCCACGCGCGTCGGCGGCAACAGCGACGCCATCCGCGACGGGGAGAGCGGCCGGCTGGTGCCGGTTGCCGAGCCGACAGTTCTTGGCGACGCCATCGCCTCCCTCTATGAAGACCCGGGCTTGCGCGCGCGTATGGGTGCAGCGGCCCGCCAGCGGGTCGAGTCTTTCTTCACGCTTGAGGCTTGCGTTCGGCGCTATCTCAATCTTTACATCGGCATCGCAACGGACCGGGCAGTGCCGGTGGCGCAGCTCATCAATCCGGACGATAAAGCGTCCGGGGCTTCTGTGGAATTGAAGGATTTGAGGCCTCATCGGTCCGACAGGGGATGACGTGAAGCACACACGAAAAATAGCCGTCATTGGCCTCGGTTATGTCGGCCTCCCTGTGGCGGTCGCATTTGCGCGATCGGGCGTGCCGGTGGTCGGTTTCGACATCGACCGCAAGCGGGTCGATGCCCTGCGCGCGGGTCAAGACCGCACGCTGGAAGTCACCGAAGCCGATCTCAGGCAGGCAAGCTTGCGGTTCGAGCACGAGCCGACGAGCCTTGCCGACGCGGATTTTTACATTGTCACCGTGCCGACACCGATCGACGGCGCGCGCCGGCCTGATCTCGGCGCCGTGCTGGCGGCCTCCGATACCGTGGGCAAGGTCCTCAAGCGTGGCGACATCGTCGTCTATGAATCAACCGTCTATCCGGGCACGATCGAGGAAGAATGCCTGCCGGTGCTGGAAAAGAAATCGGGCCTTGTGGGCGGTCGCGATTTCACGGTCGGCTATTCACCCGAGCGGATCAATCCGGGCGACAAGGAGCATCGCTTCGAGACCATCGTGAAAGTGGTCTCCGCGCAGGATGCGCGCACGCTCGACATCGTCGCCGATGTCTACGGCTCGGTCGTGAAGGCCGGCATTCACCGCGCGCCATCGATCAAGGTCGCCGAGGCCGCCAAGGTCATCGAAAATACGCAGCGCGATCTCAATATCGCCTTCATGAATGAGCTGTCCGCCATTTTCCACCAGCTCGGCATTGACACTGGCGACGTGCTTGCGGCCGCATCAACCAAATGGAATTTCCTGAATTTCCAGCCAGGCCTGGTGGGCGGGCACTGCATCGGGGTGGACCCGTATTACCTGACATACCGGGCCGAAAAGGCCGGCTACCATCCGGAAATCATTCTCGCCGGGCGGCGTATCAATGACAGCATGGGCGAGCGTGTGGCGGGTGAATGTATGCGTGCGCTGCTGCAGAGCGGTCGCGCCAATCCGACCGTGACGATTTTGGGCATGACGTTCAAGGAGAATGTTCCTGACATCCGTAATTCCAAAGTGATCGACATTGCGCGAGGGCTTGAGCGCGTTGGTGTCAGCGTACAGGTCACCGATCCGATTGCTTCGGTCGAGGAGACGGCCCGGGAGTACGGGATTAAGCTCACGCCGCTCGAGTCATTGCGGCCCGCCGATGCTGTTATCCTGGCCGTTGCGCATCGGGATTACGTCACGGGTGGCTGGCCGTTGATAGGCAAGCTGCTCAACGAGCGTCGCGGCATCGTGCTAGATGTAAAGGCCAGGCTCGACCGGACAAAAAAGCCCGAAGGGATTGAACTTTGGCGGCTATGATCGCGGAATTATTCATGCGGGGCGGGCGCCATGGCTGACGGTCCGATTCTTGTTACCGGGGCCGCCGGCTTTATCGGCTTTCACGTCGCAAAGCGCCTGTTGCGAGACGGCCACGACGTCGTCGGTCTCGACAATATGAATGCCTACTATGACCCCGCGCTCAAGGAGGCGCGGCGCGCGGATCTGGCGAAATCCAGCCAGTTCCGTTTCGTCAAACTGGATCTCGCCGATCGCGAGGGAACGGCGGCGCTGTTCAAGGAGCACCGCTTTCCTTACGTGGTCCATCTCGCGGCCCAGGCGGGCGTTCGGCATTCGCTGGTCGATCCGTTCGCGTATGTCGATGCCAATCTGACCGGGTTCACCACGATTCTTGAGGGCTGCCGCCATAACGGCTGCCGGCATCTGCTGTATGCGTCGTCGTCGTCGGTCTATGGGTCCAATACGAAGATGCCGTTCTCGGTGCACGAGAATGTCGACCATCCTTTGAGTCTCTACGGAGCTTCAAAGAAGGCGAATGAGTTGATGTCGCACGCCTATGCGCATTTGTTCGGCCTGCCGGTGACCGGGCTGCGGTTTTTTACCGTGTATGGCCCGTGGGGCCGGCCCGACATGGCGATGTGGATTTTTGCAAAGGCGATTCTGGCGGGTGAGCCGATCAAGCTGTTCAATAATGGAAACATGCGGCGCGACTTTACGTATGTTGACGACGTGGTGGAGTCGGTCGTGCGCCTGATCGATCGTCCGGCCGCTGGCAATCAAAAATATTCAACGACAGCGCCGGACCCGGGTTCGAGCAGCGCGCCGTGGCGCGTCTACAACATCGGCAACAACAAGCCCGTCGAGCTTCTGGAAGTTGTGCGCATCCTGGAGGAAACCATCGGGAAGAAGGCCAAGCGCGAGCTGCTGCCCATGCAGCCGGGCGATGTGCCGGCAACCTACGCCGATGTTGACGACTTGATGCGCGATGTCGGTTTCCGGCCGGCCACGCCGATCGAGCAGGGCATCGCGCGGTTCATTGCATGGTATCGCGAGTGGTCGGGCAACAGCGCCCGGTAGCCGCCTGAGCGCTAGACATCCATCGCGTGGGCCTTGGCCTCTTGTAAGGCGCGAAGCCGGATACGGTTGGCACTGAGGCTCCAGGCAATTCCGCCGGCGGCGCCGATGACGAAACTGCTGGCTCCAAACAAAATGGAGACCAGCAGGCCGTCGCTTTCCGGCAATCCCGCATAGGTGAACGCTGCGATCATCGCGCTTTCGCGCACCCCCCACCCGGCGATCGACACGGGGATGGCGGAGATCAAAATCACCGGAGGAATAAGCAATAGCGAATTCAGAAAAGTAAAGGATGAGCCGATCGCCTGCGCGCAGAACCACAGGACCGCAACGGTCATGAGATGAACGGTCAGCGATATGACCGCCACCGCTGGTCCCGTTCTTGCGGAGGTGAGCACGGTCCAGACAGTCCTGGCGATATCTGACAGGTGACGAACGGCTTTCCAGCGTGCGATTGACGTACGGTCAAGCAGCGACAGCATCAACAGGCCTGCGGGTGCCGCTGCGCCAGCGACCCCGATCAAAATAAGGGCAGTCCGCCCGACTGGGCTGGCGATCAGCGCGAGCGACCAAGGCAGGCAAACCAGCACAAGAACAGCGAGCCAGATCAACCCGGCAATCCGATCAATCAAGACAGAAAAAATTGCGTTCTTCCATGCGCCGGCGTCGCGCGCCAGGAGCCAGATGCGCGCGGCATCGCCGCCCACCGTCGATGGCAGGACCTGGCTGAAGAAAGAGCCGATCAGGGTATAGAGCACCGCGCGACCGGCGCTCAGACGTCCGCCGCCAAATTCAGCAATGCGTTGCCAGCGCAGTGAAGCCAGCGTGAGCTGCAGTCCCAGCGTGAACAACGCCGCCGCAATCCAGGAATAGTTGAGGCGATAAAGGCGCTCGCGCAAAACGCCGAAATTGACGAAGTGCACAGCGACATATAACAGCGCCAGCGAGATCGCTACCTTGATTGCAAAGAGTAGCAGGCCGCGGGTCCGTCCCATAAGCGCTGGTCTCGGGTTTTTCGGGATTCGCCCGAACAATCGAACGAATATGGCGGGCAGATCGTTTAAAATTGGACAAGAGCGCCAGTTTCATACCTTGATTGCTCTGCAATGAGAATGGGATAAATTCAGCTTCAGGCGCGAGCCTCGAAAAGGTGGTTGGGATGAAAAAATTGTCGGATCTCAAAGTTAAGCTGTTCACCGATGGTGCCGATAAGGCGCAGATCGTCGAGATGGCCAAGCAGCCGTGGATCGCCGGATTTACCACCAATCCATCATTGCTCAAGAAGGCCGGCGTCAGCGATTATGCCGCCTATGCGCGCGACCTCGTGACGGCAGTGCCGGATCGTCATATTTCGTTCGAGGTTTTTTCCGATGACATCCCGGAAATGGTCGCGCAGGCACGCATCATCACGTCGTGGGGCAAGAACGTCTACGTGAAATTGCCGGTGACGAACACGCGTGGTGAGCCGCTCTTTGACGTCGTGCGTTCGCTTTCGCGTGACGGCGTCAAAATCAATATGACAGCCATCTTTACCGGTGAGCAGGTTGCCCGCGCTGTCGATGCGCTCGATGGCGGCGCACCCGCCTGCGTGTCGGTGTTTGCGGGCCGCCTCGCAGATTTCGGCATTGACTACAGGCCGATCATGCAGGACGCCGTCACGCGCGCCCGCAAAACCCGCAATGTTGAAATCATTTGGGCATCCACGCGCGAAGTTTTCAACGTGGTGGAGGCGGATGACATGGGATGCCATATCATTACCGCGCCCGCCGATGTGCTCAAAAAACTTCCAGCACTTGGCACCATGACCTCGGCGGAACTCTCGCTCGGGGCCGTTAAATCATTCCGGGACGATGCCGTCGCGGCGGGATTGCGACTGGCCGTTCCTGCCTCGCACGCCGCGGAATAGCTGTGGATATTGAGACGTCGAATACGCGGAATTGCGCGTCTGTAACGCTTTGAATCAAAACGTGTTCACGTTGGTTCAGGCGGGGTAGTCGCCAGTCGCGTATGGCCATGCTACTGGATCGGACGCGGATTAGTGGGCGTGGGGATACCGTCGAGACATGGTGCAGGCTGCAGCAACAAGCGCGGAGCGTCCGTTGCGTGTGGGTGTCGTCGGCGTCGGCGTCATGGGCAGCAATCATGCCCGTGTTTTCGCCGGCTTGCCGGGCACAGAACTCGTCGGCGTAGCCGATCCTGATCGCAAGCAGGCCGAATTTGTCGCCCGCACCTTGGGCTGCGTCGCTGTTGCCGATGTCGGCGAATTAATTGATCTCAACGTCGATGCGATCACCATAGCCGCACCAACCCACCTCCATCGCGATATTGCCCTGGCCTGCATTGAACGCGGCATCCACGTCATGGTGGAAAAGCCGATTGCTTCATCGGTAGAAGAGGGACGCGAGATCATCAATGCGGCGCGCCGCGCTGGCCTGACATTAATGGTCGGACACGTCGAGCGCTTTAATCCCGCCGTTGAGGCAATCAAGGAAGCGATCCGCGGCGAAGACATTCTCTCGATTGCCATCACCAGGGTCGGACCATTTCCGCCGCGCATGTCGAATGTCGGCGTGGTGATCGATCTGGCCGTGCACGATATCGATCTGATCCGCTGGTTCACCGACTCCGATATTATCGAAGTGCAGCCGCAGCTCTCGAGCGCGGTCGCTGAACGCGAAGACATCGCGTTGCTTCAGTTCCGGACAGCGTCCGGTGTACTCGCGCACATCAACACCAATTGGCTGACGCCATTCAAGGCGCGCAATGTCACGGTGGCCACGCGCGGAAAATACGTCACCGGCGACCTGCTGACCCGGCAGGTGACCGAATGTTTCGGCTTCCAGCCCGACGGCAGCTATTCGATGCGCCATCTTTCGGTCGGCCATGCCGAACCGCTGCGTTCCGAACTGCTCGCGTTCCTGCGCGCGGTCCGTTCGGGGGCGGCGCCGGCTGTCACCGGCGAGGAAGCCGTGGCCAGCCTCGAGATTGCGACGCGCTGCCTTGCCGCACGCCCGACAGCGGTTGCGCCCGCGCAACGGAAAGGCCCGCGCGCAGTCGTCGGCTAACCGCCGTCGTATTCTGTGCGGACGTTCAAATGAATTTGCGCCCCAATCCTCCATCCATTCCGTTCATCGATGTTGCCGCGCAACGTCGGCGACTTGGGTCGGCGATCGACACCGCGGTCACGCGCGTATTGAATCACTGCCAGTTTATTCTGGGCCCGGAGGTGAAGACCTTCGAATCAGAGCTCGCTGCGTTCTGCGGCGCCCGTCATGTCGTCTCCTGCGCGAGCGGCACCGACGCGCTTGTGCTTGCCTTGCGCGCGATGGGGGTCGGGCCGGGCGATGCCGTCTTGTGCCCCTCATTCACTTTTTGCGCGACCGCGGAAGTGGCCGTTCTGGTCGGCGCAACACCCGTGTTTGTCGATGTCGATGCAGCGACTTTCAATATCGATGCAAAAGGCATTGCCGGCGCGATTGCGAGCGCAAAAGAGGCCGGCCTGAAGCCGAAGGCAATCATTCCGGTCGATCTGTTCGGCTTGCCGGCGGATCACTCCGCTATCGCCGCGGCGGCGAAGGCTGAAGGTCTGCTGATCCTTGACGATGCCGCGCAGGGTTTTGGCGGCGTCTACGACAATCGCCGGCTTGGTACCTTCGGCCACACCACCGCGACCAGCTTCTTTCCCGCCAAGCCGCTCGGCTGCTACGGCGATGGCGGCGCCGTCATGACCGACGATGATGCGCTCGCGGACGCACTAAGAAGCCTGCGTGTCCACGGGCAGGGCAGCGACAAATACGACAACGTACGGATCGGTCTTGCCTCGCGCCTCGACACAATCCAGGCGGCTATCCTCAGCGAGAAACTCAAGATTTTTCCGGACGAGATTGACGCCCGCAACAAGGCAGCGCGCCGATACGGTGAAGGCCTTGGCGATGTCGTGACTGTGCCGGTGGTGCCGGCTGGATCCACCTCTGTTTGGGCCCAGTACACCATCCGCGTCGCCGGCGGCGGGCGTGATGCGCTTGCCGCCGCCCTCAAGGCGGAGGGTATTCCGACCGCAATTTACTATCCAATTCCGCTGCACCGGCAGCAGGCCTACAAGCATTTTCCGATCGGCAAAGGCGGTGTTGCCGTGAGCGATCGGCTGGCCGCTGAAGTCATCAGCCTGCCCATGCATGCTTATCTTGATGCGGCGACCCAGGATCGCATCATCGACGCGACGCGGCGTGCTCTGAAGAAGTAAGCGGCGGTTGGCGGCGCTCGGTCAGCTGCGCTTGTAGACGTCCTCAAGCCGCTCGATGTCATCTTCACCGAAATAGCTGCCGGTCTGTACCTCGATCAGTTCGAGCGGGATCTTTCCCTTGTTCGCCATCCGGTGGACGCTGCCGATCGGGATATAGACCAACTCGTTTTCGTGCACCGCGCGGACCTGTTCGCCAATGGTGACTTCGGCGGTCCCGCGCACCACGATCCAATGCTCGGAACGGTGCCGGTGCTTCTGCAAGGACAGAATCCCGCCCGGAATGACGACGATACGCTTGACCTGAAAGCGTTCGCCCATATCGATGAACTCATAGTAGCCCCAGGGCCGGTGCACGCGCTTATGGTCGGTCGCCTCCGCACGCTTGGCGGCCTTGAGTTTGGTGACCAGTTCGCGGACGTCTTGCGCGCGCGCGCGTGGGACCACCATCACGGCGTCGGATGTGCTGACCACCACCAGGTCCTTGACACCGACCAGAGTGGTCAAACGCTCATCCGAATGAACTACGCAGCCGGTGGTGTCCATCGTCACGGCCTGACCTTGCACCACGTTGCCCTGCATGTCGGGCTTGGTGATGTCGAACAGCGCGTCCCAGCTGCCAATGTCTGACCAGCGGAAGTCGCCGGCAATGACCGCGGCGCGGTCCGTTTTTTCCATCACGGCATAGTCGATCGATTTCTGCGGTGCGCGTGCGAAGGCTTCCGGTTGCAGGCGCATGAAACCGAGGTCATCGCTGGCGTTGGCCACGGCGGCTTTGATCGCAGCCGCCATGTCGGGCTCCAGCCGCTCGAGTTCAGATAACAATACGTCGGCGCGGAAGAGGAAGTTTCCGGAATTCCAGAGGTAGCCCTCGCGCAGGTAGCGCACGGCGGTGGCTGAATCCGGCTTCTCGACGAAACTCTTGACTGCACGGACCTTGCCGTCGCCGATTGCATCACCGGGAAGGATGTAACCGTAGCTCGTCTTTGGCTCGGTCGGCTTGATCCCGAATGTCACGATGCGGCCAGCCTCTGCACCCGCACGGCCGGCAAGGCAGGTGGCCCGAAATGCGTCGACGTCCAGGATAATGTGATCGGCGGCAAGCGCGAGCACGACGGCTTGCGGGTCGCGGCTGGCGGCAATCGCGGTGGCGGCTGCAATGGCCGGTCCGGAGTCGCGACGTATCGGTTCGATCACGACGGTTGCGTCGACGCCGACCTCCTCGGCCTGGCGGCGCGCGAAAAAATGGAAATTCGGGCCGGTAATGACAATCGGCGGTGCAAATATCGGGTCCTGCACACGCAGGAGGGTTTCCTGGTAGGTCGACCGGTCGCCGACCAATGGCAGAAATTGCTTGGGCAGGGCATCGCGCGAAACCGGCCAAAGCCTGGTTCCGGCGCCGCCGGCCAGCAGAATGGGGATGATTGGTGAAGCCATTGATTGCCGTTGGTCGAGGGTCTTTGTTCCGGCGTAGAATTGTCTTAAGGCAGTTCCGCGTTTCTGACTATTGCTATCGTCCCGTAAACGTTAATCGGCAGCGTTTTTGCCCGGCCGCAGGGACCTCCCCCGGATGATTGACCGGATTCTGACCGTCGGCGGATTTACGCTGCTTTCGCGTATCAGCGGCTTTGTTCGCGACATAATTTTGGCCGCGGTTCTGGGCGCCGGCCCGGTCGCCGACGCCTTTTTCGTCGCGCTCCGCCTCCCCAACCATTTCCGCGCCATCTTCGCCGAGGGTGCGTTCAACGCCGCATTTGTGCCGGCCTATGCCCGCATCCGGGAGGAGGGCGGCGCTGCGCGAGCCGGACAATTCGCCGACCGCATTTTCACGCTGCTGCTCGCCAGCCAGATTGTATCTGCTGGCGGTGGCGCTGGTGTTTACGCCAGCGGTGATCGATGTGCTTGCGCCGGGCTTCGCACGCGATCCCGGCCGGTTTGCGCTGGCCGTCGAACTCACCCGTATCACATTCCCTTATTTGCTGTTGATCACGCTCGTGACGCTCTACGGCGGCATCCTCAACGGTCTGCAACGGTTTGCTGCCGCCGCCGCCGCTCCGATCCTGCTCAATTTGTCGCTCATGCTGGCGCTCGCGTTGGCGGCCTTCTTTCCGACGGCAGGACACGCCGCCGCCTGGGGCGTGCTCGTTGCCGGCGTGCTCGAGTTCCTGCTGGTCGCGGGCGATGCAACACTTGCCGGGGTGCTGGCACGATTCCGCTGGCCGGAACTCGACGCCGACGTACGGAAATTTTTTCGCGCGCTCGGGCCGGCAACGCTCGGTTCAGCCGGCGTGCAATTGGCGCTGTTTGCCGACACGATCATCGCGAGCTTCCTGCCGGCCGGCGCTTTGTCCGCGCTTTATTATGCGGACCGTCTCAATCAGCTGCCGATCGGTGTCATCGGCATTGCGGCCGGCACCGTCATCCTTCCGGAAATGTCCCGTCGTATCGCTGGCGGCGATCACAGCGGCGCGGCACGCGCGCAAAGTCGCGCGATCGAATTCACGTTACTGTTGTCAATTCCGTGCGTCGCGGCATTTTTCGTCATTCCCGATCTCATCATGCGCGCATTGTTCATGCGTGGTGCATTTACGGCTGCCGATGCCGATGCGGCCGGACGCACGCTTGATGGCCTACGCCTTCGGCCTGTTGCCGTTCGTCTTGATCCGCAGCGCGGTCGCGACTTTCTTTTCGCGCGGCGATACGAGCACGCCGGTGAAGGCCGCGCTGATCGCGGCGGCGGTCAATATTGCTTTCAAGTTTTTGCTCATGGGGCCGCTCGCGCAGGTCGGGTTGGCGCTCGCGACATCGATCGGCGCCTGGATCAATCTGGGTCTCGTCGTCTGGTTTGCGGCACGCGCGGGTCACATCGAACGCGATGGACGCCTGCGCCAGTCGATGTTGAGGCTCGCCATTGCCGGCGTTGTCCTCGCCGCCGTGCTGTGGCTGTGCGCGGCGCCGGTCAGTCGATGGTTGTCGGGCTGGAATAGCCTGCACGATCTCGTGACGCTGGGCGTTCTCGCGGCGATTGGCGCCGTATTTTACGGCGGAACCGTATTGCTTCTGTTTGGTCCGGGCTGGCTTGCGGCGTTTCGTGCCAGGCGGCGCGGATAGAGCTGGAGTTCGCGCGCCTATTGCCGAACTGGTGAATGGACATACATGCCCGCCGAGGCTATTGGGACGGGCCGAATGATGACGCTGCGGCACAGCAGGAATTCATGAATCTGACGAGACGAGTTTCATCATTTTTTTTGATGCATCGTGCAAGAGCGCTTGCGCTGCCGTTGACGCTTGCGACTTTGGTCGCAAGCTGTGGCCAGAACCAGCCGCAAGGCGGTGGGCCGCCGCCGCCGGCGGTCACGGTGGCCAAGCCCATCAAGCGCACGGTTTTTGACTATGATGAATATGTCGGCCGCTTCACCGCCATCAATTCGGTCGAAGTGCGCGCACGCGTTTCGGGCTACCTCGACGGGTTGCATTTCAAGGACGGGCAGCTCGTCAAGCAAGGTGACCTGCTGTTTACCATCGACAAGCGCCCGTTCCAGAACACGCTCGATCAGGCGCGCGCCAATCTGGTGCAGGCGCAATCCAATGTGGCCTTCACCGAATCCGACTATACGCGCGGGCAGCAACTCGTGCGCGACAAGACCATCACCGATCAGACGTTCGAGCAGCGCGCGCAAGCCTTCCGCAACGCCAAGGCTTCGGTGAGCAATAACGAGGCGGCCGTGCGCCAGGCCGAACTCGACATGGAATTCACCGAACTGCGCGCGCCGGTGAATGGCCGCATCGGCGACCGGCGCGTTTCACCCGGCAATCTTGTCACCGGCGGCACCGGCGGCAACACAACGCTGCTTGCCACCATTGTCTCGACCGATCCGATCTATTTCGAATTCACTTTCGATGAAGCGTCTTATTTGCGTTACGAGCGGCTCGCCAAAGGCGGAGGGCAGGATGTGGCCAGCCGCAATGCCAGCGTGCCGGTCGCGCTCAAGCTGATCGACGAGAATGATTTTGACCACAAGGGCCGCATGGATTTCGTCGATAACGTGATCGACCGCGCGACCGGCACCATTCGCGGCCGTGCCGTGTTCGAGAACCCGAACGGCGTGTTCACGCCGGGCATGTTCGCGCGCGTGCGCGTGCCGGGTTCGTCGCCTTACGAAGGCCTGCTTGTTCCTGACGCCGCCATCGGCACCGAGCAGGCGCGCAGATTTGTCATTGTCATCGACGCGCAGGACATCGCGCGCGCCGAAATACGTCACGCTCGGGCAGCTGACGTCCGACAATCTGCGCGTCATCAAGGATGGCATCGGACCCGACGATCGCATTGTCGTCAGCGGCCTGATGCAGGCGCGCCCGGTCCAGAAAGTGCGGCCGGAGGAGCAGGGTGCAAAGCCCCCTCAGGGCGGAGCGGCCGGCGCGCCGCAACAGGCGAAGTAGCGGGGCGGACAGAGCCCATGCGCATTTCGCATTTTTTCATCGACCGGCCGATTTTCGCCTCCGTGGTCTCGATCGTTTTCGTGATCCTCGGCGGCGTGGCGTTCTTCCGCCTGCCGGTCGCGCAATATCCGGAGATCGCTCCGCCGACCATCACCGTGACGGGCCAGTATCCCGGCGCCAGCGCCGACGTCGTCGCCGCCACGGTGGTGACGCCGATCGAGCAGCAGATCAACGGCGTCGAGAACATGATCTATCTGTCGTCGAATTCGACCGGCGACGGCCGCTTCACGATTTCGGTGAGCTTCGATATCGGCACCAATCTCGATATCGCGCAGGTGCAGGTGCAAAACCGCGTCGCCATCGCGCAGCCGCGCCTGCCGGTGGACGTGCGCAATATCGGCGTCACGGTCAACAAGAGTTCGCCCGACCTGATGATGGTCGTGCATCTCTATTCGCCGGACAAGTCGCGCGACACGCTGTTTATTTCCAACTACGCCACCATCGAAATTACCGACGCGCTCACGCGCGTCGATGGCGTCGGCTCGATCATCGTGTTCGGCAGCCGCGACTACGCCATGCGGGCCTGGCTCGACCCCGACCGCCTGCAATCGCTCGGCCTGACCGCGAACGACGTCGTGCTCGCGCTGCAGGGGCAAAACGTGCAGGTCGCCTCCGGCGTGCTCAACCAGCCGCCGGTCGACAAGCCCGGCGCATTCCAGATTTCGGTGCAGACGCTCGGCCGTCTCACCAGCACGGAAGAGTTCGCCAATATCGTCATCAAGCAGACGGCGAATGCGGTGGTGCGGGTCAAGGATGTCGCGACGGTCGAACTTGCCGCGCAGGATTATTCGACCAATTCGTATCTCGATCTCAGATCCGGCGATTGCGCTCGGCGTGTTCCAGCGGCCCGGCTCGAATGCGCTGGCGACCGCAAAAGCATCCAGGATGCAATGGACGACATGGCCAAGCGGTTTCCGCCGGGCCTGAAATACGACATCGTCTACAATCCGACGCAGTTCATCCAGCAATCGGTGGATGCGGTCAAATCGACGATCGGCGAGGCGATCATCCTTGTCGTGCTGGTGGTCATTCTGTTCCTGCAGACCTGGCGCGCCGCGATCATTCCGATCGTGGCCATTCCGGTATCGCTGATCGGCACATTCTTCTTCATGGCGGTGTTCGGGTTCACGCTCAACAACCTGTCGTTGTTCGGCCTTGTGCTGGCGATCGGCATCGTCGTCGATGACGCCATCGTGGTGGTGGAGAACGTCGAGCGCAATATCGAGGCGGGGCTTACGCCGCACGACGCCGCGGTCAAAAGCATGGACGAAGTCGGCGGTGCGCTGATCGCGATTGCGCTGGTGCTGTCGTCGGTGTTCATCCCGTCCGCCTTCATCACCGGCATTTCCGGTCAGTTCTACCGGCAATTCGCGCTGACCATCGCCGGCGCCACCATCATCTCGCTGATCGTGTCGCTGACGTTGTCGCCGGCGCTATGCGCGATGCTGCTCAAGCCGCATCGCGAGATCGAGGACGGCCACTGGTGGAGCAAGCCGATCCACGGCTTCTTCGGCTCTTCAACCGGTATTTCGACATGCTGACACGCGGCTTATGGCAAGCTCTCGGCGAAGCTGGTGCGCATCGCCGTGCTGATGCTGGTGGTCTATGCCGGCGTTATCGCCTTTGGCCTGAACGAATTCCGCAAGACGCCGGTCGGCTTCATCCCGCAACTCGACCGCGGCTATCTCATCATCATGACGCAGCTTCCGCCGGCGGCTTCGCTCGCGCGCACCGATGAGGTCAACCGCCAGGCGGTCGAGATTGCGCTGAAGATTCCCGGAATCGCGCATGCGGTGAATATTGTGGGCTTCTCCGGCGCCACCTTTACCAATGCTCCGAATGCCGGCGCCGTATTCGTGACGCTCGACGACTTCGAGAAGCGCGCGAAAGATCCGCAGCAATCGGCGGCCGCGATCCAGGGGCAATTGTTCCAGCGCCTGTCGGCAATTCATGACGGCCTGATTTTCGTTGCGGCGCCACCGCCGGTTTCCGGCATCGGCAATGCCGGCGGCTTCCGCATGATGGTGGAGGATCGCGCCGGCCGCGGCTCGCAGGCCTTGCAGGGCGCGGTTTACGCGATGATGGGACGGGCGGCGCAGACGCCCGGCCTGCTGCAGGTTTACTCGCTGTTCGAAAACACGACGCCGCAGCTTTATCTCGACATCGACCGCACCAAGGCGCAGCTGCTTGGCATCAATGTGCCGGATGTCTTCGCGGCGCTGCAGATTTATCTCGGCTCGGCTTATGTCAACGACTTCAATCTGTTCGGCCGCACCTATCGCGTGGTGGCGCAGGCGCAAAGTGGAAGCCGTACCGATCCAGCGATGTGCTGAAGATCCGCGTTCGCAACAATGCTGGCGAGACCGTGCCGCTCGGCGCATTCACCACGGTGCGCACGATCACGGCGCCTTATCGCGTGCCGCGCTACAATCTATATCCGGCCGCCGAACTCGATGGCGCGGCGGCGCCCGGCTACAGCCAGGGCCAGGCGATCAAGATCATGGAGAAGCTGGCGGCCGAGACGTTGCCGCAAGGGTTTTCCTATGAGTGGACGACGCTTGCCTTCCAGCAAATCCGCGCCGGCAGTACCGCGACTTTTGCCTTCGTGCTGGCGGTGGTCTTCGTCTTCCTGGTGCTGGCGGCGCAATTCGAAAGCCTGACGCTGCCACTGGCGGTCATCATGATCGTGCCGATGTGTCTGATCGCGTCGATCGTCGGCGTCGTCTTGCGCGGGCAGGACAACAATATTCTCACGCAAGTCGGTTTCGTCGTGCTGATCGGCCTTGCGGCCAAAAACGCCATTCTGATCGTCGAGTTTGCCAAGCAACTTGAAGACAGCGGCCGCGATCGGTTCGACGCCGCGGTCGAGGCGGCGCATTTGCGGTTGCGGCCGATTCTGATGACGTCCTTCGCCTTCATTCTCGGCGTGACGCCGCTGGTCTGGGCGGTCGGCGCCGGCGCAGAACTCCGGCAGACACTGGGCACTGCGGTGTTTTCCGGTATGATCGGGGTCACCGCATTCGGTCTGATCTTTACGCCGGTCTTCTACGTGGTCTCGCGCTGGGTGGCGCTGCATCTCTCGAGCGCGCCGCAAGGAGACCCGGAAAAAGACCAGCTAACCAACCTCACAATCTGCAAGGCGGCTGCCCATGACGATGAAATTTGGATTTGGCCAGCCGCTCACCCGCAAGGAAGATGATCCGCTGCTGCGCGGGGCAGG
Source organism: uncultured Alphaproteobacteria bacterium (assembly GCA_963801955.1). GTDB lineage: Bacteria > Pseudomonadota > Alphaproteobacteria > Rhizobiales > Xanthobacteraceae > Pseudolabrys. The sequence continues at coordinate 23,283 of CAWDGS010000001.1, forward strand.
GCGCTATATCGCCGACGTCTCGCCCGGCAAGCCGCTTCATGCTGTCATGGTGCGCTCGCCGCACGCCCATGCGCGATTCCGGATTCACGGCCTCGAAAAAGTACGGGCCATGCCGGGCGTCCGGCTGGCGTTGACGGCAGCGGACATTTCGGCGTTGGGGCCATTGCCGACGCCCGGTGTCCTGGCCGGCGTGGACATCAAGGTCCCGGAGTATCCGATCCTTGCAAAAGATGTGGTGCGGCACGTGGGCGACGCCATTGCCTTTGTGGTCGCCGACAGCCTCGAGCAGGCGAAAGATGCAGCGGAGGCATTGTCCGTTGACTGGCAGGAGCTGCCGCACGTCGTTGGCGCCGTGGCCGCGCTCAAGCCCGGCGCACCCAAGGTGTGGGCGGACCGGCCGAGCAATCTCGCATTCGAAACCGAAGCAGGCGATGCCCGCGCGACCAAGGAGGCCTTTGCCAAGGCCGCACGTATCGTTGAGCTGACCATCGTCAATCAGCGGCTGGTGACCAATTATCTCGATACGCGCGGTGTGGTCGCCGAATATGACGGCGATCGCTACACGCTCACGCTCGGCAGCCAGGGCAGCCACGTCATTCGCGATATCATTGGCGGCGCGGTGATGAAGCTGCCGCCGGAAAAGATGCGGGTGGTGACGCCCGATGTCGGCGGCGGCTTCGGTACGAAGTTGTTTCCCTACCGCGAATATGCATTGGCGGCGGTTGCGGCGGAACGCTCGCGCCGGCCGGTCAAATGGATCTGCGATCGCAGCGAGCATTTTCTCGGCGATAGTCACGGCCGCGACAATATTTCGACCGCGCGGCTGGCGGTCGACGAGAAGGGGCGTTTCCTGGCGCTTGAGCTCGACATCATCGCCGACATGGGCGCGTATCTGTCCTGCTATGCGCCTTATATCCCCTGGCTCGGGGTCGGCATGGCGACGGGCGCCTACGATATTCCCGTCGCGCACATACGGCTGCGTGCCGCCTATACCAACACCGTTCCGGTTGATGCCTATCGTGGCGCCGGGCGGCCCGAGGCGTCTTATCTGATCGAACGCGTGGTCGACGCGGCCGCGCACGATCTCGACATGGCGCCCGATGTTTTGCGCCGGAAGAACCTGATCAAGCCGAAGGCGCTTCCCTACACAACGCCGACCGGCAAGGTCTACGACTCCGGTGATTTCGCCGGCACGCTCGCGCGTGCGCAGGAGCTGGCGGATTGGGACGGTTTCAACAAGCGTGCCGCACAGTCGCGCCGCGCGGGGCGGCTGCGCGGCATTGGCATTGCGACTTACATCGAGGCTTGCGGCAACAACGGCCCGGAGACCGCGACGCTCACGCTGGATCGCGACGGCGGCGTGACATTGCTGATCGGCTCGCAGTCGACCGGCCAAGGCCACGCAACGTCCTATGCGCAATTGATTGCCGAGCGGCTCGATTTGCCGCCGGAGCGCGTGCGCGTCGTTCAGGGCGACACCGATCGCATCAAGAGCGGCGCCGGCACCGGGGGGTCGAGCTCCATTCCCGTCGGCGGCGTATCTGTCGATCGGGCGGCGACAACACTCGCCGGCCAAATCAAGGACATTGCGGCAGACGCGCTGGAAGCTTCGGCCGGCGATCTGGAGATCGCGGACGGGACGGTGCGCGTTGCCGGCACCGATCGCGTCATTTCATTTGCCGAACTGGCCGCGCATCCAGGCGCGACGCCCGAAAAATTGCGTGCGGCGAAAGAGTTCAGCATCGAGCCGCCGACTTATCCCAACGGCACTCATATAGCCGAAGTCGAGATCGATCCCGACACCGGCACAACGAGCATCGTCAATTATGTCGTTGTCGATGACTTCGGCGCCACGCTCAATCCGTTGTTGCTTGCGGGCCAGGTGCATGGCGGTGCAGTGCAGGGCATCGGACAGGCCTTGATGGAGGACACCGTCTACGACTCAGCGACGGGTCAGTTGCTCAGCGCGAGCTTCATGGACTATGCGATGCCGCGTGCGGAACACGCGCCCGACTTCGTGTTCGAGACACGTAACACGCCGTGCAAGACCAATCCGCTCGGAGTCAAAGGTGCCGGCGAAGCAGGCGCTATCGGCTCGTGCCCCGCTGTCATGAACGCCATTGTCGATGCACTTTGGCGTGCACACCGCATTCGGCACATCGACATGCCGGCGACGCCGCTGCGCATTTGGGAGACGATTCAGGCTGCGCGAAGTCCGGCGGCCAGACCGGCACGAAGTTGATCACGAAGTCGTGATCAACCGGAAATAATGTCGGAATTACAGTCGTTTGCGGGCAGGCGGTTAGCGGGGGAAGCACAAAAATTAGATGAAGAGGACGATTGCCGCGGCAATCACCGCAATCATGGTGTTGTCCGCCACAGGCGCGCTGATCGCCCAGACTGATCCGATCGCCACCCGCCAATCATTGATGAAGGAAAACAACAACAACGCCATCGCGATTGTGCGGATGATGCGCGGCCTGGCGCCGTTCGATGCGGCCAAGGTCGATGCCGCCTTTGCGCAGTGGGCGGACACGGCGCAAAAACTGCCGGACCTTTTCCCCGATACGTCGAAGACCGGCCGGAAAACACGCGCCGCGTCGAAGATCTGGGTGACGAAAACCGACTTCGATGCCAAAGCCGCGGCCTTCGGCAAGGCCGTCGCCGATAACCGCAACAAGGCCAAGACATCCCTTGACGGTTTGCGCGCCGCCATACCCGCTGTCGCAAATGCCTGCGACGCCTGCCACAGGGACTATCGACTCGGTCGCGAGTAGCGCACAGGGTACGGGTAAATCGCAGCGACCATTGCTAGTTTGGACACTATAACGACCGATCGCGGGATCTGCCGGATGCACCGCACGCTTGTTACTGCCGCGATAGCCGCAGCCGCCTTTGCTGCGGCTGCGCTCTGGTTTTTTACGGCGCCACAGACGATCCCGGAAAGCGCGCTCGCGCCGCACTCACCCGATCTCGCCAACGGCCGCACGATGTTCCTGATCGGGGGCTGCTCCTCGTGCCACGCAGTGCCGGAGCAGGAAGACGCCACCCGGCTCGGCGGTGGCCTCGCACTCAATTCGCCATTCGGCATGTTCTACGTGCCGAATATTTCATCCGACAAAAAAGACGGTATTGGCGGCTGGAGCGAAGCACAATTTGTCAGCGCCATGGTGAAAGGTACGTCGCCTGCGGGCGAACATCTTTATCCGGCGCTGCCCTACGTCTCGTACCAGCGCATGCGGCTCGACGACCTGCGCGATTTGTTTGCGTATTTGAAAACCTTGCCGGCGATTTCCGGCAAGGTGCGCGATCACGCGCTGCGGTTCCCGTACAACATTCGTCAGGCGCTCGGCCTGTGGAAGTTGCTGTTTCTCGACGGCAAGCCGTTCACGCCTGACCCGTCGCAATCCGCCCAATGGAATCGCGGGGCTTATCTCGTAAACGGCCCCGGCCACTGCGCCGAATGTCATTCGCCACGAAATCTCCTGGGTGCGATCATCGCCAGCAGGCGCTTTGCCGGAGGTCCGAGCCCGAACGGGCAGGGCGGCGTCCCCGACATCACGCAGGGCAAGTTGCACGATTGGAAGGTCGAGGAATTGGCCGAGACACTCGCCACCGGCATGACAGCTGACGCCGACCTGGTCGGCGGCCTGATGATGGAGGTTGTCTCCAACACCCGCCAGTTGAGTTCCGCTGACCGTGACGCCATTGCGGTCTATCTCAAATCGCTGCCCGCGCCGAAGTAGTGCGCGTGTGCGATATTTGACGTATGCAGGGGGCGAATCGCCGGCTCGCCCATGCATCCGTTCAAGGCTATCGGACTGAAGCTGATTTCCGCGCTGCTGTTTGCCGGCATGTCGGCGCTGGTGCGGCAATTGGGCGACGTCGCGCCCATTGGCCAGATGGTGTTCTTCCGCAGCGCATTCGCGATTTTGCCGGTGCTGGTGATCTATGCGCTGCGCGGCGAGCTTGCCTCCGCCGTGCGCACCGGCCGTCCGTTCGGGCAACTCGGGCGCGGCGCACTCAGTGTCTGCGGCATGTTCACAAATTTCTCGGCGCTCACCCGGCTGCCGCTCGCCGATGCGACCGCGATCTCGTTTGCGTCGCCGCTCATCACCGTCGCGCTTGCCGCGGTCATCCTGAAGGAGCGCGTACGCATCTACCGGTGGTCCGCGGTGGTGATCGGCTTTGCGGGCGTGATTGTGATGCTCATTCCGCATTTCGATGTAGGCGCCTATGCCGGGGTGGCTGGCGCCGCCGCAACGGTTGGCTCGCTGTTTGCGATCACCTCGGCCTTCTGCAACGCCGGCACCGTGATCCAGACCCGCCGGCTCACCCAGACCGAAACGACCTCGTCCATCGTGTTCTATTTCTCGCTCGTCTGCGCCGTTGCCGGCGCCTTGACCCTGCCCTTCGCCTGGCATTCGCCGACCGCGAGCGAACTCACTGCGCTGATCGCGCTCGGCATTCTTGGCGGTCTTGCGCATATTTTTCTGACGGAAAGTTATCGTTTTGCCGCCGCCTCCGTGGTGGCACCGTTCGACTATTCGTCGATGCTGTGGGCCCTTCTGCTGGGCTACTGGCTGTTCGGCGAACTGCCCGGCACGTTGGTTTATGTAGGCGCCTGCATCGTTGCCGGTGCCGGCCTGTACGTCATCTGGCGTGAGCGGCAGCTCGGGCTCCAGCGCGCGCGTGAGGCGGAAGGACCGCCGACCGCCGCGTGAGCGGGAACCGATCCGTTTCCGCTGCTCCGCCCGGTTCGATCGGTGATGCCCCTAAGGAGATATCCTGAGGGCGGTATTTGATCTGCCGCAATTCGAAAATCACGGCGCGCGCCTAGCAGTGTGCCATGACAACCGTCGATGACCTTTGGCAGATGGCGCACAATCTTTATGCACGCGCTCGCTCGTGCGTCGATCCGGCGGCCAAGCACATGCTGATGCGGGCGGCGGACGACTATCTGAAACAAGCCAACGACATCCGGCGCAGCCAGGTCATCAAGGCCGAGTTTCCCAAGACCGGGTTCCCAAAATCCGAGAGGAAAGTTGGCTGAGGGCGTTGCGCGTGGGTTAAAGCAACGCGCTCAGGTTTTTTGCGGAGCGTGGTGCTCGCACCAGAAATCGAGCAGCTTGCGGGCCGTCGATTGCGACAGCTTGGTATAGTCGCTTTTCAGCTTTTTAAGGTCGTCGTCGGAGGCCACGCGCCCGAGCAAATCGTCCTGCAGCAGCGCGCGTAACGTCGGCCACGAGAAGCCTGCGGTCTTGCAAGGAACCAGCAGTGCCTCGTTGCGGCCTTCGCTCAGCATCTGCTTGATCATATCGGTCGGCGCCGAGCACAGCGTGGCGATGGCGGTGACCGTCGCAGCATATTTACGCTTCTTTGCAAATTCCAGGAGAGTCAATTCATCGAGTTCGCCATGTTTTTGCGCCCGCTCGACGATCGCTTGCGCGGCGACAAAATCCATGTCCACGTCGACATCGGTTCGTTCGATGACGTCGTTTGAAATAGTGGCGAGCAGGTCCTTCACGTCCGGGCGCTGTTCCGAAACGATTGCGACAAGCCGCGTTCTGACCGCCTCGCTCACCCGTTCGAGCAATCGAAGGAAAATGCCGAACGGGATATCAAGTCGCAGACCGAGTTTTTCCAGAAGCAATTCACTCGCGCCGGGGCGCTCGACAATGCGCGCATAGGCATTTTCGGAAATCCGGGCGCCTGAATTCTCGACCAGCTTGCTGATGACCTCTTCATCTCCGCGCGCGATCAGGACATCGGTCAGCGATTCGCTCAGCGTGTTTCGTTTCGAAATGGCGAGCAGGTGGGGCTGGCCTTTCGCCTCGGCGATTTCAATGAGATCCGGCGTGCTCAGGCGGTCCGACAACGACAGGACCGGGCCGGCGATGGCAATCTCGTCGTCGCGTGCAAGTGTATGAACGACCTTGATCGGCGCGTTGTTGATCGGCGCAAGGCGTTCGCTGAGTTCGATCAGCGCGTTCGACTCCATCCGCGTCAACAGATGACCCAGCACCTGATCGAAGACCTGGATCTGCTCTTCATTGAGCTTGTCATTCTGGACCAGAAATAGATCGGTAATGCGCCTGAGGGTGTCAACCCTCTTTTCCTGAGAGCCGCGCCGGACTGCGTCCTCGAGCTCAGTGATCAATGATCTTTGTTGATACATAGCGCGCGTTCTGCTGGGCTCGACCGAGGCGCTTCTGCGCCGCCTTATTAATAGAGTGTAAACGCGATCTTATACGAAAAGCGTTTAAGAAATTCTCTCGCACGCTTGCGGCGCATGGAGCGTTTGCAGGCTTTGCACTGTGGGATTTGACTCAATGCGCGCTTTTTGGCGGCCGGCACTGGCCATAGCCTTCATGATGCTGGCGATTTCGTCTCCCGGGCAGGCGGCCTGCGGTCCCGGCAATGGCGGCTGCGAACCCTCTGCCGATGAGACGCGTGCCAAAATAGTGCAATTGCTCGATGCGGCTTTGCTGACGCCATACGAGATCGTCGCGGTAGAAAAGCGCGATGGCCGTGAGGTTGAAACGCAAGGCCGCAAAAAGTACGAGATGCGAGTTTCAGTTGTGTTGAATTATTCGGGCGACAGGCTGCGGTGCCGGATCGATCTTTGCCCCGAGTTGCACAATTATTTGCTGGAGATCGACGCACCTGCGAAAAAAGCAACAATTTCTGGTTGGCTGTTTTTTGAGCAAGCAGGCGATGGGTGGCGCTAAGGCGCTTCGCCAAAAATTACGCGCGGCTTCAGTACGCCGGCGTCAGGCCTGAAACGCCTTGAAGGTGATGATGGTGTGCGTGTCCTTGATGCCGGGAATGCACTGCACTTTCTCATTCACGAAATGGCCAATGTCGGTCCCGGCTTCGACATAGAATTTCACCAGCAGGTCATAGTCGCCTGCGGTTGAATAGATCTCGGAGGCGATCTCGGATTCGGCCAACGCGTTGGCGACCTGGTAGGCCTTGCCGAGCTGGCATTTGATCTGGACAAAGAAGGGGGTCATCGCAAAGCCTCCAATTTCCGCTCATTCCCGTTCCCGCTGGAGCCTGTGCTCGGGCCGGCGAAGCCGGAGCCGAATACGGGGATGAGCGGACCAACCAATCCCAAAAACAACGGGTTCTTGCAAGGCGGCTTGCGTTGCGGCTAGCCGCGGAATAGGTATGAGCCAGCAATCTCGCGGGGTGTCCGGTGTTTTCGGACTGAGAGGCCAATCCAGGCCAACCCAACGAACCTGATCCGGGTCATGCCGGCGGAGGGACCAGAGATGCATCACCCGCAAGCAGCATCGCGCGATAGCGTGGCGCAAACCGCGTCCGATATCTTCGCCCGTCTGCGCACGCGCAGCCCGCGCATCCATTGCATCACCAACGCGGTTGCACAGAATTTTACCGCCAATGTGCTGCTCGCTGCCGGCTGCGTTCCCTCAATGACGCTGTCGGCCGAGGAGATCGGCCCGTTCGTGTCCGGTGCGCAGGCGCTGCTCGTCAATCTCGGCACCTTTGATGGTGAGCGGAGGCAGGCGACAATGATTGCCGTCGAAGCGGCCGCCAGGCAAACGTTGCCATGGGTGCTTGATCCCGTGTTCGTCGATCGCGCCCCGCCGCGCGCTGCCTTCGCGCGCGAGCTGATTGGCCGCCGGCCGTCGGTTGCGCGCCTCAACCATGCCGAATTTCATGCGTTGGCCGGCCACGCGCCGTCGCGCGATGCGATTGCGGCCTATGCAGGCGCCAACAGGATCGTCGTCGGACTTTCGGGCGAAACCGATCTCGTTACTGACGGAGAGCGCATTGTAGCGATCACCAATGGGCACCCTCTGATGGCGAAAGTGACGGCCATGGGCTGCGCCGGGTCGGCGTTGGTCGCCGCATGCCTTGCTGTCGAACCCGATGCCTTTCGCGCCGCTGCTGCTGCGCTGGTGATGATCGGTATCGCCGGCGAAGTGGCGGCCGAAAAAGCCTCCGGTCCGGGAACGTTCGCGGCAGCGATCATCGACGCGCTCTATAATCTCGATGGGTCCGCCCTTATCGCGCGCGCAAAGGTAAGCTGATGGATGTTGATCTTACGCTTTATGCCCTGGTTGATCCGTCGGTTTCCGGCGGGCGCACACTTCCCGATCTTGCGGGGCTCATCGCCGGCAGTGCGACGCTGGTGCAATTGCGTGACAAGCACGGGTCCACCCGCGCGATGGTGGAGGAGGCGCGGGCCTTGCGCGCGGTGCTTGAGCCCAAGGGTATCCCGTTGCTCGTCAATGATCGTGTTGATGTTGCGCTCGCGGCCGAAGCCGATGGCGTCCATATCGGCCAGGATGACATGGCGGTGCCCGATGCGCGGCTCCTGCTGGGACGCAGTGCCATCATCGGGCTCAGCGTCAAGACGGTCCAGCAGGCAGAAGCAGCACCGCTTCCTTTGCTCGACTATGTGGCTATCGGCGGCGTTTACGGCACGACGTCGAAGGACAATACCTCGACGCCCATCGGCCTCACGGGTCTTCGTCGCATTGTCGAGGTGATCCATGCGCGCAAGGCGGGCTTTCCGATTTGCGCCATCGCCGGGATCAATGCCGGCAACGCCGCCGACGTGATTTCGGCCGGCGCCGACGGCGTTGCGGTGATCTCGGCGCTGTCGCTGGCGCCCGATCCCAGACAAGCCGCGCAGGACCTGCGCGCAGTCGTCGATGGCGCGCTGGCGCGGCGAGGCTCATCATGACCGCGATCGCGGTCACTATTGCCGGCTCGGACTCGAGCGGCGGCGCCGGCATCCAGGCCGACCTCAAGACATTTGCTGCTATGGGTGTCTACGGTGCATCGGTGATCACCGCGCTGACCGCGCAGAATACGCAAGGCGTGCGCGCGATCCACGACGTGCCCGCCGATTTTGTAGTAGCCCAGATTGACGCTGTGTTTTCCGATCTGGCGGTGAACGCGGTGAAGATCGGGATGCTGTCGCAAGCCGCGATCATAGAAACGGTGGCAAAGGGCCTCGACCGTCATCGGGCACAGAATATCGTGCTCGATCCCGTGATGGTTGCGACGTCCGGCGATCGCCTGCTGGCGCCGGAAGCGGTTGAAGCGTTACGCAAGTTGCTCGTTCCGCGCGCGCTGGTCGTCACGCCCAACCTTCCGGAAGCGGCCGCGCTTTCGGGTGCGAGCGTTGCGCGCAATGAGCGCGAAATGGAAATCCAGGCCCGCGAGTTGCTCGCATTCGGCGCGCGCAACGTCCTGATCAAGGGTGGCCACGGTGGCGGCTATGAAAGCGTCGATCTGCTGGTTGGAGAGGGCGATGTCCTGCGGCTATCCACGAGGCGCGTCGACACCAAAAATACCCATGGCACGGGTTGCACTTTGTCGTCGGCGATTGCGGCCGGGCTTGCAAAGGGTCTCGACCTCAAGACTGCGGCGCGCGAGGCGAAAGCCTACGTGACCGCCGCCATCGCGGCCGCCGATACACTACACGTCGGCCACGGCCACGGGCCGCTGCATCACTTTTATTCGTACTGGAGGAATCCATGACCACGCGACGCTCATTCGTAACGACAGCCGGTGCAACGCTTGCCGGGGTTGTGACCGCGCCGTCGATTGCGCGGTCGCAAGCGCAGAAATGGCGCATGGTCACCTCCTGGCCGAAGCGTCTGCCCGGTCCGGGCATGTCGGCCGAGCGCATCGCCGATCGCGTGCGCGCGCTGTCGGGCGGCCGGCTCGATATTTCCGTGTCGGCGGCCGGAGAAGTGGTCCCCGCTTTCGAGGTGCTCGATGCGGTCGGCAATGGCGTTGCCGAGATCGGCCACACCGCGTCGTTCTACTGGCAGGGCAAGATGCCGGCGGCGGCCTTTTTTACCACCGTGCCCTTTGGTCTGACGCCCGGCGAACATGTGGCCTGGATCGACGCCGGCGGCGGCCAGGCGCTGTGGGACGAACTTTACGCGCCGTTCGGCGTGAAGCCCTTTATGGGCGGCAACACTGGCGTCTGCATGGGCGGCTGGTTCCGCCGGGAGATGAAAAGCCTCGCGGATGTGCGCGGGCTCAAGCTGCGTACGCTTGGGCTCGGCGGCGAAGTTTATCGCCGGCTTGGCGCAACACCGCAGACCACGCCGCCTGCGGAAATTCTGGTGAGCCTGCAATCGGGCGTAATCGATGGCGCCGAATTTGTAGGGCCGGGCACCGACATCGCGCTCGGGCTCTATCGGGTCGCGCCGTTCTATTACTATCCCGGATTCAACAAGCCGAACGGTACCGGTGAATGCATCGTGTCGTTGAAAGCATGGAACGCGCTGACCGACGATCTCAAGGCGATCATCGCGCATGCCTGCGCGACGGAAGCGAATTACGCACTGGCCGAGATGGAGCGGCTCAATGCCCAGGCGCTCGCGGCGTTGGTGGACGAGCACAAGGTGAAGCTTGCGGTGTTTCCGGAGGATCTCATTGCCGCCGCGCGCAAGCAGGCCGGTGATGTGCTCGGCGAACTCGCCGGAAAAAGCGCAATCACCAGCAAGGTGCATGCGTCATATGCCGCGTTCCGCGATCGCAGCGCGCCGTGGTCGCGGATCTCGATTGAGTCGGTGCTGCGGGCGCGGGGCGTGTGAAAGTGTTGCCCGGGTCACGTATTTCGACGGCGCCATGCGCTTGTCGCACTTAGCGGACATTCCAATTGAAGCCGGGAATTTCCGCTTTCGAAGGTAAAGCGGACATGGCTTTTTGCGGTGCGAATGTCCGCTAATGACCCAAAGCGGACGCGCGCCGCTCCGCATTAAGGTTTCTTCTTACAGTAAATTTGAAAGTACGACCCGAATACCGTGGACCGAGCGGCGAACTCATCAGATAATTAGCGATGACCTAATTACGAGGAAAACGTGAAACTCGCCCCAGTTGCTGCCCTTGGTTTGTTCATCGCGGTTACGGCTGACGTCGACCAGCGCGTCTGGCAAAACAATAACTCGTCACCTTGCGACGACGACCGCCGTTGCGCGACTCTTTCCGTAACCGCGCCGGCGTCGAACGAGATACCAAGCTCGCATGGCCGCATATCGGGCCGTCCATCGCGCCGCATCGATGCCAACGGCAACAGAGCGATGGTAACGGTACAAACAGCGTATGGCTTCAACATCACTGTGCATCCAGCCTACGCCAGCAAGTTTCAGAAATTTTTCGCGCTCCTGAAGGACCGTGGCTATAAAGTGCCGGCCAACATCACCAGGTGCTGGGCACCGCGCGGTACGCATGTTCCGGGCTCGAACCATTATATCGGCGCGGCCTGCGATATTCAGACGGGTTGGAATCGTGGGCCCAAGTTCGTGTACCACATAAGCGACATAATCAAACAAGCGGGCCTGTATGACGGCTGCGCGTTCCACGATTGTGGCCATGTCGAAGCGATCCGTGGCACGCACAATAGTGCGCCCAATCTTTACGCGGCGCTTGAAAAGTTCAAATCGGAGCAATCGTCAGAAAACTATCAACCGTGAGTGGTTTGAGAACTGCGGTAGCGCAGGAAGTGGAAGCCTGTTGATACTGTAGCCTGATCAAATAATCTGATCTTGTGTTGGAGAGACCGCCGCGAGGCGGTCTTTCTGTTTGCGCAGATCATAGTGCCGATGTCCGCTTTTGGCATTTAGCGGACATTCCCCGACCGGCGTTTAATTTCCGCTTTCGGGGGTAAAGCGGACATCGCAGAATGCCCGCTTTTGATCCTATCGAACTGGATGCGGGCCATCCGGACATCGTCCTGAACCTAAAAATCGGGAACAGTTGCCGGTTTCGTAGATGGCGAAATCTGTTTTGATGATATTTAGATTTACCGGTGCCTGGGAGCCCTTAACATGTTTGCAGGTGTCGGACGTCTGGTCATGAAAGGGACGCGCATCGATGGATGCTCTTGGCTTTCGTAAGAAAATCGGGATCGTTGTCCCTTCGACGAATACCATCGTCGGTCCTGAGTGTGAGGACCTTCGGCCGCGCGGTGTCACCAACCACGTCGCGCGCCTGACGATCAAGCAGCAGCCGATACAGGCGAGCGACCAGGGCTACCTTGCCCACGTGCAGGGCATGCGCGATGGTATAGCGCCCGCGATCGATCAGGTCATGACCTGCGCCCCCGACCACGTGATCATGGGTGTCGCGATCGAGGCGTTCACCGGGGGTGTTGCCGGCGGCGACGCTTTGCAGAAAGGACTTTCAGAGCGCGCCGGTGTCGGGGTCTCAATGGGCTCGACGGCCGGCGCCGCGGCGCTTCGAAAATTTGGCGCGAAGCGGATCGCCGTGCTGACTCCCCATCAGCCGAAAGGAGACGAGATCGTCGGGACCTATCTTACCGAGGCTGGTTTCGAGATCGTGCGTCTTGTCGGACTTAAATGTGCGTCGCCGTTTGCAATAGCGGAAATTCAACCGGCTCAATTGCGCAAAGTGTTGCGCGAGATCGATGGCGACGACATCGATGCGATTCTGCAAGTGGGCACCAATCTTGCGGGCGGTGCTGTCGCGGCGGACGCCGAGCGCTGGCTGGAAAAGCCCGTGCTGGCGATGAACGTCGTGACGTATTGGGATGCGCTGCGCCGCTGCGGGATCGAGGATCGCGTCTATGGGCATGGCCGCGTCCTAGAGGAATTTTAGAACGAGAATGTCGGACCAGCGCGTCATCATCTGCGGTGCTGGTCCTACCGGACTGACTGCCGCCCTGTTTCTCTCGCAAGCGGGCGTGCCGGTAACGGTTCTCGAAAGCCGTACGCATATCTACGAAGATCCGCGCGCGGCGACGTTTCATCCGCCAACCATGGAAATGTTCGCTGGGAGTGGCGTCACCAAGCGGCTCCACGATTTGGGTATTCTCTGCCCGCGCTGGCAGTTTCGCGGTCGCGAGGAAGGCGTGATCGCTGAATTCGATCTCGGTATCCTCTCCGACGTGACGCCTTATCCCTATCGGCTGCAATGCGAACAGCACAAGCTGGTGGGTATTCTTAGCGAGATGCTGGCCGGTCAAAGCGGCTGCGATATCCATTACGGAGCGACCGTCGAAGCGGTTTCGCAGACGGCGTCCCGCGTAAAAGTGACAACTGCGGAGGGCGCTGAGTATGAGGGCTCCTATGTGATAGGCGCCGACGGTGGCCGTAGCATCGTTCGCAAGTCGCAGGATATTGAATTCGCCGGTTTTACCTACCAGGAACGCTTCCTGGTGATCACGACGCCGACCGATTTCGAACAGCAGGGCTTCGCATACAGCTGTTACGTCTCCGATCCATCAGAGTGGTGTGCTCTGTTCAAGGTCCCGGCCGCAGGTCCGCCCGGCGTCTGGCGCGTGGTGTTTCCGACCAAGCCGGAGATCGCCGCGGAGGAGTTGCTCGATCACGTTACCGCCGAGCAGCGCTTGCAGGCGTTCATTCCCAGCCGTCAACCGTACACCATCCTCCACACCAACCTTTACACGGTTCATCAACGTGTTGCGGTGAACTACCGCAATGGCCGTGTCTTGCTCGCGGGCGATGCCGCACACGTCAATAATCCGCTTGGCGGCATGGGGATGAACTTTGGTATACATGACGCCGTTAGTCTCGCCGACAAGCTCACGCGCGTCCTGGGTGGTGCCGGTGATGGCTTGCTTGATCTTTATGATCGCCAGCGACGCCATGTGGCGAATGCCTTCCTGCAGGCAATGACGATTCAGAACAAGCGTGTTCTGGAAGAAAAGGACGCCCGCAAGCGCGAAGAACGGATGAATGAGATGCGGGGGATTGCGGCCGATCCGGCAAAGGCGCGCACCTTCCTTTTGCGGACGGCCATGTTTGAAGGCCTATGGGCCGCTGAGAAGGTTACTTGAGCACGTAATAAAAAAATTGAGGTAGGCGGATTCTTGAAACCAGCCCTTTGACTATGGAGCGATACATGACGACGCGACGAGAGTTTATCAAGCAGATGCTTGTAGGCGGAATGGCAACCGCCCTGCCGGTGCCCGCATGGGCGAATGATTGGCCCAAACGGCCAGTTAAACTCATGGTGCCGTTCGCTCCTGGCGGAAATACGGATGGCATCGCGCGTCTGATCGGTCAGCATCTTGGCGCTAAGCTGGGTGAAACTTTCGTCGTTGAAAATCGTCTTGGTGGGAGTGGCATCATTGCGGCGAGTGCATTGGCGCGTTCGGCGCCGGACGGTTACACGATGATGATGGCCGCTCTGCCGCAGCTTGCCATTCTGCCGGTTCTTGAGAAGACCGACTACGACCCGGTGAAGGATTTCACCCCGATCAGCAATGTCGCGAGTAACCCGTTTTGCCTGGTTGCGAACCCTGAGTTCGAGGCTAAGACGCTTCAAGAGTTTGTAGCGTATGTGAAGACCCGACCCGGGAAACTAGCGTATGCTTCAGGGGGCACCGGAAGCGTCAGTCACCTTACTATGGTGCTGTTTCTGCAACGTGCCGGTTTAGACATGGTGCACGTGCCTTACAAAGGCGGCGCTCCGGCAATTGCCGACGTTATGGGCAACCAGATACCGGTTTATTTCGGCAATCTTTCAGAAGCCCTTCCCCAAGCGGGTCGCGGCCTTCGCGCTCTAGCCGTATCAGGGACTAAGCGCGCCGTAAAATTGCCGGATGTTCCAACCGTTGCCGAGAGTGGATATCAGGGTTTTAGGTCTGAGACCTGGAACGGGTTGATTGCGCCGGCGGGTACGCCACGAGCGATCGTCGATGCAGTGACGGCGGAAGTCAAAAACGCTTTGAAAGACCCTATAATCTTGCAGCGACTCGACAACTACGGCGTCGAATCCATTGGTTCGACCTCTGCAGAATTCGAGCAGACAATAGCTGCCGACATATCGCAGTGGAGCGCGGCGATCAAAAAGGCGAATATAAAACTATAGATCTGTCGGCGATTCTGCTGCTCACGCCCTTGCGAAGAGGCCTAGTGTTATTTCCTTGGCGACACGATTCCGAGGGGGCGTCTATGTAGGCGCCCCCTTTCATTTTTGCCGAAGCATGTCCGCTATTGGCACTTAGCGGACATGAGCTGTTGCACTGCACGTGTCTGCTTTTGACCCAAAGCGGACATTTTTATTTATTTTCACATTGATAAGGCATTGCCCCTTTGGGCAATTTCCCCGTGCTCGCAAAGAAAGGAAATTTAGCTAGTGCAAAGCCGGGGGAGACAAGCAATGAGGAATTTCGTTCTCACTGCATTCGCTCTGCTGGTCGCCGCGACGCAAGCGGCGGCACAGCAATCGCAGAAGTCGAATGTTGTTTTCATTCTCGCCGACAACGTTGGGTACGGCGATCTTGGTCCGTATGGCGGCGGAGAGCTGCGCGGTGCGCCCACGCCGCGCATCGACCAGCTTGCCCGTGAGGGACTGCGTCTCACCCAATTCCTCGTTGAGCCCGCCTGCACACCGTCGCGAGCAGCGCTTATGACGGGCCAGTACTCGATCCGCAATGGCTTATCACTTATTGCCATTGAAGGATCGCCCTACACCCTTCCCCAGCGAGCCTTCACCATGGGCGAACTGTTTAAGGGTGCCGGTTATGCAACGGCAATCTTTGGAAAGTGGCATCTGGGCAGCGCACCACAGAGCTTGCCGACCGCTCACGGCTTTGATGAGTTCTACGGCATTCCGCCTGACATCTCTTGGGATGCGGCGACTTATGTTGGCACTATGGAATTGACGCAGTCTGTGCAAGCTCCCCCCGGCGTGCTTTTGGCTCGTGGACCGCAAATCGTCGAATCGACATCCGGCGGCCCGTTGAGGACAGTAAAACCATTTACTCCGGAGGTGCGTGCCGACATCGACAATGAGCTCGTAGACAAATCAATCGACTTCATGCGGCGGCAGAAGGCAGCTGGAAAGCCGTTCTTTCTCTATCTGCCGTTCTCCATGGGGCATGCACCAAACCTGCCGTCGGCACAGTTCAAAGGAAAATCGCGCATCGGCAACTACGGCGACAAAATCATGGAAGGCGACTTTCATGTCGGCCAGATCCTCGACACGCTGAAAACGCTCGGCATTGACGACAACACCATCGTCGTCTTTGCCTCGGACAACGGACCATATGGCGAGGCTGCCCGGGAGTTCGGCAATGAAGGAGCGCCGGACATGGGCAGTTCAGGCCCTTTCCGAGGCGAACTAGGTGAAGCAACCGAGGGCGCGATACGTACAGCAGCAATCGTTCGCTGGCCCGGCAAGATCAAACCGAACACCACATCCTACGCGATGTTCTCGATCATGGATTTCCTGCCGACTTTCGCACACGTCATTGACGGGAAGCTGCCAACAGACCGAGCCATTGATGGCGTAGATCAATCCGCCGTATTGCTCGGCAACAGCACAAATGGAAGTCGCGAAAGCCTGTTGAGTTTCATCGGCGCCGATTTAGTTGCTGCGCGATGGAAGCAATGGCGTATCTATTTCACTGACGTTCATCCGACAGGCAACGGTCCACAACGGCAGCCCGGAATTTTTTCGGCCAGCACTCCGATGGCTGGCTATCCGAAGGTCTACAACATCGAGATGGACCCTCACGAGGACCTCGTCGTTGGAGGGCTGTTTGGCTGGGTATCTGGACCCGCGCTCAAAGTCGTCGAAGAGTACCTGGCGTCGGTCAAGAAATACCCAAATCCGCCCGCGCCGAACATCACGCAATTCCGATAGGCATGCCGATGTCCTTAGCGGACATTTTGTTTGCGCCGCCGTATGTTCGCTATCCGGGTAAAGCGGACATAGACTTAGCATCGCAAAATATTCGCTTGCGACCCCAAGCGGCCATCACATTTGCCAAGCGATAAAAAGAGCGGCAAGAAGCCTGATCCGGCCGCAGAGCTGGAATGGGGAGGAAGCGATGAAACGCACGCTACGGTCGATGAGCGTTTTGGCTTGTATTGTCTGCCTGGCGCTGACCGGGACCCTTCTGCGCCCTGCTCATTCCCAGGACATATCCGGAAAGCCGATCCGCATCCTTGTTGGCGTCGCGGCCGGGGGCGCCACCGATGTGACGGCGCGGCTGATTGCCCAGAAGCTGAGCGCCAGCCTGCACACGAACGTCTTTGTGGAGAACAAGACCGGCGGCGCCTTCGAGCCAGTGTTTCGTGAGCTCACGAGCGCAGCGCCGGATGGCCGCACGCTGTTCATGATCTCCGCCGCCATGGTCGTGAACCAGCCCGCGCACAAGGATTATCCCTACGACATTCGCAAAATGACGCCGGTGACGGAAGTGTCGGAAGGCCCGTTCATCCTGGTCGGCCGCAAGGGCGCGAACTTCAAGACCGTCGATGGGCTCATCGACTTCGGGCGAAAAAATCCGGGCAAGCTGACATTCGGGTCGGGCGGCGGCACGGGTGGTTCACTATCCCTGACGACTGAACTGCTGCGCCTTCGCGCCGGTATCACGATCGTCAACGCACCGTACAAAGGGGCCGCCGCCGCACTGAACGACCTGCTCGGCGAGCACATCGACGCGATGTTCGACGCCATGCCGGTCCAGGTCGAGCAGGTGAAGTCGGGCAATGTCATCGGGCTTGCCGTCACCAGCGCCAAGCGAAACGCGGCTTTGCCGGATGTGCCGACCATGATCGAGGCGGGATACAAGGATTTTGTTGTGTCCAACTATTTCGGCCTGATCGCGCCGCCCGACACGCCGCTGGCCATCGCCCAGAAATTGCGCGACGAGGTGGCGAAGGCGGTTGCTGCGCCTGATGTCGCCGAGCTGTTCAGCAAACAAGGCATGGCGCCGATCGCCAATGAGCCGTCGGAATTCGGCGAATTGATCAAGGCCGATCTGCAGCGCTGGACGACGGTCATCAACGATGCCGGCATTGAGCGGCAATAGGCTTGAAGGAAAAGTCAATGAGTGCGGAACAAGCGTGCGGCACCTGGCTCCAGCGTTTCCCCGGAAACGTAAAATGGAGCAACGCCATGCAGATCGTCACCGGCATGGCGCCATGGGCCGCGATCGCCATGGAGGAGGTCGATCGGATCGCCGAGCGCATGCGCGCGCGTGTGGGCGAAAGTGATCTGGATGCGGTCTGGATTCAGGAATGGACGGCGATGGCCGACCGCGTCGCTGCCGCTGCCGACACCGCCGCGAAGGAAGGCCGGCAGATCACCGCCGGCAACAATTATATGCGGGCCGGCAATTACTATTACAGTGCCGAACGTTTCTATATTCCCGGCGAGCAGAAGCTGGCGGTGTATCGCAAGGCGCTGCGGTGCTGGCACGCGGCGCTTGAGCGGATCTATCCGAATGTCGAGCGCGTCGACGTGCCGTTCGAAGGCAAGGGATTGGCGGCTTATTTCATGAAGGCGCCCGGCGCCGGCGTGCGCGCACCGACCGTGGTCGTCTTCAACGGAATGGATAATGCCAAGGAAATGAGCATCCTCTTCGCCGGCGTCGAATTTGCGAAGCGCGGGTTGCATACCTTGGCAGTCGACGGCCCCGGCCAGAGCGAGACGCTGAGATTGCGCGGCCTTCATGGCCGCCCGGACTACGAAGTCGCCGGCATTGCCGCCTACAATTATGCGGCCCACCGGCCCGATGTCGACCCGCAGAAGATCGCCGTCATGGGCTACAGTTTCGGCGGCTACTACGCGGCGCGCTCGGCCGCTTTTGAGAAGCGCTATGCCGCCGGCGTCTCGATGGCGACGCCGTATTGGGACATGCACGCCTGGCAATTGAGGCTGCGCGAGCGTGCGGCGGCCGATCCGAAATCGACGACGGCCAATACATTTCAATGGCGTTGGGTGATGGGCGCGGCCAACGACGACGAAGGCCTCGAAATTGCCAAGCGTTTTACATTGGTCGACATCGCCAAGAACATCGAATGTCCGTATCTCGTCACCCATGGGGCGAACGACCGGCTGGTGAAGGTCGACCAGGCCGAAAAGCTGTTCGCCGAAATCGGTTCGAAGAAAAAACAGTTGAAGATCTTCACTGCGGAAGAAGGCGGCGCCGAGCACGCGCATGTCGACAACCGCCAACTGGGTGTCGATTTCGTCGCCGATTGGCTGGTGGCCAATATGCAATTGCCGCCGCGCTAGGGCGCCCGCCATCTTGAGAGAAGCTCTAACGAGATCAGGAGTAATGGCTGTGAAAAAGCAAAGCGTGTTTCTGGGTTTGGCGCTATTAGCACTGGCGCCGGGTGCTTGGGCGCAAAGCTACCCGACGCGGGTGATCACCCTGGTTTCGCCGTTTCCGCCAGGCGGTCCGTCCGACACGGCAGCGCGGCTGGTCATCGGTCCGATGTCAAAAGCGCTCGGCCAGCAGATCATCGTCGAGAATGTGACGGGAGCCGGTGGCGTCATTGGCACGACCCGTGCCGCCAAGGCCGCGCCGGATGGCTACACGCTGATTGTGTCCGGTTCCGGCACCCACGCGGCGGCCGAATATCTGCAAAAGGATCTGCCCTACCGCTCGACCGATTTCGAGCAGATCGGGTTGATCAATACGTCCCCGATGATCCTGGTCGCGCGGAGCGGGGTGCCCGCCAACACGCTGAAGGATTTCGTGGCCTATCTGAAGACGAATGAGAAAAAACTCACCGAGGCGGACGCCGGCGTCGGCTCGATTTCGAACCTCGCGTGTTCGGTGTTCCACGCGCTCGCGGATGTCCATCCGACCGTGGCCTCCTACCGTGGAACACCTCAGGCAACGATGGATCTTGTTGCAGGGAATGTTGATTTTGGATGCAATCAGATTGTGAACATCGCGCAGCACGTTAAAGGCGGCACGCTGAAGGCCTATGCGGTGACGAGCGACAAGCGTTCACCCATGCTGCCGGACGTGCCGACAACGGCGGAAGCCGGCATGCCGGGTTTCAACCTGCTGGTCTGGTTCGGCCTGTCGGCGCCGAAAGGCACGCCGGCCCCGATCATCGACAGGCTCAACAAGGCCTTGAGCACCGCGCTCGACGATCCGGACACGGTCAAGCGCTTTGCCGAGCTCGGCTACGATGTGGCGCCGCCGGAAAAGCGCAGCGCGGCCTACTTCGACAAATTCTACAAGGACGAAGTCGCGCTATGGGCCAAGGTGCTCGGCGGACTGAACGCCGGCAAGAACTGAACACCGCGCGTCGGAACATCTGAAGGAGCAGGCATGCAGAGCGGCGAATGGCGCCCGGTGCGCGAGGTCGAGCTCGTTGCGGGCACGCCACCGGGCGGCGGCCAGGACCGGCCGGCGCGTGCGCTCATCGAGGTGCTCGAGAAGCACGCGCTCATCGGCCAGCCGGTCAAGCTCACGAATATTCCCGGGCGGGGCGGCGGCAATGCCTGGGACTATCTGCGCAGCAAAACGGGCGACCCCAATGTGCTGGCGATCAGTTCGCCCACCATCATCAGTAACAAGTTGCTTGGCGTCAGCGACCTCGACTACGCCGCGCTAACACCGCTCGCCAATCTCTACACCGAGTATCCGATCTTCATCGTTCGCTCTGATTCATCGATCACGAGCGTGGCGGAGCTGGTGCGGCGCCTGAAGGCGGACACGGCCAGTGTGCGGATCGCACTGGCCACCGCTATCGGAAACACCAACCACATTGCGCTCGCACGCCTGACCCGGCACGCGGGCGGTGACGTGAAAGCCCTGACGATCGATGTGTTTGATTCCGCCCGTTATGCCATCACCCACGTGGTCGAAAACAAAGCCGAACTGGGCGTCATCACCGCGGTCAGCGCGGTGCCGGAGCTCACCGCCGGGACCTTGCGCACCGTGACGCTGTCGGGCCCGCAACGGCTTGGCGGACTCTTCAAGGATGTTCCGACGCTGCTCGAGAGTGGCGTCGATTGCAAAATCGGCATGTGGCGCGGTCTTATCGCGCCAGGCGGCATACCGTCCGAAGCGATCGCATTCTGGGAGGGCACATTGGCGGCGGCGACAGCCACCGCGGAATGGCAGGCCGAGCTCGCGAAGAAATATTGGGCGAATACCTATATGGCGGATGCACAGGAGCGCGCGTTTCTCGACGACGAGCGCGTCCTGATGACCAGCGCGCTTGGCGAATTGGGGCTTCTTCCCGCGCGCGCGCGCGTACCCGCGACATGACGCAAACCTGGCAGCCGGAACGGGCGCTTCAACTCGTCGCGGGCACACCGCCCGGCGGCGGGCTGGATCGCGTCGCACGCGCGCTCGCCAGCGCCATTCAGCAGTCAAATCTCGTCGCAGTCCCGGTCGAGGTCATCAATGTTCCCGGCGACGGCGCGCGCCGAGCCTGGACCCATTATGTCGACAATCACGCCGGCGACGGTCACGTGATCGGCATCAGCTCGCCAAACCTGACCACCGACTATCTGGTGGGG
Source organism: uncultured Alphaproteobacteria bacterium (assembly GCA_963801955.1). Classification (GTDB taxonomy): domain Bacteria; phylum Pseudomonadota; class Alphaproteobacteria; order Rhizobiales; family Xanthobacteraceae; genus Pseudolabrys. The sequence continues at coordinate 44,550 of CAWDGS010000001.1, forward strand.
GCGAGCGGTTTCGAGCACAGCCGCTACACGCCGATTGCGACCCTGGTCACCGAATATATCGCGTTCGCAGTGCGGACAGAGTCTGAATTGCGGTCGGGCGCCGATCTGCTCGGCCGGCTGGGCCGGGGCAAGCCGGCCGTGACGGTTGCGCTCTCGACCTCACTCGGTAATCCCAATCACGTGGCCTTGGCCAGGCTGACGCAGCACGCTGGCGGCGACATCAATGCGCCGGCCATCCGCGTGTTTGATACCGCGCTCGACGCCGTCGCCGACGTGATCGCGGGCACCGCCGACGCCTGCGCTGTCACGGCCGCCAGCGTCCTGACGGCGCTGAAGAACCGTCAGTTGCGTGTGATCGGCATGACTGCGCCTGAGCGTCTGACAGGTGCGTTCGCCGATGCGCCAACCTGGACAGAGCAGGGCGCCGACTGCGTCATCGGCGCCTGGCGTGGCGTGACCGGTCCTGCCGGCCTTGGCGCGCCGGAAGTCGCGTTTTGGCAACGGGTGCTCAAGGGCGCCACCGAACAGCCAATATGGAGCGAGGAGCTGTCACGCCTGAGCTGGTCGCCGATGTTCCAGGTCGGACCCGCGCTGCAGGCCTATCTCGCGAAAGAACGCGCCGAGTTTGTCGCCGTCCTGGGAGAGCTGGGGCTGCTCAAGGCCCGCTAGCGCAAGCGCCGGCGCCTGTATTCTGCATTTTTGTTCCCCCACTGCCCACGGCCCCTTTGGCCGGTATAGACTTCCCGACCGACCCGCCCATCAGAGGCAGGCGTACTATGGAGGATCGCGATGACCGACAAACACATTTCACGCCGCACCGTGCTCAAGGCCAGCGTTGCCATCGGGGCGACAACCGTCTTCGCGCAACCTCTGCGAGCCGCGGCGCCTGCACCCGAAGCAATCACGCCGGCCCTGATCGAGGCGGCAAAAAAAGAAGGCAAGGTCGTCTTCTACACGGCGATGGATTTGCAGTTCGCGGAGCGTCTCGGCAAGGCGTTCGAGGCGAAGTTCCCCGGCATTTCTGCGCGCGTCGAGCGTTCCGGCGCCGAGCGTATCTTTACCCGCATCAACCAGGAATATGCCTCCAACATCCATGCCGTCGACGTCGTCAATACGTCGGACCAGGCGCATTGCATCATCTGGAAGCGCAGCGACTGGATCGCGCCGTATCTGCCGGAAGAGGTCGCGAAGTATTACGACAAGCGCTACTACGATCCCGACGGGCTGAATGTCATCACACGCATTCTGATCTCGCCGATCGCCTACAACACCAACCTGGTGAAGAAAGAAGACGCGCCGAAGAGCTTCAAGGATCTGCTCGACCCGAAATGGAAGGACAAGCTGGTCAAGGCGCATCCGGCCTATAGCGGCACGATCATGAATTCGACCTTCGAGACCGCGCGCGATCTGGGTTGGGACTATTTCGTGAAGCTGGCGGCACAGAACGTCATGCAGGTCCAGTCGGCGACCGACACGCCGAAGCGAATTGCGCTCGGCGAACGCGCGGTCATGGTGGACGGCGCGGGTTACCTGGTCATCCGCAACAAGGAGGCTGGCCAACCGGTCGAGATTGTCTATCCGGAGGAAGGCACGCCGCTTGCCGGCGGCCCCAGCGTCGTCTTCAAGGGCGCTCCCAATCCGAACGCCGCGCGTCTGTTCCAGAACTGGATGCACTCGCGTGAAGGGCAGCAGATGATTGTCAACGATGCCCGCCAGTATTCGGCACATTCGCAGGTCGTTGAAAAGCCCGGCGTGCGCAAGCTCGCCGACATCAAGCTGATGAAAGAGGACCCCGAGGCGATCCTGACGCAGGGCGAAGCGGTCAAGAAGCGGTACGCCGAAATCTTCAAGGTGTAATAGCGAGCAACGCTCGATGTCGACATGGGTTTCCGTGTCGATAGTGTTTGTGTGCGCGCAAGTTGTTGGGGAGGTCATTGTGAAGAGAACGAGAATCGCGTTGTCGACTGCCGCCGGATGTCGCGCTGTTGCGCTCGTCATTGCGCTTGTCACGTCTGTTGCGGGCTTTGCCGCTCCGGCGAGAGCGCAGGCCGACTATCCCAACCGCCCTGTGCAAATGATTATCGCCTATGGCGCAGGCACCATCGGTGATGTGAGCATGCGGATCCTGGCGGAAAAGCTGAGCAACAAGCTTGGCAAGAATTTTCTGGTCGAGAACCGTCCTGGCGCAGCCGGTGTTGTCGCCGCCAAGGCCGCCGCCACGGCGATCCCCGACGGCTACACGCTTTTTCTGGTTGGCAACAGTTATGCCATCAGCACCGCATTGTTCAAATCCTTGCCCTATGATGTGGTCAAGGACTTCGTGCCGATATCGGCGGTCGCGACCTTCGATTTTCTCGTCGCGACGAGGAAAGATTCCAAATTCAAGTCGATGCAGGATGTCATTGCCTATGCAAAGGCCAATCCCGGGAAGCTCAACATTGCAACACTGAGCCCGGGGACCACCCAATATCTTGCCGTCGAACTGCTCAAGGTCACCGCCGGGGTTGATGTCACCGCCGTGACTTTCCGCAGTTCTCCCGATGCCGCGGGCGCGCTGCTCCGCGGCGACGTCGATCTCGACATGGATTCCTACGCACCCCTGAAGCCGCTGCTGGACGGCGGCAAGATCGATGTCATTGCGACGACTGGCCGCGACAGGGTCCCGTTCCTGACCGGGGTGCCGACCGTGATCGAAAGCGGCCTGCCGAATTTTGACGTGACAAGCTGGAATGGTCTTGCTGCACCGGCCGGTGTGCCGGCGCCGATCGTCGCGAAACTCAACAAGGCGGTGAACGAGGCTCTTCAGACGCCTGAAGCGCAGGAGACCGGCCGAAAGCTGGGCATGCAGATGCGCGGGAGCACGCCGGAAGAATTGCAGGCGCGGTTAAAGGGCGACATTGTCAAATGGGCCGACCTCATCGAGAAAGCGCATATCCCGAAGCACGATTAACGCGCGAAAACGCTTTTTTTGTTTGGATTATCTCCAGTGACTGCTTCATCGAACAGCGGCCGTTTTCCAATTCCGCTTCGCACGGAGGATTTCCTCGACCCGCGTCGCGCGGTCCTTGTCATGTGGGACATGCAGAAAGGCCTCGCGGGCCGCTCGCCCGCGATTCCCACGATCCGCGACAAGGCGCTCAAGCTGCTCGCTGCCGCGGAGAAGCATAAGCTTCCGGTGATCTGGAGCCGCCATATTCTGCCGCCGATCGCGCTGACCACCGGGCCCTTTCTTCTGTTTCTCATGAAGAAGCAAAAGGTCGATCATCCCGACAAACTTGCCCCGACCATGCAGCGTGGCATGAACGACACCGAATTTGTCGACGGGCTTGCGCCGAAGCCGGATCATATTGTGCTGGAGAAAAGCCAGCCGTCGTTGTTTATCGACACACCGCTTGATCTGCGTCTCAAGGCGCTGGGCCGCGACACGCTGATCATGGCCGGGGTGGCAACGGATATCGGGATCGAATTCACGTGCCGGCATGCCGCGGCATTGGGCTACTATTCCGTCGTGGTCGAGGATGCGTGCGGTTCTTATGCCCGCGAGGCCCATGAGCGGAGCCTGGCGTTTCTGCGCGGATGGACGACCCCCGTCGTCGATACGCGCAAGGTTTGCGATACACTGGATGCAATGCAAGGCTAGATGGGTCACCATTCGGCGCTGAATGAAATAAGGGGAGGGACTGGTGCGCGGTCGACATGTATCGGTTTTCGTCATTGCGCTTGTCGCAGGGCTGGTTTCCAGTGCGCTGTCCGCGCAGGAATTTCCCACGCGCCCGGTCACCATTATCGTGCCGCAACCACCCGGCGGGGGAACCGACATCATTTCCCGTGTCGTCGGCCAGCAGCTCTCCATTCAGTTGGGCCAGACGGTTTTGATCGAAAACCGGGCGGGTGCAGGCACGGTGGTTGGCACCGCCGCTGCGGCCCATGCGGCGCCCGATGGCTACACATTGCTTGCGGGTCTCACCGCCAACATGGCGGTCAATCCGAGCCTGTTCGCAAAGCTACCTTACGACTCGGTTCGCGATTTCACCGCGGTCGGGATGATGGCGGAATTTCCCTTCGTGCTGGTTGTGAGCAAGGATTTTCCAGCCCACTCGGTCAAGGACCTTATCGCCTTGGCGAAATCGAAACCCGGTGAGCTGAATTTTGCATCGGCGGGCAACGGCAGCGGTCAACATTTGTCGGGCGAAATGTTCAAGCTGATGAGCGGCACCAATCTCACCCACGTGCCCTATCGTGGCGCGTCGCCGGCCTATGCCGACGTGATGACGGGCCGGACGCCGGTGTTTTTTGACAATCTGGCGAGTGCGCTGGGCCAGATCAAAGGCGGCAACGTGCGCGCCGTGGCGGTCACCGGCAAGGAGCGCGCTCCACTGCTGCCTGATGTTCCGACGATCGCCGAATCCGGCATTCCCGGATACGAAAACTACGTCTGGTTCGGCCTGTGGGCGCCGAAGGACACGCCGCGGCCGATCGTCGAAAAACTATACGCCGAGGTCAAGAAAGCGATCGCGAGCCCGGCGGTGAAAGAACGGATTCTCGCCGACGCAGGCGTGCCGATCGATATGCCGCTGGCCGATATCGAGCCATTTCTCAAGAGCGAGATTGCGAAATGGGCCGATGTCGTCAAGCGCGCCAATGTGTCCGTCCAGTAGGCGCCGCGCGGGCTTTACTCACCCAAGCTCACTCACCCTTGCGCAGGAACACGTAGTCGGCGGAGTAGGGCACGCCACGAAATTCGCCGGCGGTTTCGCATGGTCCCTTTGTTACGCCACCTTTGGTGTTGATCCGCTGAACCGTCGTGACGTGCGACAGCGTTCCGTGGCCGCGCAGTTCGGTCACATCCAGTTTGAGCCAGGCAATGTCGTTCGCCGATGCGCCCGGAGCGGAGCCCGCCGCCTTGGCGCGTACGCTGCTTCCGTCGACGTGCTGCCAGCCCGGCCCCGTAAAATGCGTTCCGACGGTCTTGCCGTCGAGCATCAACGCGGCGACCGGCTCGCGGAACTGCCAGACGAGCTTATTGTCGGCATCGGGCTTGCACTCATACAGTTGCGCGCCCACGGCATGAAATGTCGCGACCATTTCCTCTCCCGGAGCAGCGATCGCTGCCGGCACGCGCGCCGGCACCTCGGCAAATATTTCCGCCTGCATCAATAAGACGCCGGCGAGCGCGCCAATGGCGAGTTGCATTCTCGGGTGGAGTTTCATGGACGATCCTTCAGGTACAGACAGGTTTCGGGAAAAAATTGGAATGTGCGGTTCTTGTTGCGCCTTTAGCTCACACGGCGCAGCGCCGGACGCTCGCCCTCGAGATAGGTCTTGATCTGGGCGCGGGCACGCGCCAGGCGTGACGTCACCGTTCCCATCGGCACGTCTTGCAGCTCGGCGACCTCGCGATAGGTCAGGCCCTCGAGCACCACCAGCAGCAACGTGCTGCGCTGGTCTTCCGGGAGCATTGCCAAAGCGCGCTCGATATCGCGGCTGCCGAGCTCCGGTCCGGCAAAGTCGCAGGCGTCATGTTCCTGGATCGGCGACATTGGCGGCCGGCGCGACAGCGCCCGCAGGCGGTTGCGGTTTAAATTCGTGAGGATCGTGTAAAGCCAGGCGCGGGCGTCCGTACCCTCGAACAGGTGTTCGGAACGCAGCGCGCGAACCAGCGTCTCCTGGACAATATCATCGGCGATGTCGCGGTCGCGCGTCAGCCCGCGGGCGTAGCGCCGCAGGGCAGGGACCGCCTCTTCGACCATCTGTGCGAATTTCATTGCGCCGCAATAGCGGGGAAATAAATGTCGCGCATGAAGAGGAGCGTTGGCGGAGCGTGAGATTTCCTTGAGATTTTCCCTAGAAACGTGCGGGACTATTCCAATCCGGCCCGGCGGAAGGCCTCCAGATAGTGCTCCCGCTCGGCCTCCAGCCGCATGGGCATCTGGTTCGCGATCCAGGCCAACGAAATCGTGGGCTGCGCCCGCCGCAGCTCCTTCAGTGCGGATGCGGCGACGTCGCTGCGTCCGGCCATGGCCGCCGAAGCCGTTAGCAACCGAAGGGCTCCGACATAGTCGCCACGGAGGCGAACGGCCGACTGCGCGAGCTGCAGCGCCTCGTCATAGTTGCGTCCAATGAACTGCGCGTATGCGGCGACACCGTAATAGAGCGCGGACAGCGGATCGCGCGGGCTCAGCCGCAGCGCGCGGCGCGCGGCCGCATCGGCTTCTTGCCATCGGCCGCAAAAGGCCAGCGTGAGCCCATAGATTGCCTGGGCGAGCGCGAAATTCGGATTCAGGCGCAGCGCCACCGCGAATTCGGCCAACGATTCGTCAAAATGCCGCGTCAGCAAATACGCACAACCCAGCGCGTGATGCGCCCACGGATCTTCGTTGTCGGCCTTGATGGCCGCGAGCGCTGCGCGCTCGGCTGCCGGGACGGTGGTGAGCATGTCCGCCCAGCCCATGTAGGCACCGAGCGTCTGGCTCGCGGCCAGCACACCCAGCGCCTGGCCGTAATGGGGAGCGATCGCGATTGCTTTTTCCAGCAACGATTGCGCGAGCAGATTGTCCTCCTCCGTCACGCGCCAGAAATGTGACAGCGCCCGCATGACCAGCTCCCATGCGCCCATGTCGTCCGGCGGCTTGCGGTGGGCGTGGAAATTCTCCGCGGCGTAGAGCTGCGGCTCGATGGAGGCAATGATGGCCTCGGTGATTTCGTCCTGCACTGCGAACACGTCGTCGACACGGCGGTCGTAGCGCTCGGCCCAGATGTGGCTGCCGGTCGATACATCGTTGAGTTGCGCCGTGATGCGCATGCGTCCGCCGGCGTTGCGCACGCTGCCCTCGAGGACATAGTCGGCGCCGAGGTCCGCGGCGATCTGCTTCAGGTGAACGGCTTTGCCCTTGTAGATGAACGATGAGTTGCGGGCGATGACCTGAAACCAGCGCAGCCGCGACAGCGCCGCGATGATGTCTTCGCTGATGCCGTCTGAAAAATACCCTTGCTCCGGATCGCCGCTCATATTGGTGAACGGAAGGACGGCGATGATCGGCCGGTCGGGGGCGGATGAAGCCTGCAGGATACTTTGCGCTGACAGGCGCGCGGCGACAATGTCTTCAGCGTCGTTTGCCCGTGTGCGCACCTCGCCGACAAAGCGCAATCCCTTGCGCGGGATCGTGCGGATCAACCGTTGCTCCTGCCCGGTATCGCCGATCGCCTTGCGTGCGGCGTAAGTGCGGCTGATCAAGGTTCCGTCCGAGACAATGCGGCCGCCCCAGACTGAAGCGATCAGGTCGTCCTTGCTGACGACGCGGTTGCGGTTTTGCAGGAGATGAATGAGTAGATCGAGCACCTGCGGCTCGACGGTGACGCGTTCAGCGCCGCAACGCAGCTCACGCTGGTCGGCATCGAGCGTAAAGTCCGCAAACAGAAATTGCACGGTGGTGCACCAAATCCAGACGGTTGTGGCTCACACGAAATTGATCGCGAAATCGCCGTCCTGAAATTTAAAATTGTTTCCAATTGCCGGGCGGGCCGTCGGCGTTTCCGGCGCAATCCCCGCAAAACAAGCACATTTGCGAGTCCGTCGGCCGCCGAAGCAGCGGCAGTATATCAATCTCGGTAAATATTGCAGGCGTCTCAAGAGAAACTCTAGGTCGTCTGGACGTCCTCTCAAAGTTTGTCGTGCGGATTGCGGCTAACGCTGCGGGCAGGCAACGCCCCGCAATCGATCCAACTTTTGAGAGGACTAAGACCATGGCAGTTACAGCCAGCTTTCTACCCGGCGCCCGCGTGCTGTCGGTGTTTGGTGACTCCACCAAGAATGTAATCACGGCCAGCCGGAACGCGGCCGGAAACATCCTGATCAACGGCGGCGCCGTTCCGGTTCTTGGCGGCGACCCGACGGTTCGTCAATACGGACCTGATCCAGCTGTTCGGTCAGGCCGGCGATGACACGATCTCGGTCGACGAAACCAATGGTCCAATGCCGGCTGCGTTTCTTTTCGGCGGCGACGGCAACGACATCCTCTCCGGCGGCTCCGGAAACGACCTGCTGTTCGGACAAAGCGGAAATGACACGCTCCTCGGCAAAGGCGGCAACGACCTGCTGTTCGGCGGCGACGGCAACGATACGCTCACCGGCGGCGCCGGCAGCGACCAGGTGTTCGGCGAAGCCGGCAATGACCGGATGATCTGGAACCCGGGCGACGGCACCGACCTCTTCGAAGGCGGCGACGGCACCGATACCGCCGAAGTCAACGGCGGAAACGGCGCGGAAGTTTTCACGGTTACGCCCAACGGCACCCGCGTGCGTTTCGACCGCACCACTCCGGGGCCGTTCTCCCTCGACATCGGCACGACCGAAAATCTCGTTCTCAACATGAATGATGGCGACGACGTTTTCACTGCCGGCAATGGCCTCGCCAACCTCATCCATCTCCAGGTCGATGGCGGCACCGGCAATGACACCATCACCGGCGGCGATGGCAACGACATGCTCCTCGGCGGCTCCGGGAATGACGTCATCAACGGCGGCCGTGGCAGCGATACGGCGATCCTCGGCACCGGCGACGACACGTTCGTCTGGAACCCGGGCGACGGCAGCGATGTCGTCGACGGCCAGGACGGCTTCGACACGCTTCAGTTCAACGATGCGAACATCGCCGAAACCGTCAACATCTCGGCCAAGGGCAGCGCGCGCCTCGCTCACCCGCGACATCGGCGGCGTGACGATGGATCTCGGCACCATGGAGCGGATCCAGATCGCGGCGCTCGGCGGAGCCGACACTTTCGTCGTCAACGACCTGAGCACGACCGGCGTGCAGCAAGTCGCCATCGATCTGTCGGCGACCGCCGGCAGCGGCGTTGGTGACGGCGCGGCGGACAGCGTCACCGTCAACGGAACGTCAGCCGGCAACCAGATCACGGTCGCCGGATCCGGCGGCTCGGTCAGCGTGACGGGACTGTCTGCGCAGGTCACGCTCACCGGCACCGAAGGCGCCAACGACTCGCTTCACATCAACGCGCTCGGCGGCAACGACACCATCAACGCGGCAGCGCTCGCCGCAGGGCAGCTCACGCTCACGATTGATGGCGGCAGCGGCAATGACACGATCCTCGGCAGCGCCGGCAATGACTTCCTGATCGGCGGCGACGGAAACGATTTCGTCGACGGCAACCAGGGCAGCGACACTGCCTTCCTCGGCGCCGGAAACGATACGTTCGAGTGGGATCCGGGCGATGGCAGCGACATCGTCGAAGGCCAGGACGGCACCGATACGCTGCTGTTCAACGGCGCCAACATCGCCGAGAAGATCGATATCTCGGCGAATGGCACCCGCACCCGCCTGTTCCGCGACGTCGGCAACGTGACGATGGACCTCGGCGGTATCGAGCATATCCAGCTCAATATGCTGGGCGGCGCGGACACCGTCACGGTCAATGACCTCTGCGGGAACCGATACCAACCAGGTCAACATCGACCTGTCGTCGCCGGCCGGCAGCGGTACGGGCGACGGCGCGGCCGACACCGTGATCACCAACGGCACGGCCAATAACGACCAGATCAGCGTCGTCACCAGCGGCAATTCGATTGTCGTCAAGGGTCTCGCTGCGCAGGTCACCGTCAACGACGCCGAGCCGCTCAACGACTCGCTCGTCGTGAACGGCGGTGCCGGCAACGACACCATCGATGCCTCCCATCTCCATGCCGGTCAGGTCAACCTCACGCTCAACGGCGGCGATGGCGATGACAAGATCATCGGCAGCGCCGGCAACGATGTCGTCAATGGCGGCCAAGGGAGTGACTTGGCATTGCTTGGCGCGGGTAACGACGTGTTCGTCTGGAACCCGGGCGATGGCAGCGACGTCGTCGAGGGCCAGGCTGGCGTCGACACCCTTCAGTTCAACGGCGCCAACGTCGACGAGAAGCTTCGACATCTCGGCCAATGGCAGCCGCGTCCGCATGACCCGCGATATCGGGATTGTGACGATGGATCTGAACGGCGTCGAAACGATCAACGTCGCCACCCTGGGCGGTGCCGACACCATTACGGTCAACGATCTCACCGGAACCGATACCAACCAGGTCAACATCGACCTGGCGGAATCAACGGTGCGCCCGATGGCACCGGGGACACGGTCGTGCTCAATGCGACTGAAGGCGATGACGCGATCACGATCTCCACCAACAACGGCGTGGTGACTGTGACGGGCCTTGGCGGAGACGGTGACGATTTCGAACTTCGACAGCAACGACCATCTTGTCATCAACGGTCTCGGCGGCGACGACGTGATCGTGGCGACCGGTCTGACGGGCATGCAGCTCACCGCCAATGGCGGCGACGGTGACGACGTGCTGATCGGCAGTGCCGGCGACGACATCCTGAATGGCGATGCCGGAGACGACATCCTGATCGGCGGTCCGGGTGTGGACGTCCTTAATCAGGGAACCGGCACCGGCGTCGTCATCCAGGCGCCGGTGAGCACCCCATCGGCCGCCGCTTTGCTGGGCCAGTTCATGGCATCGAGCTTCGTCACGGCCGGCGACGGCCAGGGCGCGGCACCGATTGCCGAGGCGGCTGGCAAACCAGCAGCCGGTCCTGGCACAGCCACACGCTTGAGGCGACATCGAGCCCCGGAGAACGTAAGTGAGCACTGATATCAAACAGCGCGACACCGGCGGATCCGGGGCTCGAGTCTCTTGTGACGCTCCTGCATTTCCAGGGCGTTGCGGCCGACCGCGAGCAGATCAGACATCGGCTCGGAACAACAAAGATTGGCGCACCGGAAATGCTCCGGTGCGCCAAGGATCTCGGCCTCAAGGCGCGGGCTTGCCGGAGCGATTGGTCGCGGCTGACAAAGACGCCCTTGCCGGCGATCGCGGCGCTGCGCGATGGCGGGTTCATGGTCATCGCCAAGGCGGGTGAGGGCAAGGTCCTCGTTCAATATCCGCACACGGCGCGGCCCGTCCTGATGACGCAGGCCGAACTGCTGGCGCTCTGGGACGGCGAACTGATTCTGATGACCCGGCGCGCCGGACTGTCGGAGATCACCCGCCGTTTCGACATCACCTGGTTCATGGGGGCGATTTATAAATACCGGCACCTGCTGAGCGAAGTGCTGGTCGCCTCGTTTTTCCTGCAAATGTTCGCGTTGGTCTCGCCGCTGTTCTTCCAGGTGGTGATCGACAAGGTTCTGGTGCACCGCGGGCTGAGCACGCTCGACGTGCTGATCATCGGCCTGCTCGCGATCGCCGTTTTCGAAACCGTTCTGGGAATCCTGCGCACGTATCTCTTCGCGCACACCACCAATCGCATCGACGTCGAGCTCGGCGCGCGCCTGTTTCATCATTTGCTGGCTTTGCCGATGGCCTATTTCCAGGCGCGGCGCGTCGGCGATTCGGTGGCGCGCGTGCGCGAACTGGAGAACATCCGCAATTTTCTCACCAGTTCGGCGCTGACCCTCGTCATCGACCTGTTTTTCACCTTCGTGTTCCTGGCGGTGATGTTCCTGTACTCGCCGCTGCTCTCCATGCTCGTGCTCGGCACTTTCCCGTTCTACATCGGGATTTCGATGGGGGTGACGCCGCTGTTCCGGCAACGGCTGGCCGAGAAATTCCAGCGCGGCGCGGAAAACCAGGCGTTCCTGGTCGAAAGCGTCACCGGCATCGAAACGCTCAAGGCCATGGCCGTTGAACCCCAGATGCAGCGCCGCTGGGAGGAGCAACTCGCCGGCTATGTCGCTGCCAGCTTCCGCGTCCTGAGCCTCGGCAATACCGCGAGCCAGGTCGTGCAGCTCATCAGCAAGATCGCTACCGCGGGGATCCTTTATTTCGGGGCCAAGCTGGTCATCGATGGCGGTCTGTCGGTCGGCGAACTGGTTGCCTTCAATATTCTGGCCGGCCGGGTGAACACGCCGGTGCTACGCCTCGCGCAGATCTGGCAGGACTTTCACCAGGCGCGCCTCTCGGTGTCGCGGCTGGGCGATATCCTCAACACGACGGCAGAGCCGACTTATGCAGCCGGGCGCGCGCGGCTGCCGGCGATCCGCGGCAACATCACGTTCGATCATGTCACCTTCCGCTATCGCGTAGACGGACGTGAAATCCTGCACGACGTAAGCTTCGACGTGCCAGCGGGGCAGATGGTCGGCATTGTCGGGCCCTCCGGCTCCGGCAAGAGCACCTTCGCCAAGCTCGTGCAGCGCCTTTACGTTCCCGAGAGCGGGCGCGTGCTGGTCGACGGCATGGATCTCGCGATGGCCGACCCGGCCTGGCTGCGCCGCCAGATCGGCGTCGTGCTGCAGGAAAACGTGCTGTTCAACCGCTCGGTGCGCGAGAACATCGCGCTCGCCGACCCGGCCATGCCGATGGACCGCGTGGTCGCGGCGGCAAGGCTCGCGGGCGCGCACGAGTTCATCCTCGAGCTGAGCGAAGGCTACGACACGGTGGTCGGCGAACGCGGCTCGACGCTTTCCGGCGGCCAGCGCCAGCGGATCGCCATTGCGCGGGCGCTCATCGGCGATCCGCGCATCCTGATTTTCGACGAAGCGACCAGCGCGCTCGACTACGAGAGCGAGCGCATTATCCAGCACAACATGAAGGACATCGCGAAAGGCCGCACGGTTCTCATCATCGCGCACCGGCTCTCCACGGTGCGCGCGACCGACCGTATCGTGACGCTCGAGCGCGGCCGGCTGGTCGAAGACGGCACCCATGACGCGCTGATCAAGACCGGCGGCCGCTACGCATCGCTCCATCGCTTGCAGGCGGGAATTCATGAAGCCTGTTAGCACCGCCACCATCGCCCGTTCGGCCCGCCGGTTAAGACGCTCAGCCGCGAGAATCCGCCGTTCGGCCGCCACCATGGCCACGTCGATGCGGCGCGCCATCCCGGCTCAGAGCGCGCGCGGACGGCACGCCGACGAGCTCGCATTCCTGCCGGCGGCGCTTGAAATCGTGGAAACGCCGCCGTCGCCGATCGGACGTGCCGTGGGCGCGACCATCATCGCATTGTTCTGCGTGGCGCTGATCTGGGCCTGGGCCGGCACCATCGACATTGTCGCGTCGGCGACCGGGAAAATCGTCCCGAGCGGCCGCACCAAGGTGATCCAGCCGTTCGAGACCGGCGTCGTGCGTTCCATTCGCGTGCAGGACGGGCAGGCGGTCAAGGCAGGCGATGTGCTGATCGAGCTCGATCCGACAGTCAATGCGGCGGAACGCGATCACTTGCACAACGATCTCGTCGCCGAGCGATTGAACATCGCGCGGTTGCGTGCGGCGCTGGCCGGCGGGACTGATCCGTCCGGCAATTTCACGCCGCCGGCCGATGCGGATCCGGCGCTGATCAATGCCCAGCGTCAGCTCTTGCTCAATGAAGTGGCCGAGCATCGCGCCAAGATTGCAGCGCTCACGCGTCAGCAGGGGCAAAAGGAAGCGGAGCAGGGCACAATCTCGGCCACGATCCACAAGCTGGAGGCGACGATTCCGGTCATCCAGCAGCGCGTCGATATCCGCAAGACGCTCATGGAAAAGGAACTGGGTTCAAAGCTGACGTATTACGAGATCCTCCAGGCGCTGGTCGAGCAACAGGAAGATCTCGGCGTCCAGAAAAGCCATCTGCGCGAGGCGGAGGCCGCCGCGGCCGCAATTCTCGAAACGCGCGGCCAGATTGAAGCAGAATTCCGGCATGCGCTTTCCGATGACCTCACCAAGGCAGAGCAAAAGGCAAGCGGCCTCGCCCAGGACCTGATCAAGGCCGAGCAGAAGACAAATCTTCAGCGGCTGACCGCGCCTGTCGATGGCGTCGTCCAGCAACTGGCGATTCATACGGTCGGCGGCGTCGTTACGCCCGCTCAGGCGCTGCTGATGGTCGTGCCGAGCGATAGCCGCCTTGAAATCGAAGCGCTGGTCTCGAACCGCGATATCGGCTTTGTCCACGCCGGCCAGGAGGCCGAGATCAAGATCGACACCTTCAATTTCACCCGTTACGGCCTTTTGCATGGCGAGGTGCTGAGCGTCTCGCAGGACGCCGTTATTCGTGATCGAAAGCAGGACCGCGCCGACAATCGCGGGGCCGGATCGCCGAACGAGTTGAGCGAGCCGCAAGGCCAGGAGCTCAATTATACGGCGCGCATTTCGCTCGACCGCACGCAGATGCAGGTCGATGACCGCGTCGTCAACCTGTCGCCCGGCATGGCGGCGACGGTGGAAATCAAGACCGGCTCGCGCTCGATCCTGAGCTATCTGCTGTCGCCGCTGCTGCGCTACCGGCAGGAGACATTGCACGAGCGGTGAACCACCGTGTGTGAGGCGGCGACATAGGAAAGGGGCGGCAGCGCGGCTCATGCCACAAAGTTGCGCTTGCCGCTCCCGAAAGGCCGCCCCCACGGCGGCCTTTCTCTTTTTTGTGGGTCTGGTCGCGGATGTTCTCGGCGCGAAGCGGTGCCGGGGTGTGGCGTCGACGTTGCGCCGCCCCTGGCCGCTCAAAATGCATACACCTACTTTGCGCGCCATTAACCGTGCGCACCACGAAAAGCACCCGCTCCGTATTAAAAGTTCGGCTCTGTATCGTGCTTCACACAGCCGGATCGCGTTCCCGGTGCATGGTCCGCGTCAGATGGTGACGGCGGTCGTCATCAAGAACACCGATGGAGTGTCGTCATGAAAAAGTTCTTTGGAATCCTGATTATCGCAACCGGCATCAGCTTCCCGGCCTATGCCCAGTCGTTCGACGCGGATAACGGAACCGGAAATCTCATCTCTGCAATCACGGCGCCGGCACCTGAGGTGACCGGAAGCGCCACCCGGAAGTCCAGCACTGAGGCCTATGCGATGTCAGCGCGTCGCAAGGTCAACGGCGAAGCGTCCTACGCGGCCGAGCCTGTTCATCAGGACAACGGCGGCACCGGCGGCGGCAGCGCCGGCTACAACGAAATGCTGCGCAACTGGTAAGCGCGATCTCGCCAGTTTGACAGGGAGGCGGGCTTAGGCCCGCCTCCTTTTCATGCCAGGTATGCCGCCGGCGCATCCTTTGATCTCAATCAAGGACGAATGACGCGCGCCCAGATAGAAGGCTTTTTGTGACGGATGCCTGCGTGGCCACGCGCCGCATTGCGGCTCGCCGTGCACCTCCGGGCTCCGTACGCATGGAGCTGTTCCGATGACGACACTCAGCAACTTTCAAAATCATGAAGCGAGCGGAAGCGACGCCTGGAAGCAGGCGACACTGGTCCTTGGCCTGCTGACTGCTGTGGCGGTCATTGCCGTCATGGTCTTTGCGTCGACCTGAATTTCGCGCTCCAGCGCTTCTTACGGCGGCGGCTGGATTTTTGCTTTCCGCCTGCTCTGAAAAATTTGAATACGAACATTCGAATCGCGGACGATAGATTGATGGTCTTGCGGGTGCCGTCGATGCGCGCCACCACGGCGGGCACGGTTACTTTTTTGATGACAGCAATTTCCAGCAATCCAAACCAGAAATCATCTTCCAGTGAGACGCTGGTTTTTCGTCTGTTGATGTAGAGTGAGTGTTTGCGGACTGCGGACTTCATAATGGAACTTTTTACGGCAGGTAAAAGCAGTCTGATGTTTTTCAGACGCTGCCGTTCTGCGCAAGCACAACAGTCTGGAATTGTTTGAATCTGTAACCGTTCTAATTTTCAGAGGACTCAGACGCGCGCTTCTCCCGTTCCATCGCCTCATAATCGGTAGCGATCTCGAGCATGGCGGCGCGGGCGCCTTCATCCTTGGCGCTGTCAGCCAACGCGCGCGATTCTGCGGCTTTTGCCCTCAAACTCGTGCTGTCGGCTGTCGGCGCGCCATCGAGCGAACGATAGTGATTGAAAACGAAAATTCGAATTGCGGACGATAGATTGATGGTCGTTCGATGCCGCGCAATCTCCTCTGCTAGTTTCGAAGCGGTTGTACCTTTCTGTTTCGCAATCGCCTGTAGGCCCTCCCAGAACTCTTTTTCCAGCGACGCGCTCGTTTTTCGTCCGTCGATGTAAATGGAGCGTTTGATGACTGCTGTTTTTGTTTTCATGGCATCCGTCCGCGCCGAGACTGCTTGCCGGTACGCGGTTAGTTTGAAAGTGCGGGCAGGGGCAGCCTTGAGTCACATCAAATGAACGGCTTAGACTTTTGGGTGCGCCAAACTGCCACGCGCCAAAGACCGGTGTGGCGCAACATCAATTGTGCCATGCGCGCTGGCCGTGGCAGCTCTGCCGCCGATGAATGCAATGGTCCTTCGGACCACCGCGGACGTGACGCGAAATACGACGAAAATAGCAAGCGACTTCAGTGACCTCCGTTGCGGAACGATTTCGATGAACCTGCTGGCCACCTGACGCGACCAATGCGATAGCATCGGTCAGGGGGGCTCCCTGCAATGATTGCAATTGTATTGCTGCGGGCTTTGCCCGCGGCACGTGCATGCGTCCGGATTGAACCAGAAAAGAAAGCGAGATCGATCATGCAAGGGACAAAAGGGTTTGGAACGACGCAATCCGGCCAGGCGCCTCTTTCATTATTCGTCTCATGTCTCTGCGTCTTGCTGCTCGCAGCCGGATGTTCCAAGTCCGAAAAGACCGATGGCACGCTCGATACCAGCCGGTTGCCGCGCGTTGCCGGCGCCAAGGAAGTTTTCGCCAGCCCGGCCAGCACGATTTTCACGACAACCAATCCGGTCGCGCAGACTGCCGACACCGTCGACAAGGCGCTCGCCACCGAAGGCTGGCAGAAATACGTCGCGCCGAATACCTCGCTGCTGTCGAGCGACAGCCAGCGCAGCCTCTCGCTCAAGAAAGGCCCGTTCGCGCTCGGCGTGTTCATCACGGTTGCGCCGGCGCAAGGCAATGCGACCAGCGTGCAATACAACGCGGTACCGCTCAAAAACGATGTGCCGTTCCCCAGGGACGCCAGCAACATCGAGTTTGACCCGAACAAACCGCTGCTGACGCTGTTGTCCGCGGAACCGATCGACAAGACCCTGGAGTTCTACCGCAAGGAACTGGCGCCTCTCGGCTGGTCGCTGTGGTCGCAAAAACTCAACGGCGTGCAGCCGGCCGGTGGGGCTTCCGGTGAACTGACCCGGAGCGGCGCCTATGCCTACTATTTGCAAGGCGACCGCAGGCTGGCGGCGCTTGTGCTTGAAACCGCCGAGGCGGGCCGCACCAAGGTCAAATTCGAAGAATTGCCGTCCGGATATCTGGAAACTCTGCAGAAGGAATTTTTCAACAGCGACAATGTCGGCGCCACGCTGGTCGATGTCGGACGCCTGCCGCGCGTCGAGGGCGCCAAAGAAGACGCCACCCGCACGTCAAAGGAGTTGGAGGTCTATTCGGTCGCGGGCTCGCTCGCGGACACGGTCGCGGCCACCCGGCAATTGCTCGCGCGCGACGGCTGGAAGGAATACGTGGCGCCGCTGGATGCTCATGACACCTTGCTCGCCTTCAAGAAGGGTCCGCAGGGTTTGTCGGTGTCATTCACAATTCAGGTGGGGAAAAATGAGCAGACCAGTGAGGTCACCACCGTCTATTACTCACCGACGCGGCTGAGATTTGCGTTGGCAATTCCCGCCGATGCCACCGACGTCGTGTTCGACGAGAACCGGCCTTACCTGAGCGGCATCACCGCCGGGTCGACCGATGCGACCATGGATTTCTACCGCAAGGAACTCACCGCGCTGGGCTGGTCGCCATTGGCGGCGGCCGATGCCGTCAAGCAGTGGCCAAACGCAAAGCTGGACGAGAAAACCGCGAATGGCCCGGTTGCGTATTTTATTCGTGGAACGCAGCGGCCGATCGTGCTGTCGCTGCAACGTCGCGATGACAACAAGACCGCGCTGGAAATCAAGGTGCCGCCATTCGCCGAGCCGCAGACACTTGAGGCCTCGCAGCCGGTCTTTGGTCTTCCGGTTCCGAAATCGAGCAAGACCTCCGGCGGCTCCGGCGGCGAGTCGGAACATTCGGCGCATGCCCATGTGGCCGCTGAAGTCGGAACCGTGCTGGAGTTCTATCGGCGTGAACTGACGGCGCGCAACTGGAAGGAAGAAACACAGGGCGCGGTCATCAAGCCGGACGAGGTCGTGCTCAATTTCACCGCGCCGGAAGGGCCGGCTGTGCTCAAGCTGTCGCACAAATACGATCTGACGATTGCGAACCTCGTTCTGCATCTGCAGAAACCCGCCGCCGCCAAGGCTGAAGCCGCCGCGCAGGGGGATTCGGTCGACGCGCTGCTCAAGCAGGCGCAACAGATGATGCGCGAGGCAACCACCGACCTCGCTGCAGGCACAAGATCACCGGCCGCACCGTCTCCGGCACCGAAAGCAGCCGGGCCCGCGCTCCGCGTGCTGGCCGACAACAAGGCGCCGGTTCCGGTGCCGGATTCAGCTGAGGATGTCGAGTTCGACGGCGCCGACGGCTCGCTCGAGTTCACCACCGCTTCGCCGCTCCAGAGCGTGACGGATTTCTACCGCACGACCATGAAGGAGCAGGGCTGGAATTCGCAGTCATCGGTGATCAACAACGCCAACATGGTCGTGCTCAACTTTGCAAAAGCCGGCAAGGCCGTGTCGTTCACGCTCATGCGCATGGGCAACACGACCAAAGTGTCCGGCGAAGGCTCGGCTTTGAAACTTGCGGGCGCTAAAGCTGCGGCGGCGCCGGCACCGGCGCCCGTGCAGGCCAATCCCGAAGATCTCGAAGCGGAAGAAAGCGGCGGCCTGCCGGTGCCCAAGCGCCACACCATGAGTGAAGGCACCAAGACCCCGTTCCGCCGCGAGCTGCAAGCCAGCGTGCCGCTCGAGCTCACCGACGTGCTCGGCTTCTATCGTCGCGAGCTCGGCAAGCTCAACTGGAAGGAAGAATCCAAGGGCACGACGATCGGCGCGGACAGCGCCGCCGTGGCGTTCACGGCGCCTGAAGGCCCGGCGGTGCTCAGGCTCGGCCGCAAGGATGGCGCGACCAGCGTGCGCCTGATGCTGAAAGATCCTGCCGCCGTTGCCAAGGCTGGCATCATGCCGAAACCGGGCCAGGCCAAGGTCCTGTTCGGCAACATCAACCCCGCGGCTGAAACCATCACCTTCAACAGCAAGCCGGTCAGCGTTGCAGCCGGCGTCGGCGTGAAGAACCCGGATGGTCCGACGCTCGACCTCGCGCCCGGAAAGTACAAGTACGCGATCAAACTGGCGGGCAAGCCCGTGCAGAGCGAAGAAATCGAACTGGGTCCCGATGAAGTCTGGGGCGTGATGATCGGCCCCGGCGGCGTGCTGGCGTTGCAGGCTTACTGAGACGCGGCCGCGTCACGTTCAATTTTTTGGCGTCATGCTCCAGCGCCGGCTGAGGCCGGCGTAGGCGCTGGCAGCCATGAGGCCGTACAGTACCCAATCGAGCGTGTCGCTGACGGAATCGGGCAGCACCAGCGAAGCAACGCCGAAACACACCGATGCCATCAGCGCCAGCTGGCGCCATGGAAGTCCCGAGTGCCGCTTGCGCGCCTTTTTCCATTCGTGGAATTCGTCATCGATCGGCGGGGACGCGATGTGCATCAGCAGCGCCGACGATTGCTCGGCAGCCTGTTCGCTGCGTGCAAAATTGCTCGCCGGCCTGACCGGATCGCGCACATCCGTCGCGCGCGCCGGCGGGGGCGATGGCGTGGTGCGGCGGCCGAATGTCGTCTGATTTACCATCGATGGGTTCCGCGGTTGGGCCATGGTTGATCAGCCGGGTTAGCGGCGGCTTAACGACGCAAGCGCGCAGGACAGGGATAGCGGAAGCCATTGCAAGGCAGCGGGTTTCCGGTGGTGGCGCACAACCCTCGCGCTGCCGTAAAGTTGGCGAAAAGCGCTCCCAAAGCGCGGTCCTCGTACGCTAAAATTGGGATGTGCAGGGCCGGAACCAGGGAAGCAGAAATGGACAAAAAGGCGTTCAAGCTCGCGGCTCGTCTGAGTGCTATCGAGTACATGATTGCGGATCTATTCAAGAAAATTTACGCGATGAACGGCACTCCCTACAAAGAGGTTGCGAAAGATCATGATCTGCTGCGCAAGCATCTACGGAAAATGAGCCTGCCAATTCCCGACCCGGCCATGTCCGATCTCACGGCGGGCGAAATGATGGACGCCTTCGAGAAGCTTCTGGAAAAGATCGAAATCGCAGTCCAGCGCCGTTAGACCGGCACAGGAAAATAATCCTTGACAACGTGACGCTGCCCCGCTAGCGTTAACATAGGTTCGGCGTGGTCCGCGTCAGCGTGGGCACAGCCGGCCATTTTTCAAAACAGCATCTGGAGCTTCGCCATGGCGAAACGAACGCGTGCGCCCGTGCGGCGCGGGGGCGCGACTCAGGCAACGCAAAATCCGCGCAAGACTGCGTCGAAAACTGTGCGCAAGACGACACTGAAGACGGCAAGCGAGCCGGCTGAGCAGACGGGGCTGGCCAATTTGTCCCGCTGCCGCGTCTACGCTCCCGAGTTGTTGGCTTATGCGCGCCAGCGTTTCGAGCAAACCGAGGACACCGTTGCCGATATCGCAGTCGACCTTGGCGTTCACGAGAATACGCTCAGGAAAGTCGCCAGGCGCGAGAGCTGGATCCGTTACGTGCGGCAACCGAAGACCCTGCCGCCGGCGATCAAGCTTCTGGCCGAAGTGGAGGCATTGGACCTGCATCCGGAGGTGCCAGACCATGGTGAAGGCGACAGCGCCCTTCCTGCGTCTGCGGGCGGTGAGGGGACAATTCCGCCGCTTGCCGACACCATCGCGCGATTGCATCGGGTCGTCCTCGATGAACTCGCCGCGCTCGAAAGCTTGCGCGCGCAGTTGAACCGGGCACCGCGCGGCTTCGCCGGCACCGCCCGGACGCTATCGATCCTCACCGAAACCCTGCAAAAGCTGCAACGCCTGCAGCCCGGCCCCGCCAATACTGGACCCGATGATGCTGACATCCCTGCCGATATCGATGAATTCCGTAACGAACTTGCGCGCCGCATTGATGCGTTTGTCATGCAGCGAACTGACGCGGGCGATGGTGACGGAGCTCGTCGCTCCAGCCATGGATGCGGCGGTTTGACAAAGACTTCATCGCGCTCGCGCATCGCCATCAGGAACCGCCATTGCGCGCCAATGGCGGCGGCCCGTGGACGAGCTGGCTCATGTTGGGCGGGCGGGGGGCCGGCAAGACCAGGCTCGGGTCTGAGTGGGTGCGCGCGCAGGCCAATGGCACCGCCCCTTATGCCGACCAGCGCGCTATGCACATTGCGCTGGTTGGTGAGACCGAGCACGACGTGCGTGAGGTGATGATAGACGGTCCCGCCGGGCTTTTGCGCGTGTCGCCGCGCAACGAGCGTCCGTTGTGGACGCCGTCGCGCCGGCGCCTGGAATGGCCGAACGGCGCCATCGGCTACGCATTTTC
This sequence comes from uncultured Alphaproteobacteria bacterium, assembly GCA_963801955.1. Classification (GTDB taxonomy): domain Bacteria; phylum Pseudomonadota; class Alphaproteobacteria; order Rhizobiales; family Xanthobacteraceae; genus Pseudolabrys. The sequence goes on from CAWDGS010000001.1 coordinate 65,946, forward strand.
CGCGGAAGACCCCGAGCAACTGCGCGGCCCGCAGTTCGACGCCGCCTGGTGCGATGAGCTCGCAAAATGGCGTCACGTCGACGCGACCTTCGACATGCTGCAATTTGGCTTGCGGTTGGGGCGGCGTCCGCGCCAGCTCATCACCACGACGCCGCGGCCGATCCCGCTGATCAAAAGGCTGCTCGCCGATCCACGCACGGCAGTGACGCGCGCGCCCACGCAGGCCAACGCCGCGCATCTGTCTCCGGCTTTTCTCGAAGAGGTGCTGGCGCGCTATGCCGGCACGCGCCTCGGCCGCCAGGAAATCGACGGCGAGGTGATCGAGGAACGCGCCGATGGGCTATGGACGCGGGCGATGATCGAAACCGCGCGTGTTCGTGCCGCGCCGCCGCTGCGGCGCATTGTCATCGGGCTTGATCCACCGGCCTCGGATCGCCCCGGAGCCGACGCCTGCGGCATTGTTGCGGCGGGGCTTGCCGAAGACGGCTGCGTTTACGTGCTGGAGGACGCAAGCGTGCAGGGCCTGAGCCCCGCGGGCTGGGCCAACAAGGCCGTGGCGCTCTATCACCGGCTCGAGGCCGACGCGATGGTCGCCGAGGTCAACCAGGGCGGCGATATGGTGGCGGCCGTATTGGCGCAGGTGGAACAGCGGCTGCCGCTGCGGACCGTGCACGCCACGCGCGGAAAATGGCTGCGGGCCGAGCCGGTCGCCATGATGTACCAGCAGGGCAAGGTGAAGCACGTCGACCCGCCGATGGCCGCGCTGGAAGACGAGATGTGCGACTTCGGCATGGGCGGGCTGTCGTCGGGCGCTTCGCCCGATCGTCTCGATGCGCTGGTCTGGGCGGTGACCGAGTTGACCACGCGACGGCGGGTCGAGCCGCGGGTCCACTTTCTGTAAGAATCAATTTGGGTCCCGCTTGGGCCCGCCCATCGCGCCATTCAATGTCCGCTTGGGAGTGAGAAGCGGACATTGCAGCGCGCCCACGGCACGTCCGCGCCTACGCCGAATGCGGACCGCTGCAGCAACAATTAGAATGTCCGCTCAAGTGCCACAAGCTCCAGATAGTACTCCGCGAGGGCAGCGCGACCCAAAGCGGGCATATGTAAGGTATTCGGATTTTAAAAAGAAGGAGCCGCCAGTGAGGCGGCCCCTAAGCGAAAAGCGCCTTCAGAAGTTCAATTGGTCACATGGCGCGTTTCCAGATATTCACCGTTTTGGCCCCGGCGATCGAGCCAGCCAAGTTGCTATGTCTTAATTCGACCGCGGTGACGGAATTGATTGGCCGCTTTTGTTCTAGGCCGATCCAGTTTGGAAACGTGCTCGACTCAACCTTATAGATAATCAATTTTGCGGCCTCATCAACGGTATAGGTCCCGAACAATGCCAGGCTTCCTTGAACGACTGCTTGGTTTTCTTCGGGGGTTCCGGTTACGCGACTGTTCGACGCGATCTTCGGAATGCCATCGGCGATTTGAATTTGAACGAAGTGACCGTCCTCGGTGAAGATATTGACGCCCTTAGGATTGGGACCGAACGGAAGCAATTTTTTGCCATCTGGCTGTGTCGCCTCGGTGACAACGAACGTCCAAGTCCCAATGAGTTGCTGTCTGAGCGTTTTTTCCTGAGCTAAAGTTGGACCGCACAGGATACCGAGTCCTAGTGCCGTGATTGCGAAAAGCGCAGTTGCGTTTCGATGATTCATTATGTCGCCCTTTGTTGGTAACGATGACTAGCTCGCACGTTGCGAACACACGGATGCTGCGCACTCACGTGTCGGTTGCACCGACGATGCAAGCCGAAATGAGTGACTTGCCTCAGTTTACAGCGTACCGGGCATGAGCCGGTTATGCCAGCCACCTCGTCAACGGCAGCTATTGGCACTTAGCGGACATAAAAGCGTATGTCGTGTCTCAGCCCCGATACCGCAGCGCATCGACCAGCAAGCTAAATGCTGGTGTGTGGTGCCGGCGACTTGGGTAATACAGGTGGTAGCCTGAAAAAGTGGGACACCAATCGGCGAGGACACGCACGAGTTGTCTTTTGGCGATGTGCTTCTTCACCATGTCCTCCGGCAGATAAATCAAGCCGAACCCGGCGAGTGCCGCGTTGAGTTTGAGGGCAATGTTATTGAACACTAACGGGCCTTCAACTCGCACCTTCAGCTCATGCCCGTTTTTCTCAAACTCCCATGCGAACAATCCGCCGTATGTAGGCAGCCGTAGATTGATGCACCTGTGCGCCGTAAGATCCTGTGGCGTTTTCGGCCGCCGCCGCTTTGCAAAATAGGACGGCGCGCCAACAACCGCCATGCGCATGTTCGGTCCGATCCGCACCGCGATCATATCTTTTGCAACTTGTTCGCCGAGGCGGATGCCGGCGTCGTACCGCTCTGCGACGATATCTGTCAGACCGTAGTCGATAACGACTTCCACGTTAATGTCGGGGTAGTCCGGCAGGAAGTCTCGCTAGCGCCGGCCAAAGAACGGTCTCTGCCGCGTGCTCACCCGTGGTGATGCGAATGTTGCCGGCGGGCTTTTCGCGCAGTTCGCTTAAGGCCGTCAGCTCGACATCGATCTGATCCAGATGCGGCCCCACGGTCAGGAGCAGTCGCTCGCCGGCTTCTGTTGGCGCAACGCTGCGGGTCGTTCGGGTCAATAGGCGCACACCTAGTCGCGCTTCGAGTCCGCGGATGGTGTGGCTTAGCGCAGATTGCGACACACCAAGCTGGGCCGCCGCCCTCGTAAAGCTCCGCTCTCTGGCGACCGTCAGAAAAGCGAGGAGATGCCTGATTTCTTCGCGCGGCATTCATGAGCCTTTTTCATAGGTTCATGCCAATCTTACGGCCTAATCGCATAATGAGAAAGGCACTAAATCTCATCCATCACGTTGGCCCACAGCCTCAGCCTTTTGCGGGGAGCTATCCGGTGGAGAGAAAGATGCAAATTACACGCGCCGGGTCACAACCATCTGGAAAAGGACCGGCAGACTATTTCACCGGTTCCGTGCGGATCGATACGCCGTTCAAGGGAAGCGCGCCTGCGCGTGTTGGCGGCGCCATCGTCACATTCGAGCCAGGCGCACGAACCGCCTGGCACACGCATCCGCTCGGTCAGACCCTCATCGTCACGTCCGGCTGTGGCTGGGCGCAGCGCGAGGGCGGCCAGCTCGAGGAAATCCGGCCCGGGCGACGTCGTCTGGTTCTCTCCCGGCGAGAAGCACTGGCATGGCGCAACGCCGACTACGGCGATGACGCACGTTGCTATCGCCGAGGCGCTCGACGGCAAAGTCGTCGACTGGATGGAGAAGGTCAGCGACGAACAATACCGCGCCTGATCGTGGCGCGAGCTTTCACTCAAGAGGAATTCAAAAATGCTGAAGCGCAAACTTGGAAAGAGCGACCTCGAAGTCTCGGCCATCGGCCTGGGCTGCATGGGACTGAGCTTTGGCTATGGTCCGGCGACGCGACAAGCAGGACGCGATCAAGCTGATCCGCGACGGCCTTCGAACGCGGCGTCACCTTCTTCGACACCGCGGAGGCCTATGGTCCGTTCACCAACGAGGAACTGGTTGGCGAGGCGCTGGCGCCCTTCCGCGACCAGGTCGTGATTGCCACCAAGTTCGGCTTCCAGGACGGGCGACTCGACGAAGCCGGCCAGGACAGCCGGCCGGAGCGCATCCGCGCGGTCGCCGACGCCGCGCTGAAGCGGCTGAGGACCGATCGCATCGATCTGTTCTATCAGCACCGCGTCGATCCCGAATGTGCCGATCGAGGACGTGGCGGGCACCGTCAAGGAGCTGATCGCGCAGGGCAAGGTCAAGCACTTCGGCCTGTCGGAAGCGGGCGCGCAGACGATCCGCCGTGCTCACGCGGTGCAACCGGTGACGGCGCTGCAGAGCGAGTATTCGCTGTGGTGGCGCGAGCCCGAGAAGGAGGTTCTGCCGACGCTCGAGGAGCTCGGCATCGGCTTCGTGCCGTTCAGCCCGCTCGGCAAGGGCTTCCTGACCGGCACGATCAACGAGAACACGACGTTCGACAGCACGGATTTCCGCAACATCGTCCCGCGCTTCACGCCGGAGGCGCGCAAGGCCAACCAGGCTCTGGTCGACCTGCTGGCGCAGATCGCGACGCGGAAGAAGGCCACACCCGCACAGATCGCGCTCGCCTGGCTGCTCGCGCAGAAGCCGTGGATCGTTCCGATTCCCGGCACCACGAAGCTGCATCGTCTTGAGGAGAACATCGGCGCAGCTGACGTCGAACTGACGTCCGACGATCTTCGCGATATCGAGCAGCGCCGTCTCCAAGATCACGGTGCAGGGTGCTCGCTATCCCGAACATCTCCAGCAGCGCGTCGGCCGCTGAAAGGAAACAGATCATGACACAAGGCATCAAAGACAAGGTCATCGTCATCACAGGCGCCAGCAGTGGCCTTGGAGAGGCGACGGCGCGTCGTCTTACAGCGGAAGGTGGCAGCGTGGTATTGGGCGCGCGCAGGCTCGATCGTCTGCAAGTGTTGGCCAATGAGATCAACGGCCGTGGCGGTAAGGCGCTCGCCGTGGTCACGGACGTGACACAACGCGATCAGGTTAAACGACTGGTCGACGCCGCCGTGAAACTGCATGGACGCCTCGACGTAATCATTAACAACGCTGGCTTGATGCCGCAGTCGTTGCTTGAACACCTCAAGATCGACGAATGGGACCGGATGATCGATGTCAACATCAAGGGCGTGCTGTATGGCATTGCCGCGGCACTGCCGCACATGCAGCGGCAGAAATCCGGGCACATCATCAATGTTTCCTCCGTGGCCGGCCATAAAGTTGGGCCGGGCTCTGCGGTTTATGCAGCGACCAAGCACGCTGTGCGGGCGCTGTCCGAGGGGCTGCGTCAGGAAGTAAAGCCATACAATATCCGCACGACGGTGATCTCGCCCGGCGCGGTCGCGACGGAACTGCCGGACACCATCACCGACGCGGCCGTCGGCGAGAGGATCAAGAATTTCTACGCGCAGGTCGCCATTCCCGCCGAACTCATTCGCACGCGCCGTTGCATTCGCCATGAGCCAGCCCGACGACGTGGACATCAATGAAATTCTGTTCAGGCCGACCCGGCAGGAGCTTTAGGCGTACAAACTCGGCAAGACACACCGCCTGAGAAGGGAATAGCTATGAGAGATGTAATCGTCGTCATCGGACCTGGTCAGATTGGTCAGCCGTTAGCCGTCGTGAGTCGGATAATCGACCGGTTGGGACGCCCTCGTTATTGATCTCGATCTGGAAGATCTCGGACAATCCCGCCCTTCCAGACGATGTCAGTTGGAGTGCGCGACTGTTCGAAACGCGTTTGAACCATCCGAGCTCCAATAGACGATCCAAGATCCGAGCCCCGACGAGCCCCTTGATGTGATATCGACGCTCGCTCCAGTCGAGACAAGGCTGGCAGAATATCCGCCGGGTCCGCGGCCTCAGATCAGCGCCGAACGCAGAAAGGAAACGCTCGCCCGAAGCCGTGACCTCACCGCCCTCATCGGTGAGAACAATGTGCCCCATGGCAACAAGTGCATCGGTCACCGCGACTCCCACCCGGCCAGCCAGGTGATCGTAGCAACTTCGGGCAAAACAGATTGCATCCTCGTTTGCTGACCGCGGCTGACGGCGCGGTGGCACCTCTATGGCGGCGACGACCTTGATGCTCTCCAGCATTGTCGCGACCAGCGGGGACGCGATCCGATAATAGCTAAAGCGGCGCTGGCGAGTGACAGTCAAGAGCCGCGCGGCAACCAACTTGCTCAGGTGTCCGCTCGCCGTCGCGCGAGAGACATTGGCGCAGTAAGCAAGCTCGGTGGCCGTCAGCGACTGGCCGCCCATAAGGGCATTAAGCATCGTCGCTCGCGCAGTGTCACCCACGAGAGCGGCCACCTCCACCAGATTTGCCGCTGCGACCATCGTCAAACCCTATCGCTGATACCGGAAGCATATCAATCGAAAACAGTTTGGCACGGGCCGAACTGTTCGCGCGGGACATATGCGAGCCTCGCAGCAAGAATGCGCGTGAGCCCTAGCAGAGACGCTCACGGTTGGCATGGAGGATGAGATGGCCGCCTATTGGATCGCGCGCGCGAAGGTCAACGACCCCGAGCAATACAAGAAGTACGCCGATCTGGCGCCGGCCATCATCGGGAAATTCGGCGGCACGTTCCTGGCGCGTGGCGGCAAGTTCAAGATCCTTGAGGGCCCGGAGAGATTCCACCGCTTCGTCGTCATCGAGTTCCCGAGCTTCGAGAAGGCAGTCTCCTGCCACGAATCGCCCGAGTACCTTGAGGCCGCCGCGCACCGCAAGAAGGACGGCGCGAGCGAATTAGAGGTCGTCATCGTCGAAAGTATCTGAGACCGATTGCCTGACATAGCGAGGCACTCGATTTGGCGTCCGCTTTGGGTCAAAAACAGACATCTGCAGCGGACAAGCTGACGTCCGCAAAGTGCCAAGAGCGGACATCAAGCTAGCGATCTCCTGCGCACTCGCTCAGGAGGTCGTGATTCAAATCTACTAATCTACGTCGCTCTTCCGCTGGCCTTCCTTACTGCCGGTGTCGTCCATGTTCCATTGATTACCGAGGGTGGCTTTTCGTTCGGCCAATACATGCGCAACATCAAGACGAACTTGTCTTTTGGAGCGGGAAGCCAGTTGCTTTCTTTATCCGCGCCCGGCAACTCGTTCTGAACATAGAGGTCGATCGAGCCGTCAGGATTGGCTTTCAAGTTCTGTCGGGCACTGATCGAGTATCGATTGATCGGGTTCGCGACGAAAAAGTAGTTCGCGTCGTACATGGTTATGGACCAGAATCCACGCACAGGCGGCAGCTGCCCTTTCGGGAAGTGAATGACGTATTTATTGGCGCCGTCGTAGGCCTTGCCCTCCGCATCCTTCAACGATGTCGGATAGACAGCGTCTTGTATGCGGTTTGCGCCGAGTCCAATGGCGGTGACGAAGGCGCGGTTAAGGTAGTTTGTTCCATAAACGCCTGCTTCGGTATCGAACATCCAACCGTTGATGTTCTTGACAGATTTGCCGATCTTGAATTGAAGCATGATGCGGTCAAAGGCGACTTGCGGAATACGCTTTACAAAACTCACATCAAGTTTGCTTGCGTCGAAATCCTTGCCGGCAACGAGGCCGATCTTTGCAAACTTTGCTAGTTCAGGCGCGTCCGCTGCGACCGGCGGATTGGCCTTCATCAACTGCGCGAGCAAGGTAAAGTACGCGACCGCATCCATACGGTTAACTTGCTCACGCACGGCCATTTTCATGTCGATGGAAGTATCAACCGTTCCGGCCGGTGGCGTATACGGTTTGCCGTAGGAACTGAGCGGCACCAGCTTGAACTGATCCTGGAGCGCGTGAACTGCGGCGTAGTCCTCAGGTGTTCCCGTGCAATAGATGCGCCCAAGGATCCAAACGATGCTTGTTGGCGACTTGTATTCCTTGACTCCAGCCGGGAGACTGCCTTTCCAGCCCGGACCCGTGATCGCGTAGGTTTGTGCGCTCGTGCCAGTGGTGCGCTTGCCGGGGACCTGGAACACGTTCGTCCAGCCATCGAGCATCGGCACCAGGAAATAACGATCCTTCATGTCCGGAATACTCAAGACCCACGGCTCATTGCCGACGTCTATCCATGCTGTCGTGTACAAGGTGTCGGCGTTCGGTGCGGTCACATCGCGGAAAGAAGAGTCCGGGTATTGCCGAAGCTTGATGAACTGGCCCATGGGGCCGCGCGTGCCTTCTATTGCCGCGACGTTGGTAATCACGCGTCTTGTCATCTCCATGGTGACCAGCGGATAGCCATAAATATACGCGTCGGTCGCTAGCCAAAACTCTTCGCCCCCTTCGATTGCGCCCAGCAGTGGCCCTTCTGCGCGCGGAGATGAATGGCTCATGGTGGAAAGGGCGCCGCCGATAGCGGTTGCCAACGCATAGCGGCGAGTGATTTTCATAAAGGCGCTCCAATAGTGCCAAGGAATTTTATTAAGGGAGGTCTACAGAGGAAGGCAGGACCGGTTTTGATTTATATCAAGGGCGCCAGTTCTGATGGCCCCTTTGGGTCATTAGCGGACATATTGCGAAGCGGAAGCCATGTCCGCTTTGCCCCCGAAAGCGGACATTGATTGCTGGTTTGGAAATGTCGGCTAAGTGCCAATAGCGGACATTGACCAATCTCATTAGGTCCAGATTCTGTGTAGATAAGCGCTAGTAACCTTTCGTGGACAACTGGCGCCTAGCTGGCAAAATCAATGCAGCTGAAGCCTGTCAGGTGATTGAAAGTCCAGCTAAAACAACCGGTGTGGCCGGAAAGCCGCAAGGATACCGAATTCGTTTCGTTATGCTGTTGGTCGGCTCATAGCGATTTCAGTATGATAGCTTTTCGCTGACGTTGGGACGACGGTATTGCGTGTCCCGAAAGTTGTTTTGGGGGCTTCAAATGACATTGGTGAAAAGTCTTTTCCTTAGCTCGGCTGCGACGCTCGTCGCGGTCGCCGGGGCGCAGGCAGCTGATCTTCCCGTCAAGGCCAAGCCGGTCCCGTACATGAAGATCTGCAGCCTGTACGGCGTCGGGTTCTATTACGTCCCCGGCACCGACATGTGCTTGAAGATCGGCGGTTGGGTCCGCGCCGAATACGCCTATGGCGATAACGGCAACATGACCTGGGGTCCGTTTAACTTCAATAACAACGATCGTGGCACCAACAACAGCACCTGGCGCGCGCGCGGCTACATCACGGCCGATGCCCGCAACCAGACTGAATACGGCACGGTCCGCGGCTACATTGCTGTTGGTCTGTCCACCAGCAATGTCGGTACCGACAGTGCGTCGAACACGTTCAGTGCAAACCGCGCCTTCATTCAGTGGGCGGGCTTCACGTTCGGCCTGGCGCAGTCGTTCTATGACTTCTACAGCGTGCCAGCGACGTCATACTGGGGTTCGTTCCCGGCCTCCGACACCGGCGATCCGGGTTGGATGGTTCTCGGTTACACCGCGCAATTCGGCAACGGTTTGTCGGCAACACTCGCCGCGGAAATGCGCCGCATGACGTCGATCGGTCAAGATGGCGGGATTCTCGGAACAACCGGCGGAAACTACGGTGGCTTCCAAGCTCCTGACGTCGTTGCCAATTTGCGCGTCGACCAGGCTTGGGGTTCTGCCCAGATCATGGGCGCCCTGCACCAGGTCAATCCACTTTACTATGCCAACTTCGGCAAGCTCTTTCATCCCGATGATGAATTGGGCTTCGCGGTCGGCGCGGGCATCAAGCTGAATGCTCCGATGATAGGCCAGGGCGACTACCTGCAAGCCCAGGTCAACTACACGCAGGGTGCCTTGAAATACATCTTCCAGACACCGACCTCGAACTGGTTCAAGCAAGATGGCTCACAGTTCGGATTCGGCCTATTGTCGGATGGCGTCTATGGCGGCGTAATTCCCGGCCTGAACACGACCAACGTTGAGCTGACCACTGCTTGGGGCGTCAACGCGGCTTACGAGCACTTCTGGAACCCGCACTGGCGGACGTCGCTCTACGGCGGTTATGCGGCCGTGAGCTACGGTGAGCGTGCGAATGCGATGATCTGTTCTTCTTTTGGAGCCGCTAACGGCACCGGCGTTGGTCCGCTGGCTGTCGCTCTCCCCGGCTGCGACAACGATTGGAGCACCTGGTGGGTCGGTTCGCGCACCCAGTGGAATGTCACCAAAGACTTCTACATGGGTCTCGACGTGCTGTACTCGAAACTCCAGACTGCAAATGCCAACATCGCATCACTGGGTTTTATTCCGCCAGCACAATCTATTGGGCTACACCAATCGATAGCCGACGTGGACAACTGGATGTTCCGCTTCCGCGTGCATCGCGACTTCTATCCCTGAAGCTGGAATGGCAGGGCGCAGCGTAAGATGCGTGCCCTGAGTTTGATGTCTCCGCTTTGGGCCTTTAGTGGACACTTTGCGAAGCGGAAGCCATGTCCGCTTTACCCCCGAAAGCGGGCATTGATCGCAAAATGCGACATGTCCCCTAAGTGCCAATATCGGACCACCACATACCTCATCCCCGCTGCAGGTGATTGAGTTCATTTGGGCCATGTCCGCTTTGCCTCCGAAAGCGATCATGCGCGGCTAAGATCGGAATGTCCGCCAAGTGCCGCAGGGGACTCATACACCGCGATAAAAGAAAGACCGCCTCGCGGCGGTCTCTCCCTTACGCGTTTTGTGCTGTGGTCAGGCCGCGCCGGCTTTTTCGACCTTGCCCTGGACGAAGAACTGGCGGATCTCGCTGGCCGGCCGGGCATGGCTGAACAGATAGCCCTGCATCTCGGTGCAGCCGATCGATTGCAGCACGTCCATTTGCTGCTGCGTTTCGACGCCTTCGGCGGTCGACGTCATGTTGAGGCACTTGGCGAGGCCGGCAACGGCGTTGACGATCGCCAGCGGTTCGGCGCCGTTGGACAGGTCCTGGATGAACGAGCGGTCGATCTTGATCTTGTCGAACGGGAAGCTGCGCAGATAGCTGAGCGAGGAATATCCCGTTCCGAAATCGTCCAGCGCGATCTGCACGCCCATCTTGCGCAGTTCGTGCAGCGTGGCGAGCGTCGTGAACGTATTCTGCAACAGCACGGTTTCGGTGATTTCCAGCTGCAGCCTGTGCGGCGGCATCCCGGATTCATCGAGCGCCGAGGTGACCATGCTGACCAGGTTGCGGCAGTTCAGCTGGGCCGGCGAAAGATTGACCGCGACCTTGATGTGGTCCGGCCAGTCGACGGCTTCATTGCAGGCCGCCTTGAGCACCCATTCGCCAAGCGGGACGATGAGCCCGGTTTCCTCGGCGATCGGGATAAATTCCGCCGGCGAAACCAGCCCGCGCGTCGGGTGGTGCCACCGCAGCAAGGCTTCGAAACCGTTGACGTCATTCGTCTCCAGCGTGACGAGCGGCTGATAGTGCAGTTCGAATTGCTCGCTCGCCAGCGCCCGGCGCAGATCCATCTCCAGCTCGCGCCGCACTTTCATGCGCGTGTTCATTTCCGGCTCGAAGAACCGGAACGTTCCGCGGCCGTCGCCCTTGGCGTCGTAGAGCGCCATGTCGGCGTTGCGTAAAAGCTCGGTAGATTCGACGGCATCCATCGGCGCAACCGAAATGCCGATGCTGATGTCGGTGACGATCTGGTGCCCTTCGATCTGGTAGGGCTTGATCACCGAGTCGCGGATGCGCTTGGACAGCGTCGCGGCATCGGCCGCTTGCTCCATCTGCGTCATGATGATCGCGAACTCGTCGCCACCCATGCGGGCGACGATATCGAGCTCGCGCGTGCAGCCGCGCAGACGCTCGCCGACCAGCTTCAGCAACTCGTCGCCGATATGATGGCCGAGCGCATCGTTGACGCTCTTGAATTGATCGAGATCGAGGCACAGCACTGCCAGGCATTCGCCGCGCTTCACGCGCTTGATCTCGTGATTGAGCTGCTCGAGCAGCAACACGCGATTGGGCAGGTCGGTCAGCGCGTCGTGGCGCGCCATATGCGCGATGCGGTCTTCCGAGCGCTGGCGTTCGGTGACGTCTTCGTGGGTGGCGAGCCAGCCGCCGTCCGGGATCGGTTTGTTGACGACGGAAAAAGCGCGGCCGTCCGGAAGGTTCACGATGTGATTGAAGGTCTTTCCTTCGGCGATGCCTTCTTTCAGCCGGGCGGCGTATTCGTCGGGGTCGCCGGTGAAGCTGCCGAGCTCGATACGGTGCTGGAGCAGGTCGCGCAGGCGGCAGCCAGACTTAACGACCTCTGGAGAAAGTCCGTACAATTCGAGATAACGTTGATTGCAAAATATTAGGCGTGTTTCCGAATCGAACATCAACACGCCCTGGGACATGTTGTTCAGGACGGTCTGCAAAAGTTTTTCATCTTTCCGCGTCATGTGCGGAAAAGCCAAGATATCGGCGCGCAACGACTGGTGCTTCGTCTGATCCATGCTGAGCCCCCTGGCAGAAAAGGTATCCGGGTCGGTGCTCATATTTACGGATGGGGTCTTGGGAAGCCCTTAGGGGGAAAAGGGCTGGTTTGATTAAAAATCGAAGATAAAAAAGCGCCCGTTTCACGGGCCTAAACCCCGCATTGGGGACAATTTTCCAAATCAGCTTTTATGTGATGCGCAACACAGAAGGGTGGGGGGACTCTGCCTATGGTCACCATCAGCAGAACGCGACGGGCTCCCGGACCTGATGCCCCGGGTCAGAGAGCCCCACCACCCGAAGGAGACCTCCAATGCGTACATTCCTCATCCTCGCCTGCGCCGCCGCTTTCCTGTTCTCCGCCTGGTCGAACATGCCGACGACCGCAAATCAGTCCGGCTCAACGATGAGCCCGCTCAGCATGATGACCACAACGGTCAACCTGCCAGCCGAACAGTTCGACGCCTACTGATCGCAAGAGCAGTTCACTACGGCAAACGGCCGGGCACCGCCCGGCCTTTTCCTTTTGACGCGCCGCTTTAGTAGCAAACGCGACGCCATCTCAGGACACGATGTCCGTTGCCGAGATAGACCCAGCGGCGGCGCATGACGCAGTCGCCGCCATAAGCATAGGGACCGCCGTAGTCATAGGCGTAGGGGCCGCCGTAGTAGCCGCCGCCGTAGTACGGGGCGCCGAAGCCGAGTGCCAAACCGGAACCGAAGCCCAAGCCAAAGCCGCCGCCGCCATGCCAGTGGCCACCACCGCCATGCCAATGGCCGCCGCCATGGTGCTGAGCCTGCGCCGCGCTCGGAAGCGCCGCCGTGGCTCCGATGATCGCGACCGCAGCAGCGGCTGCAATCCCGATCTTTTTGAATGCCGAATGCATAACGATTCCTCCAGAGACGATGATCGCCCTGTCTTTTCAATAATGTTTCCCGAAACTAGTTCCCTTAAATCGCCGGGGAAGCCGGCTGCTTAACCACGATTTTTTGATCGGCTGGTTCCAATTCGTGGTTTATGCGTGCCGGCTAGCCCTGCAACACCATGACCGGGGTTCCAACCGGCACACGATTGTAAAGATCGATGATGTCCTGGTTGAACAGACGGATGCAGCCGCTCGACACGGCGCCGCCGATGCTCTCGGGTTCATTGGTGCCGTGCAGGCGGAAAAACGTGTCGCGCTTGTCGCGATAGAGATAAAGCGCCCGCGCGCCGAGCGGATTTTCCAGCCCGCCGGGCATGCCGCCCGCATAGGCCCGGTAACGCGGAATGCGAGCGATCATGCTCGCTGTCGGTGTCCAGCGCGGCCAAACTTCCTTGTTGCCGATGATTGCGCTGCCACGAAAATTCAGCGCTTCCTCGCGGCCGACACCGACCGCGTAACGCATGGCCCGTCCATTCGCCTTGACGAGATAGAGGCGCCGTTCGGGAATGGCGACCACGATGCTGCCCGGGCGTTGCGGCCCGTGCCAGGCGACCTCCTGACGCAACAACGCCGGGTCAACGGTCGTCATGTCGATCGCCGGGATGGTGATCGCGCCGTCGGTCACCGGTCCGTATGGGCCATAATCGGAAACTATCGCGGCCGGCCACTCGAACCGGTTCGAACTGGCACAACCGGCAAGAAGCCAGGGCACTCCGGCGAGAAGGGCTCTCCGGCTCATACGATTGTATTTTGGCTGGTCAATCATTTGCACAGCACGCCACAGGGGAGCGGTACCGTACGCGCCTTGCGGGGCGCCATGAATCAACAAATCGCGAGCGCGACGCCTGAATCAGATCACGGTTGCACAATTGGCCGCCAATGCCCGCGCGGCCGCTTCTTGACGGCCCCAAATATTTCAATAATAATTGAAATATGAAAAAGCAGGATGCGGTCGCCATTCTGGCGGCCTTGGCGCAGGACAATCGCCTCGATGTGTTCCGGCTTCTGGTCGAGTCCGGGCCGGACGGCATGCCGGCCGGTCATATCGGCGCCAGCCTTCGCCTGCCTCCCAACGCGCTGACATTCCATCTGGATCGATTGCGCGCGGCGGGCCTCGTGACATCGCGCCGCGACGGCCGCTCAATGATTTACGTGGCGCAATTCGCGGCGATGAATTCGCTCGTGTCTTACCTGACCGACCATTGCTGCCAGGGCCGCCCGGAGCTTTGCAAGCCGAAGGCCGGCAAGGGTGTGCGGCGCACTGCCGCCGCGTGTGGATAAGGCTTCGTCGTGACCGACCGCCCGTTCAACGTCCTGTTTCTCTGCACCGGGAATTCGGCGCGCTCGATCCTGGCCGAAGCCATTCTCAACAAGGTCGGTGCGGGACAGTTCGTGGCCTTCAGCGCCGGCAGCCAGCCGAAAGGCCAGATACATCCGGAGGCGAAAGCGCTGCTGCAAAGCCTTGGCTTCGACACGGCAGCGCTTCGATCGAAGTCATGGAATGAGTTCGCAACGCCCGGCGCGCCGGCACTCGATTTCGTCTTCACCGTCTGTGACAACGCCGCCGGTGAGGCGTGTCCGTTCTGGCCGGGTCAGCCGATGACGGCGCATTGGGGAATTCCGGATCCCGCCGCCGCCGTGGGTTCGCCGGCAGAGATCGCGCTCGCGTTCAAGGATGCCTACCGCATGTTGTCGCAGCGCATCGGCGTTTTTGCCGCGCTGCCGATCCGCTCGCTCGACCGGTTGAGCCTGCAGGCGAAGCTGAAAGACATCGGGCGGATGGAAGGTGCCAGCGCGAAAATAAAAGAGCGTGGCTGATGCCATCACTCGCGCAAAAGGCAATGGCCGAATTTTTGGGAACGGCCATCCTGCTCATGGCTGTCGTCGGCTCAGGAATCATGGCGCAGCGTCTGGCCGGCGGCAATATCGCGCTGGCGCTGCTGTGCAACACGCTCGCCACCGGCGCCATCCTTCCCGTCATCATCCTGATGTTTGGCTCCGTTTCGGGCGCGCATTTTAATCCCGCGGTGAGCATGGCCTTCGCATTGCGCGGAGAGCTTTCGTGGGAGATCACGTTCCTCTACGTGGCTGTTCAAATTGCTGCGGCCATCGCGGGTGTCTGGATCGCGCACCTGATGTTCGATTTGCCGGTCTGGCAGATATCGACGACCGTCCGTTGGGGAGCCGGCCAGTGGCTCGCGGAAGCCGTTGCGACTTTTGGACTGCTGCTCACAATCTTCGGCTGTCTGGCACGGGCGCCCGCCGCCATCCCCTATGCGGTCGGTCTTTATATCGCGTCGGCTTACTGGTTCACGGCCTCGACGTCGTTCGCCAATCCGGCGGTGACTATTGCCCGCTCGCTTTCGGATACGTTCGCCGGAATCGCGCCTTCGGGGATGCCGTCATTTATTGTGGCTCAGCTTGTCGGGATGTTTGCTGCGGTTGTCGTTGCGCGTTCGCTCTGGCGGGCCTAGCGGGCGGCCATGGCATTGCGCAAAGCGAGAACTTCCCGATCGCGTTCGGCGAGCGCTGCCTCGAGCCGTCCGATATTCTCGAACAGGCGGGCGGTCGACAGGCGCAGGAAATAGAATCCGAATTGCGGGTTCTGATAGTAAAGCTGCTCAATTCTGTCATAGGCAATTTCCAGCACTGAACCGCTTTGCGTGCAGATCAGAGTCTGCGTGCGCGTACGCGCGGGCGCCAGCATGCCGAGCTCGCCGACGACAGCGCCAGGTTCGATATTGATGCCAATCTCGTTCAGATGAAGCCGTGCGTCGACGACAAAATACATGTGATTGGCTTCGTCGCCTTTCCGAAACAGGATCTCTCCCGCCTCGACGGTCCGCTTGCTCATAAATGGCTTGATCCACTCCAAGGACATATCGCCTTTGCTGGCGGCTTTGACCCGGCTGATAAGGTTGAGCATCTCCCGCAGGCGATAGATGTTGAGCGGGAACAGAATGCTGTGAAGCATCACGGTCGGCGTGCTGCCGAACAGAAGGCCGTAGGTCACGAACGCGACATTGCTCAGGAGGCCGACAATCCGGAGCGGAATCATTGTCCGCATGGACAATGTCGCGATCACCAGGCCGGATGCGATAAATCCGATCACGGTCACATAGTTCATGGCTGTCCCCCACGCAGCGCCGCCCCAAACGGCGGACCATAGCAAAGCCGGCCGCGCGAATGATCCCCACGCTAAAACTTTTGCCTGTATCGCGTGCCGGGCTGCCGCCGCGCTCGGGGGCTTCGCAATGCCAGACGTCCGGCTGCCGGCGGGGCGTCATGCGGGTCGCCGGGGTGCTCGACCGATCTCAGGCCCCGAACCAGCCGTCCGGCGGTGGCGGGCTGCATCACGAGGGCTGCCCGAACCTTTGTGGCAAGGCCTCCCGAGGCCGGTTCCGCTCAGTGACCGACTTCACTCGATTACCTGCCGGGCGCGCTGTAATATAGTTCAGCTATGGCGTTCGGCAGACTGGGGTTGGGAGCATGATAAGCGCAAGTCTCGATTCAGCCGTCAATCAAATCGCGGATTTCGCGGCGAATCTGGGGGTCGACAAGCTGTTTCTCAAACTCGGCGTTGATCCTGCCCATATCACTTACGATGCGGTCTACCACCGTCTGATCGAACTCGCGGTGGCCAATATCAACACCGCAAACATGCTCGCGCTGGCCGGGGCGATGTTTTACGTCGCGACGCTGATGATGCGCACCATCGTGCCGTTGCGCGTGATCGGCATCATCAGTATCGCGTTTTTCATGGCCTATGGGCTGGTCGCCGGCGCGGTCGGTACGTTCCTGCTTTATCTCCTGTCGCTACCGGTAAACGTCATTCGCCTCCGCCAGATGCTCACGCTGGTCAAGAAGGCGCGTATGTCCTCGCAAGGCGACCTGTCGATGGACTGGCTCAGGCCCTATATGACGCCGCGGAAGTATCGCAAAGGCGAGGTCCTCTTCCGCAAAGGGGACGTCGCCAACGAAATGTTTCTGACGGTCACCGGAAAATTTCTCGTCACCGAAATCGGCATCGAGCTGCCACCTGGCCGCATCATGGGCGAGCTTGGCTTCGTTGCGCCGAAAAACCGGCGTACACAAACGATCCAGTGCATCGAGAACGGTGATGTCCTCACCATCACATACGAAACGTTGCTCGAGCTGTATTTCCAGAATCCGGAATTCGGCTATTACCTGCTCAGTCTGACCAGCGAACGCCTGCTGCAGAATATCTCGCGGCTCGAAGGCGTCGTGGAGGAATACAAGATGAGACTGGATCAGAAGGAGGCGCGCCCGGCCGGCATACCGGTGCCGGTGCCACGCTAGGCCGTCACACGAAATAAAGAGGCCACCGTTTCGGTGGCCTCAGGCTATTGCCTACATATGATCCTTCACTTGCGTCACGGGCAAGTTGGGATGGTCGATGTACAATTGAATGACACTGATGTTGGGATGATTCTTGAGAATTTCCGTAACGCACTCTCTGACGTATCGCCGGCTCGCCGGCCAATGAATCTTTTTTCCTTTCGCCTCATGCTTGCATGTGGCGGTCGCTTCGTTCAGAGCCGCCTTATCGGCCTTGGACATTTTGGCGGCTTCGGCTTGTGTGCTCACGAGCGCAACACCGCCGATGACCGTCGCTGCGACGATGCCGGTAAATAATCCTCTGGCGAAATGAGACATGATGTGCTCCCCTTTAGCGCGACGTCTTAAAAGTATGCAGTATTATTGGACAACGTTGCAAGCATAGCAGGCCCGCCGCATAGTTGAGCGAGGCCGCCGCAACGGCAGGACGGAAATAGGGGGAGAGCGCATAATGGTGGGCAAGAGACATGCGATCGGCGTGCTTGTCGCAGCGGCTGCGGCCGTCGCTGGCACGCCGGCGTCCGCACAGGTGCGGGACGCGGTCTATCGCGGCACAATGGTGTGCGGCAAACTGCCGTTTTCGGCCGGCAAAAGTCGCGAGGCTATCGAGGTCACAATTGCTGCAGGTGCGGTCCGCTATTCGCAGGTTGTACGGCTGCACGATACATCCGTAGCGGCGCCGGAGCAGGGGACCGGGACGCTGAGCGGTGACTCCATCAGCTTGCAGGGGGCCTGGAAGGGCGGCAATCGCCAATATGAGGCGAAATACAGCGGCACTTTTGTGCGACGTCACGCCGATCTCAAGGGCACGCAAACCTGGACCGATGGTGGTAAAACCATGACTCGCACGTGTAGCGGCACCATCAAGCGGCCGTTCAAGGTTTTCCTCCCGGGTGACAAAAAGTAGCCCGTAAACTTGTGATAAAATCGCACTAGACTGTGTCAAAGCCGGCTGCGCATGCTCTTTGGGGAACCTAAAACGCCCCGTTCGCAGTTAAGGCGGGCGACGCTTTTGTTTTCGCCTTCCAATCCAAACTTGTATGGGAATATGCCATTGCAGCGCTCTTTTGCTTCATCTTCGCCCGCCGCCCTGATCGGCGGCATCCTGATCCTGGCTTTTACATTCATCAATCCGCTGCCACTGGCGCGGGCGGATGATGGGCCATTCCATGAATTTAACGGCAGCTGGACCGGGACCGGCACGCTGCGGCCCAGCAACGGCGCTGCCGAGCGGATCCGCTGCAACGCGAATTATCGTCCGCGCGGCAGCAGCGAGCACGAAATCGATCTGCAGCTGCGTTGCGCCAGCGACAGCTACAACTTCGACCTGACCGGCCAGTTCACCGCCGACGCCCAGAACCAGGTCTCGGGCCGCTGGACCGAACGCACCCGCAGCATCGGCGGAACGGCGGTCGGGAATGCGCAAGGTGACCGTCTGCAGATCCACGTCGAAAGCTCCGGCTTTGCCGCCGACCTTGTCATGTTGACCCGCAACCGGCGACAGAGTGTAACAATCGACTCGCAGGGCGGTGGACAGATCGTGAAGGCGTCCATCACGCTCAGCCGCTAGGTGACCGGCCCGCCGGGGCGCGGAAGGGTGTTTATGCTCCATGGAAAATAACGCCCGTTACACCCTTATCGGTGCCTTCGCGCTCGCCTGTCTGCTGGCCGCCTTCAGCTTCGTCTACTGGATCAAGAACGTCGGCGGCCTTGGCCAGCGCGCGCTTTACGAAATTCGTTTCGAGCAGCCCGTCTCGGGCCTGGCGATCGGCGCCAGCGTTCTGTTCAACGGCGTGCGCGCCGGCGCGGTGACGCGCATTGCGCTCGATCCGAACTTGCCGAAGCGTGTCAGCGTTACGGTGGCTCTCGATCCGGAGACGCCGGTTCGTGCCGACACGGTCGTTGACATTTCATACCAGGGACTGACCGGCGCTGCGGCAGTCGCGTTGAAAGGCGGCGCGGCGGACTCGCCGCGGCTGACGTCGAACAATGGCCAGCCGCCGCTGATCGTCGCGGCCTCCGATGTTGGCCGCAGCCTGACCGAGTCGGCGCAGGAAACGCTGCGCCACATCGACGGAATCCTCGACCAGAATGCAAAGCCGCTGAACACGGCGATCACGGGCATCGCCGCTTTTGCCGACATGCTGGGGCGCAATTCGCAACGCCTTGAAGGTCTCATCGGCGGCTTGGAGAACCTGACTGGCAGCGGCACGCCGAAGCCGGGCCCCGCCATCTACGACTTGACGCCGGCGACGGCCTTTCCCGCGATCACGAAATCCATCAAGGGGCACCTCGTCGTTCCCGATCCCAGCGCCATCATCCTGTTCGACTCGCAGAAGATCCTGATCCGGAATGGCGAGGGCACCTACACCAACGTCAACAATGCGCAATGGGCCGACAATCTGCCAAAGCTGGTGCAGGCGAGACTTGTGCAGAGCTTCGAGAATGCACGCCAGCTCAACGCGGTGAGCCGCCCGCTCGACCAGCTCAACCCCGATTACCGGCTTGAGCTGGCGATCCGCAGTTTCCAGATCACGCTGACGCCTTCGCCGAAGGCGGTGGTCGACGTGACCGCGCGTCTCGTCAGCGACAAAGGGACCGTTGCCGACGCGCGCGTCTTCACCGCAACTATCCCTGCCAAAAGCACCGAGGCGCCCGATGCCGTGGCCGCGCTCAACCAGGCCTTCTCGCAGGTGGCTGCCGACATTGTGACCTGGGCGGTCGGCGCGATCTGAGCTCCAACCTTAAATTCCACGACAGTGTGAGGGCGCTCACAAACGTTTCGCCCGGCCGGCGCGATTGTTCGCCCCGGGTGAGGGGGTCATCCTGAGGAGGAAGACCTCATGCAGCGCGCTATCACGGTAACCGCCGTCATCGTTCTTATTCTGCTCGGTGTTGCCATCAAGGTCATGGTGTCGCCGGACAAGACCGTTGCCGGCACGCACCAGACAAGCGGCTCTATCCAGAGCGCGGTATCGATCTACGATCTGCACGTCACGCATTCCGGCATGAAAGCCTTGCCGGTGCAGGCCGCGCCGATGCCCTGATCGAGGTTGCGTTTGGCCCGGAACCAAGCGTGACCATGCACGTTACAGTGCGTCCGGGGGGCAGAGGAGAAAACCCCTATGAAGACCCTTGCCCTGACTGTTGCGGTGGGCGCACTGCTGGTCGCAACACAAGCGAATGCAGGAAATTTTCCTGTTAATACGATGAATGGTGCGGAAAGCGGCTTGATCGAGCAGGTCGCTGTCCGCGTTTATGTGCATGAAGGCCATCGCTACTGCTTCTATGCGGGCGGGTGGCACGGCGCAGGCTGGTATCGCTGCGGCTATGCGCATCGTCACGGAATTGGCTGGGGCGGTGAGTACGGCTGGAACAGCTGGACTTACGGCCCTTACGAGCGCCGGCATGGTGAACGCGCCCATCGCGGTGACCGGGAGCGGATCGGCGTTGAGACCCGGACGAACCGCACGCGGACCGGCGTTGAGACCCAGACGAACCGCACGCGGACCGGCAGCGAGACCCGCAGCCGTTCGACCACAACGGGTACGAACGTCGATGGTGGCGCGCGCGTGCGCGGCAGCACAACGGGAGCCGCTCCGGCTTCGGACGTGCAGACCCGCGGCGGAGCCAAGGTCCAGGGCGGCGCGGCCGTTCGTGATAGCGGCGGTAAAGGCCCAAGCGGCAGCGTCGGTGGCGGTGCCGCCGTCGAGGAAAAGAAGTAGTAACTTTGCCGGTGGCGCGCGGAGCTTTGGCTTCGCGCGCCATTGTTTTATCCGGGCCACGGGTTCCGGGCGCAGCCTCAAGCCATCGCGCGCCGAACCTGGGACGGCCGCCAAAAATCGCGCTTTTGGTGATGCGGATCACAGTGGCCAAACCGGCCCTGTCCTAGGGTTCAATCAGCAAAAAGAATTGCCCTGGAGGCGAATATGGAAAGGGTATCTGCGCTGATGGCCTACGTCGTGAACGAGGGCAGGTTATGCGCTCTCAAGCCCTCGGAGTGGTCGCTGCTGCTCGCAGGCGTCGCGCTGTGCGGGTTCGCGACACTGGTATTTCTGATCTCCGGTCATTAGCCGCCGCATTGTTTCCGGGTCTTTTGACCCGGCCATCTGCCACGCCGCAAAATTCATCCCGATACCTCAGACGGCCCGGCGGGACGTGTGCGCGCTGCGGCATGCGCCAAAAGGAAAAGCCGCCGTCAACCCGGCGGCTTTTAGCGTTGCGCGCGCGGAAGGGTTACTTCAGCGTGTTGGCGATGTAATCGAACTTGGCGTTGAGGCTGGAGCCGATCGCGTTGACTGTTGCGATGATCACGACCGAGATACCGGCAGCAATCAGGCCGTACTCGATGGCGGTAGCCCCCAACTCGTCTTTCAGAAACGCAATAACCTTGGACATCTGACAGGCTCCTGTGGGTCCGTGCCACAGCAAGATACCGTTGCGCGAATTAAGAAGAACTGGAGCGGCTGACTCAAAATTTCAGTACGGTTGAATTAAATTTAAACCAACCGATGTTGCGCCGGTGTTGCAGGGCCTTGCAGCGGTTTTTTCCGCGTGAGGCAGCCCGTCCGATGCCGCCTTACAGTTACCGCTTCGAAAATGATTAAACGCCTGACGGGAAAACCCTGACCGATTCAATGAATGCGATTAGGCCGGCCGTTGCATCGCCGGGGTGGGGGGCAGCGGATTTTGCGGGGTATCCCGGTGTTATTACAGTTGAACAGGGAGTTTGACGATGATCCGGACGATTTTGGCCGCAAGCGCCACCTTGGTTTTCATAGGGTTCGGTTTGGGGTTCGGTTTGCAGCCGGCCGCCGCGGACTTTTACTCGGCGCCCTGGTGCGCGGTCGTTGCGATGGGGGACGGCGATATGCAGTGGGACTGCGAGTTTCGCTCCATCGAGGAATGCCGGCCGCACGTCCTGGCGGGCAACCGTGGCTGGTGCAATCCCAACCCCTATCTTTCGGCGGCCACTGCGGCGCCGGCGCTCAAACATCACCGGAAACGCAAGGTCCGCGCGCAGTGATTATGGCATCCGCGTGATGCTTTGCGCGCGCGGCGGGGCGCTGCCTCAAGCCGCGGTCGCCGATCGCGCGCCTGCAAGCGTGCGCAAATGCGAGAGGCCATCGGCAATTTCGCGGGCACGGGCATCCTGCGCCATGCGCTCGAATTGGGAAGCGGCCTTGAGCATCTGATCGCGTGAGCTTTGAACGCGCAGTGTTTGAGCCATGGCGCGGCATTCGTGCGCCCGCGCGTGAAACCGGCGGCTTTCCGGAACGGGGATCGATAAAGCCATGATGGCCTCAGGTGTGATTCACAGTCACCTGAGAAACTTTGCGGAATGAAAACGGTTCCATTAGGGCTGAAATGAGTTTTCGCGTGGACGACTGTGGCCAATCCCGGTCAGACTGCTAGCGGCCAAGAACCAGACACCAGTAGCGCGTGCCGCCGCCGGCCGCGGACGCAAGTCCGTAGCTGTGGATGTCGGGCAAAAGCATATTCTCACGATGTCCGGACGATTCGGCCCAGAGTACCATCACGCAGCTTTCGCTCGCGCAGCCCGCGGCCACGTTTTCGGCCCGGGCGCCGGCGCGGCCGCGCTCGGTATAAAAATCCGCATGGTCCATTGAATGGCGCGCCGCCATGCTGCGGGCATGGCGTTGCGCCATCGCCTGCAACGGCCCGCTGTGATGAAGCGCCGGCAGGCCATGCGCGCGGCGAAAGGAATTGAGCGTCTCGGCCCGCGCGGCCGTGCCGGTGGCCGCAATGAGGGCGAGCGCGATTAAAGTCCGCAGCATCCGGCGATGCTAACGGACTTTTGTTCGAGCGACTACCGCGCGTTCTTCAGCATCTCGACGTCTGCGCGCCGGGTGCGGACCTGTCCCGTGTCCGGCCGGATCGGCTGCATGGTTTGTATCCGGTCGACCAGTTGCTGCAATGCATTCCGCAACTGTTCGTTCGGATCCGGCGGTCGCGCCGGACCTGGAGCAGGCGTCGGTATTGGACGTGGCATCGGGTTTGGCGCGGGCCGCCAGTCGGTCGGCTCGGCCGGCGGTGCGGCACGCCGTGCAGGCCGCTGTGCGATTGCAGGATGCGGTTTCTGCGTCGCACGCACGCGCGGCTCCGGCGTATTCAATGCAACCACCGGCGCCCATCGCGGTGGCTTGTAATTGATAACCTCGCGCTGGCGCTGCCGATGTGTGAAGTGAAGAATCGGCCCGGTCACGGCGAGCAGGGCGAACATGACCATCAACAATACAAAGGTGCGCTCGATCCCGGTGGGCTGCTGCGGCGGGGCGCCAGACGCGGGACGCTGCGACCGTTCGGCATTTGCGCTGCCGGCCGGCGATGGATCCTTCAGTTCGGCCGGCGTGTCTTCGCTCGCCACCATCGGCATGTTGTCATCTGCGCTCGCGGTTCGCGGCGCGGCCCGGACCTGCGGCAGGACCGGTAACGTCGGCATTGCCAACCAAGGGACCGACGGCGCTGTCACGGCCGAATTGGCGGCAGGGGCAGGTGCGGCAACGCTGGCCGCTCGAGACGGAGGCGCGCTCACCGCTTGCGGCGCGCGAGGCTGTTGCTGTACGTCCGGCTCGGAGGCCGTCTCGCCCGCGGCCTGCGGCGCCATTTTCTGAACGGGAAGGCCTTCCGGCGCGAGACGCCAGCACTGGCGGTTGTTGTTGGCGTGATCGATCCGGTAATACCAGTGCTGACCTTGTGGCGTTGGTCCAGTCGGCTTGGCGAGACATTCGTCGACGGCGTGGGCCGTGCGTGTTGCTTGCGACGATAACGCGACGATCAGGACAAGAGTGAACATCGCCGACGGCAGGATTGCTCTGCGCCCTGGCATGCGTTCCCCTCCTACTCTGTACAAAGAATGCAACCGGGATTCGAAACGAAGGTGAGCGATGCCGATTGGAGATTGGGATTGGGGCTGTAATACGTTGCAATTTCGGCAGATGCGCCGCGTCGAAGTCGGCGGTAACGCGGTGCGTGCGCAGGAACGGCCGGCTAATTTTTACCGCGATGTTGCCATCAGGCCGCCGTGCCTGAACCGCGTTTATTGCGCGCGACCGACATATTCAATTTTCACTTTGCTCAGGCCCTCGTCGTAGAACCCGAGCACCTTCGCCGTCTTTGCCGACACGTCGATAAACCGTGGCGCACGCTGCACGCCAAATGTGGTGCGCGATGTATTTGAGCAACGATTGCTGACAATTCCAAAACCGCAAAGCGAAAACCGACTGCCGCCGATCGCATCGGCGGCAGTCGGTTCAAGCACTCAAAATTTTCTCACAACAACAACTTCCCGATCCCGTCAGATGATCAGGCCTTGATATCGGCTGGCAGTTTCCCGCCATTGGCGGCGAGCTTCGCCATGATCTGCTTGTGCAGCCACACATTCATGGTGGCGGAGTCATTGGTGTCGCCGGTGTAGTTGAGTTCCTTGGCGAGTTGCTTGCGCGCGCCGATGCTGCTGTCGAGGCTGAGAGCCTTCATCAGATCGACGATGGAGGTGCGCCAGGCCAGTTTCTCTCCGGTCGCTGCTGCCGCTTTGTCGACAACAGCTGCGACGTCGACGGTTTGTGCCGGCGGCGCGCTGGGCGCCAGCGTCGGCGAGGCGCTCGCCTGCGCCGAACCGTGACCAAAAATTGCTCCCATGATGCTTCCGAAAATACTCATGACTTTTCCTCCACTGTTTGTCTCAAATGCACTCGCACAAATGCGATGTTCTCTTGTGGCAGTGCTGAGTATAGGCGCCGCTGCAAGGCGGACTTGGTAAAAATCGCGCGAGCGAGCGCTCGGCCGCTTGCTTGCCATGTTCCCGTCACTGCGACGTCATACCGTGAAAAATCTTCATCAGGTTCGTACAGGAGGCGACCATGGGTCTGATCGACGTGCTCAACGGAATGCAGAATGGGCCGCGCGGACAACGGGATACGAGTAGTAGCGGTGGAGGAATGTCGCCGATCACGATGGCGATCCTCGGGTTGCTTGCCTACAAAGCGGTCAAAGGTTTCACGGGCGGACAACCGTCAACGGCTCCGGCGAATACCCGCGTACCTCCGGGCGGCACGGCCATCGACACCGGTACGCAAGGTGGAGGATTGGGCGATCTTCTCAAAAGCGGCCTCGGTGGCCTGTTGGCGACGGGTGCCGCTGGCAGCATCGTGAGCGGAGGTCTCGGCGATCTGCTCAAACAGTTTCAGCAAAGCGGGCATGGTGAGGCTGCGGATTCGTGGGTCGGCACCGGGCCCAACCAGACGATCTCACCAAATGATCTGGCCGGCGCGCTTGGCGCGGACAAGATCAATGCACTCGCCGCGCAAACCGGCATGTCGCAGGATGAATTGCTGCACGGTCTCAGCGAATATCTGCCGAAAGTGGTCGACCAGTTGACGCCGCAAGGGCGTCTGCCGACCGAACAGGAAGCCGGGCGCTTGCTGTGATGCTTGCTCCGGCAAACGTCGTGCATGAATTGGTTTTCGCTACATTAGACAGGAGCAGGCATGGGCATTCTCTGGATTATTCTGATCGGCTTGGTCGCGGGCATTGTTGCGCGCTTGCTTGCACCCGGGCCGAATAACCCGTCGGGTTTCATCCTCACCGCTGTTCTTGGGATTGCGGGCGCGTTCCTCGCCACCTGGATCGGCCAGGCAATCGGCTGGTACCGGCCGGACCAGGGTGCGGGATTCATCGGCGCGACGGTCGGCGCCGTGATCGTGCTGTTCATCTGGCACCGGTTTGTCACGGCACGGGCGATACCTGACGCCGGGGCCGGTCCGCGCTAGCTGACGTCGTGCGTCTGGCTTTACGGTTTCGGCAGCAGGAGCTCGGCGCCGGCTTTCAGTCCCCAGCTGTCGAGATGCGCGGTGGACTTGCCGTCAGGCGAGACCCAGTGGCTGTGGGTGCGCGCGCCGCCATGGCTCACGACGCCAACCAGGTCCTGCGATGCGTAGATGCCTGAAGTGCTGCCCGCGATACTATTGCCCTTGATCTCCATCGTGACGGCAATGGGCTGGCCCATACCGTGCGGACCATTGGTCGGTTCCGCATTCACGTGCATGACATAGGACGTAAGCGTGCCCCGGACCTGGAACGGGAAGGGGCCTTCCTTGTTCACGCCGTGCGCCGCCGCCGTGCGCGCGATGAAGTTTTCAACGTCATCGGGCGCGACGTCCTGCTCGACCTTGATCGTCTGCCACCCGGAGGCTTTGGCGGTGGCGAGCAGGCCGGCGGATTCTGCTTCGGCCGCCGGGTGCGGGCCGGCCTTGCCGTAGCTCACAATCAGCTTGCCATCATGAATGGTGATCTCGCCGCGCGCGTCCGCGACCGCACCGATCCCTACGGTCGGATTTTTCGCCATCACGGCTCCGAGCGCGACTTTCGGACTGAAGTCGCCTTCGAGAATGACCTTGCGGAAGGCGCCGAAGGTTTCGATGGCGTATGGCGATGAAGTCTGCGCCACTGCCGGCGCAAGTGCGGCAAGAAAAGAGATCGCGACAAGACGCGTCCGCATCAGGATGACACCCCGCTGGCACCCCGGCCCGCCGGTATTCCGGCGGGCGCCCTTTATTAATAGCAGTCCTGCGCGTCAGTCGCCAGCATCCGCCGGACCGCCTCTCGACCTAACGCGGCGGAATCTGGATCAGGTCGTCCAGTTGCGCCTTGGTCAGCTCGGTGGCGGTGTATTTCAGGGAAACCGCGTCCTTCACGATGGTATCGAGCCCGACGATTTTATCCGGCTCGACCGACGCGCGCGGGAAAAAATCGTCGCGCGTGCGCTTGGCTTTGGCCTCGCTGATCTTCAGCCAATCCGAATAGACCTTCAGTGCGTTCGGGTCGGTGTACAGATAGTTCACCGTCTCGCGATAGGCCTTCATGTAGCGGTCGACGACGTCCTTGTGCTCCTTCAGAAAATTGGCGTTGGCGATGTTGAGGCGCACGGTCTGGCCCTTGAAGGCCTCGGCATCATTGCCGGTGGCGATGATGCGGATCTGCTTCTGATCAAGCTGGTCGAGCCCGAACGGCGGCGCGGCCCAGCCGACATCGACCTGTCCCGACATCACGGCGGTCAGGTTCGCGGCGGGTCCGCCCATGGCGGTGGGCTTCGCTTTGAGCTGGTACTGCTTCATGAAGGCAGTCACGATGCCATGCGTCGACGAGCCATTGGTCGAGTAGGCGAGCGTCTTGTCGTCGGTGTCCTTCAGCGATTTGATCGGCGAATCCGCCTTTACGTACCAATAGAGGTCGTTGGCGCCGGTCGTCTCGGCGCCGATCACGCGCACCGGTGCGCCTTTCGCGTAGGCGCCGAGGACGCCCATCACGCCGGCGGCAATGCCGAGATCGACGCTGCCGGAGATCACCGCCTGTTGCGTCTCGCCCGCGCCATTGGTGTAGACGATGTCGAGCTCAAGGCCGTGCTTCTTGAAGATGCCGGCGAGCTGGCCGACTTCGGACACCGAAGTGTCCCAGTTGCCGCGCTGGCCGATGGCCAGTTTCACCTTGTCGAGTGCGGACGCAGCGGTCGCAGTCGCGAACAGCGTTAGCGTCGCGAGTGCGCAAGCCAATCTGTATTTTTTCATCGTATCCTCCCCTGTGCTTTTTTAATTTATTTTGCGGCTTCGCGGACGCGCTCGAGCGGGGCTTCGCTGCCGCCGCCGAGGCTCCGCCAGTTTGTCGTCTTCGGCACGACGCCTTCATATGAGCTGATGGTCGCATGCCTGATGTGTGGCCCGGACGTGCCGATCGCCGCGCCGCCATCGCGCATGGCGCGGGCAGCGTCCACCATCAGGCGGCGGAATGCCACCACCGCGACGTCGCTGGCGCCGACCCGTTCCTTGGAGCGGTCGCTGATCGGGCCCATTCCCTCCCACATGGCGATATCCTGGTTCGGAATGCCGCTGATGCCGGTGAAGTTTCCCTGCTTCATGGCGGCGCGATCCTGTCCATAGAGATTGTCGCGCGTGCGCTTGCCGTCGAAATTCCGGTCGACGTCGACGCCCCATTCGAGCACGTTGAATTTCCGCCACGCCTTGGCGTCGATGCCAGGCTTGTCGGTGCCGTTCCAGGCGATGAAGTAGAAGATGGTGTTGTGGTCGTCTTCCGGCGTGAGCAACGTGGCGACATTGTGCACGTTATTCGGCGGGATCAATGCCGTGAACGGCGCGATGTACACGGTGGTGCGGATGTAATCGTGCGTCGCTTCGTTCATGATCGGGCGCCGGATCGCGGCGTAGCGGAATCCGTAGCTGGTCCGCTCGATCTGGAAGCGCGGCGCCTTGTCGGTCGACGGGCGCAGCCAGTTCGCTTCTGTTGCCTTGGCGCCATCGACTTGCGCCGGCACCATGTCGGATGAGTGAAGACTTGACGAGTGCGCCGAGTCGATCTGGCCTTCGAGAATCTGTGCCCAGTTGCAGCGCACCCGCACCTTGGTGGCACTCACACGTGCGTCCGGCGTCGGCGCGAAAGCGGGCGCCTCGAATTCGCGCATCTCATCCGGCGGGCCCATATAGGTCCACACGAAACCGCCGGCCTCGCGCGCCGGGTAGGCCTTGTGCTTGACGCGCTCCGGAATGAGGCTGTGCTCGGGTTCGGAAGCCATCTCCACGACGTTGCCTTCAACGTCGAATTTCCAGCCATGATAGAGGCAGCGCAGTCCGCACTCTTCGTTGCGTGCAAACAGCAGCGACGCGCGCCGGTGCGAGCAGTATTCGTCGAGCACGCCGACGCGGCCCTTGCTGTCGCGGAACACCACGAGATCCTCGCCGAGCAGGCGTACCTTGACCGGCGCGCCATCCGGTTCGGCCACTTCCTCGGACAGGCAGGCCGCGATCCAGTGGCGGCGCATGATCTGGCCCATCGGCGCGTCGCCCTCGACGCGGCACAACAGGTCGTTTTCCTCCGGTGTCATCATGGCGGCGTCTCCCTCGGCGGGCGCTGCGCTTGCAGATTTCTCTCGCGCGCCCTTTCTTAGATATCTAAGATAAGACTAGAGAATGCGTCCGGCCTTGTCGAGGTAGACCGTCCTGTGAGCCCGCCCGATCAACGCAAGCTCCGCCTCGGGGTGGCCGGCCTTGGCCGCGCATTTAGCGTGATGCTGCCGACATTTACCGGCGATGCGCGCGTTTCGCTGGTTGCCGCAGCCGATCCGCGCGCGGAAGCCCGGCGGCGTTTTGCGGCGGATTTCGGCGGCAAAGGCTACGAGTCCGTCGATGAGTTGTGCGCCGATCCTGCGATCGATGTGGTCTATGTGGCGACGCCGCACCAATATCATGCGCAGCATGCCGCGCTTGCCGCGCGCCACGGCAAGCATCTGCTGATCGAAAAGCCAATTGCGCTCACCCTTGATGACTGCACGGCCATCATCGCGGCCGCGCGCAACGCCGGCGTGCAGCTTGTCGTCGGTCACAGCCATTCATTCGATGCCCCGGTCCAGCGGCTGCGCGAATTGATCGCGAGCGGCGAATTCGGCGCGGTGCGGATGATCAACGCTCTCAATTACACCGACTATCTTTATCGCCCGCGCCGCGCCGAGGAGCTCGATACCGCACAAGGCGGCGGCGCCGTGTTCAATCAGGCGGCACACCAGGTCGACATTGTGCGGCTCGTTGCCGGCGGCGAGGTAACAAGCGTGCGCGCGGCGACCGGCGCATGGGATCGCTCACGTCCGACCGAAGGCGCCTATGCGGCGCTGCTGACATTTGCCAATGGCGCTTTCGCGTCGCTCACATACAACGGCTACGGCCACTTCGACTCCGACGAGCTTCAAGGCTGGATCGGCGAAATGGGCCAGAAGAAAACGCCTTATGCCGCCGCGCCCCGCCCGCGTTTCGGCAGCACGCAGGACGAGACTGCATTCAAGAACGCGCACAATTACGGCGGGCGCGACTATCGCCCTTCTGTGGCGCAGGCTGCGACACACCAGCATTTCGGCACGCTGCTGGTAAGCTGCGAACGTGGCGATCTGCGCGCGATGCCCAATGGTGTGATGATCTATCAGAACGGGGCAGTGCGGTTCGACGAATTGCCGCCGCCTGCGGCGCCTCGGGCGCAAGTCATCGACGAGCTTTATCGCGCGGTCGTTCATGGCGAGGCGCCCCTGCACGACGGCGCCTGGGCGATGGCGACACTCGAAGTATTGCTGGGAATCCTGCGTTCCGCGCAGGAAGGTCGCGACGTCGCGCTCCACCATCAAGTCCGCGTGCCATGAAGCGCGAACCGGCGACCACGCAGACAATTTTACGCCACTGGCGCGAAGCCGTGCCGGACGATCGCCTCGCGCATCTGGTGAAGGACGCGACCCGCGCGCTGGTGCGCGCATTGCAGATGCGGCTCGCGGAACACGGCGTTTCGTTCGGGCATTGGACGTTTCTGCGCATTTTGTGGGAGGGCGACGGCCTGACCCAGCGCGAGCTCAGCGAACAGGCCGGTGTCATGGAGCCGACGACCTTCTCGGCGCTCAAGGCGATGGAACGGCTCGGTTACATCAGCCGCCGCAGGCGCGCCGGCGATCGCAAGAAGGTCTATGTGCTGCTCACGTCAAAAGGCCGGAGGCTGCGTGATCGCCTGGTGCCGCTCGCCGAGAACGTCAACCGCATTGCCGTGCGCGGTGTCCGCCCCGCCGACATCGCCGTGACGCGCGGCGTCCTGCTGACGATCATCGAAAACATGGCGCGGGACGAGCAGGCCGCCGACATGCGCATGCCGTCGACCCGCGAACTCGGGCGGCTGAAAGCCGGCGGGCGCAAACGCGCGCGCGGAAATAAGACATTGAAAAAAGGCGTACGTGCGTCCGATTGAGAGCTGGCTTGCACAAAAAAACCCCGGGACATGACCCGGGGCTTTCGTCGTTTTGGCGCGCGGTGCAGCGCGAATTATTTCGCCGCGACGATCTTCTGCTTCTGCTCGCCGAGCTTTTCGATGCCGAGCGTCACCACGTCGCCGGGCTTGAGGAAAACCGGCGCCGGCTTCATGCCGAGCGCAACGCCGGGGGGCGTGCCCGTGATGATGATGTCGCCGGGTTCCATCACGAAGAACTGCGAGCAATACCAGACCAGGTGTTCGGCGCCGAAGATCATGGTCTTGGTGTTGCCGCGCTGGCGTTTTTCGCCGTTGACGTCGAGCCACATGTTCAGGTTCTGCGGATCGCCGACTTCATCCTTGGTGACGAACCACGGACCGACCGGGCCGAAGGTTTCGCAGCCTTTGCCCTTGTCCCATTGGCCGCCGCTGCGCTCGATCTGGAACGCGCGCTCGGACACGTCGTTCGACAGGAAGTAGCCGGCGATGGCATCCTTCGCCTTGTCCCTGGCGAGATAACGCGCGCGCTTGCCGATGACGATGCCGAGCTCGACCTCGTAGTCGAGCTTGGTCGATTCGCGCGGCGTGATGGTGTCGTCATTCGGGCCGCAGATGCAGGTGATCGCCTTGTTGAAGATGATCGGCTCTTTCGGAATCGGCATGCCGGCTTCGGCGGCGTGATCGGAATAGTTCAGCCCGATGGCGATGAAGTTCCGCACGCTGCCGAGACAGGGGCCAAGCCGCGGCTTGCCGGAGACGGGTTTCATCCGCTTGAGGTTGGCTTTGCGGATCTTGGTAAGTCCGCCGGACGCCAGCATCGCGCCGTCGATGTCTTTCACGAGGCGCGACAGGTCGCGGATCTTGCCGTCGTCACCGATGATGCCGGGTTTCTCGCGGCCGGGTGCGCCATAGCGGACGAGCTTCATTTTCAGGTGTCTCCCATTGGTCGTTTATTGGGGGTTTGTTTTTGAAGGCGAAGGCTAAGTCGGCGCCATCATGCATGGTGGCGGGCAGCGGGCAACCCTCCCGTGCGGCCTGCGCATGGGCGGGGCCGGCCTTAAAACCATGATGGATCAGCAGCTTGGGAGGCCGGCGGTATGTGGTTAGCGAATTCGTACCATTTTCTGCGGTTTTTGATGATCAGTTTCACCGCTCGATAAATAGGCAGACCTAGGATGTGATGGGTCCCGATTGGTTCGGGCACCAATGGAATTGGAAGAGCGAACTGCCATGGACGAACGCCGCAAGGCCCAGCGTTTGCGCGCACTCAAAGGCGGCACGATCGCATTTAACCGCGCGGCCGGCATTGACTGTCGCGTCCGGAATCTGTCCCCGGCCGGGGCTTGCCTTGAAGTTGCGAGCCAGATTGGTATCCCGGACGACTTCGTATTGGTCGTGAGCCACGACAAGATCAACAGGCCATGTCACGTGATCTGGCGTGCGGACATGCGGATGGGCGTCGCGTTTCGCGCCGCCTGAGGGCGCGCCTCCGGTACCCGCAACTGCGCCAAGCGGAACTGCGCCAAGCGGTATGTATCTCCGCCCGCCCGCCGGCTGCATTGTTGCAGTGCAGCAATAGACTGTGTCACTGCCGCAACAGCCGCACGATTTTCGCATAAGGTCTGGCAAATCCAGCGATTATCGCGCCAAGGCCTATTGTCGGCTCAGCGGTGCCCCGTCACGATGCGCACTTGCGCGCCGGGACCGCGCGTTTGGGGGACGACATGGTGCGACGGGGCTGGGTGAACGTTCTGCGAGCGGGCAGTGCGCTCGGACTTTTGGCGATTGCAACCGCGCAAGCGAACGCTGGTGCTCTCGCTGTTCACGAACAAAGCGCGTTCGGGCAAGGCGCATCTTACGCAGGCGTCGCGGCCGGCGGCTCCCTCTCCACGATGTTCTGGAATCCGGCGGTGATGACTCAATTCGCCGGCGTCCAGAGTGCGTCGAGCTATTCGGCATTCCTGCCATCCGTGAAGAACACGCCGACCGCTGGCACTTATTTGCCGTTCGGCGGCACGGAAAATACGTATCAGGCGGCGCTCATACCGGCCGGCTACATGTCGTACCAGCTCAACCAGAATCTCTGGCTGGGCATGTCACTGAATTCGCCGTTCGGCCTTTCGGTCGGCTTTCCCGAAAACTGGGCCGGTCGCGATTATGCTGCCGGCAATACGTCGCTGCGCACTTATAACGCTGCGCCCAGCCTCGCCTACCGGTTCAATGACTGGATCAGCGTCGGCGTGGGCGTACAGATCCAGTATGCCAAGGCCGCTTTAAATCACGGCGTGTCAGTTTTCGTCCCTGTTGGAAACGCGCTTATCGCCGTTCCTGTCGGTGATGCGAATTTGTCGGGCACTGGTTGGGGCTACGGCTTCACTGCTGGCGTCACGCTGACGCCGACACCGACGACGACGGTTGGTCTCGGTTATCGTTCAGGGATAAACCAAAAACTCGACGGCATCCTGACCACACCTCTGGGTCCGTCTGCGGCTAACACCACGGTCGATCTGCCGGGCGTGCTTTCGCTCGGGATCCGGCAGCGCGTCGGTCCGCAATGGACCTTGCTCGGGACGGTCGAGTGGACCGACTGGAGCCGCATCGGGACGTCCAACGTCATTGCCCACGGGGTCACCGTCACAACCCTGCCGTTCCAATACAAGGATGGATGGTTATTCTCGGCGGGTGTCGAGTATCAGGCCAATGATCGCCTGACGTTGCGCACCGGTTTTGGCTACGAGATTTCGCCGATCACGGATCAAGTGCGCACGCCGCTGATACCGGACGCCAACCGGTTCTGGGCGTCGGTCGGTGCGAGCTACGTAATCATCAAGGGGCTGAAGGCTGACGTCGCCTATTCGCACGTCTACGAACCCGACGCGTCGATCAATATATCGTCGACCTCCGGCAACCCGTGGTTCGCGACCACCGGAATTACGTATGTCGGCAACGCGCGGTCTCACGCCGACATCATTTCGCTTGGCGTGAACTGGAAGTGGGATGAGGTCTTCAAATAGCGCGCGCTGCGACACTCTTCAAAAGGCCGGCGGCGACGCCGGCCTTTTTGTTTTCAGAATGCCCCGTTGAAGGTTCCGCCGTCGATCAGCAGGTTCTGCCCGGTGATGTAGCCGCCGTGCGTCGAGCACAGGAACGCACAGGCCGCGCCGAATTCGTCCGGATTGCCGAAGCGCCTGGCCGGAATCGTCGCGATGCGCTCGGCGGCGACCTGATCGGCGGTCTTGCCTTTCTGCTCGGCGGTCTTGCTCAGTACGCCGCGCAGCCTGTCGGTGTCGAAGGCTCCCGGCAGGATATTGTTGATGGTCACATTCTTGTCGGCCACCGTGCGTGCGACGCCGGCGAGAAATGCGGTCAATCCGGCGCGCGCGCCTGAGGACAGATCGAGCCCGGCGAGCGGCATCTTCACCGAGCCCGAAGTGATGTTGACGATGCGCCCGAATTTGCGCTGGCACATCGGATCGATCACTTTCTGGATGAGCTCGACCGCGACCACCATATTGGCGATGACGCCATCGATCATCTGCGCGCGGGTCAATTCGCGGAAATCGCGCATCGGCGGACCGGCATTGTTGTTGACCAGAATGTCCGGCTGCGGGCAGGCGGCCAGCAGCGCCTTCTGACCCTCCGGCGTTGCCACATCGGCCGCCACCGGGATGACCTTGGCGCCCGTCGCGCTGGCGAGCTCGGCCGCCGCGGCTTCGAGTTTCTTGGCGTCGCGGCCGTTGATCACCACCTCGCAGCCGGCTTCCGCCAAGGCGCGCGCGCAGGCCTTTCCAAGCCCGCGGCTGGATGCGCAGACGATGGCCTTGCGGCCGGCAATTCCGAGATTCATGGGATTTCCTTGGTTCGCGTCAACGATTGCCCCGAGTGTCAGTGCCGGGGGCCAAAGCGTCAAGGCTGGAGCGCAACTGTTTGCCAGGAGGTGTTCGGGACCACCAATCGGTCGATCCACGGAGACTGCTCCGTGTACTACCGTGAAAGGGAAGTTGGCGCTGCAAGTTGCCGCTGCCTTTTCCCCTCCCCCTTGTGGGGAGGGGTTAGGGGTGGGGGTCGGTGTAGTGATGAGTATGAATGACAAAAACAATAGGCGTACCTGGGCGCTCACGGATCGGACAATCGCGTCGCGGCAGCGTGTTTTCGCAAGTCGAATGCGAAAGGCGCCGACGGACGCTGAGCGCAAACTGTGGTGGCATCTGCGTCATCAGTCTGACTTTGGCTGGCTCGCACTTCCGTAGGCAAGTTCAGATTGGATCCTTACATCGCCGATTTTGCCTGCCACCGATTGAAACTGGTCATTGAGATTGATGGCAGTCAGCATGGCTCGCAAGTGACGAAAGATGAGGCGCGCACGCGCCGTCTTGAATCGGAAGGCTATCGCGTGTTGCGCTTCTGGAATAACGAAGTGCTTTCGAATATCGAAGGCGTGCTGACTGAAATTCAAAACGCGCTTGCAGCGACCCCCACCCCCGACCCCTCCCCACAAGGGGGAGGGGAGCAGGGCAACAGCGCGCCGACCCTCCCCCTCCAGGGGAGGGTGAAGATTAGCGCGCATGTCGCTCAACTGTTGCAAACGGTTGCTACCTCCCGGCCGACATTCGCTGTCTTGATTCGGGAGGGCTGCATGCTCCGCGACCCCGCCAAAGACGTCATGGAGAAAGCCTATGCGCGCTGGGCGCCGGTCTACGACGTGCTCTGCGGGCCGGTCTTCCTGAACGGACGGCGCGCCGCAGCCAGCGCCGCGCGCGCGGTGGGCGGGCGCATTCTCGAGATCGGGGTTGGCACCGGTCTGTCGTTCGACGACTACGATGATACAACCGAAATCACCGGCATCGACATGTCGGAGCCGATGATCGCACGTGCGCGCGAACGCGCAAAAACCGGTCGCTATCCCTTCGTCAAGGAACTGGCCGTCATGGATGCGCACGACCTCTGTTACCCGGACGCGTCGTTCGACTGCGTGGTGGCCCAGTTCGTCATCACGCTGGTTGAAGACCCGGAACGCGTTCTGTCGGAATGCGCGCGCGTGCTGCGGCCCGGCGGTCAGATCATCCTGGTCAATCATCTCTATTCAGAGCATGGCCTTGCGGCGGCGGTCGAACGCCTGCTGGCACAGAAGGCGCGCAAGCTGGGCTTGCGGCCGGAATTTCCGTTCCACGCGTCTGGCGGCGTGGGCGCAGGCGCATGGCGGCGCCGACGTTGGTGGAGCGGCGCAAGGTCAAGCCGTTCGGGGTCTACACGCTGGTGCGCTTTCAACGCGCGGACATCGCGCAGCGCCGCGGCGTGATCCTATGAAGTAGGTAAGCAGCGCGTCATAAAACTGAAATGCGAACCTGCTACATCCTGCGAATGATCATTGCACCGGAGAGCGTCGCATCGTGACGGACAACGCCACGCGACGGTTTCGCGCGCTGTTCATCTCCGACGTCCATCTGGGAACGCGCGGCTGCCAGGCCGACAGGCTGCTCGATTTCCTTCGCCATCACGAAGCGGAAACCGTCTACCTCGTCGGCGATATTGTCGACGGCTGGGCGCTTCGTTCGTCGTGGTACTGGCCGCAGACGCACAACGACGTGGTGCAGAAACTGCTGCGGCAGGCGCGCAAGGGCGCGCGGTTGATTTACATCCCCGGCAATCACGATGAATTCCTGCGCGGTTACTACGGCACGCATTTCGGCGGCATCGAGGTGGTGGAAAATACGATCCACGAGGGCCTCGACGGCCGCCGCTATCTGGTCGTTCACGGCGACATCTTCGATCTCGTGGTGACGCAGGCACGCTGGCTCGCGCTGCTGGGCGACAAGGCCTACGAATTCGCGCTGACCGCCAATCGCGTCTTCAATGCCTTCCGCCGCGTCTTCGGCGCGCCTTATTGGTCGCTTGTCCAAGTGGGCCAAGCTGAAGGTGAAGAATGCCGTCAATTACATCGGCGCGTTCGAGAAGGCGCTGGCGACCGAGGCAAAGCATCACCACGCCGACGGCGTGATCTGCGGCCACATCCACACCGCCGCCATGCATGACGACTACGGCCTGCGTTACATCAACTGCGGCGACTGGGTGGAAAGCTGCACGGCGGTCGCCGAGCGCGAGGATGGCCAGTTCGAAATCATCACCTGGACGCACAGCGGCCGGGAGGTCGATGTGGCAACGGCCGTCGCGCAATCACGAGCCGCTTGAGCATGGTGCAAATCCAGCAATCAATCCGCTCGTTCCCGCGCAAGCGGGAATCCAGAGCGCAGCACACGGCGCACCAGTGGTCCTGGATTCCCGCTTGCGCGGGAACGAGCGGAGAACAGTGTGAAAATTCTGGTCGCCACCGATGCCTGGCACCCGCAGGTCAACGGCGTCGTGCGCACTTTGGGGCACGTCGCGCGCGAGGCGCGCGCGCTTGGCGCGGACATGGAATTCCTCGGCCCGGACCAGTTCTGGACCTTGCCGATGCCGAGCTATCCGGAAATCCGTCTGGCGCTGGTCGCGCCGGGCGATATCGAGCGGCGGATCGAGCGCTCGCGGCCCGATGCAATTCACGTCGCCACGGAAGGTCCGCTCGGCCACGCCATGCGGCGCGTCTGTCTGCGGCGCGGTTTGCCTTTCACCACCAGTTTTCACACGCGTTTTCCCGACTATCTTGCCGGGCGGCTACCGGTGCCGGAGCGCTGGACCTGCGACGTGACCTGGGCCTGGCTGCGGCACTTTCACTCCGCTGCCGCGGCGATGCTGGCGGCGACGCCGACCTTGGCCGCCGAACTCGTCACGCGCGGTTTCAGGAACGTGAAGCTGTGGCCGCGCGGCGTCGATGCCAATCTGTTCCGCCCGCGCGGTGGAAAAGGGCTCAACCTGCCGCGGCCGATCTTTCTGACGGTCGGGCGCCTGGCGGTGGAAAAAAATCGTCGAGGCCTTTCTCAAGCTTGATCTGCCCGGCACGAAACTTGTGGTCGGCGAGGGGCCGGCACGCAGTGCGCTGGCGCGAAAGTTTCCCGACGCGGTGTTTACCGGCGCGCGGACCGGCGAGGCGCTGGCTGAAGTCTATGCGGCCGCCGATGTGTTCGTGTTTCCGAGCCGGACCGACACGTTCGGGCTGGTGTTGCTGGAAGCGCTTGCGAGCGGCGTGCCGGTGGCCGCATTTCCGGCGGCGGCGCCCCGCGACGTCATCGGGGATGCGACTGTCGGGGTTCTCGACGACGACCTTCAGCGCGCCTGTCTCGGGGCGCTGGACTGTTCGCGGCAGGACTGCCGCGAATTCGCGCTCCGCATGACCTGGGCCGAGAGCGCGCGCATCTTCCTGGAGCACGTGGCGGAAGCGGCAAGGTCCGCGCGGATTGCCGCTTGAGACTGCAGACGCAAGTCTGCAAATAACGCCTGCAAGCTGACAACGCGACGCATTTGGCGCGGCGACAGCCCTTTACGCCCCGAAAGCGGACATCCGAGGCGCCGTCGCTTGACTAAACGGGTGCCGGCCCGAAGATATGACTGATGCTGAGTCTGAAACCGGCTTCGGCCAAAGTTGTGCCCTGCAAAATTTGCCAGCAGTCCTCCACGCTCTTCGGCCTCGTCGACTTCAACAGAAATTGCCAAATTCCCGGCGGGGTGAAGCTGCCGCTTACGGGCACGCCTGTTTATTATCGCCGCTGCGATGCGTGCGGCTTCCTGTTTACCGATGCATTCGACGATTGGAGCCAGGAGGACTTCAAAACTCATATCTATAATGACGATTATCATGCGGTCGATCCGGGCTACGTTCTCACACGGCCACGCGACAACGCCGCCGTCGTGCAGCAGGTGTTCGGAGTGCACAAGATGATATTGCGCGTGCTCGATTACGGCGGCGGTAACGACGTGCTGTGCTCCCAACTCCGGGCAGCGGGATTTCCGGTCGCTACGACCTATGACCCCTTCGTGCCTGAGTATGCCAATGCCCCGGAAGGCAAGTTCAATCTTGTCACTTGCTTCGAAACGCTCGAGCACATGCCGGATCCGCTGAAAGGGATTGGCGCAATCGTAGAGTACCTGGCGGATCCGGGGCTGGTCCTGTTTTCGACGCTGGTGCAGCCGCAGGACTTCGACAAGACTTGGCATGAATTGGTGGTATGTCGGCCCGCGCAATGGCCACATTTCGTTGTTCAGCCGCGATGCACTCGCGAACGCATGGCGTTTGCACGGCTGCCAAATCAGATCGTTTAACGACAATGTGCACATCGCCTTTCGCACGTTGCCGGAGTTCGCAGCGCATTGGTCTTCGGGGGGCGCGTCTTGAACGCAAGCAGGTCAGGCTGTTTGGCCAAGGCCGTTTACGCGCTCTTGCGATGCGCGCGACGCGGCGTTAGCTTCGCTGGTCATGGGCGCAATCGACAACTCAATTCTTCCGACGGTGGCCGATATCGAGGCGGCGGCAAAGCGGCTTGCCGGCGTTGCGGTGCGCACGCCTCTGATCAATGCGCCGGTGCTGGATGAAGTCCTCGGCGCGCGCGTTTTCCTCAAGGCGGAAACGTTGCAGCGCACCGGCTCCTTCAAGTTCCGCGGCGCCTACAACAAGATTTCCTCGATACCGCCCGAGCGGCGCGCCGCCGGCGTTGTGGCCTATTCGAGCGGCAATCACGCGCAGGGCGTGGCGGCGGCCGCCCGCCTGCTTGGCATGCGCGCCACCATCGTGATGCCCAGCGACGCGCCAAAGGCGAAACGCGACCGCACATTGGCGCTCGGCGCCGAGGTCGTGCCCTACGATCGCAATTCGGAAGATCGCGCCGCGATCGCCAAAAAAATCATGACCGAACGCAATGCGACGCTGGTGCCGCCATATGACGACCCGCTCATCATCGCGGGCCAGGGCACCATCGGCAGCCGAAATTGTCGAGGATCTGGCCCGGCTCTCGCTCAAGCCCGATATCGTGGTCATCGGCGCGTCCGGCGGCGGGCTCGCCGCCGGAATTTCGCTGGGCATGAAATCGCGCGTGCCGTCGGCGAAGTTCTATGTCGCCGAGCCCGAGGGCTTCGACGACACGATCCGCTCGTTCGCCAGCGGGAAACGCGAGGCCAATCCGCGCATGAGCGGCACGATCTGCGATGCGTTGATGAGCAACACGCCGGGCGAGCTGACCTTCCCCATTACGCGCGATCTGATCGGGCAGGGCACGACCGTCAGCGATGCCGAGGTCGCGCACGCGGTCCGCTATGCATTCAATGAATTGAAGCTGGTTGTCGAGCCCGGCGGCGCCATTGGTCTGGCGGCGTTGTTGGCAGGCAAGCTTGAGGTCAAAGGCAGGATCGTGGTCGGCGTTCTGTCGGGCGGCAATGTGGACGCCGATCTCTTCGCGCGGCTGATCGCCGCTGCGTGATGGCCCGGCCGCTCACGTAAACAGCGCCAGACGCTCTTCTTCACTCAGGGCCATGATCGATGCCAGCGGCCCGGCTGGTTTGACGGGCTTCGTGCCCGCAGCAGTCGGCAGCAGGCGGCGCTATTGCTGCTTCGATTTTTGGCACGTCGATTGTCACTGATGCAGGTTTTACGTTGGGCTCGGGCGGTCGCGGCCCGACAAACGTGACCTCCGCCATGATCGCCTCGCTGCGCACCAGTGCGATCGGCGGCAGCGGCGTGACCACCGGCGAGGGGATCGGCAATTCCGGCTGCTCGGGTGTCGGCACGACGGCAAGATGCGCGCGCTCGACGGTGTCCTTTGGCTCGTCTTCCGGTTCTTGCAGCAAGACTGGTTGAGGGACTTCCGGCCGGTGGCGGCCTTTCAGCGTGCGCCGAAGCCACAATGGCGGTGATGCGGCGCGCGACCAGCGCGACCAGCTCCGCAAGCTTGGTCGCTTTGGTCGCAACAATGCTCGCCGCCAGTTCGCTTTGTGCGCCGTCGATTTCATCGAGCAGCGCGCGCAATTCCGTTTTGATCGTGTCCGTGACTTTTGGCGCGCTATTGGCCGCAACGGTTTCCTGCAATTGTGCGATCGCGGCGAGCAACTGCTCGGTGTCGGCATTGCGGTTTCGCCGGGTATATTCGGTGAGAAAGGCGCGGCCGCGCGCGCTCGCGGACAGTGCCGCGCAGAACGTTTCGTAGTCGCCGTCATCGGGCGCGTCAGGTGCGGACTGCTTTGCCCGCGCCATGATCTCGGTCGCCATGTGCAATCCCTGCGGAGCCGTTTATCAATCATGTGGCTTGATTCGGCCAGCATTGCTTCGCCCGCGCGGGTGCGGCGAAGGCCGAAAAATGGTGTTTCGGCAATGCGTTAGATGGAACCAGGCGGGCGTCATGCAGCCGGCACGCGCGACATTTTTGGGCTTCGTGCCGCGCCTCGCGGCCTTTTACGCCGCGCTGTTCATCTTGCCCGGCATCCAGATGCCGTTCTTCCCGGTCTGGCTCAAGGCCAAGGGGCTGGATCCCAAGATGATCGGCATTGTGCTGGCCGTGCCGATGGTGGCGCGGGTGCTGGCCATACCGGTCGTCACGCGCGCAGCCGACCGGCGCGACGCCATACGGGGCGCCATGGTGCTCGCCTGCGTGGCGAGCGTTGCCGGCTATACCGCTGGTCGGTTTGTCGGCCGGCGCTGTTGCGATCCTGATCGCCTATACGCTCACGTCGCTGGCTTCGACGCCGGTGATGCCGCTGTCCGAGACTTACGCGCTCAAGGGCCTGTCGGCGCGCGGACGCGCCTATGGGCCGGTGCGGCTGTGGGGCTCGTTTGCCTACATCGTCGGCAATTTCGCCGCCGGATTTGCCGCCGATATCATGCCGGCGCGCGATCTCATCTGGCTGATGGTGGCGGCGACAATTCTGCTGGCGCTCGCCGCGTCGATGTTGCCGGCGCTTGCGTCGCCGCCGCACGAGCCTGACGGTTCATCACGGCCGCGGCCGGACGCTGCTGCGCGATCCGGCGTTCATTGCGGTGCTGGCGGCCGCCGGCCTCATCCAGGCGAGCCATGCTTTCTTCTACGGCTTCTCGGCGGTGCAGTGGCGCGCCGCCGGTTTCGACGGCACCGTCATCGCGGCGCTGTGGGGACTCGGTGTGGCCGCGGAGATCGTGCTGTTCGCGATGCAGGCGCGGCTGCCGCCCTTCTTTGAACCGACGGTGCTGCTGTTGGTCGGCGCGTGCGGCGCCGTATTGCGCTGGGTTGGGATGGCGCTCGATCCGCCCGCGCTCATGCTGCCATTTCTGCAGCTGCTGCACGCGTTGTCGTTTGGCGCGACCCATCTCGGCGCGCTGATGTTTCTGATGCGCCGCGTGCCGCCCGGTCAGGCGGCAACCGCGCAAGGCTATCTCGCGATCACGCTCGGGCTCGCGATGGCTGCCGCGACGGCAGTGTCCGGCCTGCTGTACGACGATTTCGGCAGCCGCGCCTATCTGGCGATGGCGTTAGCGGCTCTCGCTGGCGGCGCTTGCGGACTCATAGCGCACCGGATGCGGCACGCGCCGTTGCGCTGAGCGCGTTTGCGGGCGCGTGTCCCGGTCACAGCTTGCCACGATGCCGCCGAGCGCGCGGCCCTCGAGGAAGATCATCTTGCGCGACAATCCTCCGTGGCTGCTGATCCAGCGCCGCACCGACTGGCGGATAGATGTCCCACAGCGCCTGCGTGCCGAGCGGGCTCGTCACCGGCCGGCCGTTATTGTCCGGCATCCAGGCCGCGTGAAAACCGAAGCGTGCGTGCTGCGTGGCGCAGATTTTTTCGCGCGGCACGAGGCCGAGCACGAGCGTGCAAGCCGAAAGGCAATTGCCGTCGACGACGACATTTTCGCCGCTCGAGCGCAACGATGCGAATGTTTGCAGATAGTGGCCGATCTGACCGCCGCGATCTTCCGAGATCCGCATTGTCGCGGATGCCGACGTCACGCTGAGCGTTGTCACAATCGCGCCGAAAACGAGTCCCCGAATTTGCATTTCCCCGTCCCGTTATCGTTTGCCCTGCCTTAATCGGTGGTGCGATCTTAGGCGAAGTCTAAGCCAAACAAGCGGGAAACGGAAAGCTTTGGTTGACTAAAACCGGGCCGGCCCGACTAAAGATTGGGCACATTTCATGAACGAAATCAGGCAGCTGGCGGAACCGCGAGGTAAAGGCGCTGTGGACAGGGCGATTCCCGTTGCGGGTTATTGTGAGTTCCGCTCGACTCGGTCAGCCCCAGAGCGCCGGTGAGGGCGGATATACCAGGCTGTCGACGTAGCGCAGTCCGTCGGGACGGTCCTTGCTGAGCAAGAGC
Organism: uncultured Alphaproteobacteria bacterium; assembly: GCA_963801955.1. Taxonomy (GTDB): domain Bacteria; phylum Pseudomonadota; class Alphaproteobacteria; order Rhizobiales; family Xanthobacteraceae; genus Pseudolabrys. The sequence continues at coordinate 109,219 of CAWDGS010000001.1, forward strand.
GGGCCGTCGAGGTCGACGAAGCGGGCTTTTTGCGCGAGCAGCATGGCGGGCGCCATCGCCAGCGATGTTGCGACCATGCAGCCGATCATGATGGTGAAGTTTTGCCGCTCCGCATCGGCGAGCATCGCCAGCGCCTCGGTTAATCCGCCGGCTTTGTCGAGCTTGATGTTGACCGCATCGTATTTTCCCGCGAGCGCGGCGAGCGACGCGCGGTCGTGAACGCTTTCGTCGGCGCAGACGGGAAGCGGCCGCTTCATGCGCCCTAAGAGATCATCGCGGCCGTCCGGCAACGGTTGCTCCACCAGCGCGACGCCGGCTTGCGCGCAGGCGTCGAGATTTTCTGCGAGGTTAGTGTCGTTCCAGCCCTCATTGGCGTCGACGATCAACGTTGCCTTGGGCGCGGCGGCGCGCACGGCGCGGATGCGCGCGGGGTCGCCGTCGGCGCCGAGCTTGATCTTGAGCAGCGCACGGTGCGCGGCGCGTTCGGCGGCTTGCGCCATGACCGCCGGTTCGGCGAGCGAAATGGTGTAGGCGGTGGTGACCGGCCCTGGCGCCGGCAGCCCGGCCAGCTCATACGCAGGCCGTCCGGCGCGCTTGGCCGCAAGATCCCAGAACGCGCAGTCGAGCGCATTGCGCGCGGCGCCGGCCGGCATCGCGCGTTGCAAAGCCGGCGCGATCGAGGCCCTGCTGGAGCTGCGGCCGCATGGCCTCGAGTGCGGCGGTGACGCCCTCGATGCGTTTCGCCATAGCGTGCATAGGGCACGCATTCTCCGCGGCCCCGCACATTGCCATCCGAGAGTTCCGCAACCACGACGGCGGCCTCCGTCTTGGCGCCGCGGCTGATCGCAAAAGAGCCAAGGATCGGCCAGCGCTCGACGGTGAGGGTGAGGTTCAAGGGCGGGTTCACGGAGGAATCCAGGGGCCTGTCCAGCTGGCGGTGAGCAACGCTTCCGCCAAACCCTCGACAGGTTCATATGGCTGGGTCAAGTATGAGCTCGGCCCGCAGTAGCCCTATTGGCGGGTTGATCGTGCAGGAATCAGAGGCTGGCCGCATGAGCAACCGCTTGCTCGAAGGCATCAAGGACGGCGAGCAGCTCAAGATCGCCGCCGCCGGCGCCTGGATTGCCGAAAATGCCCGAAATCTGGAGGCCCTGATCGACGGCGAGACACTGCGCGAAGGCGCCATCACGCGCGTCGACATCGATATGGGTCGCGTCGAACGGCTGGATACATTCGGCGCCTGGCTGCTTGAGCGGCTGGTGCGGAGCTTTTCCGCGCGCGGCTGCGACACCAAGGTCACCGGGCTCAAGGAGGACTACCGGGCGCTGGTCGACGAGATCGGCGGCGTCAAACCGGAGGCCAAGGTAGCGCCGCCGTGGCAATGCCGTGACCCGCATTTCTCGCGTCGGTGGGATTGAGCCTCGTATCGGTCGGGCATTCATTCGCGGCCTTTGTGAACATGATCGGCGCACTCAGCGTGGCGCTGGTGCGCGTGCTGGCGCGCCCTCGTTCATTCCGTTTCACCTCGATGGTGCACCAGCTCGACAATGTCGGCTGGCGCGCGGTGCCCATTATTGTCCTCATCACCTTCCTGATCGGCTGCATCATTGCCCAGCAGGGCATCTTCCATTTCCGGAAGTTTGGCGCCGACATCTACGTTGTCGACATGGTCGGCATTCTGGTGCTGCGCGAGATCGGCGTTCTCATCGTCACCATCATGGTGGCCGGCCGCTCCGGCAGCGCCTACACCGCCGAGCTCGGCTCGATGAAGATGCGGGAGGAAATCGACGCGCTTCGCACGATGGGTTTTGACCCGATCGAGGTGCTGGTGCTGCCGCGCATTGTGGCACTGATCATTGGCGTGCCGATCCTCACGTTCCTGGGTTCGATGGCGGCGCTCTATGGCGGCGGCCTGGTGTGCTGGCTTTACGGCGGCATCGACCCGGACATTTACATCCAGCGCCTGAAGGAGGCGATTTCCCTCGACACGTTCAAGGTCGGCATGATCAAGGCGCCATTCATGGCGCTGGTCATCGGCGCGGTCGCCTGCGTCGAAGGCCTGGCGGTGAAGGGCAGCGCGGAATCGCTCGGCCTGCAAACGACGGCCTCGGTGGTGGAGTCGATCTTCCTGGTGATCGTGCTCGACGGCTGCTTTGCCATTTTCTTTGCTTCGATCGGAATGTGAGCGATGGCAGGCGGAAACGGCAAAGAAGTCGTGATCGAGGTCCGCGACCTGGTCGTGGGCTTCGGCGACCATATGGTGCTCGACCATGTCGATCTCGACGTCTATCGCGGCGAGATTCTCGGTTTCGTCGGCGGCTCGGGCGCGGGAAAATCGGTGCTGATGCGCACCATCATCGGCTTGCTGCCCAAGCGGAGCGGGACGATCAAGGTGTTCGGCGTTGATCTTGCCGACGGCCTCAGATGCCGAACGCCAGGCGGTCGAGCGGCGCTGGGGCGTGCTGTTTCAGCAGGGCGCGCTCTTTTCGTCGCTGACGGTACGGGAAAATCTCCAGTTTCCGATCCGCGAGTACCTTCAGGTGTCACAGCAGCTGCTGGATGAGATCGCCATCGCGAAACTTGAAATGGTCGGGCTCGATGCGAGCGTCCTGCAGAAATTTCCGTCGGAATTGTCCGGCGGCATGACCAAACGTGTGGCGCTGGCGCGCGCACTCGCGCTCGATCCGGAAATCGTTTTTCTTGACGAACCGACGTCCGGTCTCGACCCGATCGGCGCGGGCGATTTCGACAGCTTGATCGCAACACTGCAGCGCACGCTGGGCCTGACCGTGTTCATGGTGACCCACGACCTCGACAGCCTGCACACGGTTTGCGACCGCATTGCCGTGCTGGCCGACCACAAAGTGATCGCCGCCGGCACCATGGATACCATGCTGGCGTCTGACCACCCGTGGCTGAGGGCCTATTTCCACGGCAAGAGGTCGCGGGCAGGCGAGAAAAAACAGGCCTTACCGGCGGTGTAGCGCCGAGCGCTAAAGGCCGCTCGAGAACAGCGCTTGCGCGTCAGTCGAACCGGCCGGCGGCGTGCGCCAGCATGGTGTAGACCTTGCCGGTTTCCGACGTGAGATAGGTCCGCGCCACCACCTGGCCGCGGTCGTCGCGGGACACCTCGTCGAGCAAGCGCTCGAATTCGCTGATGTAGCGGTCGACCGTCTGCTTGAATTCGCGGTCGGCGCGATACTTCTTGCGAATGTCGTCAAACGCCTGCTGGCCCTGCAGCGTGTAGAGCCGGCGGGTGAAAACATTGCGTTCGCCGCGCTTGTAGCGGTCCCACAGATCGGCGGCCGCGTCGTGGTCGATCATGCGGGCGATGTCGACCGAAAGTGAATCCAGCGATTCGATCGAGTGCCGCGGCGGCCGGTCCTCGCTCGCACGCGGGGGCGCGGTCTCGCGAGCGATTTCGCGCGGCGCGGGCTCGCGCGGGATTTCCCGTTGCGGCTCTCGCTGTGCTTCTCGTTGGTTTTCACGCGGGGTTTCGCGTGGTGTCTCTCTTGGCGGCTCGTTCTCGTCGCGCGAGGCGCGGTTGAGGAGATCGGTCAGCCAGCCGCGGCCGGGTGTGGCCGGCGCCGGCGTCAGCGAGGGAACTTCGGTGGTGCGGCGCGCGGCCGGTGCGAAACTGGCGGGCTCGCTGCGCTGCACGGGCCGCGGCGGGGGCATTTCATTGCGCGGCGTGATGTCATTGCGCGGGGGCAGATCGCTGCGGCCGCCCACGACGGCAAGCGCGGGCTCCTCGCGCGTCCGGCGCACGGGCTCGACCGCATCGAGATTGCGGCCGTGACGGGCCACGATGCGATTGAGTTCGGCCAGGGCCTCGATCTGGTCGACGATGACCCGGCGCATTTGCGAGGCGCTTTCGGCGGTTTCCTGCGGCAGTTCGAAGACGCCGCGACGCAGCTCGCCACGCGTGGCTTCGAGCTCGCGCTGCATTTCGGCGGCCATCTGCTTCATGCCCTGAACCGCTTCGGCGAAGCGCTCATTGGCGTTCTGGAACAGCTCATGCGTATCGCCGGCGGTCTGCTCGTAGATCGCCCGCATCGCCGCGGCGGAGCGCTGGCGCTCGTCCTCGGCGTTTTCGCGCACGCGCTCATATTGTTCGCTGATCGCGCGGGTGCCTTCGGCGCTCGCCTCCGATACCAGGCGGGCCACTTCGCGCGCGCGCGTGGAGGCCGCTTCGAGCGATTCATCGAGCAGGCCTGAGAAGCGGTTGAGGCGCTTTTCGAGGTCCTCAGTGCGGATGTCGAGGGTCGCAACCAGCGAATTGAGTTGGACGCGGCGCTCGTTGACGCTGTCTTCGGTGCGCTGGTTGCTGTGATCGATCACTTCGACCGCCTTGGCAAGCTCGCGGCCGTGGATATCAAACTGCCGGGCCAGCTGGCTGAGGTCGGTGATGACCTGCGTGGTGATGTCGCGGAAATTCGCGATGTTCGTCTCCACGCGGCCGGTGGCGTCGCCGGTCGACGCCGTCACCTCGTTCATCGCGGTGACGAATTCCGAAACGCGCAGCATCAGTGTGTTTTCGAGCGCGCCCATGTTCTCGTGCGCGCCGCTGAGCACTTCCTGCAACATGATGTTGGCTTCGCGCAGCCGCTCGAACAAAGCGGTGGTGTCCGCGCGCAGCATGGTGTGCGTTTCCAGCATCTCCTTGACGGTCGAGGTTGCGGTCTCCTTCGACTGCGCGATCGCCTTTTGCGCGGTGTCGTTGAGTTCGTTCATCGTGCGGGTCACGGTATTGGTCGCCGCTTCGCCCGCGCTGTTGATCATGCGGGAGATCTCGCTGCTGTTGTCCATCATCGTGCGCGTGAAGGCGAAGCCTCTCTCCTCGATCGCCTTGACGGCCTGATCGGTCGCGCTCGTGACGTCGCGGGTGAATTGCTCGCCCTTTTCGGTGATGGCAGCCAGAACGCCGCCGCTCTTTTCCGACAGGATTGTCGTCATTTCATTGGTGCGCCGGCTGACCGCCGTCGCGATTTCATCGGCCTTGCCGACGAAGCTGCGGGCGACTTCCTCGCTCACCCCGACGAGGGTGCGCTCGGCATCGCCGGCGCTGGTGCGGATTGCCTCGGTCGTGGAGAGCGCGAGTTGGCCAAGCGAGCGTTCGGCCTCGCCGGAATTGACCTTGATCGCCTCGCTGAGCTGCTCCATGCGGGCATTGAGGGCGTCCGCCGCGGCCCTGGTGCGGGTCTCGATCTGGGTGGTGACGGTTTCGGCGCGGCCGACGAGGAGCTCCTCGAAGCGGCCAATGCGGCTGTCGAGGTTGTTGGCGACCTCCAGCGCCCGCGCGCCCAAAGTCTGGTCGATCTCGCCGATCTTGGCGCCGATCGTATTCGGCGACTTCGCTGCCGCGCGAATTGATTGTGCCGGCCACTTCGTTGATGCGCTGGTCGAGCGCGCGTGACGACGTCCTTGCCGCCTTCGGCGAGCGTCTTGGCGAGATCGGACACGCGCGAGCCCAGCACCGTCTCGAATTGCGCGAGACGCTGATCGAGCGTGTTGGAAATCTCGCCGGTCCGGCCGGTCACGCGTTGATCGAAGGTGTCGACATAATTGCGCAGCGCCTCGGCGACTTCCTGCGTGCGCTGCCCGAGACGCCCGACCAGTTCGCCGCCGTAATTCTTCACGGTGTGGTCGAATTCGGTGATGTGGCGGGTGATCAGGTTGCCCAGGTTGCTGGAGTCGCGCGAGATTTTCTCGGTGATTTCGGTGCCGCCCTGATTGAACATTTCCTCGAAGGCCTGCAGGCGCGTCGCCAGCATCTCCTTGACGGCGTCGCCACGGCTGTTGAGCGCCGTGACAAGCGATTCTGCGCTGTCGCGGAAGGTATCCGCCACCGCATTGCTGCGGCTCGTAATGGTCTCGGTGATGCGGGTGCCGGTTTGCTCGAGTTTCGAGACGACGTCGTTGCCGCGCAGGGACAGGTCGAGAATGAGCGAGTCGCCGGTGGAGCGCAGGGTCGTGTTGACCTCGTCGGCGCGTGAGGCGATCGACTCGGCCAATCGCGCGCTCGAATCGGTGATGGCATCGGTGAATTGCTGCGATCGGTTCGCCATGGTCTCGATGGTGACCGACGACTTCTGGGCAAAGCTCTGCGCAACCTGATCGAGGCGCGCGCTCATCATCTGCTGCAGCCGGGCTGCGAGGTCCGCGAACTCGTCGTGCACGTGTTCGGTCTTGAAATTGAGGCTGGCGGAGAGCCGGTCGCTGGCCGACGAAATGGCGGTTGTCGCATGGTCGCTTGTTGTTTCGAGGCGGTCGAGAAGCGTGGAGCCGCGTTCGCTCAGGGCGTCAATCATGGAATCGCCGGCGTGGCCGAGCGCCAATGTAATGTGCTCGCCTTTTTCAGTGAGGGAGCGGGTGACGCGCTGCGCCACTTCATTGACCTTGTCGGCGACCAGGTCGCCGACCGAGGTGATGTCGTGGGCAAGATCAAGGTGGACGCTGGCGATGGCGTTGCGCACCTGTTCGGCCTGATTGACCAGGGTCTCGCGCTGATTGCTCAATTCGGTGAGCAGATCGCGAATGCGGACTTCGTTATCGTTGTAGGCGCGCTCGAGCGCGGACACTTCGTTGTGGACCAGCGCTTCCAGTTCGGCGGCGCGGGCGAGCGCCCGTTCGACGCCGTCGCCCATGGCGGCGACCTCGCGCCGGATGGCCTGGCCGACTGTCACAATCGACTCGCGCGCGACGGTTTCCGGCTGGGCAAGCCGCATCGCCACTTCGGCCATGGATTCGGCAACCACCCGCATATCCTGGGCGCGGTTGAACATATGGGCGAGCAGGAAGAAGAAGATCACCGGGACGGCAATCGCGGCGGTGATCGCGACCATGGCCGCAAAGCCGGTGCCCGCGCTCGCGCTGTGGATTTCGCTGCTGTAGAGGGTGGCGATGGCAATGCCGCCGGCGGCCCAGATAAATCCGACAATGGCGGCTGCGACATAAGGCGCGCGCGCCGTGCGGTGACGCAGGGTCTGCAGAATCTGGCCGATGCCGGCGCGATCATCATTGGCCGCGCGGCGCGGCGTTGTGTCTCCCGCCGGCCATCCGCCCGCCGCGTCCTGCTGGAAAAGATCGGAGGACGTTGCAGACGCTGGCGGATTGGCGGCATCAGCCTCGGCGGCGGAGCCGTAAGGTGCGCCGGTGCGCTGTTCGGGTGCGCGAATACTGAGCGCCTCCTGGATGGCGGAGAGCGCCTCTTCCGTTGCGTCTTTTGTTTTCTGTGGAGTATTCGCCATTTCGGTCGTCGCCTCGTCATTACGCCGGACTGTCGCCGCGGCCCGAACCGTTCCGATAGCCGGAGAGAGGCATGCCACGAGCCAGGCGCGGTCGCGCCCGCTGCGCTGCAAACATCCCCGATCTATCGCCCAATGGTCATCCTATCGCCTTGGCAATGCGAAAGAAACCACCGCTGTTAAGGACTTTTTCATCATCGTTAACCGGTTGCGAACCATAGCGAACGCGCGTCCACAGGCCCGTCGCCGAGCTCGATCCCGGCCTGCCGGATTGAGGCCACGGACGGCCAATCGGCTGGTGCGAATTCAATCTGCGGCTTCGCGATTACATCGCTTTAACCACCGTCGCTATTGGCCGGTAAAACCGCACATCCAGCCGCCCTCCGTTTACCTGGATTTGGTCCCGATCAGGCCAAAATCCCCGTCAACAATAAAGGCACTGGGAGGCCGAGATGGCGCAAGCCGCGGTCAAGATGTTCGAAAGCACGCCGGACGAGGCAGCGGATAATACCGCGATCGACCGTGGCCATCTTTCGCGCATGACATTCGGCGACCACAGCCTGGAACGCGAAGTGCTGCAGCTGTTCGACCGGCAGGCCGAACTGCTGATGCGATCGAATGAACGCGAGTGAGCCGGCCGCGGTTGCGACATTGGCGCACACGCTGAAGGGATCGGCCGCCGGTATTGGCGCCGGCCGCGTCGCCCGCGCCGCCGCCGCTGCGGAACAGGCCGCCAGCCACACGCCCGGCGAATGCGGCCTGGCGATCGCCGAACTCGCGCGATCGGTCGAGGAAGCGCGGGCCCAGATCGCGGGGCTGCTGCGCGCGCATTGACGGGTTGGCGCCTTCGCGCGAATAGCTATATAGAAGCGCGTCACACTCTATAGTGCTGCTTTCCTTCCTTATGCCGAAGATCACATTCAGCGACTCCAGCGGCGCCGTCCGCACAGTCGAAGCCGAAGTCGGCTCGACCGTGATGGAAACGGCGATCCGCAACAATATTCCCGGCATCGAAGCTGAATGCGGCGGTGCGTGCGCCTGCGCGACCTGTCACGTCTATGTCGATGAAGCCTGGCGGGAAAAAGTCGGCGGTCCGTCGCCGATGGAAGAAGACATGCTCGACTTCGGCTACGACGTGCGGCCGAACTCGCGGCTCTCCTGCCAGATCAAGGTCACCGACGAGCTCGACGGCCTGAAGGTAACGACGCCGGACAAGCAGGCGTAACGGCCGCCTAGGGCTTCATCCCCGCCGGCGCGACCTGCGACGATTTCAATCCCATTTCATCCAGCGCCTTGCGTACGAGGCCGGACGCTTTTGCTTCCTCGATAAATTCGCTCACATAGGCCAGCGCGGCCGGCTTGCCCTTGGGCACGCAGACGGCAGTGCTGGAATTGAGAAATGCATCATCCAGGATGCGGGCGCCGGTGATTTTGCCCAGAAGGCCGGACAATGATTCCCGCGAGAGCGCGATGCCTTCAATCTTGCCTTCACGCATCGCGGCGACGGCGGCATCGACACCTGAAAAATCGATATGGGTGGCATTGGGCGTCGCCTTCTTGGCCGCGCGGAACGTCGCGGTGTTAGCGACGCCGCCGAGACCGATGCCTTTGGCATCGGCGTCCTTCACCGATTGAATTTTGGAGTTCGATCCGACCAGGAAAGTGCTTTGCAGGAGATGGTAGGCGTTGCCAAAGTCGACAAATTTCTTGCGCTCGTCATCGACCGGAAGAAAGGCAACGTCCCAGCGATTGCTCGCAGCCGAATTCTGGATTTCGCCGGATGCCTGATGCGGGATGATCTCGAGCGGCACGCCGAGTTTCGCCGCCAGAGCCCGCCCGAGGGTGACGGCGACTCCGCGATAGGTGTTGCCATCCTGGATCGCAAATTGCGCCGACGGTGACGGGGAGACGGCAATGGCAAGCCGGAGCTTCCCGGTGGGTGCGAGTTCTTTCAATGCGGCTGCGTCGGCCATCGGTCCGCTCCAAAAAACAAGGCGGCGAGCGCCGCCTCAGTCCTCGAATAGCACGCCCTGCCTATGGTTTCATCCCGGCCGGCGCCACTTGCGAATTCTTCAAATTCACGTCGTCGAAAGCCTTGCGCACCAGCCCGGACGCCTTGGCCTCTTCAATAAACTGGCTGACATAAGCGAGAGCAGCAGGCTTGCCTTTCGGGACCGCAACCGCGGTGGACGAGTTGAGAAAGCCGCCGTCGAGAACACGCGAGCCCGGAATTTTTGCAATAAGGCCAGACAACGACTCGCGCGAGAGCGCGATGCAATCGATTTCGCCGGCCTTCATGGCGGCGATAGCGGCGTCGACACCGGGCACGGTGACGAAGGTCGCCTTCGGCGCCGTGTGCTGCGCGGCGCGGAATGTTGCCGTGTTGGCAACGCCTCCGATCCGCACGCCGGGCGCATTGGCTTCCTCGACTTTCGTGAGCTTGGAGCCGGGCGCCACAAGGTATGTGCTTTGCAGCAGATGATAGGCGTTGCCGAAGTCGACGAATTTCTTGCGCTCTTCGTCGACCGGCATGAAGGTCACATCCCATTGGCCGCTCGCCGCCTCGTTCTGGATTTCGCCGGAGGCAAGATGCGGCAGAAAAACCACCGGCACGCCGAGCTTCTTCGCCAGCGCTGTACCGAGATCGACGGACACGCCCCGAAATTGCCCGGTCGCACTATCCTTTAACGTGTACAGCGCGGATGGCTGCGGTGCGACCGCGATTGCGACACGCAATGTCCCGGTCGGAACGAGTTCTTTCTTGACTGCGTCCATGGCAGGGTCAGCCGAGACAGCAGACGCACCGCCCCAAGCCAGCAAGATCGCCAGCAAGATCGCAAGCGACAGCGTTCGTAGGTGTGCGGTCACAACGCCCCCCATTAAAGAATTTCCAGAAGGCAGCTTAGGCGATGTCAGCCCGCGATCCAAGACGACGGAGACGATCGGCGAGGGGTACAAGCGTGATCGTGACGGCAAAAACCGCGATCCAGACCAATCGTGCGCCATAGCGATCGTGCGGATTCGACATTGCGCCACAAATGAATGCGTTGGCGAGAAGCGCGAGTGCACACACCGCAGCGAATTCGCCGAAGGCAGGCGGGATTGTCCGCTTCCATGCGAGCAGCACGATCACCGGAAGCAGGGCCATCGACAGCAATGCGACCGGATAATCGAGCTGGTTGATCGCGGTGAAAGAAATCTCGCCATGTTGCTGGCGCGCGGTCTCCATCGGGGCCACAAGTTGCGGCGTGAAGCGCCGGATCGTTCCGTAAGTGTGCCAGATCGAATTGAGCACGCCTTCACCCGTATGCACGGCAACGAGTTGCCGCGCGGTCGCGACCGCCGCGGTTTTAAGTTGCAAGCCGGGATAGTCGATGACACTGCCGACGGCGATGTCCGCCATTTCCTGGTCGAGCCCGGCGAAGCGTCCAAGTTTGTCAAACAAAGGACTGCCCCAGAACCAGACATCGGCGTCGTTGGGAAGCGCGTCCTTGTAGGCGCAGAGCTTCAGTTTCGGATTCGGACAGTGGTCGTCGAGATATTTATTGACGATGCCGTCTTGCAGCATGCGTCCGAATGACAAGGCGAAACCCCCGGGCGTCCAGGCCAATCGTTTTGCCACTAGAAAATCCGCGGCAAAGACCAGCACGCAGCCGAGCGCGAGCGCGAGTACCCCATTGCCGATGCGTGCGAGCGGCAAATGTCTGGGCTGGACAAGCCAGACCATGACCCCGGCCAGGATCAGCGCCAGAAGCACGGCGATGGTGGCGCTGTGCGTGGCCGCGCAGACCGCAATCAGCACGATCAGGGCAAAGCGCTCACCGCGACTGACATGTCCGGGCCGCAACAGCAGAAGATAAAGAGCAAGGACGCCGAGCCCGGCAAAGATATCGGTGAGCAGGATCGCGGTCAGCCAGGGGAGGGTGGAGATTGCCGTCAGCGCGGCGATCACGCCGAGCAGGAGCCACGGCCGTTTTCCCAACCCGTGGGCGCGGAGCATGAGCGCAACAACCCAGACCGTCAGCGCTGCTTGCGCAAGGACAACCGGCCAGAACGCGGCCATTTCGCCGGCATTGAGCATGAGCCCGTAAACAACAGCGCGGCTCGGGACGAGCGTGCCTTCGTGCCAGCGGGCGAGATAGCCACCGGTGTCGTATTGCAGAAGGGGGAAGCCGTTCCACAACGCCGGAGCAATGAGCAGCGCCATCGACAATATGACGGCAAGCGCCCACAGGGCGCGGTCGCGCGCACGCATTGCAGAATCCCCCGGCCTTCCTCGTGGCCAGGTTCATCCCGGCCGCCCCGTTACTTATGTTGCACTGTCCTAAGACGGGGATGCCCGGGTCAAGTCCCCGACATGATGGCAGAGAGCGCTTGACGGACGCGCCGGCCAGGGCGAATTGTCGCGTATGTTCATCAACTTCTTTATCGAGCTCAAGGACGCCGGGGTGCCGGTGACCCTGCGCGAGTACCTGACGCTGATGGAGGGGATGGATTCCGATCTCCCGTCGCGTCGCGTGGAGGAATTTTATTACCTGGCGCGCGCGACCTTGGTGAAGGACGAACGCAACCTCGACAAGTTCGATCGTGTCTTCGGCCATATCTTCAACGGGCTTGAAAGTATGGAAGGCGCCATCGCGGTCGATATTCCGGCTGAATGGCTGAAGAAGCTCGCCGAGAAATATCTCACGGAAGAAGAAAAGAAGCAGATCGAGGCCATGGGCGGCCTCGACAAATTGCTGGAGACGCTGCGCCAGCGCCTGGCCGAGCAGAAGGGCCGTCACCAGGGTGGCTCGAAATGGATCGGGACCGCCGGCACATCTCCCTATGGTGCCTATGGCTACAATCCGGAAGGCGTGCGCATCGGCCAGGACGGCAATCGCAACTTCCGTGCGGTCAAGGTGTGGGACAGACGCGAGTTCAAGGACCTCGACGACGAGGTCGAATTGGGCACGCGCAACATCAAGGTCGCGCTACGCCGCCTGCGCAAGTTCGCGCGCACCGGCGCGCCGGAGGAGCTGGATCTCGATGGCACGATCAAAGGGACGGCTCACAAGGGCTATCTCGATATCCTGATGCGGCCCGAGCGGCACAATGCCGTGAAGGTGCTGCTGTTCTTCGATATCGGCGGCTCGATGGACTGGCACATCAAGGCGACCGAGGAATTATTCTCGGCCGCGCGCTCCGAGTTCAAGCACATGGAGCATTTTTACTTTCACAATTGTCTTTACGAGCGCGTGTGGAAAGAGAACCGCCGCCGTTTCCAGGCCACCACGCCAACCTGGGATGTGCTGCACACCTATCCGCACGACTACAAGGTGGTGTTTGTCGGCGACGCGTCAATGTCGCCCTATGAGATCACGGCGGCGGGCGGTTCGGTCGAACACTATAACGATGAGCCCGGCGCGCTCTGGCTCGAACGCGTGGCGCGCACTTATCCGGCCGCCGTCTGGCTCAATCCGGTGCCCGAGCGCGAATGGGATTTCACGCATTCGATCACGATGGTTCGCCAGCTCATGGGCGGGCGGATGTATCCGCTGACCTTGGATGGATTGGATCGCGCGATGCGCGAGCTGACGCGGTAAACATGTCCTGTTGCGCTGGATCAATGCGGCACATGCCGGATTGGTCCAAACGGACAAACATGCAGCGTTTTTCGAAATATCAAGCGGCCGACCCGCCAAGGGTGAGTCCCGACCATGTGTCCAACATGGCGGCGATGACGACACGGATCGGCGTTTCGACGGTTCCGGCGGCATGGCCGCAAGGCGTGTCACAGCTCGCGCGGGCGATCGAGGCCTGCCAGCGCTGCGACACGGCGGCCGTGTGCACCGACTGGCTCACGCGCGCACCCGCTTCGTTTGATGTGCCGCCGGTATTTTGCCCGAACAGGGCGATCTTCAAGACCGCAAAAACCGGCCAATAGCCGGACTAAACCGCAACCGAATGGCGCTTGTCGGCGGCTGCGAGGTAGGCATCGAACGCCGATGCCGCAATTCGCAGATAGGGGCGTCCGCGGTCGGTCATTGCAATATGGCTGCCGTCAATCTCCAGCAAGCCCTGCTCGCGAAGGGGACGGAGCCTTGCAAGTTCCGCGCTGAACTCGCTCGCGCCGCCAAAGATGTCGAGATCGACGGCGAGATCACACATCAGCCGCTCGATAATGGCTCCGCGCAGGCGGTCATTGTCGGAAAGCGCCAATCCCTTCACCGTGGCGAAGTGGCCGGCGCTGACGGCGCGCGAATAGCCGGCGAGGTCGGGAGAATTCTGCACAAAACCTTGCGGCAGCCTGCCGATCGCACTGGCGCCAATGCCGATCAAGGCGTCGGCCTGATCGGTGGTGTAGCCCTGGAAATTCCGGTGCAGGCGCTGTTCGCGGGCCGCGATTGCAAGCGCGTCGTCCGGCAAAGCGAAATGGTCGAGCCCGATGGCCCGATAGCCGAGGCCGGTCAGCGTTTCCGCGGCAACCTGCGCCTGTTCGAGTCGCTCGGCCAGGCCGGGCAATGCCGTTTCATCGATGAGGCGTTGGTGATGCTTGAACCACGGTACGTGCGCGTAGCCGAACAAGGCCAGGCGCTGTGCCCCAAGCGAGGCGGCAAGCTCCGCGCTGCGCGCAACATCGCGCACGGTTTGCGTCGGCAACCCGTACATCAGATCAACATTGAGATGATTGATACCGGCGTCGCGCAGCCAGTCGGCGGCCTGTTGCACGAGATCGAATGGCTGGATGCGGCCGATGGCGCGCTGGACGTGCGGTGAGACATCCTGCACGCCGAGGCTGGCGCGGGTGACACCGATGGCTTGGAGCGCGTGAACGAGCGATCGGTCGATCCGGCGCGGGTCGAGTTCGATGGCGTGCTCCTTCATCGCCGATACGTCAAACAATGATCCCAGTTTTTCGGCGATCTTATCCAGCCAATGCCCGCCAACAATCGAGGGCGTGCCGCCACCCCAATGCAGATGCGTCAGGCTGCGGCCTGCAAGGTTGCGCAACTGCGCGATTTCATCGCTGATCCGGTGGGCGTAAGCCTCGATCGGCTCGCGCTTGCGCACCGCGCGCGTATTGCAGCCGCAATACAGGCAAAGCTCGGTGCAGAACGGAATGTGGATATAGACCGAGAGCGTGGCGTCGCTCGGCAGCGCGGCCAGCCATTTGCCGTAGGTCTCGGGTCCGACCGCTGAGGAGAAATGCGGTGCGGTCGGATAGGAGGTGTAGCGAGGAAGTTTCTGATCGGCGAGTAAGAGCGACGCGGTCATTGGTGACGCGGAGCCCATGTGTCTCCGGCCTTGACGTATGAATGTTTGACAGCGGACCAGGCAATCATGTGCGAACGCATCTCCCGATCGTATTCTCCGGCATGGGCGGCATAGGCGTGATTGAACGCTTCGCGGTAAATGTCCTGTGCGTGTTCAGGCAAATGATTGCGAACGCGCGACGGCAAATCGGCATTCTTGCGATACGGCATGCAATCCCGCCCCCGCCAGGATGCACGAAAAGCGTACGCACGCCCGGCGCATGATCTCATTGCGGTAAATCAATCGCCGGAGCGAACGTTCCAACATTCGCAAAAAAGCCCGGCCGCAACGCGGCCGGGCTCGAAAGTCTTACGGATTGTCTTACTGGCCGTCCGGCGCAATGACGCCGAACTCCTCCGACTTGGCGCGAAATGCCGCGGCCTGGAAACCTTCAGCCGCAAGGCCACGCTTCAGAAGTTCCCGGATCGCTGCCGCCCGGCTCGGCATGCGCTTCTTGAAGCGGAAGTCGTCCAAAATCTTGAGCTCTTCCGATGACAGCATGATTTGAAGCCGTTCACCCCGACTGGCCCCGTTCGACATGGTGCTCTCCTCGCCATGAAAGGTCTTAGCCGACGTTTTAGCCATATGAGTAATTTACTCACTCCTCGTTATAAGTGCAAGTGGCTCATAAACCGCCACCGCGTAAAAAGGTTCCAAAAGGCCGTCTTGAGCAAGAATTGGTTGCAAAGAAACAGAATTGACGGGGTTTTTGAGGGGTCTAGCGTGGTGGTATGAAAACCATCGAAATCAAAGAAAGTCGGAGTCTCGCCCCGTTCCCCTGTGACAGCTGTGGCGGCCTGATGCGCCTGGTGGGAAGTGAGCCTCACCCGGTGGAGGCCAAAGTCGACCTTTTGACGTTCAACTGCACCGCTTGCGACGCATTCCAGGTCAGCCGCGTCGACATCCCGACGCTCGACGGTCGGTAAGACCCTTGGACGAGCCTTGCGACGCTCCGAAAACGAAAGCGCCGGACCCTGGGTCCGGCGCTTCCAATTTGACGTGAGTCTTGCGTTGCTAGGCGGCGTTGGCCGGACGCAAGCGAGCCGGGTCATCCGGCGCCGCCTGCTCGCGTTGCAGGGCCATGGCCTCGCGCATCAAGCGGGCGAAGTCCTTGCGGGCTGTCTCCAGGGCACCTTCCACAACGGAACACTGCATCTGCTCGCGGCGCAGTGAGGCGCCCAGTTCTTCGATGCGCTGTTCAGTGGCCTGTTTTTCGGCGGCGCGAGCCGATTCAATTGCGGCAATCTGTTCGTTCAGCGCCGCGATCGTATCTTCCGCACGCTGCAAGGCGGCATCTTTCGCGGTAAAGGCGCGGGTGAGCGCGGCGCTCCGCTCCATGAGCGTTGCGCGCGCCTGGTCCACTTCCGTGAACTGGGATTCGCGCTGGATCCTCTCGGCCTCAAGCTCGGACACCCGTGGTCTGCAAGGCGTCGCGTTCCTGCGCAAGTTCGCCGGCGCGCCGGTCGTAGACGCGGATCTCGTCGGCCCGGGCCAGCAAATGCTCACGCGCTTCGCCGAGCAGCTTCTCGCTCGCCGCCGCGCGCGCCTGCAGTGCGTCAAATCGCATGCGCTGGGTGGTCAGTTCGTGTTCGTGCCGTTCGTTGCCTTCTTCGATCGCGTTGGCAAGCCGGGCACGCTCGGTGCTCAGTTCGGCGAAATTACCCTCGACATGGCGCAAGCGACCGTGCGTTGCGGTCAGGCTGGCCTCGGTTTCGGCCAGCTTGCGGGATACCCGCGCCGCTTCGGCACTGATTTTGTCGAGCGAGATCTGCTGCGAGCGTTTTTCGTCCTCGATCATCAGCAGGCGTTGGCGCGCGCCATTAAGCTCCAACTCGAGCGATACGATGCGCTTGTCGGCGTTGGACAGACGCTCGTCGAGGCGGCGGTTTTCCTCGCGCAATGCCTTGCCTTCGCCGGTCTCCTGCGCAAGCCGGGCTTCGAGATCCACGATTTGCGCGCGTCGAGCGGCAATATCGATGGCGATTTCAGCCTTGGTGGCTTCCAGCGTGCGCAAAAGGTGCTGGGTTGTGGTGAGCTCCTGGCGCAGCGCCTGGCATTCTTTTTCCGAGAAGCTCGCCTTCTTTTCCAGCTCGGCGACTTCATTGCGCAATTTGCCATAGGCGGTGCGCGTGTTGTTGAGCACCGTCTGCAGGCTGATCTTTTCGGATTTTTCGGTTTCGAATGCGCGCAGCGCCTTGCTGACCGGGTCAACCAGCTTGCCGACGGCATTCTTGATGGTGTCGAGCTCGCCGATTTTGGCGTTGGCGTCGAGCAGGAGATTGCGCAGCGACTCGTTCTCGCCGCCGAGCTGGGCGCCAAGCGCGGAAAACAATTCTTCGTCGAGTTCGAGTGGGTTGTCGTTCGACGTCGCGTTGACCGGTGCCGCGAAATCAGCCGTTTTGTCGTAAAGCCCGGTCTTGCGGGAGAAAAAGCCCCCGAATTTGCTCATTGCGTGATCCCCTTAACGCCAATTCGCCCGGCCGAAGCGACGCCAAATCACTTGTTAACTGATCCTAACGGAATCTGAATCTGGGAGGGTAAATGAAAGGTTAACGCGCCAGGATTTTTGGCGAAAAGACCATAAAGTTCAAATGGTTGAAGCGATAACCGCGGGCGAATTCACCGCGCGTTTTGCCGGTAAAGCCCGCATGGGCGCCGATCTGAATCCGGCTGCGAGTAATAATCGCGGCCGAGTCCATAGGGGTGTCGCGCGTCTGTGAATAACTGGACGCCGGTCAGCCGCGCGTGGTGATGAACAGACCTTCGCAGAGCCGGAAGGTGAGGTCCGCTCCAGCGCCCTGCGGCTCCAGCGTTGCCTTCACCTCGGGTGTGACTTGCGCAAGCATCGCGCGCAGCAACGCCTGCATCGTGTCGTCGTGGCGGCTGGCCCAGCTTTTGAATTCCATCTTTTTGTAGATTTGCTCTTCGTGGATGATGGTGAGCTTGTGCTTCGTCAGCGCCGCGCGCCATTCGTCCATGGTCCATGCGCGCAGATGGCTCGGATCGCGGAATCGTTCGAAGGCATTGACGTAGTCGCCAACGTTGCCGTCGGGAACGACGTTGTCGACAACGGCAAAGAGGCCGCCCGGCTTGAGCACGCGGTGCACTTCGCTGAGGAAGTCCGGAATTGAATCGAAGTGGTGTGGCGCGATGCGGCAGGTGACAAGATCGAAGCTTCGCATCTTCGAACGGTAGCGCCTCGGCCTTGGCGTAAGCCGTGCGGATATTGGCGAGCCCGCGCTTGTGTGCCTCGGCCTTGACCAGGTCGAGCATTTCCTGAGTGATGTCCGTTGCCCAAACGCGCGCGACATGTGGCGCGAAAGCGTAGGCGACATGCCCGCCACCGGTGGCGATATCGAGTGCCTGCCAGGATTTTTGCGGAGAGGTGAGGGCGACGAGCCGCTCCAGGCTCTTGCCGAGCGCATGCGGCGTGCTGGTCAAATAGCTGGCTGCGGTCTTGCCGAATTGCTCTTGAACGAGGGTTTTATTCATGGGTGTTTCCGGTACCGGGACACGAGGTGCGCTATTCATAGCGTGTCCCGCGCTCGCGCGCGATACGGCGATGACAGTGAAGCGGGAAAATGCCGCGAGCCGCCGATTTCTACCTGCTGTCGCCGCCGCCAAGGTCGTCGTAGCCATGCCGGCTGCTGTAAAAGACAAGCGCCATGAGGCCGCCGCCGATGAGAAGCGAGAACAGCACGCCACCGACAATGGCAACGTAGCCATAAAACGGAATTGCATCGCCACCCAGGTGTTCCCAGGCGGCGGCGGCGAACCAGACCGCCAATGCAAGAAGGGCGAAGAGTGCGACAATGAGAAGCGCGCGCATCATCGACATATAGGGCGGTGGGGCCCGATTGTCAGGTAATGGCCACGTGCAACCGCGGATGGACGGTCGCGATCA
This sequence comes from uncultured Alphaproteobacteria bacterium, assembly GCA_963801955.1. Lineage (GTDB taxonomy): Bacteria > Pseudomonadota > Alphaproteobacteria > Rhizobiales > Xanthobacteraceae > Pseudolabrys. The sequence goes on from CAWDGS010000001.1 coordinate 127,666, forward strand.
CGCCTTGCCGGCGGCTTCCGCCGGGGAGGGGTCGCTCGTTCTGCCCTTCTTGCCCTTGGGCGGGGCCTCATCATTGGCGGCCTCAACCGGTGGAACCGGGGCATCGTCAAGCGGCACGCCGCGGCGCAGCGTCGAGCGCAAGGCGCCCACTTCGCTTTGCAGCCGGGAATTGTCCTTGCGCGCGGCTTCCAGCGCGCCCTCGACAACCGCCCGTTCCATGCGCTCGCGCTGGAGCGCCGAATTGAGATCCTCGACGCGCTTTTCGATATTGGTGCGGCTCACTTGGATGTCTGCTTCCAGGTGACCGTTACGCTCGGTCAGCGCTGCGATCTTTTCTTCTGCGCGCGCCAGCGCTGTTTCGCGCACCTTGAGCGTCTTGGTCAGGGCATTGTTGCGCTCGGTCAGAGCGGTGCGCGCCTGCTCGTGATCCTTGATCTGGCGTTCCCGCGCCTCGTGCGCGCGCCTCGATCTGGGCGAGCCGCTTGTCCGAATTGTTGCGGGCAATCGTGGCCTCGACGGACTTGCGGTCGAAGGCGCGCACTTCTTCCGTGCGGGCGATCAGGTTCTGCCGCGCCTCGGAAAGCAGCCGTTCGGCGGTTGCGGCGCGTGACTGCAACGCGTCGAGCCGCATGTTCAGGCTGTTGCGTTCGGCCTGGTGCTGTTCTTTCGCTTCATCAAGGGCAGCGCCCAGCCGCCCGCGCTCGGCATAGGCTTCGGCGAAGCTTGCTTCGACCTTGCCGAGTTGGGCGCGTGTCGCAGTCAGGGTATTTTCGCTCTCGGTCAGCCGGCGTGTCAGCCGTGCGGTCTCGTTGAGTGCGTGATCGACCGCAATCTGCAGCGAACGCTTCTCGTCTTCCAGGAGGGCCAGTTTTTCGCGCGCCGCCGCGAGCTCGCCCTCGAGCACGATGATGCGCTTTTCGGCGATGTCGTATTGGTCCTGCAACGCACGGCGGGCTTCGCCCAAGGTCCGGCGCTGGGTCGTTTCCTGCGTCAATTGGCGGTCGAGCTCGTTGATCTGTGCGTGACGCGCATTGAGCTCATCGGTGAGTTCGAGGCGCGCACTTTCCAGTGCGCGGTTGGATTCGCGCGATAGCTCGAGGTCTTCGCGCAGTTTTTCCGCCTCGGCTTCGATTGCCGTCGCCTTTTTCTCGATCTGATAGTACTCGGTGCGCAGGGTCTCATAAGCCGTGCGCGCCTCCGCCAGCATTCCCGACAGGCTCAACGTCTGGGATTTTTCCTGCTCCAGCGCGCGCAGCGTGCTGTTGAAAGGCGCGACCAGTTTGTCGAACGCCTCCTTGAGGTCGTCGAGTTCGTTGATCTTGCGGCCGGTGTCGGTCAGCAGGTTACGGAGGACCTCGTTCTCCTCGCCCATGCGGGAGCCGACGTCCGAGGGACTTTCGATGGAGATGTGGTCGTTGCCGTTTCCGTTTCGCGGTCGCCCCGTCAGCCTGTCGGCCCCGGCCGGAATGCCTTTTCGGCCAAAGATATCCGACAGCTTCGCCATGACGACGCCTCCAACCCCACGCCTACAGAACAGCCCCAAACGCCGCTATTTCAAGATCACGATATTATAGTCCTCGGGCGTTGGGAACACTCGTGAACACGACTTGTGGACGTAATACACATGGAGGACCCACCGTCGTAACTCGCCGGAACCTTGCCCCAGGGTGATCTGCCGAGATTTATTCCTATCGGGGTCGGTCGACCGGCGCCGCCGCGTGCGGCAATCCATCTGCGCTCGTGACCGGGCGGCGGCCGGTACGGCGATTTTGACACGCAGCAATGATCGCGCCGCATGGGCTTGCGCGCGCGCTGTCACGTCGGCGAAATTTTTTGCGGATCGATGATCTTTGCGGAGAATTTCACCCTGCGGTTCAGATGCGTGAAATATTTTCTCTCATTTCACAATTCGATGCCGCGTTCGTGAACGAAGCGCCGGAATCCGTGACGTTATCGTGGATTGAGAGTGAGGGTCGTTCCGTCCACATGACGGGCCAGCAAGAATTGGTTCTTGCCTGACATATGGAGAACGACAATGAAGACCCTCACCAAGCTCGCTGCCGCTTCGATCCTGACGCTGTCCGTCATTGCCCCGGCATTTGCCGGCGGCGAGGAAGACACGCTGCTCGAGCGCAACACCTATACCGCGCAGGTCCAGCATAACGTGCAGGCGCACCGTGCTGCGGACGCGTTCGCATACGCGCCGGCCAGCAATGCGACCTACAGCACCCAGGATTTCGGCATCGAAAGCCAGCGCTAATCGCCTGGCAATCGCTATCGGACTGGAAGGAGGTCGCCCGCGGGGCGGCCTCTTTTCCTTTCGCGACGTTAGTTACGAACGACGAGTACCGAACATTTGGCGTAGCGCACGACGTGTCCTGCATTGGAGCCGAGAAAATAAGTGCGCATTGCGGGCCGGTGCGAGCTCATCACGATCAGGTCGGCATTGAACGCTTTCGCTTCCTCCAGCACCTCGTGGTAGATGCCGCCCTGGCGCACGGTTGCCGAAACGTGAGCGGCATCGAGACCGCATTCACGCGCGATGATGCCGAGCGCTTCCTCGGCCGATTGACGTTGCTGCACGTCGAAATCGGGCGGTACATATTCCGCCAGCATCACCGGCGTCATCGCCAATACATTCACCAGGCGCACGGACCCGCCTGACGCCCGCGCCATCTCGATTGCGGTGGCGATGGCAGGCTTGGCCAGATCCGTGTCAGCAAGATCGACCGGAACCAGAATCCTGTTGTACATGACAGCGCCCCTCGTTTCGCTGCGAGGCGTCGATCATGACATGTTTTCGGGCGCGCGTTGAGGAGTCTGGTGCCTCAACTGGGCGTCGCACCCAGCGACTTCGGGGTTATGAAGCGCTCGAGCCGGCCGGATTGCGGGTGCAATTTTGCCCATTCGTCGAAGGCGAAATCGATGATGAGGAGGCCTGAAGTCGGTAGTTTCTCGCGCATCTGTTCACGCGTTTCGATGTCGCCGGACGCGACGAGCATGAGGGCGAGTTCGTGCAGCCCGGGGTTATGGCCGACAATGAGCAGGGATTGCGCGCTCGCCGGGGCCTGTTTGATGAGGTCGAGGATTTCATGTGGTGTCGCGCCGTAGAGCCGCTCGACGGCCGATCCGGCCGGCGCCGGCTTGAATGCCGCGGCGGCGAGTTTCCAGGTTTCCTGCGTGCGGGCCGCGGGAGACGTCATGACCCGGTCGGGTGTGAGCGCATGGGTCGCCATATAAGCGCCGATACTGGCGGCATCCTTGCGGCCGCGTTCGACCAGCTTGCGGGCGCGGTCTTCCATGCCCGGTTCGGAGCGTTCGGTCTTGGCGTGGCGAAAAAGAAGAAGGCGGCGCATGGTCATGCTATGGATTTCGGCGGCAGGATGGCCACGGTCTAACATGCGCTCGCGGGTAGAGCGCCAGGATGACATAGCGTAACGGACCCAATGAGCGAAAGCGACAACATGGAAGCGGGCTGGTACGAGGCGACCTCGGTTGCTCGCCCCGACCGGCCGCGCCTGAACCTCGATCTCGACGTTGATGTGTGTGTGATCGGCGCCGGGCTCGCGGGCCTCACGGTCGCGCGCGAGGTTGCCCAGCGAGGCTGGTCGGTTGCGGTCCTCGAGGCGGGCCACGTCGCCTGGGCGGCATCCGGCCGCAATCTGGGATTTGTGTTGCCCGGTTTTTCCGAAGACATCGACAACATCGTCGAGCGTGTCGGCCTCGACCACGCCAAGCAACTGTGGGCGCTTGTCGGAGCAGGGGCTCGAGTACGTGCGCCGGACGATCCTGGATACCCAGATGCCGGGCGTCGATCTCATCAATGGCTGGCTGCACGTTTCAAAAACGAACAATACCGGAGAGTTGCGCGCCGAGGTCGAACGCATGCGCTGGCTCGGCGCCGACGTCGAGTTCTGGCCGACCGCACGCGTGCGCGAGCAATTGCACAGCCCGCATTATTTCGACGCCGTGCACTATCGGCAGGCATTCCACATTGATCCCCACAACTATGCGCTTGGCCTGGCGGCACTGGCCGAAAAAGCCGGCGCGCGTATTTTCGAAGATACGCCGGCGGTTTCGCTTGATCCCGCCGGAGTGCGCAAGCGCGTCGTCACGCCCGCCGGCCGCGTGCGCGCCGCGCATGTCGTGCTCGCCGGCAATATCCATCTTGGCGCGCTGATGCCGAAGCTTGCGGCCACTTTGTTGCCGGTCACCACCTACGTCATGGTCACCCAGCCGATCGGCGAGATGTTGCACGACGTGGTGCGCTACCGCGGCGCGGTCAGCGATACCAACCGTGCCGACAATCACTACCGCATCGTCGGAGGCGATCGTCTGCAGTGGTCGGGACGTATGCGCGCCTGGGAGGCCAATCCCCGGTTCGTCGCGCGTGGCCTCGTCAATGATATCCGGCGGACGTTTCCTGAACTCGGAAAAATCGAGATCGCGCATCTCTGGCGCGGGACGCTCGGCCGCACCGTCCATCGCATGCCGCAAATCGGTGAAATCGAGCGCGGGGTATGGATCGCGAGCGGGTTCGGCGGCCACGGCCTCAATACCAGTGCGCTGGCGGGCGAGCTGGTCGCCCGCGGGCTGGTCGAAAGCGATCAGACCTGGCGCCTGTTTGCGCCCTACGAGCTCGTATGGGCCGGCGGCACGCTCGGGCGCATTCTGGCGCAAGGCGTTTATTGGGGGACGCGGCCGATCGACCGCGTCAAACAGAATGTCGCGCGCTACCGCGCAAATGCGCGCGCACGCAAGGCCGCGCGCGCATCGCGCAAGAATTCCGAGGCCGCTGAATAAACCGCCCCGGTCCGGGCCTATTATAAAGACGCCTACCGGCCTTCCCGGCGCGCCATGAATGCCAGCCGTTCAAACAAATGCACATCTTGCTCGTTCTTGAGCAGTGCGCCGTGCAGCGGCGGGATCAGTTTCTTGGGGTCGCGCTCGCGCAAGGTCTCCGGGCCGATGTCTTCGACCATCAGCAACTTGAGCCAGTCCAAAAGCTCCGACGTCGAAGGCTTTTTCTTCATGCCCGGCACGTCGCGGATTTCGTAGAAGAGCCGCAGCGCCTCGGCGACAAGCCTTTGTTTAATATCAGGAAAATGCACCTGGATGATTGCGCGCATGGTGTCGGCATCCGGAAACCGGATGTAGTGGAAAAAACAACGGCGCAAAAAAGCGTCCGGCAACTCTTTCTCATTGTTCGACGTGATGATGACGATCGGCCGGCGGCGCGCCTTCACGGTCTCGCCGGTCTCGTAGACGAAGAACTCCATGCGATCGAGCTCCAGCAACAGGTCGTTCGGAAACTCGATGTCGGCTTTGTCGATCTCGTCGATCAGCAGGACCGGGCGCTCGTCGGCCACGAAGGCGTCCCATAGCTTGCCGCGCTTGATGTAGTTGCGGATATCCTTGACGCGCTCATCACCGAGCTGGCTGTCGCGCAGGCGTGACACCGCGTCGTATTCATAAAGACCCTGCAGCGCCTTGGTGGTGGATTTGACGTGCCATTCGATGAGCGGTGCATCGATCGCCTTGGCGATTTCCAGTGCCAGGACGGTCTTGCCGGTGCCGGGCTCGCCTTTGACCAGCAAAGGACGCTCGAGGGTGATCGCCGCATTGACCGCGACCTTGAGGTCGTCGGTCGCCACATAGGCCTTGGTGCCGTCAAATCGCATGAAAACTCTCACCACGTATCGGGAATGTACAACCTATCCGTGACTTTCGGCCGGGTTCACCGCGCACAATAGCGTTTCTTCCCGTCTCATCCATAGGCTAGCCGGGTGTTTCGCAAGTCGCCAGCAACTCGTCGCGCCCGATAAATGATTCTTTTCATTGCGGAAGTCGACGCACAGCGCGGGTGACCCCCTCAGCTCGGAATAATCGCTAAGCAAAAATTAGGGGAGATTAACAAACGACTTAACAAGCTCGCTCGTGCTCGTTCGCGCTTGAACGAGTTAGAGAGGATTAACTTGTGTGTGCAAATCTGCGTGAAGCCATGGTCGGGCGTTCGTCACCCATTCGCGATGGGTGAGCCGGCAGAAAAGATTTGTCGCACAGGAGTGCGTTTCGATGACTGTTATTTCTTCGCTGACGCCCAATCAGATTGCCGGTCTTTCGACCACCGCAATACAAGGCCTCACCACCACCGATATTCAATCGCTCGCGACGACGCAGGTGGCTGCGTTGACGGCCGCGCAAGTCAACGTATTGAATTCGACCGATATCAAGGCATTTCTTACAACCCAGGTCGCGGCTCTTTCTCCCAGCATCATCAATGCGTTGCTGTCCCTGCAGGTCCAGCAGTTCGTCGACACGCAAATCAGCGCCCTCACGGCCACAGAGGTCAGCAAGCTGACGGCTGCCCAGATCGGCACGCTGAGCTCGACCGAGCTGCAGAACCTGTCGACGACGCAGGCCAACGCGCTCACCGCCACCCAGATCGGCACGCTGAGCACGACCGTCCTCAACAACCTGTCGACCACGCAGGTCGGCGCGCTCTCGACCACGCAGGTTCAGGGTCTCACCACGACCCAGCTCAACGGCATCAACAACACCACCCTTGACGCGCTCAGTGTCGCCAAGCTGTCCACCGCCCAGGTGACCGGCCTGACCTCCACCACGTTCGGCAACCTGACCGCGACGCAGGTCTCGACGCTGACCGCGACCGAGGTCGCCAAGCTGACGGCCGCCCAGATCGGCACGCTGACCTCGACCGAGCTGCAGAACCTGACGACCACGCAGGCCAACGCGCTCACCGCCACCCAGATCGGCACGCTGAGCACGACCGTGCTCAACAACCTGTCGACCACGCAGGTCGGCGCGCTCTCGACCACGCAGGTTCAGGGTCTCACCACGACCCAGCTCAACGGCATCAACAACACCACCCTTGACGCGCTCAGTGTCGCCAAGCTGTCCACCGCCCAGGTGACCGGCCTGACCTCCACCACGTTCGGCAACCTGACCGCGACGCAGGTCTCGACGCTGACCGCGACCGAGGTCGCCAAGCTGACGGCGGCCCAGATCGGCACGCTGACCTCGACCGAGCTGCAGAACCTGTCGACCACGCAGGCCAACGCGCTCACCGCCACCCAGATCGGCACGCTGAGCACGACCGTGCTCAACAACCTGTCGACCACGCAGGTCGGCGCGCTCTCGACCACGCAGGTTCAGGGTCTCACCACGACCCAGCTCAACGGCATCAACAACACCACCCTTGACGCGCTCAGTGTCGCCAAGCTGTCCACCGCCCAGGTGACCGGCCTGACCTCCACCACGTTCGGCAACCTGACCGCAACGCAGGTCTCCACGCTGACCGCGACCGAGGTGGCCAAGCTGACGGCGGCCCAGATCGGCACGCTGACCTCGACCGAGCTGCAGAACCTGTCGACCACGCAGGCCAACGCGCTCACCGCCACCCAGATCGGCACGCTGAGCACGACCGTGCTCAACAACCTGTCGACCACGCAGGTCGGCGCGCTCTCGACCACGCAGGTTCAGGGTCTCACCACGACCCAGCTCAACGGCATCAACAACACCACCCTTGACGCGCTCAGTGTCGCCAAGCTGTCCACCGCCCAGGTGACCGGCCTGACCTCCACCACGTTCGGCAACCTGACCGCAACGCAGGTCTCCACGCTGACCGCGACCGAGGTCGCCAAGCTGACGGCGGCCCAGATCGGCACGCTGACCTCGACCGAGCTGCAGAACCTGTCGACCACGCAGGCCAACGCGCTCACCGCCACCCAGATCGGCACGCTGAGCACGACCGTGCTCAACAACCTGTCGACCACGCAGGTCGGCGCGCTCTCGACCACGCAGGTTCAGGGTCTCACCACGACCCAGCTCAACGGCATCAACAACACCACCCTTGACGCGCTCAGTGTCGCCAAGCTGTCCACCGCCCAGGTGACCGGCCTGACCTCCACCACGTTCGGCAACCTGACCGCAACGCAGGTCTCGACGCTGACCGCGACCGAGGTCGCCAAGCTGACGGCGGCCCAGATCGGCACGCTGACCTCGACCGAGCTGCAGAACCTGTCGACCACGCAGGCCAACGCGCTCACCGCCACCCAGATCGGCACGCTGAGCACGACCGTGCTCAACAACCTGTCGACCACGCAGGTCGGCGCGCTCTCGACCACGCAGGTTCAGGGTCTCACCACGACCCAGCTCAACGGCATCAACAACACCACCCTTGACGCGCTCAGTGTCGCCAAGCTGTCCACCGCCCAGGTGACCGGCCTGACCTCCACCACGTTCGGCAACCTGACCGCGACGCAGATCTCGACGCTGACCGCGACCGAGGTCGCCAAGCTGACGGCCGCCCAGATCGGCACGCTGACCTCGACCGAGCTGCAGAACCTGTCGACCACGCAGGCCAACGCGCTCACCGCCACCCAGATCGGCACGCTGAGCACGACCGTGCTCAACAACCTGTCGACCACGCAGGTCGGCGCGCTCTCGACCACGCAGGTTCAGGGTCTCACCACGACCCAGCTCAACGGCATCAACAACACCACCCTTGACGCGCTCAGTGTCGCCAAGCTGTCCACCGCCCAGGTGACCGGCCTGACCTCCACCACGTTCGGCAACCTGACCGCGACGCAGGTCTCGACGCTGACCGCGACCGAGGTCGCCAAGCTGACGGCGGCCCAGATCGGCACGCTGACCTCGACCGAGCTGCAGAACCTGTCGACCACGCAGGCCAACGCGCTCACCGCCACCCAGATCGGCACGCTGAGCACGACCGTGCTCAACAACCTGTCGACCACGCAGGTCGGCGCGCTCTCGACCACGCAGGTTCAGGGTCTCACCACGACCCAGCTCAACGGCATCAACAACACCACCCTTGACGCGCTCAGTGTCGCCAAGCTGTCCACCGCCCAGGTGACCGGCCTGACCTCCACCACGTTCGGCAACCTGACCGCAACGCAGGTCTCGACGCTGACCGCGACCGAGGTCGCCAAGCTGACGGCCGCCCAGATCGGCACGCTGACCTCGACCGAGCTGCAGAACCTGTCGACCACGCAGGCCAACGCGCTCACCGCCACCCAGATCGGCACGCTGAGCACGACCGTGCTCAACAACCTGTCGACCACGCAGGTCGGCGCGCTCTCGACCACGCAGGTTCAGGGTCTCACCACGACCCAGCTCAACGGCATCAACAACACCACCCTTGACGCGCTCAGTGTCGCCAAGCTGTCCACCGCCCAGGTGACCGGCCTGACCTCCACCACGTTCGGCAACCTGACCGCGACGCAGGTCTCGACGCTGACCGCGACCGAGGTCGCCAAGCTGACGGCCGCCCAGATCGGCACGCTGACCTCGACCGAGCTGCAGAACCTGTCGACCACGCAGGCCAACGCGCTCACCGCCACCCAGATCGGCACGCTGAGCACGACCGTGCTCAACAACCTGTCGACCACGCAGGTCGGCGCGCTCTCGACCACGCAGGTTCAGGGTCTCACCACGACCCAGCTCAACGGCATCAACAACACCACCCTTGACGCGCTCAGTGTCGCCAAGCTGTCCACCGCCCAGGTGACCGGCCTGACCTCCACCACGTTCGGCAACCTGACCGCAACGCAGGTCTCGACGCTGACCGCGACCGAGGTCGCCAAGCTGACGGCCGCCCAGATCGGCACGCTGACCTCGACCGAGCTGCAGAACCTGTCGACCACGCAGGCCAACGCGCTCACCGCCACCCAGATCGGCACGCTGAGCACGACCGTGCTCAACAACCTGTCGACCACGCAGGTCGGCGCGCTCTCGACCACGCAGGTTCAGGGTCTCACCACGACCCAGCTCAACGGCATCAACAACACCACCCTTGACGCGCTCAGTGTCGCCAAGCTGTCCACCGCCCAGGTGACCGGCCTGACCTCCACCACGTTCGGCAACCTGACCGCGACGCAGGTCTCGACGCTGACCGCGACCGAGGTCGCCAAGCTGACGGCCGCCCAGATCGGCACGCTGACCTCGACCGAGCTGCAGAACCTGTCGACCACGCAGGCCAACGCGCTCACCGCCACCCAGATCGGCACGCTGAGCACGACCGTCCTCAACAACCTGTCGACCACGCAGGTCGGCGCGCTCTCGACCGCGCAGGTTCAGGGTCTCACCACGACCCAGCTCAACGGCATCAACAACACCACCCTTGACGCGCTCAGTGTCGCCAAGCTGTCCACCGCCCAGGTGACCGGCCTGACCACCACCACGTTCGGCAACCTGACCGCGACGCAGATCTCGACGCTGACCGCGACCGAGATCTCGGCACTGACAGCCGGAGAGGTCAATCAGTTGTCGACGACCGAGATCAGTGCGTTCACATCCACTCAGGTGGGTGCCTTGACCAGCACGCAGATCGGCGCGTTGTCGACGGCCAGGTTTGACGCGATTACCAGCACGACCGGCATACCCGCCATCAGTGTTGCGGCGATCGCGGGCCTTACGACGACCGAGATCAGTTCCTTGAGCACGACCCAGGGCAATGCGTTCACATCGACGCAGATACAGGCAATGTCGATTGCCCAGCTGGATGCCTTGGTCACGCTCGTCGGGTAGTGAGTAGCCGCTCCATCCTGCCTTGGGATCCGGGTCCCGGAGCCCAGGCGGGTTCGAAGCAAGGCGTACTGTAGTGCGTAGCGTATCGCGTGTTCAGAGCGGCCTGCATTGATGGCCGTATCGCGTTCGCATTTCCAACGCTTATAGGACGTCGCCATGCTGCCTCAGCCCGCCGAATTGAACGCTGCAACAGATCTTTTCAACGACGCGCTCAATCGAGCGAAAAATCACCAGCTCTCAATTGCGGACCTCATCGGGTGCGCAGCGCAACTCGAATTCCCTGGGTCAGAAAAGACTGTCCGCCGAACTGTACAAGACGTGGATCGCCCACAATTCCGGCGATGTCCTCCTGCACGCGGCCTACTTCAACTATGGCGTTGGGCTGGCCGCTATCGGAGATCGGCCCGGCGCCATCATGGCGTTTCAGGAATGCATCCGGCTGAAGCCCGAATTCCAGCAGAGCTATATCAATCTCGGCCGCGTGTTCGAGGACAGCGGACAGACCGGCGAGGCCGTAACGCAATGGCTCAAACTTGCCCAGAATCTCAGCGCCATCAACGGGGAATCCGTCTCGCATAAGCTGACCGCGCTGGAGCAGACTGCCCGTGTTCTTGAGGCCGCAAACAATGATGCGCCGGCCGAAGACGCCCTCAGGCAAAGTCTCGATATCAATCCGCACCAGACCAAGGTTCTGCAGCACTGGATTTCCCTGCGCCAGCGGCAGTGCAAGTGGCCCGTACTCGCCGAGTGGGAGCGTGTCAGCCGAAAACACCTGCTGACGGGAATATCGTCTTTGTCACTGCAATGTCTCGCCGACGATCCCGTTTTCCAGCTGGCGACGGCCTATCAATACGGAAAGAAATCGATCGGCATGCCGCCGGCGATGGCGCATACGCAGGCTGGTCGTGCTGATCGCACCAGACTGCGCATAGGTTATGTATCATCCGACCTGCGCGAACACGCGGTCGGATTTGCGATGACCGACGTTATTGAGCAGCACAATCGCGAAAACGTCGAGGTCTTCGCGTATTACTGCGGTATCAATCGTACTGACGCGACGCAGCAACGGATCATGCAGGCGGCCGATCATTGGGTCGATATCAACGCCCTCGACGATGATCAGGCCGCTGCAAGGATTTGCGCGGATGGAATTGATATTCTCGTCGACCTGAACGGCTACACAAAAGACGCGCGTAACAAGGTCTTTGCGCGACGCCCGGCGCCGATCGCGGTCAACTGGTTCGGATTCCCGGGAACGATGGGAACGCCGTATCATCACTACATTATCGCTGATGCCACGATCATTCCGCCGGAAGAAGAGATGTATTTTTCCGAGAAGGTGCTGCGGTTGGCGTGTTACCAGCCGAATGACCGCAAGCGTGTCGTCGCTGCGCAACGCCCCTCGCGTGCCGATGCGGGATTGCCGGAAAACGCCTTTGTCTTCTGCTCAATGAATGGGTCGCAGAAGACGACGCCGCGGACGTTCCGGCGCTGGATGATGATCCTGGGCGCTGTCCCCGACAGCGTGCTTTGGTTGCTCAGCGCTACAGACGAAACCAACGAGCGGCTGCGGCAGGCCGCCGCCGCGTCGGGCATCGCTCCGGAACGCATCGTGTTTGCGCCGAAATTGCCCAATCCCCAGCATCTTGCGCGCTACCCGCTCGCCGACCTGTTTCTCGACAGCAGTCCTTACGGCGCCCACACCACGGCGGCCAACTCGCTCTGGATGGGTGTGCCGATCGTGACGTTCACCGGGCGCACGTTTGCCGCCAGGGTCTGTGCATCGGTTGTCAGCGCCGCAGGTCTCGAGGAACTCGCTTGCCCGACGCCGGAGGCCTATGTCGCGAAGGCGATCGAGCTGGCGCACGACCGGGAAAAATTCGCGGCGATAAAGTCAAAGCTTGTCGCGGGCAGGGACACCTGCCTTTTGTTTGACACCCCGCGCCTTGTCGCTGCGCTTGAAGGTCTCTATCGGCAGATGTGGAGCGACTTCAAGCGCGGAACGCTGCCTGTTCCCGATTTGCGCAATTTGGACATCTACCAGGAGGTCGGGCTGGGGCTCGATTTGGAAAACATCGAAGCCCTTTCCGACGATGCGTACCGGCAGCTCTACAGGGAAAAGCTCGCAGAGTGGCATCGTTGCTATCCGATTTCGCATGACGGTCGCCTGTGGCCCGAGATCGAAACGGAAGGCCTTCCGCGCGCCGCGCGCCTGGCGGTTGCATAGATCGCCCGATCAATCCGCCCCTGAGCGCCTGGACGACCTCGCACCAACGTGATCGGAAGGTGATGGCAAGTTGACTGGCCATCGCACCGAAATCGTCTATGTCATAGGCATGATAAATCGACGTACCCTATTGACTGCCGGCGTAACGCTTACAGCGGTTGCAACCGCTGCTAAATTTGGCGGGACCGAAACGATGGCCGCAACTGATACGATCGACTTTCGCAATTTATCCGACATGGATTGGCGTCAGCGCCTCAACGCCAACCAATACATGATCCTGCGCCAGCATGGCACGGAACGCGCCGGAAGCAGCCCGTTGAACAAAGAGAAGCGCAAGGGCACTTTCGCGTGCGCCGGCTGCGATTTGCCGTTGTTCTCGTCCGATACGAAATTTGAGAGCGGTACCGGCTGGCCGAGCTTTTACCAGCCGCTATCCAATGCTGTCGAAACCAAGACAGATCGATCGTTTTTCATGACACGCACGGAAGTCCATTGCGCGCGGTGCCTGGGTCATCTCGGGCACGTCTTCGATGATGGACCGCCGCCGACAGGCTTGCGCTATTGCATGAATGGAACGGCGATGAAATTCGTGCCGGAGACACCGGGACAGTCCTGAACGCACGTGCGCCGGACCCCGAACTAATTTCCCGCCTTCCCGAAATTCCAGATCGGCAAAATCTGCCGCGCGCGGAAGAAAGCACCCGCTCCGGGGGCCTCTGCCGGGTGGCCGCTTGCTCATAAGATATTGATTTATCTACATAAAATCTCTGGCACGACGATTGCGATGAATAGCCCAGGATTTCGTTTTGGGAGCACCGCTGCGGCGGCGCGTACTCGTTTGCGGAGATAATGTCATGGGTTTGTTCGACGCTCTTACGACTGCGGTCAGTGGTTTGCAGGCGCAATCCTTCGCCATGCAAAATATTTCCGGCAACATCGCGAACTCTCAGACGACTGCCTACAAGGGCATCGACACCAACTTTGCGGATCTCATTCCGGGAGACTCGGTGCCGACGCATCAGATCGCGGGCGGCGTGATCGCAAATTCACGCGCGACCAACAACGTCCAGGGCACAATTCAAAGCACGACGTCCACCACGGATATGGCGGTGAACGGCAACGGCTACTTCATCGTGCAGGCGCCGACGGGCTTCAACGGAAACCAGCCGCTATTCGGCGGCATCGACAGCTACACGCGCCGCGGCGACTTCCAACTGGATGCAAATGGCTATCTGGTCAACGGGGCAGGGTATTTCCTCGAAGGCATTCCGATTGATCCAACGACCGGCAACCCCGTCGGCAGCGTGGCTGCTCCCCTGCAATTCCAGGGCAATTTCTTGCCCGCAAGCGCTACAACCACGATCGGCTACGGGATAAATCTTCCGTCAAAGCCGGCGACGAACGCCTTTATCCCGACGACGCCGAATTCCGAACTCTTAAATCCGGTCGACTTCGGTACGGATCCGACCATTGCCGGTACTGGAACTGTCGTCGGCAGCGACGTAGCGACCTTCGTCAATGAATCGATCGATGGCGGCTCGGTGACGATCTATGACGCAATTGGTACGCCGGCCAATCTTCAAATGCGCTGGGCAAAGACGGACAGTGTCGCCGCCGGTGGCACGGATACCTGGCAACTATTCTACCAGGTAAACTCGACAGCAGGCCCCGCGCAAGTGGCCTGGCAAAACTCTGGTCAGAGCTTTGCGTTCGATGCCACGGGCCAGTTAAATCCGCCAGTCACCAACGTCACGCTGACGGGCGTCGTCATCAACGGTACGTCGCTCGGCAATATTACGATCAACAGCCCCACGGGCGGCATTACACAATTTGCCAACACCAGCGGCGTGGCGACCGTCAACAACCTGCAGCAGAACGGATTCACGGCCGGTCAGCTCAAGTCGATCGCCGTCAGCGATGCGGGCGACATCATCGGTAACTTCTCCAACGGGCAGAATGTTGCCTTGGCCCAGGTTCCGCTGGTTCATTTTAACAGTCCGAACAATCTGAAGGCCCTCGACGGCGGTGCCTATCAATTGACGGATGAATCCGGTCCGGCGATCGCAGGGTCGTCCGGCAAGATCATCGGACAGTCTCTGGAGGCCTCGAATACCGACATTGCGACTGAATTCACGAAACTGATCGTGACCCAGCAAGCCTATTCGGCGAACACCAAGGTGATCACGACGGCCAATCAGATGTCGCAAGATCTGTTGAACGTCATCCGGTAGGCCGCGTGAACGTCGGGCAAAATCGCGCATCTCGAGTGAGTGAGATCGGCACATGAGTCTGACGCAAGCGCTCAATTCCGCGCTGTCCGGCCTGCAGGTGACGCAGGCCAATATCGCGATGGTGGCGGCCAACGTCGCCAATGCCGATACGCCGGGCTACACCCGCAAGGTCGTCAATCAGATCGCGACCGGCGCCAATACTAGCAT
The DNA here is from genome assembly GCA_963801955.1 of uncultured Alphaproteobacteria bacterium. Classification (GTDB taxonomy): domain Bacteria; phylum Pseudomonadota; class Alphaproteobacteria; order Rhizobiales; family Xanthobacteraceae; genus Pseudolabrys. Next base: position 142,900 of record CAWDGS010000001.1, read on the forward strand.
TGGCGTCCGGGTCAGCGATATCCAGCGCGAAATCGATCTCTACGTGCAGAGACAGCTGCGCATCGAGAACGCGGGTGCGTCGTATGCCGACACCCGCGCGGACTATGTATTCGCAGTTGCAGAATATCTACGGCACAGCCGGGAGTCCGATACCGCGCTGGAGTCGGTGTACAACAGTTTCACCTCCTCGCTCCAGGCGCTTTCGACCAGCCCCGACGATCCGGGCGCGCGCAGCGCGGTCATTAGCAGCGCGCAGCTGTTGACGCAGCAACTCAATCAGTTGAGTGACAACGTCCAGAGCTTGCGCGGCAACGCCGAGCTTGGCATTGCCGATGCGGTCAACCAGGCCAACGGTGCGATGAGCCAGATCGCGGCGCTCAATCAGCAGATTGCGGCCTCGACGCCGGGTGACAGCGCCACGGCCGCGCTCATGGATCAGCGCGACTCCTACATCGACCAGCTGTCGAAGTTGATGGATATCAACGTCGTTCAGGGCGACCGCAGTCAGGTCAATATCTTCACAAATTCCGGCATCCAGCTCGTCGGTGCACAGGCCGCACAATTGAGTTTTGACGCGGTCGGCACCATTACGCCGGCGTCGCAGTGGAGCGCAGACCCGACGCTGCGTGGTGTTGGCACGATTACACTCATTCCGCCTTCGGGCACGCCGATTGATCTGATTGCAGGACCACGCAATTCGTTCCGGAACGATCGCGGCCTACCTGCAGATGCGCGATCAGGATCTCGTCCAGGCGCAAAATCAGCTCGATGCGCTTGCCGCGGGGATGGCGTCCGCACTGTCCGACAAGACGACCGCGGGAACCGCGGTTGCTCCGTTGCCGCAAAATGGATTCGACGTCGATATTGGCGGCCTGTCAGCCGGCAATACGATCACCGTCAATTACACCGACACCGCGACGAATACGCCGCACACCATCACGCTGGTGCGGGTCGACGATCCGTCGGCTTTGCCGCTCGCCAACACGGCGACAGCCACACCCAAACGACACGGTATTCGGCATCGATTTCTCCGGCGGCATGGGTTCGGTCGTTGCGCAGATCAATGCGGCATTCGCCGGCACCGGAATGACGGCGTCAAATCCGGCGGGGACGACCCTCGAAGTTCTCGACGACGGTGCCGGCAACACGGTTGACGTGAATTCGGTGTCGGCCACGTCAACCGTCACCAATCTTGCCGGGGGAGCTGCCCAGTTTCAGTTATTTACCGACGGATCCACGCCCTACACCGGGGCGATTACGGCACGCGGTTCGCAAAGCCTCGGCTTGGCCGGCCGCATCGGCGTGAACCCGGCGGTTGCGGCCGACCCGTCCACGCTCGTTCTTTTCCAGCCTGGTACGGCCGCGGGTGACAGCACGCGACCGGATTTCATATTGCAACAGCTCACCAACGCGTCGCTGACGTTTCCATCAAACACGGGCATTGGCACGGCCGCGACGCCGTTTACCGGCACGCTCACCACCTATCTCCGGCAGGTCATCAGCCAGCAGGGTGAGGCCGCGACCTCTGCCAACAATCTGAAGCAGGGCCAGGACGTCGTCCTCAATTCATTGCAGCAGCGTTTTAACGAAACGTCAGGCGTCAATGTCGACCAGGAGATGGCGAACCTGCTGACGTTGCAGAACTCCTACTCCGCCAACGCACGCGTGCTGTCGGCGGTGAAGGACATGTTTGACGCCCTGATCCAGATGTGAGGATAGCATGAGCGTCTCGTCGATCGGAGCCCAATCGCAGCTCGCCATCCAGCAGCTGACGCAGATGCGCGCGCAGTTCGACGATCTGCAGCGCCAGCTCAGCACGGGCCAGAAATCGGCAACCTATGCCGGGCTCGGCCTCGACCGCGGCGTCACCGTCAGTCTGAATGCGCAGATGTCGGCGATCGGCGGTTTCAACGACACGATCGACAATGTCATGACGCGCATCAATCTGATGAACACCGCGCTGACCAATATGACCAAGATCAGCAGCACGGTTAAGTCGGCGATGGTGCAGGCTAACGGCGTCAGCGACGGCAGCGGCGCGGCGATCGCGCAACAGACCGCGCAATCGTCGCTCGATCAATTGCTTGGCCTGTTGAATACGCAGGCCGGCGATCGTTATCTGTTTTCCGGACGTGCGACCGACACAGCCGGCCGTCGAAACACTCGACCATATCCTGAACGGCGATGGTGCGCAGGCGGGCCTCAGGCAGCTGATCGCCGAGCGCAATCAGGCCGATCTTGGCATTGATGGGCTCGGCCGGCTGGCAATCAGCGCGCCCACGGCCGACTTCGGTCGCGGTGGCCGAGGATTCAACATCACCGTTCGGGTTCAAGCTTGCATCCATTACCACCAACGCGACTGGCGCCACGGTGTCCGCGCCGAGCGGTTCGCCTGCCGTCGATGGGCATTGATTTCTCGGCTGCCCCGAACCCGGGCGAAACGGTGACACTGCGGTTCAATCTGCCCGATGGCACCAGCGAGAACCTGACGCTGACGGCCACGACCAATTCGCCGCCGGGCGCCAATCAGTTCACTATCGGCGCAGATGGCGCTACCACAGCCGCCAATTTCCAGACGGCACTTACGAGTGCGATCGGCAAGCTGGCCGGCACGGCGCTGACGGCGGCATCGGCGGTTGCTGCGTCCAATGATTTCTTCAGCGCGGATACCAATAACCCGCCGCAGCGCGTGGGCGGTTCGCCGCCATTCTATGCCGCGACAGGCATGGTGCCGGGAACGGCCGCGAATACCGTGATCTGGTATACCGGCGAAACCGGTACCGATCCGGCGCGCTCGACCGCAACGGCGCGCATCGATCAGTCGCTGTCGGTGTCTTACGGCGCCCGTGCGAACGAGGATGGCATTCGCACGCTGGTCCAGAACGTCGCGACGCTGGCTGCGATCCAGATCTCGCCGTCGAATCCGAACGGCGTGGGCCTGAGCAGCGCTCTCGACCAGCGCCTGACGGTCAATCTGGGTGCGCCAGGCACGCAGACCATTGCTGATATCGAGACCGATCTCGCCACCGCGCAGACGTCACTGAGTGCGGCCAAGTCCCGGCACCAGCAGACCAGCACGACCTTGAACAGTTTCCTGCAGCAGATCGATGGCGTTTCGAACGAGGAGGTCGGCGCGCAGCTGCTGACGCTTCAGACGCGGATGCAGGCATCCATGCAGGTCACGTCGATGCTGTTCCAGACGAGCCTCGTGAACTATCTCAAGTAGCTCGTTCCAAGCGCCGGTCGGCGGCCGCCAAATCCGTCCGGACAAAGAAAAAACCGCGGCCAGGCCGCGGTTTTTTTAATGGGCGTTTGCAGTTGGGCTCAGGCGCGGCTGAGCAGTCCGGCGGCCAACTCACGATTGATGTTGATCAGCAAACCGAGGCCTTCGGGCCGCGGGTTGGCGAGGATCTCCAGCGTGTGATTGAACACGAAGATCCCCAGGTTCGCGACGTTTTGCCGGATGCCGGGCGGCAGCGGATTGTCGGGGCTGGTGGCCGAGCTTACGAATATCGACCAGAGCCTCCGGTTATAGACAAGCGCGGCGTCGAGCTCGACCATTTTGGCGTCCCAGCCGTCATGGATCGCTTGCAGACGAGTGGCGGCGGTCAGAAGCAGGTCTGCTTCGACCTCACGCGGTTTTGCGGTCTGTTTGGCGACCGCGTCGTAGGTTTGTGCCGCGTGTTGCATGATCGATCAGCTCCTTCTCGTAGGCAATGAGGGCCTTTGCGCTCTTGAGCGCCTTGTATAGTTCACCGGCCAGGATGTGATTGCTCACTGCCACGATGTGCGGCCACGCGCTCGGTGCGGCCTGCACGAGTTCGCGCATCAGTATGAAATATGTTTCGTGGTGAAGGCGCGGATCGCGGGCGGTATACATCAGCTGGACCGCGAGATAGATGCGCTTGGCGGGCGTATCGGCCTGCCTCGTCGTCATGATGTCTTTTTCGCGCAGGATCGGGGCGTCGCCCTCGATCAGCAACCGCGTGCGCTGATTGCCGTTGGTGACGAGGCAATCGCCGAGAATGAAGCGTTCGCCGGCTTTCAGCTCGACTTTGAGACCCATTTGGTGCCGCTCCTTGCGGCCGCCTATTGAACCTGACGCGGCCACGATGACAGATCGCTTCGGCCACGTCAGGTGAATGCAATTACTGGAACAGCCGCAGCACGTTTTGATCGGCCTGCGAGGCCAGCGACAGGGCTGTGGTCGACAGCTGCTGACGGGTCTGCAAGGCGAGCAAGTTCGCGCCTTCTTCGTTGCTGTCAGCAAGCGTGAGACTGTCGGCGCCTGAATTGAGCGTGTTGATCATCGCCTTGGTGAAATCCTGGCGGATCTGCACGGTCGACAGATTGGAGCTCAGCGACTGGGCCTGGGACCGCAGTGTCGTCAGCGCGGTCTTCAGGTTGGTCGCTGGCGGCGGTAATATCGGCGCTGGTCGCCCAGCTGCTGCGTAGAGCCCGCGATTGCCAGGTCGCCCGCAGTCGTGTCGTTGAACGAGGTGACCACCACGTTCGATGTGCCGTCGGCGTTCATCGTGATCGTGAGATCGTTGCCACCGAGCAGGTTGATGCCGTTGAAGCCGGCGTCGGCGGCGAGCTGGTCGATCTGGGGCAACAGCGCATCGAACTGGCTGGCCAGTGTTGCGCGTACGCGTCGTATCGACGGTCTGGTTGGCCTGGCTGGTGAGCGCTTGCGCCGACTGCACCAGCTTGGTTATCGCCGTGATGCCGTTGTTGGCGGCCTGAATTGTGTTGATGCCCGACGGACATCGCGTCGAGCAGGGCGTTGAGGTCGTTGGCGCGCACAGACAGGCCCTGGGCGGTGAAAAAGTTGATCGGGTTATCGAGCGCCGAATTGACGCGCTTGCCGGTTGCGAGCCGGGTTTGCGTCTGCGTGATCAAATCCGACGTCTGCTGCAATTGCAGAAGGTTCGAACGAACACCGGCCGAAAGTACAATGTCACTCATGGCAAACTCCTTGCCTGCATTGGCCCAAATCGCTTATGGCTGATAATGAAACGTTAGGGTTGACAGACAGTTAAAGCCGCGAATTAAGAATTGATTAACTACGATTGCGCGGCGCGCAAAAAAAACGGCGGCCCGAAGGCCGCCGTTTTATCGCGGTTGCTGTTCGACTTATTGGAACAGGCGCAGGACGTTCTGGTCGGCTTGCGAGGCCAGCGACAGAGCTGTGGTCGACAGCTGCTGGCGGGTCTGCAGGGCGAGCAGGTTGGCGCCTTCCTCGTTCGAGTCGGCGAGGGTGAGGGCGGCAGAACCGGTCTGCAGCGTGTTGATTGTCGCCTTCGTGAAATCCTGACGGATCTGCACGATCGACAAGTTCGCGCTGAGGGTCTGCGACTTCTGAACGCAGCGAGGTAAGCGCTGGCGGTCAAGACGGCCGACGACGCGTTGATGTCGGCGGAGGTCGCCCAAGCGGCTGGGCGTCACTGCGCTGTCGATGCTCGAGCCCGGGGCGGCTGCGGCCGGTCGGTGTAGTCGACGCCGACCACGGAGGTGCTCGAGGCACCCGTTTCGTCGAGGGTGACGGTCAGGGTATCGCCGGCGAGCAGGTTGATGCCGTTGAAACCGGAGTCGCCGGCGAGCTGGCCGATCTGGGTCACGAGCGCGTCGAACTGCGAGGCCAAAGTCGCCCGCACCGTCGTATCGGTCGTCTGGTTGGCCTGGCTGGCGAGCGATTGCGCCGACTGCACCAGCTTGGTGATTGCGGTGATGCCGTTGTTCGCGGCCTGAATGGTGTTGATGCCGTTGGACATTGAGTCCAGCAGGCCGTTCAGGTCGTTGGCACGGTTGTCGAGGCCCTGCGCGGTGAAGAAGTTGATGGCGTTGTCGAGGGCCGAGTTGACGCGCTTACCGGTCGCCAGCCGGGTCTGCGTCTGCGTGATCAGGTCCGAAGTCTGCTGCAACTGCAGCAGGTTCGACCGCACGCCTGCGGATAGAACGATGTCAGACATCTTAGGTACCTTTCTGGTCTATTTGCCGTACTGGCAGTTACACACGTGTCGATCCAGTGGATCGTCAAATTCATCGCATAGACCCCCCAAACGGCCCGTAAAAGATCATGGTTAATGAGATATTGCTTGATAGCGTGCGCGAGCGCTCGTCCGGCTGAACGGAAAAATTCCGGCGGCGATTGCGTCCGAAGCAAATTTATTTGGTTAGCAAATTGCTAACGGCCAGACTTTGTTAATTTTTTCGGAGCATTGTCAGGCAGTGCAAATGTGTAGTCCGGTATGTCGTCCGTCATAACTCCATCCGCCGTCAATTACAGCGCGCTCTTCAGCGCGAGCGGAGCCGCGAGTTGGCTCGGCGATACGCATGACCGCAATCCAAAATCAGGGGAATGAGGGCGGCCTTATCGGCATGCTGCAGAATTCCGGCGGCGATGGCAGCATCGGCTCATTTCTTGGGTCCAGCCAGAAATCATCGAGTCAGTTGGCGCTGATTTCGCAAAACAGCGTGACGAACAAGTCAAGTCTCGTCGCGCAGATGGCGTCGCAGAATATTCAGCAGCAAAACCAGAAGAAGCTGCAGGATGCGATCGACTGCGCTGTCAGCGACACAGCAGGTCGTTCAACCGACGAACGTGCTCGATCCGATCATTTCTTTGCGAATGGGTCGACGCTCGATACCAACAGCAACGTGATGACCATGTCGGACGGGACGCAAATCGATACGACGACCGGGGCAAAAGTCGTCGACACTTCATCGATCATTCAGATGGCAAATGGCGCCTACCTCGACACCAAAAACAATATTCTCACGATGCCCGACGGCTCGAAGATCGACACGATTACCGGTCTGACAATTTCGGTTACGGCGTAGGCCATCCTGCGCGCCGCGAGACGCGCCGTCATCGTCGCCGCACGACTTCGGAAAATGAAGGACTAGAACGTCCGGCTGATTGCCAGCGGCGGGCTCGCTTTGCTGCTCGGCATTTGCGCCCGTCCCGACGCGCCGTAGGTCGACGGCGCCTGCTTGCGCGCGAGTTCGCCTGATACGCCGCGGATGATGCCTTCCGAGACGGCGTGGGCCGTCGCCAGGACTGTCAGATTGGTTCGCAGCGAGCTCTGGAAGGATTCGTGACGCCGGCGCAGGCGATCGAGCGCTTCAGGTGCCAGCCGCGCAATGGCACTTCTGGCCGCCTTCACGTAGTCGCTCTCACTGATGTAAAGGCGGGCGAATTCGATTTTGGCTTCGTCCAGCTCCGCCGCGTGGCGCAGCCGTCCAGCGCGCACGCGGGCGGTCTCTTCCGTGACGGTCTGTTCCAGCCGGTCCATGACGCTTTCGAGGCTGGCGACTGCCTTCTCGGCATCGTTTGCATCGGTAATAGGATTCCTGGCCGCCTGCGAGTCATGGCCGTGCCTCCTGTTGCGCCATCAGCGTGCGATAGACCTGATCGGCAATGCCGATGCCGCCCGATTTGGCGAACGATTTCGAATATTCATCGGTGAGCATCGAGCGCCAGACCCCGACAGCGCCACTTCCGCCGAACGGGCCATCGCCACTGATGCCGGTGAACATGTTCTGAAACATGGAATTGAGAAAGACCGCTTCGAAATCCTGCGCCGCTGCGCGTGCCTTTGTCGGTCCCAACCCTTTGAGTTTGGCGGCGGCCGCCGAGGTGTTCGTGTTTGCGAGCAGATCGATGGGTTTTGCGCCAGGCGCGGGAAGTCCGATTGCGCTTGCCATCACATCACCTCGATATCGGCCTGGATCGCACCTGCGGCCTTGATGGCCTGCAGGATGGTGATCAGATCGTGCGGCCCGATGCCCATGGCATTGAGGCCGTCGACGACTTGTTGCAGGGAAACGCCTTCCCTCACGAGGAACATTTTCTTGCCGTCTTCCTGCACGCCGATACTGGTGCGCGGCACCGTCACTGTCCGCCCACGGCGCGCGAATGGCGCCGGCTGACTGACTTCGGGCGTTTCTGAAACGCTCACGGTCAAATTTCCTTGCGCGACGGCGACCATCGAGACGCGCACGTCACGGCCGATCACGACGACGCCGGAGCGTTCATCGATGACGATCCGGGCGGGCTGATCAGGCTCGACCTGCAGCTGCTCGATCTCGGTGAGGAATTTGACAATGTTTGCTGTCGACTTGGCCGGCACCGTAATCACGACGGTGGACTGGTCGATCGGCTCGGCTGACGGCGAGCCGATATAGTCGTTGATCGCGGCCGCAATGCGCTTGGCAGTGGTGAAATCGGGATTGCGCAAAGCCATGCGCAATTGGCTCAGGCGATTTAATGTAAATTCGATCTCACGCTCAATCAGTGCGCCGTTTGCAATACGACCGACCGTCGGTACCCCGCGCGTGATTTTTGCGGCCTGGCCTTCGGCCGCAAAGCCGCTGATCGCCAGCGATCCTTGCGCAACGGCGTAGACGTTGCCGTCGGCTGCCAGCAACGGCGTCACCAGAAGAGTTCCGCCTTGCAGGCTCTTGGAATCGCCCATGGCCGAAACGGTAACGTCGATGCGGGTCCCTTGCGTACCGAAGGCCGGCAGGTTGGCTGTCACCATCACCGCGGCGACGTTGCCGGTGCGCAGCGTTTGCCCACGGATGTTGACACCAAGGCGCTCCAGCATCGCGGTGAGCGACTGCTTGGTGAAAGGAATATTGTTGAGGGTGTCGCCGGTGCCGTTGAGCCCAACGACCAAGCCGTACCCGATCAACTGGTTCTGTCGCACGCCTTCGATATTCGTGAGGTCTTTAATGCGCGAGGTCGCCCCGGCGCTAACCGGGACAACACAAGGCCAAGACCACCGCCAGGCATGCGGCCTGCAAAGTCCTCGTCATCACTGCTCCCCAATGTGACGGTTGACAGCAATGAGCTATGCGAACGGCGTGCCAACGCCGCGGCGCGACCGAAGGCATTGGCGGTGCAGATGTTTTTCGATTTTTCTGAAACGCGCGATGTGCCGGCGAGGGGGCATGAACCGCCGCGGGCGGTAATTTTTGCCGGGTTTTTACCGGGCATTAACCATACCAGCGCAGGCTTCACGGTATTCGGGGACCGATCCATTTTCGGTGGGGAACAATCGGCATGCGCGTCTACGGACCGAACGGAACCGCACTGGCCACGGCGCCACTGACGGCCCGCCGCACGGAAGGCGGCACATTCACGGTCAGTGAGCAGGAGGCGTCACCGAACTCGCCGGCCGCGACTACGCTCCGGTCGATCTCGACCGTGGATGCGCTGATTGCCCTTCAGGGCGTAGAAAACCCCTCTGAGCGCAAGAAACGTGCGGTCGCCAAGGGCCGAAACGCGCTTGATGTGCTCGACACGCTCAAGCTTGGCCTTCTCGACGGATCGGTAGACCAATCGACGTTGGCGCGCCTGAAGGTCGCCTCAGACGGGCTGACCGATTCATCGGGCGATGCCGGCCTGGACGGGGTGCTTGGGGAGATCGATCTGCGCGTCGCCGTGGAGCTGGCGAAAGCCGGTATTCGCTAGGTCCGGGACCCACCCAGCCGGGCCGCAAGTTCCCCTGAAGTCATTGAACCGTCATTTAAATTCCGAAAAGGCCCTGGCCTTACTTGGATGTTGTCCGCCGGTTGGTGGCCGTATATAAGCCTGCCGCGCGGAGCGGGCGACACTCCGCGCCGAAAAACAGAAGAAACCAGGGAGTAGGTGGGATGTTGGCCAAAACCAAGAACTATCGGCCGTCCGATAAAGAGCCGTTTATGAATGAGCGCCAGCGCGAGTACTTTCGCGCGAAACTGCTCATGTGGCGGGAAGACATCCTCAAGGAAGCCAAGGAAACGCTGCAGCACCTCCAGGAAGAAAACCAGAATCATCCCGACCTTGCCGACCGTGCGTCTTCCGAGACCGATCGCGCCATCGAGCTGCGCGCCCGTGACCGCCAGCGCAAATTGATCGCAAAGATCGACGAAGCGCTCACGCGGATCGACGACGGCTCGTACGGTTATTGCGAGGAGACGGGCGAGCCGATTTCCTTGCGCCGGCTGGAAGCGCGGCCGATCGCGACGCTGTCCGTGGAAGCGCAGGAGCGGCACGAAAGACGTGAACGCGTTTATCGCGACGATTGAAATTTCGGGATTCAGTTTGCGAGTTGCTTCGCCCGGCTCAGCGCCGGGCATTTTTTTGCGCGGATTTGGAAATTCACGCGGTCTCCGGCCGGGGAGCAGCCGGAGACCGCGTCGTTGACGCCGTTACGCTCGCGCGATGCGAAAACGGCGGGGGAGGACTGAAAACATATTGACGCGACTGACTAGAACGGCAGCAGAACGTCGAACAATTGTTCGCCGTAACGATTCTGCTGCATGTCGGTGATTTGACCGCGTCCGCCGTAGGCGATGCGCGCCTGGGCGATCTTGGTCGAATCGATCGTGTTGTCACTCTCGATATCTTCCGGCCGTACAATGCCGGCTACAATCAACTCACGCACTTCGAAATTGACGCGGATCTCCTGCTTCCCCTCAACCACCAGATTTCCGTTTGGCAGGACTTGCGTCACAACGCCGGCGACATTGGTTTTTATTTCTTCAGTTCGATCGACTGAGCCTTTGCCGTCTTGCGTTGTATTGGAATCGGCGGTGAAAATCCGCGTCGGCACCGGCGTGTTCATGATCGGCACCTTGGGCTTGCCGAAGAAATTGGTGATGCCCGAGTCCTCGGTCATCGCGCGGCTACGCTTCGTTTCGTTGTCGATATTGGCCTTGTCGGTGATATTGACCTTCACCGTGAGAATATCGCCGACCTGGTGCGCGCGCTGATCCTTGAAAAAGGCGCGTGAGCCGTTGCGCCACAACGAATTCGGATTGTAGGCCGCGGGCTGCGCCGCCGGCATTGGCATTTGGACCGGCTTGTATCCGGGGCGCGTGGTTGGATTGTTGACCGCGGTCAACGGCGGCTCCTGGCCGATCGATTTGAGCCGATCAACGTATGCGCAACCATTGAGCAGAGTGCTTGCGAGTGCGGCCAGAACCGCATGACGCATAACCGTGACGACTTTCATGACTTTGCTTTCACTGACAGTGTACGAAAGATGCGAAACTTGTCGTTAGCGCGTGTTGGCATTGACGATAGAGCCCGTCGTATTGTTCGAAGCCACGCGCGGCGATCCATTGTTGATGGCCACGCGTCCCGGGCCGATGATGACGCCCTGCAACGTGCGCTTGGATTGCTCGTTGAGAACGTTGATGACATCGCCTTCTGCGCCACCTTCGGCGGCTTTGCCGCGTATCGTGAGCACCACGCCGGGCACTTCGTACACCAAGGTCACGGTCTCATTCCGCTGGACCAGGTCGGGTTTCATGAGCTCGACGGTCCGGATGGGACGACCAGGTTGCAGGCCGCCGCGGGGAGCGAGCCCAACGGCCTGGGCCGGGCTTGTAATGACGTCCCGGCCGACCTCCGAACGCGCACGCCGCTCCATGATGAGGTCCGCATCCTTGAGGACGACACCACGCTCGATCGTTCGCGCGGCCGTCGCAACTTCAACCGTCGCCGTGGCGCGGCCGGAGAGCTGTATCGCGGTGCGCTTGCCGGGGCCGGCAGGAATCTCGATTGTCGCCTCGAAGCGACCGCTGCGCAGGTCGTAGTCGATGTTTGCAACGCGCGGCTCGCCCTTGGCGGACGGCTCGACATGAATCACGCGCATATCGCGCGCAAAGGTCACGACAATGTCCTTGCTGGAGCCAAGATCGAATCGCGCGGACAATGATTTGGTGATTGCGTCCTCGATCTCGTTTGCGGGGATCGTCCGGCTCGCCCGTGTCACCACTACCTCACGCACGTCGCCGACGTTAACGCCGATGAGACCATGCTTGCGGACCGCCTCAAGAACGTTTTCGACCGCAACGGTGCCCGTGTCGCCGAGATCGGGTGCGCGGAAAATCGGCACGGAGGCGACAATTCCCGCGTGTTCGACCAGATCGCCGATGCGGACGATATCGCCGTTGATGATCGCTTCCGACTTCAGGCTCGGCCGCTGTGCATCGGGCAGGGTCGCAACTTGCGCACTGCCGGCGGTGGTTATGACGACGAGCGTTGCAAATGCCACGAGGATTGAACGGATCATGGTGAAACCTCAGCGCATCAGGTTGGACGTCGCCGATAGCATTTGATCGGCTGCGGTAATGACCTTCGCGTTCATTTCGTAGGCGCGTTGCGCGGCGATCAGGTCTGATATCTCGCTCACGGCCTCGACATTGGCCTGCTCGAGATAGCCTTGCTGCAGATTGCCGAAGCCTTCGGTTGAAGGGTTGCCGTTCTGGGGCGCGCCTGAAGCCGGCGTTTCGAGGTACAAGTTGTCGCCCATGCTTTGCAGGCCGGCCTTGTTGACGAAGAGCGACAACTCAATTTGCCCGACCTGAGCTTGACGTATTCGATCCAGGCTGCGTCACCATCACCTGGCCCTGGTTGTTCACGGAAACCGAGGTTGCGTTCTGTGGAATGGTGATGCCGGGCTGCACGAGATTGCCCTGGGCCGTCACGAGGCGCCCCTGTGCGTCGAGTTCAAAGGAACCGTCGCGGGTGTAGGCGGTGCGGCCGTCAGGCAGGAGAATTTTGAATAAGCCTTCGCCGCGGATGGCAAGGTCGAAGTCTTTGCTGGTCTGCGTCAGCTCGCCCTGGCTCATCAGCCGCGGCGTGCCGACTGTCTTGACGCCGGAGCCGAGTTCAATGCCGGCGGGAAGAATATTGCCCTGTGCGGATGTCTGCGTGCCAACGCGGGTGACTTGTTCGTACAGAAGATCCTGAAATTCCGCGCGCTGCCGCTTGTAGCCCGTGGTCCGCATGTTTGCGATATTGTTGGAGATGACCTGGACGTTAAGTTCCTGGGCCATCATTCCAGTCGCTGCGGTGTGAAGTGCTCTCATCTACTGATCTCCAGCCACTGGCTTAGTTCGGCACGTCGGCAAGTTTTTCGATCGCGGTGCGTCGTACATCTGCTGCCTGCGCCAGCATGTTGGCGACTTGGGTGTAGTTGCGCGTGACCTCGATCATGCGGCTCATTTCAATGACGGAGCGCACATTGGATTTTTCGACGGCGCCTTGCGAGACGCGTGAAAGTTTGTCGGCTTGCGGTGCGGCGTTGGCCGGCGCGGCGAAGGTGCTGCTTCCGTCCTTCTGCAACTGGCCGGGCTGGTCAAAGCTCACGATGCGCAACTGGCCGCGCTGGGAGTTGGTCGCGTTGCTTCCCTCGCGCGCGCTGATCGTGCCGTCCTCGCTGATCGTGATGCTGCGATCTTTCGGCTGGAAGGTTATCGGCCCGGATTCACCCAGCACCTGGTAACCCTCGCTGGTGACGAGTTCGCCGGTGTTGTTGATCTGCAGTCCGCCATTGCGCGTGTAGCGTTCGCCGCGCGGCGTCTGCACAACCAGATAGCCTTTGCCGTTGATCGCCACGTCCAGCGGATTGTTGGTCCGCTCGATCGGTCCCTGGCTCAGGTCGACCCAGGTCGCCCGGTCCTGCACGAAGCTCACCCGCCGGTCGGCGCTCAGGAAGTTGTCGGCGCTCGCGGTCGGGCTGATGTATTCCTCGAATATCGAGCCGTCGGCTTTGAAGCCGGTGGTGTTGATATTGGCGATGTTGTTGGCGATCACGTCCAGCTCGCGCCCGAGCGCGACCTGGCGTGACAGTCCGACCAGAAGTGCATTCTGCATCGGTAACTCCCCTTGCAATTCGGCAAGTTCGGCCCTCCCGAGGCCGCGCTTGGTCCGCATCGACGCCGCAAGCTCTCCCAAGCCGGCGGCTGCTCGTAGAAGTGCAGACACCGTGCCAACTCTTTTAATTCAATAATAATCAATGTATTAGGTCAAAAATATGGATTGTCTGCGAGGGCAAAAAGAACCGCTTTGGGCCGCCAACCCGGCAAAAGATTCCCGCCTGGGGCGCCACGGAAAGTATCTGTTAACCATACCGACCTACCTTCGATTTCAGGGGGCGCGCGGTGTCGCGCAGCCGCGATTTCTGGGCTGAACGGCGTCCCATGCCGCCCCGTCCGACGTCGCGAACTGGGGTCATTCATGGCAGCCAAGGCAAAACAGGCGGACGTCGAAGAAGAAGACGTCGACAAGCCTGAAGGTGAAAACGAACAGCCGGCAGCAAAGTCGAAATTTGCTTTTTTGAAATTCAAGCTGCCGCCGCTGAAGTGGATGATCATCGGCGGAGCGGGTCTGCTGGTTCTCGTCGGTGGCGGCGGGGGCGCCTATTTTTTCTTTAAGGGCCCGAGCCACAAGGAACCGGAAGTCGTCGCCAAGCCGGCGACCTTTGTCGATTTGCCGGATGTCCTGGTCAACCTGTCGAACACCGGTGGCGACCGGACTCAATATCTCAAGGTCAAGATCGTGCTCGAACTGCCGGACGCGACCCTCGTTCCGCAAATCCAGCCGCTGATGCCCAGGGTTATGGATGCCTTCCAGACGTATCTGCGCGAGCTGCGGCCGACCGATCTGGATGGCTCAGCCGGCCTTTATCGGCTCAAGGAAGAGTTGACGCGCCGCGTCAACGCCGCGGTGGCGCCCAATCACATCACGGCCGTTCTGTTCAAGGAGATCGTCGTCCAGTGACGACGCCATAACAATAAGGTTCGTGGCTCACGACAATGGCCAATAAAGACCAAATCGACCAAGACGCACTGGCCGCGGAATGGGGCCTGGCGCTGGAATCGGATTCAAGCGCGCCTCCGGCAAATGCGGAAACGCCGGCTGCGCCAGGCACTGACGAAGCCGCTGCGCAATGGGCCGCGATGGTCGATGACAGCGGTGGTCTGCAGTCAGCCAAGGGCGGCGCCGAACGCATCCTCAATCAGGAAGAAATCGACAGCCTGCTTGGTTTCAGCCTGGCTGATGTTTCGCTCAACGACAATTCCGGCATCCGCGCGATCATCGACTCGGCGATGGTTTCGTACGAACGGTTGCCGATGCTGGAAATCGTCTTCGATCGCCTGGTGCGGTTGATGACGACCAGTTTGCGCAACTTCACCTCCGATAACGTCGAGGTGTCCCTCGATCGTATTACTTCGGTACGCTTCGGTGACTACCTCAATTCAATTCCGCTGCCGGCAATTCTGGCCGTGTTCAAGGCGGAAGAATGGGATAATTTCGGACTCGCAACCGTCAATTCGAGTCTGATCTATTCCATCATCGACGTACTGCTCGGCGGACGTCGCGGGCAAAGCACGATCAGGGTCGAAGGGCGACCCTACACCACCATCGAGACCAATCTCGTCAAGCGCATGATCGAAGTCGTGCTGGCGGATGCCGAGCTCGCCTTCAAGCCGCTGTCCCCGGTCAAGTTCAATATCGATCGGCTCGAGACCAATCCGCGCTTTGCCGCGATTTCCAGGCCTGCAAACGCCGCGATTTTGGTGCGTTTGCGGATCGACATGGAAGACCGCGGCGGAACGATCGAATTGTTGTTGCCTTACGCGACGATCGAGCCGATCCGCGCCGTGCTGCTCCAGATGTTCATGGGCGAAAAATTCGGCCGTGATCCGATCTGGGAAGGCCATCTCGCGACCGAAATCGGACAGGCGCAGATTGGCGTCGATGCCGTGCTGTATGAGGCGCGGCTGCCTTTGCGCCGGATGATGGGGCTCAATGTCGGCGATACGCTGATGCTTGAACTCAAGCCGGACGCAATGGTTACGGTGCGCTGTGGAGACATTACGTTGACTGAAGGCCGTATGGGCCGTGTCGGCGACCGTGTTGCGGTGCGTGTCGCAAAGCCGTTGCGCAAGCCGAGGACCACCTTTGCGATGTTCGAAAAAGCCGACGAAACAACCAGTCCAATGGAGGTACCGTGAGCTACCATTACGGATTCCTGGTCGAGACGATGGTCTCGATCCTGCTTCTGCTCACGATCCTGTATTGCGTTCGTCTCAACAAGCAGCTGCGATTGCTCAAGGCCGATGAGCGCTCGCTGCGTGCGACCATTTCGGAATTGATCACAGCTACTGAGATCGCCGACCGGGCGATCGGTGGTTTGAAATCGACCATGCAGGAAGGCGAGCACGCCTTGAGCGAGCGTCTCGAGCGAGGTGAACATCTTGCCGCTGAGCTCGACCTTCACATTGCTGCTGGCAATCAACTGCTGGCGCGGCTGGTGCGGATTGCCGGTGTAACACGGCCGGCTGCCGAGCCCGCACCGGTGCAGGACGCCAAAGCCGTCGCGGCTGCCGCGCAAGCCTTCGCCGATCGCACACGCTCTCGCCTGGGTAGCCAAGCCGCATGAACCGCATGCTGCGCGATGTGCGGCTTATTCCGATTGTGCTTTTCGCCACGATCAGCCTGCTCGCGCTCAAAGTTTCGGGTCTTGTATTCGACGGCGGCTACACACTTGCTGAGCGAATGGGCGCGCGCATCAACGCGGATGTGCAGGCCTCGAGGCAAGATGACGCGCCGGATTCGTCCGCGGTCACAATCGCCGAGAGGTTGGATAAATCCGGCCTGCCGCGAGCCAAAAAATCCTGGGCGCAAGATGTACTCAATTTCAAGGACGGCCGCAGCGACATCACCGGGTCGACTGAGTCTGCGGAAAAAGCAAGCGAACCTGCGCTGAAGGTGAGTGACAAGCCGCCGGATCCGCCGAAACTAGAAGTCGCCGGAGCCGCAATTCCGCTCGAGCCGGGTCGCATCGCGTCGCCCGGCGAACGCGCGGTTCTCGAACGCTTGCAAACCCGCCGGCAGGAACTCGATACGCGCAGCCGCGAAATGGAAATGCGCGAAAACCTGCTCAAGGCGGCCGAGAAACGCCTGGAAGACAAGGTCACCGAGCTCAAGGACGCAGAAGGGCGCGTCAATACGGCGATGGGGACTCGCGACAAGGTGGAAGCCGAGCGCTTCAAAGGAATTGTCTCCATGTATGAGAACATGAAGCCAAAAGACGCGGCGAGAATCTTCGACCGTCTCGATATGAAAATTCTGGTCGACGTATCGACGCAGATAAAACCGCAAAAGATGTCGGAAATTCTCGCGCAAATGACGCCGGACAATGCCGAGCGCCTGACGGTCGAACTCGCCAATAGAGCCAGCGCCAAGCCCAAAACGCAGAACTCCGATCAGCTGCCGAAGATTGAAGGCAAACCAACCGCGAACTGATCGGAGCGGCCAAAGCGTAGAAGCGAGCCGAGCCCGGACAACAGGGAACATTAAATGTGTGGAATTGCGGTCGCGATTGATTGGCCCGAAGCGGAAATTTCGGTCCAGCGCCTCATCGAAGGCATCTTACATCGCGGTGACGTGACCGACCCTGTTGCGGTGCTTCGCAAAGATAGCGCAATGGCTACGCGCCGGTTGCGGATTGTCGACGCCGAGCACGGCGTCCAGCCCCAGATTTCGTTCAATGCGCGTCTTGCGGTCGCCTTCAACGGCGAGATCTATAACTACCTTGAATTGCGCAAGGAACTCGCGGACCTCGGCGTTGAATTCAGGACCGAGTCCGACACCGAGGTCCTGGCCAATGCCTTGCAAGTGTGGGGCTATCGGGCTCTCGAGCGCCTCGTCGGGATGTATGCCTTTGTCGCCGTTGATCTGGCCAACGGTGAATTTCTCGCGGCCCGCGATCCATTCGGGGTCAAGCCGCTCTACGTAATCCAGTCGGGGGGCAGTTTCCTCTTTTGCTCCGAGATGCGGCCGCTGTTGCAAACCGTCCCGGTCGGCGACGTCATGTTGCTGCCGCCTGGCTATGCTTTGTCGCGCAAGAACTGCGCGCGGTTCAAGTCGCCGATCTACCCGCGCGCCGACGTGCCCGTCCATCATGACCCGCACGCGCTCGACCGTATTCTGTCGGAGGCTGTGCGAACGCGGATTCCCGCAGGTCTGCCGGTCGCGACTTTATTCAGCGGCGGGATCGACAGCACGCTCATAGCTCACTACACGCGGCAATTCCGGCCGGAAGCGCCCGGCTATTTTGTCGGCGGCGAAACCGCGCCGGACTATCGTTATGCGGCCGAATATGCGGAACGGACTGGCTTCGATCTGCGTATGGTGCCATTCGAGCCGGACAGCGACGAAGTCTTTTCGTCGATCGGGCATGTTGTCGAGGTCACCGAGTCTTTCGAACCCAATCTGGTGCGTGGTGCGGTCTGCTCATTGCTTGCAGCTGAAAAAATGCACCGCGACGGTTTCCGCGTGGCCCTGTGCGGGGAAGGTGCGGACGAGCTCTTCTGCGGATACCCGCCGCTCGAGGTAGCGTTTCACCAAAGCGATGCCGACGGCCGGCCCGTGCGGGATGAATGCCTTGATCTGATGCATCGTGTCAGCCTGCAGCGTGTCGACCGCTGCTCGATGCGACATCAAGTGGAAACCCGCGAGCCGTTTCTTGATCCGTCGGTCGTCAAATACGCACTGAATGTGGACGCGCCCGCACTGGTGCGCGAGGTCGATGGCCAACCGCGCGGGAAGGCAGCCCTCCGTGATCTTTATGATCTTTACCCCGACAAGTTACCGGCAGCCATTCGCGACAGGACAAAAGTGCCGTTTGGTGAAGGTGCCGGGCTTGATGTGACACCGCAGGATTCGGGCTGGAAGGCACGCTTCAATGAGGCAATTTCCGATGCCGAATTCCGCGACGGACAGCAACAATTCGAAGGCTTCAACCTGCAGTCAAAGGAAGAACTTTTTTACATTCGCAGTCTCGCGCGGGCGATGGACGTATCGCGCGTGCCGCACCTGCGGGATCGGGCCTGGATTTCCTTCCCGGTCCTCCAAAATCTGCAAAAACTGAAGGCTTTTGCGCACTTTAGCCTGTAGTTCTCCTTACAGTTAACGCCACATTAAACGGCCGTCCTTACGCTGTTACGACCGGCAGGCCAGCCGGCTGGAACGGCCTAATGACGGCTTTGCCATTCAAGCTGCGGCAGATGCTTGCGTGCCGACCGAGGCGATCGAGGCCCGGGCCTGCGCGCGGCCGCGGCATTGCGTCCATGGCGTTGCTCGCCTTGCTCGCATTCGCGCCCGCCAGCGCAGCCCACGCCGATGATCCGATCAAAGGCGAGGTGAAGGCCATCGTCGATGGTGGCTTTGTGCGTTTGATGTTTCAATTTGATGAGGCGGTGGAGGCCAAGGCGCGCATCTCCGGAGCGATCATCATCATCAGCTTTAACAAACCGGTGGCGGTTGCTGTCGAGCGCCTCA
The DNA here is from genome assembly GCA_963801955.1 of uncultured Alphaproteobacteria bacterium. GTDB lineage: Bacteria > Pseudomonadota > Alphaproteobacteria > Rhizobiales > Xanthobacteraceae > Pseudolabrys. The sequence continues at coordinate 162,032 of CAWDGS010000001.1, forward strand.
GTGTCAACGCTCCGGGAGTGATCAGTGCTGCACGACGCGATCCGGACGGCAGCGCGATCCGCATCGCTCTGACGCAGAAAATCAAAATCAATACGATTGGTGCTGCCGAGCGCCTTTACGTCGATCTCTTGCCGGAAACCTGGGAGGGCCCGATGCCGGGCTTGCCGCAGGAGGTGATCGACGAGCTTGTCCGGCGTGCGCGCGAAGCCGAGCGCCAGTTGCATAAACAGCAAGTCGAGGAGAAGAATAAAAAGCCGCCGCTGGTCCGGGTTAAAGTCGCGAAGCAGCCCACATTCATGCGCTATGTGTTCGCAATGCCGGGCACGGTGAATGTGGTGCCCGAGCGCGCAGACGGCAGGCTCACTCTCAATTTTGATCAGCAGGTCAATTGGGATATGGCGGACGCGAAGGCCTCGCTGCCGCCAAGCTTAAAGTCGATTGAAGCGGAGATCGAACTCGATTCCGTTGCTGTCGTTTTTGCGCTCAATGGCACGCCGGAAGTGCGCGTCTTCCGGGAGGACCGCAATATCGTCGTTGACATTGGTCTCGACGGAGCCAAGCCGAAGCAGGCCGAAGAGGGCGGGGCGCCCAAACAAGCGGCACCCTCAAACGGCTCTCCCGCGATATCGCCGCCGCAAACGATGCTCTCGAAAGAAGCCATAACGCCTGCACCGAATCCGGCGGCGCCGGCGAAAGCAGATGTAGCTGCGCCACCACCTGGTCCAGCCGTACCTTCGCCGGCACCGGCGACGCCAAAAGGTGCCGAGCATTCGCAGGCGACGCCGTCTGTTGCGCCCGCGGTGCAAAAGCAAGCTGCCGCTCCCGAGCCTTCCCCCGCCACTCCGCCGGCACAGCCTGCGCCAGCAGAGAACAAGGCTGTTACGGCAGCCGACGCTGCGCCGCCCGTCGCGGAGCCGCCTGCATCCCCGCCATTACCGGCAGCGCCTGCCGCCGCTGAGGCGCCGAAAGCAGCTCCAGTGCCGGCCGCGAATACCGAGGCTGAGCGGCCTGCACCCAATCCAAAGGCGACAGTTGTGGCCGGCGTGCACCAATCCGGAAATGGTCTGCGCGTCGAATTTCCATTTGCTGCACCGACGCCGGCAGCGATTTTTTACCGTGCCGACACGCTATGGCTTGTGTTCGACAGCGCTGCACCAATCGATCTTTCTGCGTTTCAGAATGACAACGAAAGCGGCGCGCGCGAGGCAACGTTCGAGCGCGCGGAAGATGGAGCGGCAATTGTCCGTGTCAAGCTCGCGCGTCCGCGCACAGCCAGCGTCGTCGCCGATGGTCCGAGCTGGATCGTCAATATCGCCGATATTGCGACGGCACCCACTCTTCCGCTCAGCATTGCCCGTAGTGTCGTCGGCAAGAACCGCGCGAGCATCGCCATACCGCTTGATGGCCCGCGCGCGGTTCACATGATCAAGGATTCTGACGTCGGTGACCGATTGATGGTGGTGACGGCGCTCGCGCCGGCGCGCGGATTCCTCAAAGTCCAGGATTTTGTCGAATTGCGTACGCTGCCATCGGTGCACGGAGTCGTCGTGCAGCCAATCGCCGACGACATTACGGCTGAGCTGAGCACGGACAAAATCACGATCAGCCGCCCAGATGGACTTTCATTGTCAGCGACGTCACTCGGCCAGCAGCAAGTTTCGGTCAGCTTCCGCGCCTACACATTCGATACGCAGCTTTGGGGCTTCGACCGGGATTCGCCCTTCAATGCAAGACAGTCCGAGTTAATCGGTCTTGCCGCCGCTGCACCTTTAACCAAGCGTAGGCAAGCGCGGCTCAATCTGGCGCGCTTCTATCTCGCGAAGGACATGGCGCCGGAAGCCAAGGCCGTGCTCGATGTTGCGCTGTCCGATCAGCGGGGATCAGATGACGTGACCGGAAGCGTGCTAACCGCCGTGGCCGACGTCATGCTTGATCGTCCCGAGGATGCGCTCAAGGAATTGGGCAAGCCGCAGGTCGGTAATCAGCAGGATGCGCCGATCTGGCGGGCGATCGCCTATGCCCGTCAGGGGCGCTGGGCCGAAGCACGCGACATCTTCAAAACGGTGGGTGCAGCCATCGGTGCGTTGCCGGTCGAGTTGCAGCGGATGGCGCTGAAGGAGGCGCTGCGCTCTGCCGTCGAGGTGCGCGACTTCAACAACGCCACCCGTGTTGCAAATGAATTCGAGACCGTCGGCATTCCGCCAGAACTCGAGCCAACCATTAATGTCCTCATTGGCCGGCTTTATGAGGGGCTCGGGCGGACCGAGGATGCACTCATCAGCTATCGAACCGCCGCCACGTCGAGAGATCGGCGCGCGGCCGCGCAGGGGCGCTTAAGGGAGACCGCACTCACATTTGCGACCGGCGGCATGGGGCGCAAGGACGTCATCAATGATCTCGAAACGCTCACCACGGTGTGGCGTGGTGATGAGACCGAGACCGAGGGCCTCAAGCTTCTTGCCCATCTTTACACCGAAGATAGCCGCTATCGCGACGCGTTCCACGTCATGCGGACCGCACTGACGGCCCACCCCAACTCCGACATGACACGCAAGATCCAGGATGAGGCAGCTACAACCTTTGAAAGTCTTTTTCTTGGCGGCAAGGGAGAGTCGTTGCCGCCCATCGAGGCTCTGGGCCTGTTCTACGATTTCCGCGAACTGACACCGATCGGGCGGCGCGGCGACGAGATGATCCGACGGCTTGCCGATCGCCTCGTGTCTGTCGATCTTCTCGACCAGGCCGCCGAACTGCTTCAGCACCAGGTCGACCACCGCCTGCAAGGCGGCGCCCGCGCGCAGGTCGCGACGCGCCTCGCGGTCGTGTATCTCATGAACCGCAAGCCCGATCGGGCGCTCGCAACCTTGCAGGCGACGCGCGTGGCGGATCTGTCGAACGATTTGCGTGACCAGCGCCTGCTGCTTGAGGCGCGCGCGATGTCGAATCTTGGGCGCCACGATCTCGCGCTTGAACTGATTACGAATATAAGCAGCCACGAAGCAATACGGCTCCGTTCCGATATTCTGTGGGCCGCCAAGCGCTGGCGGGAGGCGGGCGAACAAATCGAGTTGCTTTACGGGGAGCGCTGGCGTGAATTTGCGCCTTTGAACGACATTGAACGAGCCGACATTCTGCGCGCGTCGATTGGATATGCGCTTGGCGAGGAAACAATCGGGCTGGCGCGCCTACGCGAAAAATATGGCGCCAAATTCAGTGACGGGCCCGATCGCCGCGCGTTCGAGATCGTGAGCGCGCCCATCGGGACCAGCGGCGCAGACTTCCAGACTGTGGCCAAGAAGGTCGCAAGCGTCGATACACTCGATGCATTCCTGCGCGATCTGCGTACGCGCTATCCGGAATCGTCTGCAATCTCACCTGGTGGCGCGGCTGGCAATGCGCCCGCGCCAGACTCGACAGCCGACAAGGCTAAAGGACCACAGACAAATGCGGCTCCGCCCGGCGCAGTGACGCCAAATGGCCCTGCAATTCGCGACGCAGGATCGTCGCCGCTGCCGCCGAAAGCGCCCGCGGGCGTACCGGTCAAGGCGGACACCGAACCGACCGGCTCTATTCCGCGATTGCCAAGGATGGGCGCGCGAGCGCGATAGCGGGAATCTGCTGGCGGCTATCCGCCGTAGCTCTGGATCAGCGATCCCGCGACCAGGCTCCAGCCGTCGACCAGAACGAAGAAGATCAGCTTGAACGGCAGTGAGACCACCACTGGCGGCAGCATCATCATGCCCATAGACATCAACACTGATGCCACCACGAGGTCGATGATCAGGAACGGCAGGAACAGCAGGAAGCCAATTTCAAATGCGCGCTTAAGTTCGGAAATCATGAAGGCCGGAACCAGCACCCGCAAGGAGAGGTCTTCCGGCTTGGCGGGCTGGGCTTCCTTCGCCATGTCGACAAACAGCTTCAGATCCTTCTCGCGCACGTTCTTCTGCATGAAGGCGCGCAGCGGCTGGGCGCCGCGCTCGAAAGCCTGTTCGGCGGTGATCTCGTTGGCGACCAGCGGCCGGATGCCGGTGTCGTATGCGCGCTGAAGCGCGGGCCCCATGACGAACGCCGTCAGGAACAACGCGAGGGATACGATCACGGCATTCGGCGGGGCCGTCGCGGTACCGAGTGCCGTGCGCAGTAGCGACAGCACCACCACGATGCGGGTGAATGATGTCATCATCACGAGGATGGACGGTGCAAGCGACAGGACTGTGAGCAGCGCGATCATCTGGATCACGCGCTCGGTCAGGCCATTGCCTTGTCCGAAATTGACGCTGATGTCCTGGGCGGCGGCGGGCGCCGTCGCGGTGAGGATCAGCCCAGTTACTCCGACCACCACCGTCACAAGACGGACACGGCGGTCGGAAGTGGCTGTCACGTCTTTCCTGGTGGACGGCCCAGCAAGCTGGCCATCTCCTCTTCGAGATTTTCGTAGAGATTTTTTCCTGGCGTTGCCGCGGGTTCGGCACGCGGCTCGACCTTGACGTCGAACTTGGGTTCGGGCCTGGCCTCGAACTTCGGTTCCACGCGGGCCTTGACCTCGCGTGCAGGACCGCGCGCCAAATCCGGAGCTTTTGCCCCAGCCATCGGCGTGGTGGCGAGTGGATCGGTCACCGGCGGACGGCCTTCCGGTGAAGGCGCCCGGCGCAACGCCGCTTCTAGCTGCTGTGCCATTTCTGCAAGATTGTGATCGGCTTGAGCCGGCGCGGCCGCGGACTCATTTGTTTGCACGCGCGGCGCTGGTTCACTGCGTGCAACCGGCACGCCAGCGTCGGGCGGCGTGAGACGAGTCGATAGTTCGGCGGCAAGGCCGGTCAGGCTGTCGGCAGGTCGCGCGCGGGCGCCGGGCTCCGCTGCAAGCCAGGGCTCTTCAGTTGCTGCCGAGCGGTAGGAGGGACGGGGCGTTGCCGCGGGGGCTGGCTCGCCCACCGGCTGCAACGGCCAGCCATTTTCGATTTGCGCGGTCGCACGCACTGCAGGTTCGTTGGCGACTCGCGAAGGTTCGCGCGCAACGTCGCGTGCACCAACTGCGCGCACGATATTTGGTTCAACGACGAGATCGGTGGGGCCGCCGATCATCAACAGGTGCTCGATATTGTCACGGCGGATCAGCACCAGGCGTCGGCGTCCGTCGACGGTTGCTGCATCGATCACCGCGAGGCGCGGTTGACGTCCACGTGTGGCATTGCCGAGGCGGTTTGCGCCGAAACGGCGCACCAGCCAGGCAGTCAGGCCAATCAGCGCCAGCACCACCAAAAAGGCGACGAAGAAGCGCGCGGCTAGCGGCATTTCCGAGCCGAACAAGCTCTCGAACATCAAAGCGCTCCGTTCTTCGTGCTGCTGTCCCGATGCGGGGAATCGCACGAATGGTTAACTCAACTCGGCACTATTTGCCGCCCTGAATACTAACAGAGCATTAACAAATAAAGTGGCATTTTGCTGTCGGGGCCAAAAATGGACCTTTTCAGCTGAGATTGGCGCAACTCGTCAACCGAGCGCCGCGAACCATTTTTACCAGCTATTAACCATACACCCGGCAAAGTCTGCCTAGGGCGACGGTCCTGAGGTGCAGGACGTCTTCTTTGGGGAGCAGGTCATGGCTATCGCCGACATTCCAATCTTGTCGATGCTGCGCACCCGGCTCGATTGGGCGCAGGCTCGCCAGCGGGTCTTGGCCGAAAACGTTGCCAATTCAGATACGCCAAAATACCGCGCGCACGACATCGCACCATTAAAATTTGAGGAAGCGCCGCTCGCCAGTCCGGGCGCAGTTTCCGCGGTGTCTCTGACACGCACCGCCGACAGCCATCTTGCTGGCGTCGGCTTGAGTCAATCGCCGTACCGTTCGGCGAACACACGCGATTTCGAAGTTCGTCCTGCCGGCAACGCTGTGAACCTCGAAGAAGAGATGATGAAAGTTGCGGCCAACCAAATGGATTTTCAGACAGCGACCGCGCTCTACACGCGCAGTCTCAATCTCATCAAGACCGCGCTCGGCAAGCGCTAGGCGTGGCCGCAGGAGGGCAACGGTGGATTTCATCAAGACACTGACGATTGCTGCGTCCGGCTTGCGCGCTCAGGCCGGCCGGATGCGGGTCATTTCGGAAAACATCGCCAATGCCGACTCAACGCCACAACGCCCAGGTGCGGATCCCTATCGCCGCAAGATCCCGACTTTTCGCAGCGAACTCGATCGATCGCTCGACGCACAAGTGGTCGAGCTCGGCAAAGTGCAGAACGATACATCGGCATTCCGCCTGAAATACGAACCCGGCCATCCCGCGGCCGACACCAATGGCAACGTCAAATATCCCAACGTCAATCCATTGATTGAAATGACGGACATGCGCGATGCGCAACGGTCGTACGAAGCCAATATCAATGTCATCAGCGCCACCAGGCGCATGATCCAACGCACCATCGACATCCTCAAAGCCTGAAAGGCGTAAATTACTATGGCCTCACCGCTCGCCGCAGCCAGCGCCTATGCCAGCGTCGCACGCATTGCATCCGATGCGTCCTCTGTTGGTCTTGTTCGTCAGCCCGCCGCCGATGCCAACGGCGAAGGGAGTTTCGCGTCCGTGCTTAAGGAGGCAATCGGCTCAGTCGCTGAGATGGGACGTAAGTCCGACGCGCAGACCCGCGCGGCGGCCAACGGCAAAGCCAATATCGTCGATGTCGTCACGGCGGTATCAGAGACTGAAGTCGCAATCGATGCCGTCGTCGCCGTGCGCGATCGCGTTATTGCGGCCTATGAAGACATCATGAAGATGCCGATCTAGGTACCCAGCAATCATGACAGGCCCAGAAGTTCTCGATGTTTCCCGCGACGCAATCTACACGCTCATTGTTGTCGCCAGTCCGGTGATGCTGGTTGGGCTTGCCGTCGGTGTCGCCATTTCGCTGTTGCAAGCCCTCACGCAAATCCAGGAAATGACGATCGCCTTTGTGCCAAAAATATTGGCAATCTTCATATCTCTGCTCATCGCGTTGCCGTTTATGGCCGAAAAGATGCACGCTGAAATGTTGCGGATTGCCGCGCGTATTGTGAGCGGTTAACCGCGGACAGGGCCGATGCGGATCGACATTTCATTTTTGCCGGCGCTCGCGACCGCCTTCATGCTGACGTTTGCCCGCGTTGGCGCCATGGTGATGCTGTTGCCCGGAGTTGGCGAGTTGAGCGTGCCGTCGCGCGTGCGCCTTACGATCGCTCTGGCACTCACTGCCATTCTGCTTGCCTGCCCACCAGAAGGCCTATGTCGTCGATCTCAAGACTTTCGGGCCAGTGCTCTTATTGCTGTTTCAGGAACTGGTCATTGGCGCGGTGCTCGGTCTCACTGCGCGATTGGCGATTTCAGCACTTCAAATCACAGGTTCCGTCGTTGCCCAGCAAATGGGTTTGGGCTTCGTCACCGCCGTCGATCCGACGCAGAACCAGCAGGGTCTCCTCGTCGGAAATTTTCTGAGCGTCCTTGGCGTCGCGCTGGTGTTTGCCACGGACCTGCACCATCTCGTCATTGCGGCGATGAATGACAGCTATACGATCTTCCAACCGGGCGAGTTGCCGCTCATGGGTGACGCGGCGCAGCACGTCACGCGCGTGATCGCAACCGCATTCCGCATCGGAATCCAGCTGTCGGCGCCATTCTTGGTTTTTGGTCTGCTGTTCAATTTCGGGCTCGGCGTTTTGTCACGTCTCATGCCGCAAATGCAGGTCTTTTTCATCGGTCTTCCGCTGTCGATTCTGCTCGGGCTGCTGCTGCTCCTTTTAGTCATTGGCGCGATGATGGGTACGTTTGTTGGTTATCTCGAAGGCGTCCTGACCGAACTTGCGCCGCACGGCTGAACGGGAGCGTGCATGGCGGAAGATAACGGCGATACCGATAAAACAGAAGAACCGACCCAAAAACGTCTTGATGAGGCTCTCAAGCGCGGCGATGTGGTCAAGAGCCAGGAGGTCAACACCTGGTTCGTGATTGCCGGCGCTGCGCTTGTGCTGATGGCGTTCTCCGGCACGATGGGAAGAGATTTGACCACAACGATGCGCGGGCTCATCGCCAATTCCTATGGCATCAGCGTCGATGGTCCTGCCTTGCCGCGCCTGTTCCAGAAAATAGGCAGCGAGATGATCGCCGCCGTGGCCATTCCCTTCCTGATTTTGTTGCTGGCCGCGCTTGGCGGCAACATGATCCAGCATCGTCTGGTATGGACTTTTGAAGCGCTTGCGCCAAAGTTTTCCAAGATATCGCCGGCGGCAGGGGCCAAGCGGCTGTTTTCCAAGCAGGCCCTGGCCAACCTCGGCAAGGGCCTCGTCAAGCTTGTGCTGGTCGGGAGCGTCCTCACCGCGCTGATGTGGCCGGAGCGCGGACGACTCGAAGCGCTCACGCGCAGCGATCCGTCGGTCATTATGCCACTTTCCCTGTCGCTGGCGCTCAAGTTGCTCGGCAGCGTCGTCGCCATGCTCGCAGTGGTGGCTGCTGCGGATTACCTCTTCCAGTACCGGCAATGGTACGAGCGTCAAAAGATGTCGCTGCGGGAATTGAAGGAAGAGTTCAAGCAGACCGAAGGCGATCCAGCCATCAAAGGCAGGATGAAGCAGGTGCGCCAGATCCGCATGCGCCGGCGCATGATGGCTGCGGTCCCGAAAGCTACGGTGGTCATCACTAACCCGACCCACTACGCGATCGCACTTGAGTACGAACGTGGAATGGATGCACCGATCTGCGTGGCTAAAGGCGTCGACTCGATCGCTCTGAAAATCAGGGAAGTTGCCGGCAAACACTCCGTTCCGATCGTCGAGAATCCGCCACTTGCCCGCGCGCTTCACGCTACGGTCCAAATTGACCAGCAGATCCCGCCCGAGCACTATAAGGCGGTCGCAGAGGTAATTGGCTTTGTTATGCGGTTGCGCCGCATGACGTCAGCCAGGCGATGACAAGGACGAATTATCCAATGGCCGGAATTCTCCGAGGCCGGCACTTGCGCCGATAGGGCGCCTTAAGGCACTCAGGGTCTATGGCAAGTCACGATCCGGCAGCGCCAACGCAAGCGCGCGACCGTGCCGAAGGGCACGAACGCAAGGCCTTTGACAAGAGCCAGGATGCGCCGGCGGGCTCGATCAGCAAGGTGCTGCTGGTGGCGGGGGCCTTGGTCGGCGCCGCTGGCGGCCTGATCTATGTTGGCCGCGACTACGTCGAAGCCTATGTGCTGACGTTGCTGGCCGCGCTGGGAACCATCGGTGTCTTTGCGCTGTTTGCAACCGCTTCGGGGATCCTGCGGTTTGCAGGCCGGGAGCAAGGCAACCCGTTGCTCAAGGCCGTCGTCGACGGCGCCTTTGACGGCATATTGGTCACGGACCAGTCCGGTCGGGTGCTTTATGCCAATGCGACATACCTCGATCTCATTGGTGTGACGGATATCCATGATGTGCGGCCGATCGAACGGGTCTTTATCGGCGATCCGGACGTTTCCGAATCCATCTATCGACTTCTCAAGGCCGCGCGTGAAGGCCGCCGGCTGCAAGAGGAAGTTCGAATTACCGGCGGGGCCGGGGAGAGCGGCCGTTGGCTGCGCATGCGCGTGCGGCCCCTCGGCGAAAATCGGCGCGATGCGCGTCTGACGGTGTGGTCAATCGCGGACGTCACGCGCGACCGCGAGCGGCAGGAAAATGTATTCCAGGAGCTGCAGCACGCGATCGACTATCTCGATCACGCGCCGGCTGGCTTTTTCTCGGTCGATGCCGCCGGTGACATCGTTTATTTGAATGCCACTCTGGCGGCCTGGCTCGATCACGACCTCGCACAGGTGGGCGCCGGTTCACTCAAGCTGGGTGATATCGTTGCGGGTGAAGGTGCGGCGCTCCTGACAACATTCAGCGCGGCGCCGGGTGAAGTGAAAACGGAAGTCCTCGACCTCGATCTCAAGACCCGTGGCGGCAAACCGGTTCCGGTGCGTCTGTTCCACAAAGTTGCATTCGGCGCCGACGGAACTCCTGGCACCTCTCGCACCTTGGTTCTCAACCGGGCAAAAGATGAAGGCAGCGACCCGCAGCGCGCGGCGGAAGTGCGCTTCATGCGCTTCTTCCAGAACACCCCAATGGCGATTGCCACGGTCGACAAGACCGGCCGCATTGCACGCAGCAATGCCCGCTTCGCCAGCGCCTTCGAGGGCTTGCTCAAGAACAACGACCGCTCGATCCTGTCGGTGATCGTCGAACGCGATCGACCGGTACTCGAAGCGGCAATCCGAAAGGCTGCTGAGGGACAGAGCGATATTGCGCCGGTTGAAGCTCCGCTGACTGGAAGCGCCGACCGTTGGGCCAATTTCTTTGTCATTGCGGTCGAGGAAGAAGACCGCGATGGCGAAGCCGCGATCGTCTATGCGCTGGAAACGACCGCGCAGCGCACGCTTGAAAACCGCGTCCAGCAACAGCAGAAGATGGAATCCGTCGGTCAGCTGGCGGGCGGCATTGCGCACGATTTCAACAATGTTCTTTCCGCCATCATGATGGCTACGGACTTTTTGCTGAACGCGCACAAGCCGACCGATCCGTCCTTCAAGGACATCATGCAGATCAAGCAAAACGCCAATCGTGCGGCTGCTCTCGTGCGGCAACTATTGGCATTTTCGCGCAAGCAGACCTTGCGGCCGCAAGTGCTCGATCTCGCTGAAACCTTGAGCGATCTCGGCATGCTGCTCAAGCGGCTCATCGGGGAGAAGGTCTCACTGGATATTGTGCACGGGCGCGACCTTTGGCCGGTGAAGGTCGATATTTCACAGTTCGAACAGGTGATCGTGAACCTGGCGGTCAATGCTCGCGACGCCATGCCGGACGGCGGCAAACTCACCGTTCGCACCAGCAACGTTCCGGCGGAAGAATGTGCAAAATTCGCATATAAAGGCATGCCGAAGGCAAACTATGTGCTGGTCGAAGTCAGCGACACAGGGACTGGTATTCCTTCCGACATCATCGAAAAGATCTTCGAGCCGTTTTTCACCACCAAGGACGTCGGCAAGGGGACCGGGCTCGGCCTTTCCACGGTCTATGGAATCGTGAAACAGACCGGCGGTTTTATTTACGCCGACTCTGAACCGGGGCGGACATCCTTTCGCATCTTCCTGCCCCGCCATATTCCTGGGGCCGACGAAGCGCTCGCGCAGAACTCTGCGATGGACGCCCCTGCAATTGCCGGCGCTTTGTCAGCTGCGGACATTATGGCGCGTGCCGCGGCGGCCGACCTGACCGGGCAGGGCACCATCCTGTTGGTCGAGGACGAGGAAGGCCTACGCGCGCTGAATGCACGGGGGCTGTCTTCGCGCGGATACACGGTGCTGGAGGCCGGCAATGGCGTTGAGGCGATCGAGGCTTTCGACAAACACGGCCACGTCGATCTCGTCGTGTCAGACGTGGTGATGCCGGAAATGGACGGACCGACGCTGCTCAAAGAGCTGCGCCGGCGCGATCCAGACGTGAAAATTATTTTCGTTTCCGGCTATGCCGAAGAAGCTTTCAGCAAGAACCTGCCCGACCAGGAACAATACGCGTTCCTGGCCAAGCCATTTACGTTGAAGCAACTGGTTGCCGAAGTGAAGAAGACGATTGTCCAGTAACCTGGCCTAGACGCGCCCCGTCAACGCCAGGACCAACACAACAATCAACAACACGCCGACGATGCCGGAGGGGCCGTAACCCCAACCGGAACTGTAGCCCCAGCGCGGGAATGCGCCGACCAGCGCCAGGATCAGTAGAACAACGAGAATTGTACCGAGCATGTTTGTGCCCCATCAGTTCGTGTTACGGCCGAATGCACGGCCGCGTGCTCACCGATAAGCGGCAAAATAACGGTTTGCTGGTCGCTTGGTTCCCGTCCGCGCTTTGCTCCAGTAACCGCCTGTCAACGGCACGATGAGGCGAGGCGCGTTTTGTCGAACACGATCAACGACACACGGCAAACAAAACCGCCGGCATTGAATTGCGCTTGCGGCGCCTGAAAATATTCGCGTTCCCGCGCGGGACCGGATGGGCCGATTTCGATGTCGACATCGCTCAGCGCAATGGCCGGCCGCGCCTGATCGACGGGCGTGGGCTTTGCGGCCGCGACCGTTCCGAGCGCGAAAAGTAAAGCGAGGGCTGTGAGGCCTTTCATCGACAAACGTCCTTAAACCGCCACGTCTGCCAACACCGGGGGGCGATGCCTGTTCCGCGCTCGTCATAATATCTGCGTGATCGAGGCCATTTGGGTGGTTTGAGGCAAATTTGCCCGTTTTGCCGCGTCGTTGCGGCGCATGTGCGCCCCTTACAAATTGTTCCGCGCATGCCTATTGTTCTGGCGCCGACATGCCGGGAGGACACAAATGACTTGCCGTCGTCTAATGGTCGCGCTTGCCGCGATCGCAACCGTGTTGGTGCTGTTTGCAGCTGATGCGAATGCGCGCGCCGGCGGCGGCTTCTCTGGCGGCAGTCGTGGCATGCGCACGTTTTCGGCGCCGCCGTCAACGAGCACCGCGCCATACAGCCAGCCCGATCCAGCGCAGCATGACCCAGCCCGGCAGTGCGGGCGCGATTGGTCAGGCATCACGGCCCGGTTTGTTCGGCGGTGGTCTTTTTGGCGGACTTGCTGCTGGCTTCCTCGGTGCAGGTCTCTTCGGCCTTCTGTTTGGGCACGGTTTCTTTGGCGGCATGGGCGGATTCGCCTCATTGCTCGGCCTGATGCTGCAGATCGGTCTGGTCGTCATCGTGGCGCGGCTCTTGTTTGCCTGGTGGCAGCGCCGCCATGAGCCGGCCTTTGCTGCTGCGCACCCGGCGACCGGCCACGCCTATAGCGGACTCGGCGGCATGTTCGCCGCCAATGCGCCCGCGGGCGACCCGCTTACAATCGAAAAATCCGACTACGACGCGTTCGAACGATTGCTCGGCGACGTGCAGGCCGCTTATTCGGCTGAGGATCTCAACGCTCTGCGCGCAAAAGTGACGCCGGAAATGCTTTCGTATTTTTCGGAGCAGCTTTCCGAGAATGCGAGCCGCGGTGTCATCAACAAGATCACCAACGTAAAGCTCGAGCAGGGCGACCTCGCCGAAGCTTGGCGCGAAGGCGCGGTCGACTATGCGACGGTCGCCATGCGGTTTTCTCTCATCGATCAAATGGTCGATCGAGCAAGCGGGCGAACCGTCGAAGGCGGCGCGACCAGCGAAGTCACTGAGCTGTGGACTTTCATGCGCGCTCGCGGTGGCAATTGGTTGTTGTCGGCGATACAGCAATCCTGACGGCTGCCGATCAGGCATCGCTGGCGGTCAACTCCGCATTTTTAGCCGTGGCATTCGCGGTCGCGTCATTTTTTGGCGCACGCGTCGCCCGCACCCGCTCGTCGAGCCAGTTTTCAAATTTCACACCAAGCTGCTGAGGCTTGCGCCATATCACGCGGCATTGCCGCCGCGCCGCGCCGTTTCCCGCCAGCAACAACAGAAAATTTTCGGGAATTATTTCTGAGTCGTGGACATTGATGCGGGCGCCTCTGTCCGAGACGTCCGACAGCGCGCAGTCGCAGAGTTCTCCATTATCGAGCACCAGCCGCGCGTCGACACGCATGCGATGGCGCCTTGCTTTCCTTTTGTCTCCGCGCATGTTTTTTCGCCACATCCGGCTTCGGCTGACGCATCGCGTTTTCACAATCTGTTAAGGCTCGCGCCGAGCCGGCTGCAACACTAACGAGTTGCTATTACGAATTCATAAAGCGTTATCTGACATCGGCAATGGCGCGCTGAACCGTTGACGTTACAGCGAAATTCGTCTATGTCGCCGCCCGCAACCTGGTTTTCGGCCTCATCTTGCTGCCACGCTCCCGGTTTTGGGCTGCGCCTCAAGTGAACTCCAAAACTTGGCTTGTGACCGCCGACGCGATGAGCGCGTGGGCGTTCAACAGGAAGCGTGAAAGGAAACTCTTGATGCCTGTCGGAACTGTGAAGTTTTTCAATACCCAAAAAGGCTTCGGCTTCATTCAACCAGATGATGGCTCCAAGGATGTGTTCGTGCACATCACTGCGGTCGAGCGTGCAGGACTACGCTCGCTGAACGAGGGCCAGAAAGTCAGCTTCGAAATCGTGACCGAACGCGGCAAGCAGGCCGCCGGCAATTTGCAGCCGGTCTGATACCCGCGAACGTTTGCTTTGAAGTCGAGGCCCGGCGGTGACGCCGGGCTTTTTTATTTGCGCCGCGCTAGACTATCGTACCAGCAGGCAGAACACTGCATTTTCAGGGAGGATTGAGATGGACATCATTGCATGCGGATCGCGGCCCTCGCGCCGGATGGGCGCGCCGAGTTTCACCGGGACGGTGTGGCAAGATCCCATCATCCAGGCGCCGGATCCTGCCCGCATCCGGTCGGCATGGGTTCGCTTCGAGCCCGGCGCCCGAACCGCATGGCATACCCATCCGCTCGGGCAGACGCTCTGTGTCACCTCCGGCATTGGCAGGGTGCAGACTTGGGGTGGTCCTGTACGTGAAATCCGCGCAGGCGACACCGTCTGGATTCCCCCCGGTGAGAAACACTGGCATGGCGCGACGGCCGACCACGGCATGGAACATGTTGCCATGCAGGAAGCTGAAGCTGGCGAGCATGTTACCTGGCTCGAGCCGGTGACCGACGCGCAATATTCCGGAAAACCCGGTTGAGTTGCGCGATCAACGACGCGTGAACACGGAATAGTGTTTCGGCGCCGGTGTTGCCCCTCCCGATGGCGAGGCGACGGGCCTCGCCGATGCCGGGAGGTAATAAGATGACGGTCGTTCGAATTGGCGTGGCGGTTGCAGCGTGTCTTTCGTTCCTGTGTGTTGCGCCCGCGTCGGCGCAACAGGCGAATATGACATTCTTTGTAACCAGCGTTGGCCTAGGCAAAGGCGCCGATCTTGGCGGTCTCGCCGGCGCAGACAAGCATTGCCAGGACCTCGCGCAATCAGCGGGGGCGGGCGGCAAGACCTGGCACGCTTATCTGTCCACGCAAGGCGCTGGTGCCGTGAACGCGCGCGACCGTATCGGCAAAGGTCCCTGGATGAATGGCAAAGGTGTCGTCGTTGCCACGAGCGTGGACGATCTGCACAGCGCCAACAACAAGCTCAACAAGCAAAACAATCTTTCGGAAAAGGGTGAGGTGATCAACGGCCGCGGTGACAAGCCGAACAGGCATGACATTGTGACGGGCTCGACGCCGGACGGTAAAGCCTTTCCGGCCGACAAGGACATGACCTGCAAGAACTACACGAGCAGCACGCAAGGGTCGGTCATGCTCGGCCACAACGATCGCCAGGGTCTGGCCGATGATGATGCGAACCGATCGTGGAACTCGTCGCATCCGTCGCGCGGCGCGGAAGGTGGCTGCTCGCAGGCCGACCTGGTCAGCACCGGCGGAGACGGCTTGCTGTACTGCTTCGCGGTCAACTAGCCACGATCTAAGACGTCTGAGCTATGCGCGGGCAATGTGTGGGATTCCTGCACGTTGCCCGCGTTTCGTCATTGGCAGCAGCAGAGCTGAAACCCGATTGGCCTCTTGAAGGTGTTCCGCCAAGCAAGCCAAACTCGCGTCCTCGGGGAGCACTGCCTGCTTGAGGTGATCGATGCGCTATCAGCTGTTCTATTGGCCGGAAATTCAGGGCCGCGGCGAATTCGTCCGGCTCGCGCTCGAAGATGCCGGCGCCTCCTATGACGACGTCGCCCGCAAGTCCGGTGGCATGAACCGGATGATGGCGATGATGGACGGTGGGCGCGACAAACGCCCACCATTTGCGCCGCCGTTTCTTAAAGCAGGGAAGTTGGTGATCGCGCAGGTCGCCAATATCCTGTTTTACCTCGGACCGCGCCTGAAGCTTGCGCCGCGCGATGAAGCAGGCCGGCTATGGCTGCATCAGTTGCAGCTCACGGTCACCGACTTCGTGAAGGAGATCCACGATACGCATCATCCGGTCGGTTCAGGTCTTTATTACGAGGACCAGAAGCCGGAGGCCAGACGCTTCACCGAGAATTTTCTCGACGAACGTGCGCCAAAATATCTCGGCTATTTCGAGACCGTCCTGAAGAAGAGCGGGGGGCCTTACCTGCTTGGCCGCAAGGTCACCTATATCGACCTGTCGATGTTCCAGCTCGTCGAAGGGCTTCGTTACGCGTTTCCGAAGGCGAGCAAAGGCATCGAGCGCAAGGTGCCGGGTATCGTCGATATTCGAGACCAGGTCGCGCAACGGCCAGGCATCAAAATATCTTGGCTCGCGCGCCGCATCCGCGTTCAACGAGTCCGGGATCTTCCGGCACTATCCGGAACTGGAACTGCCTAGCCCTGCGCGGGGAGCGGCTTGCCGCCCGCAGTCACCGGCTTTGCCGAGACCAGCGTGAAGGCGATGACGCATGGCTCATCGCCCATGTTGATCCAATTGTGGATGGTGCCGCGCTGCACGAGCACATCGCCGGCTTGCAGGTGCACGATGGTGCCATCGAGGTCCATGTCGATCTCGCCGGACATCACCACGGCGTAGTCGATCGAATCGGTACGGTGATTGCGTGGCGCGACGCCCGGTCCAAAGCTGACGATGCGGAACACCGTTCCGCCGGGAATGGTGGTGCCGATCTTCTTTCCCGACGGGTCAACGTCGCCGTCATTGTTGACCGGGAATCCGTCGCTCGACCAGATGACACTGTAGAGCGCGCCCGGGCGCTGCGAGACGACGTTCTTCACGGTTTCGTCGATCAGCACTTTGGCGCGACCCTGATCGTCGTGGCCGGTGACAACGCGTCGGATATTCAGGCTCATTGATCTCACTCCCTTGGAATTCCAGTGATGAATGATGCGGCCTAGTCGGCGGCCAGCGGCTTTTTACCGGTTTCGTGCCAGAGCAGGAACAGGCCGGAGCCGACCACGATGGCGGAGCCGCCCAGCAGTGCAAACGTCGGCACGTCGCCCCAAAAAACAAAGCCGAGCGCGGCCGACCACACCAGCGAGAAATAGTAGAACGGGCCGACCGCCGACGGCGGCGCCAACGAAAGGGCGCGCGTCCACCAATATTGGCCAATTCCGTTGATAATTCCGTTGCCGATCATCGCCAGCGCATCAGTCGAGGTCGGCACAGTGAAAAAGAATGGCAAAGCGAGCGCGAAAAACAGTGTCAGAAAAATCATCTGATACATGGTGAGCGTTTCAGCGGACTCCGTCGTGGTCATGCCGCGGACCGCTGCGGTGACACTGCCGAACATCACCGCGTTGGCGAGCGCAAACAGCGCACCCGTGCGAAAGCTGTCGGCGCCTGGTGCTGCCACCAGCACCACGCCGAGAAATCCAACCACCAGGGCGCAACCACGCGCGGCACCGATTTTTTCCTTGAGCCACACCGCGGCAAACAGTGTTGCAAAAAGCGGCGACGAAAAGTTGATGGCCACCGCGCCCGCCAGCGGCATCAGGCCGAATGCAATGATGATCAGGCTTTGCGCGACGGCCTGTGTCGCGCTGCGTCCGAAATGGTCGCGCAGCCGGTGAGTGCGCAGCACTGCGAGGCCGATGCCCGGCAAGATCAATGCTGCACAGGTGACCAGCGAGGCGACGGCACGGAAGAACAGCACCTCTACAAAGGAATAGTTCGCGACCTGCCATTTCGACAGCGCGCTGGAGAGCGCAAACATGATCGTTGCGCCCAGCATGAACAATATGCCGAGCGGGATGCGGTCGGCACGCTCGCTCGCGCGCTGCTCAAGGCTTTCGGAGGTCAAGGAGAGGGGCCCCGGCGAATTGCTGCGTCTGCCTAGCACGGGCGAATTGCGGCGGGCAGGGGCAAAATCGAATGGGAGGATTGCTTGGCTGAGCCCGCCCTTGTATGGAGCCGGCGTTATCTCGTCCGTCGCCTGGCTGTCCGGCGCTCGCGGGCGAGGCGCGCGGTCCGGCGTTTGATCAGGGCACGCTTTTCCCGTTGCTTGCGCGCCCGCCGTCGCCGGCAACGGCTACATTGGCATCGCGATCGTCCGATGACGTACTTGAGGTAGTCGTTGCCGTAATCGTAGGTGATTTCCTCGTCCGGCTTGATGTTGCGCATCGCGCGAATGAACACACGCCCACCATAGGTATAGGTCTCGGCGTTCGGATTACAGGAGTGATTGGCGTAGCGCGCGACATTGCTGCGCGGTGTGCCGTCGATGGTGACGCGGGGATTGATCTCGTAAAGGTAGCGATTGCCGCGCCGTTCAAGGCGCCCGGCTTCCTCGGCGCCAACACGGGGGCCTTTGTATTCGGCGATTTTCTCGCGCTTCTTGATGAGCCGGATCGCGAATAGACCGAGGCCGGTAAACGAGCGGCCGACGCGGAATGATCTTCGGGGCATTGATGAACTGACAATGAGGAAGGAATGCGTTGCGGATGACAGATGATACGTCGCGCGTCAATGTCGTTTTCGCACGTGACGTTGGACAGCCGCGATTGGGGACCGCGTCATAGGACTATAAGCAAGTCCGGGCGCCACTCAATGCGCCGCAATCATTTGCCCCAATTGGCGCCAGCCAAGCGTTGCCGCTATCGGCCGCACGATCGTCTAGCGCAGATACTGTCCAGCCCAGGCGAGGAACGCATTGAATTGGTCCGGATAGATCAAAAAATAAATGATGAGCGCCACCGGGGCTAACATGAACATGGAATCGCGCATGAGCGCCTCCTCCACCAACATGCTTTATTTCAATGTCGGCATTGTCGAGGCCAACCGCCGGATCGCGTCAATAACGGCCGCGTAAAAAAAGCGCCGAGGACACACAAAACGAAATCGCTCGGATAATTTCCGGTAATTAGGTGCTCGTCTGCGAACCGGGGGGTCCGCGCTCGCAGGCGGAAGTTCCCTGCGGGGTGGAAAACATGTGGCTTCGAAAACACGCCTGCGGAAATTCGTATGCCGGGATCGCTGAGATTATTTTCGCGCAGCCGCTCCCGGCGTACAGTGCTCTCTGGCGTCCGTGCATCAATTTTGGGGATGGACCGACGATACCGGCAAGCGCGACCCTCCATGCCGTCAGAAAAAACTGACAGGCTACCGCGCGCGAACCGGATTGAACGATAAGCGCTGCGAACTCGACGAATCGGTCACTGGGGTAACTTGAGGCCGCCTGGGGTAGGCGGCCTCTTTATTTTCCGGGGGACGGCCAATAGCGCTGCGCGCGGGAACCTCCTAGAAACAAGGCGGGCCGGTTCGGCCGGTGTTGAGGGGTGGGCCTTGCGCGCGGGTTCGGCGAGAGCCGTCATCCTGGTGGGCGTCGCGACAGCTGCCGCAATGGGTCCGGATCACGCCCGCGCGGCCGGCGCGGCCTATGCCGTCGACACAGCCGATGTCAGTGAGCCCGGCGCCTGCAAGGTCGAATCGTGGATATCGTCCGCGGACAACCATGATTTTTTTGCGGCCACCTCGCCAACTTGTGTGGTCAATTTGTTTCGCCCGGTGGAGCTGAGCACGCAGCTCGCCCGCGCGCGCGCCGACGGTGAATGGTCGAGCGGCGCAATCCCGAAATTCAAGACCAATTTGGTGCCGACCGCGATCGGCAGCTGGGGTGTCGCAGTCTCGGGTGCGGCCGTTTATGACTTTTCCACGCAGCAGAACACTGCGCTCTTTGCCACCATTCCGGCGACGCTGCGGCTGTCGAATGTCGTGCGCATCAATCTCAATGGGGGATGGGAGTGGGATCGCGTTGCCGACCGGCATTACCTCACCTACGGCGCGGGCGTGGATTGGCGTACGCCGGACAATGTCTGGACGTTGACCGCCGAAGTGTTCGGCCAACTTGGCGCACGGCAGGATTCGATTGGCGTGACCGAGCCGCGCTTTCAGGTCGGGTTGCGCTGGCGGCCGATCGATGACTTCAACGTCGATCTGATTTACGGCCGTAATATCTACGGCGAAAACGCCAACTGGATCACGCTCGCGACGGTCGTGCGCTTTCACGTCGGGAAGTAGTGCGACCGCTTGAAGCCCCATCGGCGCCGTTCCATGATGCCACGATGGCATCGCACTCCGAGCGCTGGCCTGAACTGCCCTATGCGGCGTGGAAAGACACGCGCGACACGCTGCACCTGTGGACACAGGTCGTCGGCAAGATCCGGCTCGCGCTGACGCCGTGGCAGAATCATTCCTGGCATGTCGCGCTCTATGTCACGGTGCGCGGGCTAACAACTTCGCCGATTCCCTGGCGCAGCAGCAGTTTCCAGATCGATTTCGACTTCCTCGATCATGTCGTCTGGGTGAGGACAGCCGAGGGCCATTTTCGCCAGGTGATGCTCAAGCCCAATCCTAGGCCGATGAGCGTCGCGGAATTCTATGCGGCGCTGATGATCGCGCTGCGCGACTTGGGCATCGATGTCCGCATCAAGACCATGCCGTGCGAGATCGCCGATTGCATTCCATTCGAGCAGGATACAAGGCACGCGGCTTATGACGCCGAATATGCCAACCGGTTCTGGCGCGTGTTGCTGGCGGCCCAGGATGTGTTCGCCCGATTTCGCACCGGCTTTCTGGGCAAGACCAGCCCAGTGCATTTCTTCTGGGGCAGCTTCGATCTCGCGGTGACACGCTTTTCCGGTCGCGCGGCGCCGCGTCATCCCGGCGGTGTGCCGCATCTGCCGAACTCTGTCGCACAAGAAGCCTACTCGCATGAGGTTTCGAGCGCCGGTTTCTGGCCGGGCGGCGGCGGGCCGATCGATTATGCGGCGTTCTATTCCTATGCTTATCCCGCGCCGGATGGATTTGCGGCGGCAAGAGTGAAACCGGTGCAGGCATTCTTCAGCAAGGAACTCGGTGAATTCCTGTTGCCTTACGATGCGGTGCGGAGCGCGCGCGATTCCGATGCGGTGCTGATGGAATTCCTGCAAAGCACCTACGATGTCGCAGCCGACCTGGCGAAATGGGACCGCAAGGCGCTTGAATGCACCCCGGGCGAGCCGGGAAGAGTGAGACCGGTGTAACCCTAGGTGCCGCTGACGATTTGCACCGGAAACCCGCGCTTGAGGAGTTGCTGACCGCCGAGATGTCACGCGCGCGTGCGACGACAGCGACAACATCGGCACCTTCGTCGGATGCGGTCACGGCAACCCGCATCTCGGCCTGTGTTGCGAGGAGGGGACTTCCCTCGAAGGTGACGGTGACATCCACCGCGATAGACGCAAGCCGCACGCCCATTTCGTGCGCAACGTAGTGCAGGTCGTTGCAGAAGCATCCGCCGATCGCGAGGCCGAGCAATTGTCCGCCGTTAAAGCCGAGGCCCATGCCGCCGGCTCTGCCGTCCGGGCGATCGACCACGATGGTGTGCCCCTCGGCCCAGCCAATAGCGGCTTGCGTATCGGGAATGCTGCGAAGTTGAACCGTCATTGCGGGCATCCAGGACCTCCTGAAGCGCGGGCGCGTCGTGGGGCGCCGATATTTCCTCCACCGCTCATGCCCGGGAAAGCGGGCATGCAGTTCGAGAGCCAGGCCGGTGGATCCCCGCTTGCGCGGGGATGAGCGGATAGAGGTTCACGCGCCCTACTTGCTTTCCTCCACAGTCACCAGCCCGACCTGGTTGGCGAGGCTGTTGGCGGTGACCGGATTGCCGTCCGGCGTCACATCCATGTTGCGAACAATGTCGCCACCACCGGGGATCGCCCAGCTCTGGAATTTTTCGGATCCAGGATCGAAGCGCACGATAGTATTCGGCCTGGCACCGGACTCATTGTACCAGAGCGCGCCCTTGGTGAAGACGATGCCGTAAGGCTCCGACTTCGGTCCGCTTGGCGACTGCCATTCCTTTACATCGCCGGTCTTAAGATCGAGCCGCCCCAACATGCCGCGAGCGAAATCCGTGTACCAGATGGTGTCGTCATCGGAGAACGCGAGCCGGCGCGGCCGCGCTCCGTCATTCGGCAACTTGTATTCCTTGATCGCCATCGTTTGCGGATCGATGCTGGCAATCTTCGGCGCGCCGAATTCGACAAAATACGGCACACCCTTTGAGTTGATCATCAACCCGTAAGGCCGCGACTTCTCGGTCGGCGAGGTGACAAGCTTGATGTCGCCGCTCTTGGGATCGAGCTTGCCGATCATGTTGCCGCCCTGCACCGTGAACCACACGATGCCGTCGGGCGCGATGTTGATCGTATGCGGATCCTTCGCCGCCTTGTCGGGCAATGGATATTCGGTGGTGATGCCGGTCTTCGGATCGAGCTTGCCGATCAGCCCGAGATTGTTGCCAGTGAACCAGATATTGCCGTCCTTATCCTCGGCGAGGCCGTGCGGGCCGGTGTGGGGCGACTTCAAGGTGTACTCGCGGATTGCGCCGGTCTTGGGGTCGATGCGGCCGAGCTTGTTGACGAGCTGGCCGGTCCACCAGATCGAGCCGTCCTTGGCCGCGCGCGGGTCATGCGGGCGCGAGCCCTGCGTCGGCACGTCCCACAAGTCGATGCGCGCCTTGACCGGGCCGGCAATGATCACAGCCGAGGGCCGCTGCCGCTCGGGGAAATTCTTCATGAGGTATTCGGTCATCGCCGGCCATTCTTCGGCGGTGATGGGCGCATCGAAGTTCTGCATCATGCGCACGACCGTGAGCCAGCCTTGCGGAGTGTAGCCGACGCGGATGCGGTTGATGTCGTGGCAGAGGCCGCAGGTCTCGGTGAAGCGCTGCTTCATAGCGCCTTCAGGCCAGTCCTTGGCGGTGTATTGCGCGTGGGCGAGATTGGCCTGGACGAGCAGCGCGAGCAGGACGGAACTGGTGAATGCCTTGAGCATCATGGGCGGTCTCCCGGTCATTTTGGGGAGCATGGCGCAAAAGCAGCCTCCACGCTATTGCGAGGCGGCGGCTATCGCACCCTGCGAATACTTCTGATAGTTCTTTTTTTCTACAGAACAGAGATCTATGCCCATGAACGCCCCAGTTACGCCTCCCGCCGTCCCGCCCTACCATCACACGCCGCTGTTCCCGCTCGGCCCCGACAAGACGCCTTATCGCAAGCTCGATATTGGCGGCGTCAAGGTCGAGAAGGTGATGGGCAAGGACATGCTGGTGGTCAGCCACGAGGCGCTGCGCGCGCTCAGCGAGGCCGCGTTCACCGACATCAATCACCTGCTGCGTCCGGCGCACCTGAAGCAGCTGCGCAAGATCCTCGACGATCCGGAAGCTTCCGATAACGACAAGTTCGTTGCCTACGATTTTCTCAAGAACGCCAACATCGCCGCGGGCGGCGTGCTGCCGATGTGCCAGGACACGGGCACGGCAATCATCATGGGCAAAAAGGGCCGCATGGTCTTCACCGCCGGCGATGACGAGGCCGCGCTCGCGGAAGGCGCGCGCGACGCGTATCTCCGGCGCAATCTGCGCTACTCGCAGCTGGCACCGATTTCCATGTTCGAGGAGAAGAACACCAAGTCGAACATGCCGGCGCAGGTCGAGATCTATTCGGAAGGCGAAGACGCGTACAAATTGCTTTTCATTGCCAAAGGCGGCGGCTCCGCCAACAAGGCATTCCTGTTCCAGGCGACACCGTCGATTCTGACGCATGACCGCATGCTGGCGTTCTTGAAAGAGAAAGTGCTGACGCTCGGCACCGCCGCTTGCCCGCCGTATCATCTTGCGATCGTCATCGGCGGCACGAGCGCCGAGCTGACAATGAAGACCGTGAAGCTCGCCTCGACGAAATATCTCGACGAGTTGCCGACCAAGGGCAGCGAAGACGGCCACGCCTTCCGCGATCTCGAGATGGAGAAGGAAGTACTGGCGATGACGCAGTCTACCGGCGTCGGCGCGCAGTTCGGCGGAAAATATTTCTGCCACGACGTGCGCGTGATCCGCCTGCCGCGGCATGGCGCGTCATTACCGATCGGGCTTGGCGTTTCCTGCGCCGCCGACCGGCAGGCACTTGGCAAGATCACGAAAGATGGCGTGTTTCTCGAGGAACTTGAGCAACATCCCGCGCAATATCTGCCGGATGTCGACCAGGAAAAACTCGGCGGACAAGTGGTCAAGGTCGACCTGCGCAAGCCGATGAAAGAAATCCTGGCGCAGCTTTCGAAATATCCCGTGAAGACGCGATTGTCTCTCACCGGGACCATGATTGTCGCGCGCGATCTGGCGCACGCAAAATTGCGTGAGCGGCTCGAAGCCGGCAAGGGGCTGCCCGACTATTTCAAGAACCATCCGATTTACTACGCCGGGCCTGCAAAGACGCCGGCGGGTTACGCGTCGGGCGCGTTCGGCCCGACCACCGCGGGGCGGATGGACAGTTACATCGACCAGTTCCAGGCCGCCGGCGGCTCGATGATTTCGCTCGCAAAAGGCAACCGTTCGGCGCAGGTGCGCGATGCGTGCAAGAAGCACGGCGGCTTTTATCTGGCGTCGATCGGCGGCAGCGCGGCCAATCTCGCCGAGCACTGCATCAAGAAAGTGGAAGTGCACGAATATCCCGAGCTCGGCATGGAAGCGATCTGGAAGATCGAGGTCGAAAATTTTCCGGCCTTCATTGTCATCGATGACAAGGGCAATGACTTCTTCAAGGAACTCAACTTAGGTTGAGTTTGTCGCTCATCGGGTGACTGTCATGGCCGGGCTTGTCCCGGCCATCTCGTTTAGTGAGGCACTGCGCCCCTGAGCGAGATCACCGGGACATAGGCGTGCGAAAGCACGCCGTCCTTCGGACGGCTATGCCCGGTGATGACAATTCATTTGCACGCAAAGTAATTCAGTAAACAGGCAATAAGCAGGCTTGCGCGTTTCGCGCTTGCCGACTCACGTGCCGCCGTTCACGTTGGCGCCAACAACAAACGCGACGACCAGACTGGGGGACGGACTACGGAATGCCCGACATCGACTTCAACGCGCCAAATCTTGGCGCGCGTATCGAGACGCTCAACCAATACGAAATCGACCAGCTCCCCTTCGGCGTCATCCTGCTGAACCGCGAAGGCACCGTTCTCTACTACAGCGCAACCGAGGCGCGTCTGTCGGGGTATGGCGAAAATCCGGTCGGCCGCAACATGTTCGAAATTTCAGCCTGCATGGGTAGCGATAATTTCCGCGGCCGCGTCACGCGCGCCATGGAACAAGGCGCGGTCGATCTTGAATTTGGCTGGCCCGGTGATTTCGGAGATCCCAAGCGCGAGCTACGCATTCGCGTTCAATCGTCGCGTAGCGGAGGCGTGTGGATGTTCATTGAGCGCGATTAGACGCTCCATGCACCAACGACCAATGGATCGGCAGCACTCAGCCGATCGCGGCGACCGTCACCATCAGCAATGAGATGCCGACATATTTCGCGGTCTGCGTCAGATCGGGCAATTGATCGGCAAAGCCGACCAGCCAGAGCAGACTTGCGACCGCGATGATCGAATATCTCACCGCCGGGATTGCGGTGTACTTCTTCAACGCCTTCAACATGACACTCCATTCCGCCACGTCCCCCCGGCCGACCGCGGCATTCAACAAACCAGTGCAGCGCAATATGTCATATTGCACTGCAAAATGGCAAATCCGTGGAACTTCGGATGCGCTCCGACAACGCGCGAGACGGCCAAATGTCCCAAAAATACTGAAAAAGTGCGTGTGCGCCGCCCCCTTACGCTATTCAGCGGGGCGCGCCCTCAGCAGGCCATTTCCGAGCGTGCCGGCAGGGGAATATCAGGGCTGAGATGGCCTTGGCCTTTTCCCAATTGGTCGAACTGGGCGCGAAAATAATTGTACACATAGACGCGAATGGCTGACGACAGATTGCAGCTATTGCGCTCGTGATCGATTTTTCCAACGAGCGTCGACAAGGCCGTATTTTCCCGTCCTGCGATCTCGCGCAAGCCGTGCCAGAATTCGTTTTCCAACGACACGCTGGTCTTATGTCCATCGAGGACGATCGAACGTTTGATGACTGCGGTCTGCATGACTTCCCCTCGCGCCGCCAAAATCACAGCATGCGGCGCACCAAACTATGACGCCCAAATTAGCAATCTCTCGGTTTGAGTTATTGAGCGAGATCAACTCGCCGCAAAAAAGTCAGGGCGCCCGAACAAGCTGCGAAAGGAAAATCCCGCTTGTCAGTCTATCGGCGCGTTTCCGCTAGCCTTTGCTGGAGATTTCGTCTCCCGGATCGTGGTCTCGCACGTTAAGCACCGGAATATGTCGAAATCGGCAAGCTCGTCCCGGGACTTGGCGGCTTGCATCGCGATTCGGCATATGGGGCAATGGCGGAGGGCAGGGCGGCGGGACGTTGTCATTGAAAATACATCAGCAGATTTGATGACCCGGCCATTGATCCAGATCAAAGCGGATGCCGATCACGCTGCGGCGGCCGTCGGGAGTTTGTGTGGACCGCTGATCTAGATCAAAGCGCAACCGGACAAGCGGGTCAGACTTTCGTCATGTGGCAGCCTGCCTCGCTTGCGCCGTTTGATTGTGATCTGGAACTCGCCGTGATCGATGATGACGGCCAGCATGCGCTGGTTTTTCCGTGCAGACGTACGCGGGATGGGTGGATCAACGCTTCTACCAAAGAGCGGCTGGATGTGCGTCCAACCCATTGGCGCCCCTGGACGGGCAACCGCTAGCGCGGCTATTGCGCTTTTCCAGGGGGTTTGGGGTCGCTGATTTTGGCTTCTTCCTCGGCCAGAAGACGCAAAAGGACCTGGCGCCGCGTGTCATCGGTCTCGACGGCGAGAAGCCGCCGATAGTGTTCCACATTCATATGGGCCACTGTTCGGTCCACGGGGTGTCCCGGTGCTGGTCCTACCGCAAGAGTCTACCGTTGGCGAATAATTATGCAACCGGGCCGCGAACCGTGGATCGGACCATGATTTCAGGGGCGTTAACGCCCCGCATGGCCGGAATCGCAAAGTGGGACCGAATTATCGAAGGGCGGCCGCGTGGTGCTGCGGGCCAAGTTTTCCGCCGGCATTTTTTGGCACCGCCACTAGAGCGCAGAGCGTCACTAAGGTGACTGCTGCGGCGAGTGAAAGGATTTTGGTCACGAATTCGCGCGTCATCGGCACCCTCCGATCGAATTGCCGTTTCCGAACGTCAATCAAGCGCACGTCGTTCCGCCTCGGCGCATTAAATTCCATCCGGCATCCAGACACCGCGCATGCGGGCGGGGCGGATCAGCGTTTACGTCGCGCGCGATGCGGTTGTCGTTTGAGCGCGACGACATCGCCGGTATTTGCGCTTCGTCGCAGCGCCTCCTTCAGACTGGCCGGGCGTCCATGTTTTTTCAGCAAATCACCGAAGGCTTCGTCCGCGAGTTCCTGGAATGATTTCATGCTCTCGGCAGCCAGCACCTGAAGTTCCTGCCAGGTGTCCTCGTGGAATTGCACGCGTTTGCCAACCATGGCCCTTCCAAAATTTTTCACGCATGATTTTTTCAGTTGCGTCGTGATCTACGACGAAAGGCTTTTCAGTTCGCTAAGGCTTGAACTTCGTGTCGTCTTTTATGACCGGCGTTTCATAGGTCGCGTCCAGTTGACTGTTGCGCTCGGCTTGCTCGGCCAATCGCAGATAGGCGCGCGCAAGGTGCTCATATTCGGCTTTTTGCTTGGGGTTGCTTTCGACCTGCGCCTTCGCGCGGAATTCAATCGCCTTGCCCCGATAGTCATCCCCCGCGGTCATTGCCCGACCTTCGTCAAAATACACAGCCCCTGTACGCGTAACCGCATCCGATTAAATTCGTTCCCACTACGAAAGTTCTCGATCGATATTTTTGGCAGCGACGCAGCAAGTCAGGCCGGCTCGCTACCAAAGTCACCAAAGAGCATGGGTTCGTAGCTCACATCAGTGTGGGAATTTCGATCAGCTTGCTCTGCGAGCCTGACGTAGCATTGTGCCAGGTGCTCCCATTCCGCGCGCAGGTGCGGGCTTTCTTCGCTCTTGGCCCGGGTGCGAAGTTGCGCTGCAAGTGTCCGATAGTGCGTCGCAGAGGTCATTGGCTCAGAATTGTCATCTGTGTCATTTGACACAGGCGCAACGCTCGAAACCGCGAAGCGTTCCGCGCCAGCGCCTCTAGGCTGCTGACAACACAAATAAAGTTCCAGAGACCCGCGTAACCACGCGCTGGAGGTCTAGTGCTTCGAGAGGGTAGGCGCGGCGTGAATCAATTCTGCCTCGCACGCGGCCGCTGCGCTCCGGCAACCCTCGGCGAGTTTTTCCAGCTCAAAGGCGATCGCCTCATTCCAGCACAGGCTGGCTGCTTCTTGGCACATCGTGGCGTGGGCCAGCAGGCGTTCCGCCATTTTTGATCGGTTCGACATAACGCGCATAGCGCCACAACCGGGGGTGAACGGCATTGCGATAAATCAACCAGGGCGTCAAAAAGAACATATTGCGAACTGAGAACAAATAGGGTACATTG
Source organism: uncultured Alphaproteobacteria bacterium (assembly GCA_963801955.1). Taxonomy (GTDB): domain Bacteria; phylum Pseudomonadota; class Alphaproteobacteria; order Rhizobiales; family Xanthobacteraceae; genus Pseudolabrys. The sequence goes on from CAWDGS010000001.1 coordinate 190,386, forward strand.
CTGGCCTTCAGTCGATTCCGGCGGTGCGGCAGGGGCTGCGTTGTCGGGGGGTCGAATCCCGGCCATAAGGAGCTCAATTATGAGTCAGCCTGCACTGCGTCTCGTTGAAGGACCATCCATGGACAAGTCGAAAGCCCTGTCGGCCGCGCTGAGCCAGATTGAGCGCCAGTTCGGCAAGGGCTCTGTCATGAAGCTCGGCAAGAACGACAAATCGATGGATGTTGAGGTGATTTCGTCGGGCTCGCTCGGGCTCGACATCGCGCTCGGCGTTGGCGGTCTGCCGCGCGGCCGGGTGGTGGAAATCTATGGGCCGGAGTCGTCCGGCAAGACCACGCTGGCGCTGCACACCATCGCCGAAGCACAGAAGCTCGGTGGCATCTGCGCCTTTGTCGACGCCGAACACGCGCTCGACCCAGTCTATGCCCGCAAGCTCGGCGTGCAGGTCGATGATCTCCTCATCTCGCAGCCGGACGCCGGCGAGCAGGCGCTGGAAATCGCAGATACGCTGGTGCGCTCCGGCGCCATCGACGTGCTGGTGGTCGACTCGGTCGCAGCCCTCGTGCCGCGCTCCGAGCTCGAAGGCGAAATGGGCGATGTGCAGCCGGGCAGCCAGGCGCGGCTGATGAGCCAGGCGCTACGCAAGCTCACCGCCTCTATTTCGAAATCGCGCACCATGGTGATTTTCATCAACCAAATCCGCATGAAAATCGGCGTGATGTACGGCTCGCCGGAGACGACCTCGGGCGGCAACGCGCTGAAATTCTATGCTTCCGTGCGGCTCGACATCCGCCGCATCGGCGCCATCAAGGAACGCGACGAGGTGATCGGCAACCAGACCCGCGTCAAGGTCGTGAAGAACAAGCTGGCGCCGCCATTCAAGCAGGTCGAATTCGACATCATGTACGGTGCCGGTGTGTCCAAGACCGGCGAACTGATCGATCTTGGCGTGAAGGCCGGGGTGGTCGAGAAGTCGGGCGCCTGGTTCTCCTACGATAGCGTGCGCATCGGCCAGGGCCGCGAGAACGCCAAGCAGTTCCTGAAAGATAATCCGGATATGGCCGCCAAGATTGAGGCACAGGTGCGGGCGAATTCCGGTCTGATTGCCGAGGCAATCCTCGCCGAGGACAAGGACAAGGATGAGGACGACAACGACAGCGAGGCCGCTGAGGCTTGAAAGGATGTGGGCACGCCGGCCGCTAGCGAACTGACGCTAGCGCCCGGTGCCGGTCACGGCGACGAGGGTGACGCCTCGTTCCAAGGTCCGGCGCAGGAAGAAGCGCTTTCTGCACAGCCCAAGCCGACCAACGCAAAAGTGCCGACCAATGCCAAAGATGCGACCGACGAAGCAGGCACCGTGACTACGCTTGCGGGCCGGATCGCAAAACCGGAAGCGGTTGAAGTGACGGCGCGCGAGTCGAGTGGTCTCGTGATGACGCGGCCCAAGCCTGAAAAACGCCTGAACGCGAAGGACCGCGCCAAAAATCGCACATTGGCCAAACGGGCGAAGAACAAACCGGAAGCGGCGGAAGAAGTTGTGGCTGTCGCTCCGCAGACGAACGGTCTTTCGACCGCGCACCCAAAGCCGGAAAGAGCGCAAGAACGCCAAAGAGAGGGCGAAGGAAAAGTACGCCAGGAAAGACACCACGGACGGGACCACGCCGACGACGGCAAAAGCGAAGTCCAAGGTAGAAACAAAGGCGGAAGCTAAGAAGGCCAAAAAGACAAAGCAGAGCAAGGCGGCGGCCTAAGTCGTGTACTTGAATTGTGTATCTGGCCCGCTGAATTTGAGTTGAGTAAACCGCATCGCCCCCGTCGGCACCCGGCTGCGTAAAGCGGCCGCCACCGAGGACGGGGGCGAAAGCGTTCTACCGGGATTTGTTGTGCCGCAGGCGCCTTTCTGGACTCTCGGTACCCCCACCGCTAAATAGCCTCATGAAAACATCAAGCCGGACGGGGATTTAGGCCTCGGGGGAGCGCATGATCGTGAAAAGCATGTCTTCGACCCTGATCGGGAGCGGAGGCCGGTTTTCAGAAAAGATCAGGCGCGAATGGAAATGAAGGGCTCACACGGTTCGAAATGAGCGGCGTCAACGATATCCGCAAAAGCTTCCTCGATTTCTTCGCCCGCAACGACCATCAGGTCGTGGCGTCGTCGTCGCTGGTGCCGCGCAATGACCCCACCTTGATGTTCACCAATGCCGGCATGGTGCAGTTCAAGAACGTATTCACAGGTCTGGAGAAGCGGCCGTATTCGCGCGCCGTGAGCGCGCAAAAATGCGTGCGCGCCGGCGGCAAGCACAACGACCTGGACAATGTCGGCTATACCGCGCGCCATCACACATTCTTCGAGATGCTCGGCAATTTCTCGTTCGGCGACTACTTCAAGGAGCGCGCGATCGAACTGGCATGGGCCCTTGTCACCAAGGACTTCGCGCTGCCGAAAGATCGTCTTTTGATCACCGTCTATATCGACGACGATGACGCCTTCAAACTGTGGAAGAAGATCGCGGGGCTTCCCGACAGCAAGATTATCCGTATCGCTGGTGCCGACAATTTCTGGGCGATGGGTGATACCGGACCCTGCGGCCCGTGCTCGGAGATTTTTTACGACCACGGCGACAAGATTCCTGGCGGGCCGCCTGGCTCGGCTGACTCCGAGGGTGATCGCTTCATCGAGATCTGGAACCTCGTGTTCATGCAGTACGAACAACTCGAGGGCGGCAAGCGCGTGAACCTGCCGCGGCCATCGATCGATACCGGCATGGGCCTCGAACGCATCGCCGCCGTTCTGCAAGGCACGCACGACAACTACGCCATCGATTTGTTTCGCGCGCTGATCCAGGTCATCGCCGATTTGACCAAGGTTTCGCCGAACGGGCCGCACAAGGCCTCGCATCGCGTCATTGCCGACCATCTGCGCGCGTCGGCCTTCCTGATCGCGGATGGCGTTCTGCCCTCGAATGAAGGTCGCGGTTATGTGCTCCGCCGCATCATGCGGCGTGCCATGCGACATGCGGAACTGCTCGGTGCGAAAGAGCCGTTGATGTGGAAACTGGTCCCCACGCTGACCCGTGAAATGGGACAAGCTTATCCGGAACTGTTGCGTGCCGAGGCCCTGATTACCGAGACGCTCAAGCTGGAAGAGACGCGCTTCCGCCGCACGCTCGAACGCGGCCTCGTCATTCTCGACGAGAAGAGTGCAAATCTCCAGACTGGCGCCATGTTCGACGGCGAAACCGCCTTTACACTCTACGACACTTATGGCTTCCCGCTCGATCTGACGCAGGATGCGCTGCGCGCCCGCGGCATCAGCGTCGATCTTGCGAGCTTTACGGATGCGATGGAGCGCCAGCGGGCGAAAGCGCGCGCGTCCTGGGCCGGCTCGGGTGACGCTGCGCAGGAAACAATTTGGTTTTCCCTGCGCGAGAAGATCGGTGCGACCGAATTTCTCGGCTACGAGACCGAAAGCGCTGAGGGGGTTGTCGCGGCGTTAGTGAAAGACGGCAAGGAAGTGTCTGAGTTCAAGAAAGGCGACACTGGCGTCGTGGTGATGAACCAGAACTCCATTCTATGGCGAGAGCGGGGGCCAGGTTGGCGACACCGGCGAGATGCGGCGCGAGGGCGTGAAGCTCGCGGTTACGGACACGCAGAAAAAAGCCGGCGACCTCATCGCGCATCTGATCAAAGTGGAGCAGGGTGCGATCAAAGTGGGCGATCCGCTGCTGCTCGATGTCGACCACACCCGCCGTGGTGCCATCCGCCAGAACCATTCCGCCACGCACCTTCTGCACGAGGCGCTGCGTCAGGTGCTTGGCGACCACGTCGCCCAGAAGGGCTCGCTGGTTGCGCCCGACCGGCTGCGCTTCGACTTCTCGCATCCCAAGCCGATTTCCGCTGATGAACTCGAGCGCGTCGAGGACATCGCCAACGACATCATTCTTCAGAACGCACCGGTCACCACCCGGTTGATGGCGCAGGATGATGCGATCGCCTCGGGTGCGCGCGCACTGTTCGGCGAGAAGTACGGTGACGAAGTGCGCGTGGTGGCTATGGGCGAGGGCAGTGGCAACACGCTCGGCTGGTCCGTGGAACTGTGCGGGGGCACCCATGTGCGCCGCACCGGCGATATCGGCCTCATTTCCGTGGTCGGCGAGGCAGGGGTGGCGGCCGGTGTGCGCCGGATCGAGGCTTTGACCGGAAAAGCCGCCCGCAAGACCGCTAATAAACAGCTTCAAGTCGTTAAAGCGGCCGCTGCGGAGCTTAAAGTGCCGCTTGAGGAGATGCCCGGACGTATCGGGGCACTCGTGGATGAACGCAAAAAGCTCGAGCGCGAATTGTCCGATGCCAAAAAGAAGCTGGCCATGGGCGGCGGCGGCAAGGCGGGCGGTGAGGCCTCCGACGTGCGGCAGGTGAACGGGGTCAAGCTGCTGGCGCGCGCCGTGTCGGGCATCGACCTCAAGGACCTGCGCAGCCTCGCAGACGAAGGGAAGCGGCAGGTTGGTTCCGGCGTCGTGGCGATTGTCGGCCTGGCCGAGGACGGAAAGGCCGGGATTGTGGTCGCCGTCACCGAGGACCTAACCGCGAAGTTCAATGCCGTCGATCTCGTTAAGAAAGGCGCCGAGGTGCTTGGTGGAAAGGGTGGCGGCGGCCGTCCCGACATGGCGCAGGCCGGCGGACCCGACGGTTCCAAGGCGGAAGACGCGCTCAAGGCGATCGAAGCCGCACTTGGCGCCTGAATACTTGTGACCGGACCCGAAGTGCATATGCCGCCATTGATGCGTCGCGATTTCTCGCTACTTTATTTCGATGGCCGAAGTCCATTTCACCAGCTGGCTGCGCCAGGTCGTGCCCGATGGCCCGCTGCAAGCCCGAGGCGCAACGGTCGGCGACGCGCTTGATGGTCTGTTCAGCGAACGGCCGCATGTGCGCGGCTATGTGCTCGATGAGCAGGGACGATTGCGAAAACACGTCTGCATTTTTGCCGATGGCGTGCGGCTACCGCACCAGGCTGCACTTGGCCAAACCATTCGTGCCGACTCCAAACTCTATGTGATGCAGGCTTTGTCGGGGGGCTAGCGCATGATCCCGAAAAGCATGTCCTCGACAACGATCAGGGATGGGCACCGGTTTTCGGATAAGATCATGCGCAAAGGAAGCGCGTGATCAGGAGAGAATTGTCATGAGTGATCGCATGCTGGTCGCGACCCGCAAGGGTCTCATCTCATTCGCGCGGCAAAACGGCGGATGGGCGATCACGCGCACGGACTTCCCCGGAATCGCGGTGACGGCAACGCTTTACGACGAGCGCGATGGGACGCTCTACGCGATGCTCAAGCATGGGCATTTTGGCAGCAAGCTTCATCGCTCCGACGATGGCGGTAAATCCTGGACCGAATTGCCGGCGCCTGCCTTTACACCGGACGCCGCCGGTGCGCCCGCGTTGTTCCAGGTCTGGACGCTCGAAGCGGGAGGCGAGTACGAAACCGGACGGCTCTGGGCCGGCGCGCTGCCGGCGGGCCTTTTCTTTTCCGATGATCGCGGTGCGAGCTGGCATCAGGTGATGTCACTTTGGGATGTACCGGAGCGTGCAAAGTGGTTTGGCGGCGGCTACGACGATGCCGGCATCCATACAATTTCGCCGGACCCGCGCGACCCGGCTCGGGTTTTCGTCGCGATCTCCTGCGGTGGCGTCTGGGAAACGCGCAACAGCGGCAAGAGCTGGTCGTTGCTCGGCGAGGGATTGGTCGCAACCTATATGCCGCCGGAGCAGGCGGGGGTGCGCGAAAGCCAGGATCCGCATCGGGTGGCGCGCTGCGCCGCCGCGCCCGACACGATGTGGATGCAGCATCATTGCGGCATCTTCCGCTCGACGAACGCCGGGGCGAACTGGACACAGCTCAAATTGCCGGTGGATGATTTCGGATTCGCGGTGGTCGCGCATCCGAAGGACCGGCAGACCGCCTGGTTTGTGCCCGCCATCAAGGACGAGTTACGTGTGCCGCGCGACGGCGCGCTCTCCGTGACCCGTACGCGCGACGGCGGCAAGACCTGGGAAAGCCTTGCGGATGGTTTGCCGCGGCGTGACGCCTATGACCTGGTTTACCGCCATGGACTCGATGTCGATGACACTGGGGCCCGTCTTGCCATGGGCTCCACCACCGGCAGCCTGTGGGTCAGTGACAACGCCGGAGAGAAATGGCAGTTAATCAATGCGCATTTGCCGCCGATCTACGCGGTCCGTCTTTACTAGAGGCGCGGCGCATGGTTGATCGAGCGCAAATCGGCGCTCGTACGACTGTGTATTAGTATCCTTACGACTCCAGCTGGGTTGATCCGCGGCATGGCACGTAACCGACTCAGGGGTTTGCGTAGGCGCGTCTATCAGGTGCTCGAGCAGGGCCCGGTCGGCGACCGCGTCAGCTGGTTGGTCGACCGCCTTCTGGTCGCGCTGATCATCGTCAATTTGGTCGCGGTGGCGCTCGAATCGATACCAGCCTATGAGGAGAGATACGCGAGCCTCTTCGCGCTCATCGAGTTGTTTTCGCTGGTCGTATTCACGGTCGAATACGGCTTGCGGCTCTGGTCCGCAGTTGAGCACGGCCCCCATCAGCATCTGCCTGCCATGCGCGCGCGCACCAAATATGCGCTCAGCACCGCCGGTATCATCGATCTCATTGCGGTGCTGCCGTTCTGGTTCACGATGGTGTTGCCCACTGATTTCCGTTTTGTACTGGTGTTTCGTATGGTGCGCTTCTTCAAGATCGCGCGCTATTCGCCGGCCATGCGCTCGCTCCTTGACGTGCTCTATAACGAACGCCGTGCACTGTTTGGCTGCCTGGTCATCGCGCTCGGCAGCGCGCTCGTTGCCGCCTCACTGATGCATCTGGCGGAGGGCAAGGTCCAGCCCGAGAAGCTTGGCACGATCCCTGAAGCGCTGTGGTGGGCGATCGTCACCATCGGCACGATCGGCTATGGCGACGTGGTTCCGGTGACCGCGCTCGGCAAGCTGATCGCGACCGGGACGATCTTCGCCGGCCTCGTCATGATGGCACTGCCGGTCGGCATCATCGCCACCGCCTTTGCTGAACAGGTTCACCGCCGCGATTTTATCGTCACCTGGGGCATGATTTCGCGGGTGCCATTGTTTGCAGAGCTTGATGCGGCGGAAATTTCCGACGTTATGGAATTGTTGCGGGCGCAAGTGGCCGAGGTCGGGGAAGTCATCGTGCGCGAGGGCGAATCCGCCCATTCGATGTATTTTATCGCCGATGGAGACGTGGAGATCACCTTCAAGGGCAAGAAGGACCCGGTGCGTCTTGGCGCGGGTCAATTTTTTGGCGAGGTCGCCGTCCTGCGCCGCACCCGGCGGTCGGCGACCGTCGTCGCGCTCAGCCGCACCAATTTGCTGGCGCTGGATGCGCACGATCTGCATGCATTGATGCGGCGCGACCAGCGCATCGCCAAGCGGATCAAGGACGTGGTGGAAAAACGCGTCGGGCAGCGAATAGCGGTGAAACGCGAAATTGAAGCGGTGGAGAAGCAGTAGTTGACCTCATGCTGAGGAGCCCGCCAACGGGCGTCTCGAAGCATGAGGTCGCCCCATCCTTCGAGACGCGCCCGGAGCCTGTCATCGGGCCGCGCTTCGCGCGGACCCGTTGGGGCGCTCCTCAGGATGAGGCGGGCAAACTACGCGCCCATCGCCTTCTTCAGGTTTTCGTCGACCTTGTCGAGGAAGCCGGTGGTGGAGAGCCACTTCTGGTCGGCCCCCACAAGCAGCGCCAGGTCCTTGGTCATGAAGCCTGACTGGACCGTGTCGACGCAGACTTTCTCAAGCGTGGCCGAGAATTTAGCCAGCGCCGGGTTGTTGTCGAGCTTGGCGCGATGGGCGAGGCCGCGCGTCCAGGCAAAGATCGAGGCGACCGAATTGGTCGAGGTTTCCCTGCCTTTCTGATGTTCGCGGTAGTGGCGCGTGACGGTGCCGTGCGCGGCTTCCGATTCCACGACCTTGCCGTCCGGCGTCATCAGCACCGAGCTCATCAGGCCGAGCGAGCCGAAGCCTTGCGCCACGACATCCGACTGCACGTCGCCATCATAGTTCTTGCAGGCCCAGACATAGCCGCCCGACCACTTCATCGCTGCCGCCACCATGTCGTCGATCAGACGGTGCTCGTAGACGAGCTTCCTCTTGTCGAACTCGGCCTTGAAGTCCTTGTCGAAGACCTCCTGGAAGAGATCCTTGAAGCGACCGTCATAGACCTTGAGGATGGTGTTCTTGGTCGACAGGTACACGGGAAAACCGCGCATCAGCCCGTAATTGAATGACGCGCGCGCAAAATCGCGGATCGAGTCATCCAGGTTGTACATGGCAAGCGCGACGCCCGAACTCGGGAATTCGAAAACTTCGTGTTCGACCTTCTGGCCTTCCGGCGTGACGTAACTCAGCGTCAGCTTGGCCTTTTCCGGAACGCGGATGTCGGTGGCGCGGTACTGGTCGCCATAGGCATGGCGCCCGATCACGATCGGTTGCGTCCAGCCAGGCACCAGCCGCGGGACGTTCTTGCAGATGATCGGCTCACGGAAGATCACGCCGCCGATGATGTTGCGGATGGTGCCGTTGGGAGAACGCCACATCTTCTTGAGGTTGAATTCCTTCACCCGTGCTTCGTCCGGAGTGATGGTGGCGCATTTCACCGCGACGCCGACTTCCTTGGTCTTGTTGGCCGCGTCGATGGTGATCTGATCGTCGGTCTCGTCGCGCTTCTGGACGCTGAGGTCGTAATAGAGAAGGTTGATGTCGAGATAGGGGTGGATCAGCTTGTCCTTGATCAGCTGCCAGATGATGCGGGTCATCTCGTCGCCGTCCATTTCGACGACGGGATTTGCGACTTTGATCTTCGCCATTGAGGAGCAACCTTTCGCGAGCGGCCCGGCAACGATTTGGACAGCGGAAAGTCGCGCGTGCTTATTTGGACGCGGCCCCGCCATCATGGCGGCTCTATAGCACGACTTTTTGATCGTGAAAGTGGCGTGCTTTTCGCTCTCCCAATTGGAAATTGGTCGCAACTGCGCTAAATTCAAGGAGTCTTGCCTGTTGCCGTCTTCTCGGTTGAGCAACGGCACGACTGCCAGGAGGACCGTACATGACCACCGTCGTAATCAATCGCCGCAACCTCCTAACCGGTGGCAGCTTCGTCCTAGCAGCGGGGGTTTCCGGACTCCTGTTGCCCGCTTGCGCGCAAGGGCTCGCGCCGACCCCTTCGATGTCGGGCGGATCCAACAACTACATCAAAGGCGCGCCGATCGTGGAGCGGATCGGCAAGGGCGGCTTTTGGATGAGCGGCACCGTACGCCGCGCAGGCGACGGGGCTCCGCTCGCCGGGCAGCGCATCCAAATTTGGGCGCACACGCCGGAAGGGCAGGAGCACGAGCCGCAAAGTCATGGAGCCACGCTCACCGACAAGAACGGCGCGTTCCGCCTTGAGATGCCGCAGATTATTCCCATCTTCGGCCAACCCCATGGTCACCTCGCCTATGACAGCGGTGAATTCAAGACCGTCTTTCTGCGTCCCGTGATGCGGAGCGCAAAAGAGACCAGCCTGGAGGCGCACTTCGTCCTTCAGCCGGCCTGAGCGAGTTTGGAACAAGGGTATGAGGTTGGCGAAGGCGACCGTGATCTGGGCCGCTCTTGTCATCGCTATTGGCGTGCCGATCGCGCTTGCCGCGACGAGCCCGCAGCTCGAATGGCGCGGTGCGGTTTACATACTCGCCGGGTTCGCGGGGATGATCGCACTAGGCCTCATGCTCGTTCAGCCTTTGCTGATCGCCGGATACTTGCCAGAACTGCATGCTTATCGGGGGCGGCGCACACACCACTGGATCGGAGGCGCGCTGGTCGTGGCGATATTGATCCACGTCGGGGGCCTTTGGGTCACAAGTCCGCCGGATATGATTGACGCCCTTACCTTCACATCACCGACGCCGTTCTCGCCCTTCGGTGTGATCGCCATGTGGGCCGTCTTCGCCGTCGCGCTTTTGGCTACCATCCGCCGGCGACTGGGATTGCGAACTTGGCGCATCGCTCACCTGTCCCTCGCGGTGGTGATCGTCGTCGGCAGCGTGGTCCATGGCATGCTGATCGAAGGGACCATGGAGACGATCTCGAAGGCAGCGCTTTGCGCGCTGGTCCTCGCGGCGGGCATAAAAGTAATTGCTGATCGATGGGTGTGGCAAAAGAAAATCCGCCCGACGAGTTCGTCATCGAGCGGGTCCTTTTAGTCGACTGCGTCTTAGAGCGCGGCGAGTGCGTCGTTGAGCGTTTTGCTCGGCCGCATCGCGGCCGACGCCTTGGCGTCATCGGGTAGGTAGTAGCCGCCGATGTCGACCTTCTTGCCCTGCGCGCCAATCAGTTCGGCATTGATCTTGGCTTCGTTCTTGGTGAGTGCCTCGGCCAGCGGCTTGAAGCGGGCCGCGAGCTCCGGATCCTTGGTCTGCGTGGCCAGAGCCTGCGCCCAATATTGGGCGAGATAGAAATGGCTGCCGCGATTGTCAATTTCGCCGACTTTGCGTGCGGGATTTCGGTTGTTCTCGAGGAACCGGCCGATGGCCGCGTCGAGTGCCTCGGCGAGAACCAGAGCCTTGGCGTTCTTGTAGGTATGGCCCAAATGCTCGAGCGACGCGCCGAGGGCGAGGAATTCGCCGAGCGAATCCCAGCGCAGATAGCCCTCCTGCTGGAACTGCTCGACGTGCTTCGGCGCCGAGCCGCCGGCGCCCGTCTCGAACATACCACCGCCCGCCAGCAACGGGACGACCGAGAGCATCTTGGCCGAAGTGCCGAGCTCCATGATCGGGAAAAGATCCGTCAGATAGTCCCGCAGAATGTTGCCGGTGACGGAGATCGTGTCCTGGCCCTTGCGGATGCGCTCGAGTGAAAATTTCATCGCGTCGACTGGGGCCAGAATGCGGATGTCGAGCCCCTTGGTGTCTTGATCCTTCAAGTACGTCTCGACCTTGGCGATAAGCTGTGCGTCGTGCGCGCAATTCTTGTCGAGCCAGAACACCGCCGGAGTATTGGTGAGGCGCGCGCGGCGCACACCGAGCTTCACCCAATCCCGCACGGCTGCGTCCTTGAGCTCGCACATGCGGAAGATGTCACCGGCCTCGACGGGCCGCTCCAAGAACACCTTGCCGTCGTCCGCGACGACCCGAACCGTTCCGTTCGCGGGCACTTCGAAGGTCTTGTCGTGCGAGCCGTATTCCTCGGCCTTCTGCGCCATCAGGCCGACGTTCGGCACCGAGCCCATGGTCTTGGGATCGAATGCGCCGTTAGCCTTACAGTCGTCGATGGCCGCCTGATACAGCCGGGCGTAAGCGCGATCCGGGATCACGGCCATGACATCATGCAGCTTGCCGTCGGGTCCCCACATGCGGCCGGACTCGCGGATCATCGCTGGCATCGTGGCGTCGATGATGAAGTCTGAGGGGACATGCAGGCCGGTGATCCCCTTGTCGGAGTTCACCATGGCGAGCGCCGGACGCTTCGCGTATTCGGCGGCGATGTCGTCCTTGATCGCTTTCTTCTCGGCGTCCGGCAGAGTCTCGATCTTCGAGAGCAGGTCGCCGAAGCCGTTGTTCACGTTGACGCCAAGCTTCTTCAGTGTCGCTTCATGCTTCTTGATCACATCGGCGAAGAAGACGGAGACGGCGTGGCCGAAAATGATCGGATCGGCGATCTTCATCATGGTCGCCTTGACGTGCAGCGAGAACAGCACGCCTTCCTTCTTGGCGGCGTCAACCTGCTCGGCAAAGAAGGCGCGCAGCGCCTTGGCGCTCATGACGGCGGCGTCGATGATCTCGCCGGCGTCGATTTGGGTCTTTGCCTTCAGCACCGTGACGGCGCCGTCCTTGCCGACAAGTTCAATACGAACGTTGGTCGCTTTGTCGACCGTGGTTGCGATTTCCGAGCCGAAGTAGTCGCCGCTCGACATGTGGGCCACGTGCGATTTGGAGTCCTTGCTCCAGGCGCCCATCTTGTGCGGATTGGTGCGGGCATATTGCTTGACGGCACCGGCGGCGCGGCGGTCGGAATTGCCTTCACGCAGGATCGGATTGACGACGCTGCCGAAGATCTTGCCGTAGCGGGCCTTGATATCCTTCTCGGCGTCGTTCGTCGGGTTATCCGGATAGTCCGGAACGTTGTAGCCCTTGCCTTGCAATTCCTTGATCGCGGCGCGGAGCTGCGGGATCGAGGCGGAGATGTTCGGCAGCTTCATGATGTTGGCTTCGGGCTTCAACGTGAGGTCGCCGAGTTCGGTGAGTTCGTCGTTGATGCGCTGCGCCGGCGTGAGCTTCTCGGGGAAATTGGCGATGATGCGGCCGGCCAGCGAGATGTCCTTCAACGTCACGGAGACGCCTGCCGCGCCCACGAAGGATTTGACGATCGGCAGCAGGGAATAGGTCGCGAGCGCGGGGGCTTCGTCGACCTTGGTCCACATGATTTCGAGATTCGGCATGCTTTTCCCTCGCGCTCGCAAATGAATTGTTGTCGGCGCGCGCCCTATAGCACCCGATTTCGGGCGGCGGAAGCTCGGGTCGGGCGCTTCCCCCATGCAGGTTGCACCGCTATACCGCCGCCAACGGAGGACGCGATGCCGGGTGCCGGCACCGACAAGACCAAGCGCTGGATCGAGACGCCGGGGCCGATCGTGGTTCTGGTCGAGCCGCAGCTCGGCGAGAACATCGGTGCGGCGGCGCGCGCCATGGCGAATTTCGGGCTTTCGCGGCTGCGCTTGGTCAAGCCGCTGCAAGGCTGGCCGAACGAGCGGGCGCGGGTGATGGCGGCCGGCGCCGACCGCGTCCTTGATGGCGCACGGCTTTTTGACAGCCTCGGCGACGCCATCGGCGACTGCAGCTTCGTGCTCGCGACCACGGCGCGCAACCACGACCAGGCCAAGCCGGTGGTATCTGCGGAAACCGCGGCGTCGGAAATGGTGCCGCGGGTGGCTGCAGGCGAAAGCGTCGCAATCGTTTTCGGACGTGAACGCATCGGCCTCGAAAACCACGAGGTAGGACTTGCCGACCGCATTGTCACCTTGCCGGTCAATCCGGCCTTTGCCTCGCTCAATCTTGCGCAGGCTGTCGTGGTGGTCGCCTACGAGTGGTTCAAGCGCGCGGGCGGTGGCGACCTGCCGTTTTCCACGCCGGAAAAATCGCCGCCGGCGCCCAAGCAGCAGCTCGATGCCTTCTTCGCCGACCTTGAGCGCGAGCTGGAACGCGTCGAATTCTTCCGCCCGGAAGAAAAACGCGGCACCATGAGTGTGAACCTGCGCAATATTTTCCAGCGCATGGTGCCGACCCAGCAGGATATCCGCACGCTGCATGGCGTCGTGAACGCAATCGCGCAGGGCCGCAAAGGGCCCGCGCGCGGCGGCGTGCTTGATGCGGGGGAAGCCCAGAAGCTACGCGATCTTATTGCAGGCGGCGGCCGTGTACCGGGTGAGCGCACGCCGGCACGCGGGCTGGCGCGCCTGCTGCGGCGGAATCCGACCGAAGCGGAACGCACGTTATGGCAGGCACTGGTGAATGACCGGCGCTTCGCCGGCCGGGGCTTCAGGCGGCAGGTACCCGTCGGGCCTCACATCACCGATTTCGTTTCGTTTCCGCTCAAATGCGTCATCGACCTTGTGCCCGCGTCCGAACCCGACGATGCGGCGCGCACGCGCGCTGAACGGCGTACCTATCTGGCCGAGCGGGGATACCGGGTGTGCGAGGTACGGGCGGAGGATGTGGAGCGGGATGTGGCGGGGGTATTGGGTAAACTCGCCACCGCGATCAGCCTCGACCCGTCATCCTGAGGTGGCTTCGCCAACGGGTCCGCGCGAAGCGCGGCCCGATGACAGGCTCCGCGAAGCCCTCGAAGGATGAGTGGCCCGGGCTGTCATCCTTCGAGGCTCGCTTCGCTCGCTCCTCAGGATGACGGTCAACGGCTTCGGCTAGAGGCCCTTCAACCCCTTCAACTGCGCCACAGTCGTCTCGCGTAAAGTGGTCTGGTCGTTGCCGGCAACAACGAAGCGGAAGCCGCGCTTGGCCATCGCCAGCGCGCCCGCGACATCGCGGCAATAGATGCCGGGAATCTTGCCTGCTTTCGTCGCGGAAGCGCAAATCCTGTCGATCGCTTGTTCGACCTTGGGCGCATGCACGTCCTGCGCGGCACCGCCGCTCAGCGCTATCGAGAGATCATAAGGACCGACGAACAGCGCATCGATGCCTGGTGTCGCCGCGATGGCGTCGACGTTGTCGAGCGCGGTTGCGGTCTCGATCATTGCGAGCGTCAGCGTGCCCTCGTTCGCTTCACGCATGTAGTCGACGGGTGCGGTGCGGCCTTGCAATGGCATGGCGCGGATCGGGCCCCAGCTCCGCTCGCCGAGCGGCGGATACTTCGCCGCGGACACGAAATGGCGCGCATCGGCGGCGCTGTTGATCATGGGTGCGATGATGGCCTCGGCACCGAAGTCGAGCGCGCGCGACACCAGCGCGAAATCGCCATGCGGCACCCGCACCATCGGCGCGGACTCGGCATGACTGACGCCGCCGACGCCTGCGATCAGCGACGCGACATCCCACAGGCCATGCTGTGCGTCGAGCACGACGGCGGCAAACCCTTCGCGCGCGATTGTTTCCGCAACGATCGGTGAGCCGATCATGCACCAGGCAGCATAGACCGTTTCGCCCGCGCGCAAGCGCCTGGCGAGGGCGAAAGCTGACACGTCAGCCGCTCTTCTTGATCTGCTCGATCGCCGCGGCCAGCAGTTCGCCCATCTGTGCGCGCACCTGCTGCTCGGTGATGCCCTTCGGCTCCAGATCCTTGAGCACCTTGCGCATGACGTCGTTGTCGCCGGCTTCCTCGAAGTCGGCCAGAACGACCTCCTTGGCATAGGCTTCGGCATCGGCGCCGCTCTTGCCGAGCATGCCGGCCGCCCAGAGCCCCAGCAGCTTGTTACGGCGGGCCATCGCCTTGAAGCGCAGTTCCTCGTCATGCGCGAATTTCTTCTCAAAGCCTTCTTCGCGCTTGTCGAATGTCGTTGTCATGCCGTCCTCGAAACTGCGATCATTAAAATCGCTCGTACTTGTCGTTTATTGCCGCCTTGCATATCGCCGTAGGAGCGTCAAGGCAACAACGGGCAGCGTTATTGCGGCTAAAATACGGAGTGGAAAACACGGGCGTGGCGTGATTGTGCTGCCTGTAGCGATCGGCTAGGTTGAATCTGTGTTCGGACTGCTGGCGCTGCCAGCGCTCCCAGTCCGGTCCCGCAGCCGCGGATCTTGCAAAGTCGCACAATAAGGAGCCACGGCAATCCGATGGATTTTCACAAATCACGGTACACTCCCATGAGCCGCCGTCGCCGAATTTACGAGGGCAAGGCGAAGGTCCTTTATGAGGGCCCCGAGCCGGGAACGCTGATTCAGCATTTCAAGGACGACGCAACCGCCTTCAACGCCAAAAAGCACGAAGTCATTGAAGGTAAGGGCGTCCTCAACAACCGAATCTCGGAATACGTGTTCCAGCACCTGAACGACATCGGGGTGCCGACTTACTTCATCCGCCGGCTCAATATGCGCGAGCAGCTGATCCGCGAAGTGGAGATCATTCCGCTCGAGGTCGTGGTGCGTAACGTCGCCGCAGGCTCGCTGGCGCAGCGCCTCGGCATCGAAGAGGGCACGCAACTCCCGCGTTCGATCATCGAGTTCTACTACAAGAACGACAAGCTCAACGACCCAATGGTGTCGGAAGAGCACATCACCGCCTTTGGCTGGGCTTCCCCGCAGGAAATCGATGACATCATGGCACTCGCCATCCGCGTCAACGACTTCCTCTCGGGCCTTTTCCTCGGCGTCGGCATCCGTTTGGTGGACTTCAAGATGGAAACCGGCCGGCTGTGGGAAAACGATGTGATGCGCATCGTCGTGGCCGACGAGATTTCGCCCGACAGCTGCCGGCTGTGGGACATCAAGACGAATGACAAGCTCGACAAGGATCGCTTCCGCCGCGATCTCGGCGGCTTGCTCGAGGCCTATACCGAAGTTGCCAAGCGCCTCGGCATCATGAGCGAAGGCGAGCGCCCGCAGGGCACCGGACCGGTGCTGGTGAAGGGCTGAGACACACGAGACAGTAGTTTGAATTGCACAATGGCCGGGCTTGTCCCGGCCATTGTCGTTTTGAACAAAGCGATTGCGGTTAAGTCCAAGCGTTCTGGTCGACTAAACCGGAGGTCGTCGCTACAAAATCCCGATGTAGATGCAGAGTTTTCGCTTGCTACGCCATTTTTCGGTTTCGTCGCCTGATCAGACGACGCGCGCGCTTTTCCAACGGCGTATGTCGCGGGGCAGCAAGCTTTCTGCCCCGATGCTACGAGCGGCGGCCGCTGAGATTTTGCATGAACGTCGTCGAGCCGATTCTTTTTCAGGCCAGACATGACCCCCCGGCGCCGGCTTTGTGCGCACCCGGGTCGGCGCTGGGGCTGATCAGTTACGCTCGGCTGGCGCGGTTCATTTACAATATCGGACACCGCGCCGTTCATCACGGCATTGCGCCGGGGCACGTGGTCGCGATCCAGGTGAATGACTATATTTTTCATACGGCGCTCGCTTTAGGCCTGATGCACGTCGGGGCCGCCACAATTTCTGTGGGCGCGACAATTCCGCCGGGGCTGCGCGTGGATGTGATCCTCACCGACACGCCGCAGGCGTACGGAAAAGGCAATGCGAAAGTCGTCGCGGTGGATCTCACATGGATGTCGGGCAAAGGCGTGCCCGTCGAGGAGCGCGTGTATCGCGGCAACGGTAATGACATTTGCCGGATCGCGCTGACGTCAGGCTCGACGGGCGAAGCAAAAGCCGTCGGGTTCACCCACAACAACCAGCTGGCGCGGCTGGCGCGCTACAATCACGTGTACGGCAAGAGATTTCCCGAATGCTCGCGGTTCTTCAGCGACTACGGCATGGGCTCGAGCGGTGGGTTCCGGCATATCCTTTACGTGCTGTCGCGCGGCGGCACCATGTTCTTCCCCGGCGTGTCGCCAATCGAGACCTTGCAGACGTTCGAACTTTACAAGGTGCAGGGGTTGATCGCATCGCCCGGCGGCCTTGGCGGGTTCCTGAATTTTTACGATTCCAACACCGAGTTTCGCTGCGGTTTTGACGTCATCATCTCGGCGGGGAGTCCGTTGCCTAATTCCCTGTCGGAACGGGTGCGGGCGCGGATGTGCTCGAACCTCATATTCTACTACGGCACGACCGAGACATCGACGATCTCCTCCGCGCCGGCCCATGCGCTAACCGGTGTCGCCGGCGCCGCAGGATACGTCGCGCCTGATGTGTCGGTGCAGATCGTCGACGACGTGGGTGCGCCGCTGCCACATGGCCGCGAGGGCTCAATTCGGGTCCGCACGCCGGTGAGTGTCGGCAGTTATCTCGATGATGACGAAGAGACCGCCAAGCCTTTTCACGATGGATATTTCGAAACCGGCGATATCGGTTACCTGACTACGGAAAAACTTTTGGCCATAACCGGCCGGAAGAAGGAGGTCCTGAACCTCGGCGGCGACAAGGTCAGCCCACGTACGATCGAGGAGGCGCTGACGGGATTTTACGGTGTGCGCGACGCGGTGGCCTTCTCCGCGCCGAACGAGTTAGGCATCGACGAGGTCTGGGCGCTCGTTATTTACAATGGAATGTCGGACGAGGACGCCTTGCGCAAGCATTGCCAGGAAAAGCTCGCCCAGACCCATGTCCCGGCTCGCTTCATCGGCGTCACCGAGCTGCCGCGCAATGGCAATGGCAAGGTCGAACGACTGCGCCTGAGTGCCATGGTCGAGGAACTGGCTAGCGCGCGGGCTGTGAGGGCGGTGTCTTGCTGGGCATGGTCCGGGGCGGCGAGCGAGTCGAGCCTAGATCCCGGAATCTCGCAGAGGGCCATCGTGCCACTATCGGGATTCCGGGTTCGGCCGCTTAGCGGCGGCCGGCGTGCCGGAATGAGCCGACGGCTCCCCACCTTGAAATCGGGGACGCGCGAGATGACCTGTGTAGGGCTCATCCGCACGGTTGAGGCGGCCGGTGGCGGATGCTAGGTCAGATTGTCGAGACCGGATTCGCCTGAAAAACCGCTATGAAAGCCCGCGTCACCGTAACTTTGAAATCAGGCATCCTCGACCCCCAGGGTAAGGCCATCGAAGGCGCGCTGCGCTCATTGGGCTTGGCCGGCGTGTCCAGTGTGCGCCAGGGCAAGGTCTTCGACATCGAGATCGAAGGTGGCGACCGCGGCAAGGCCGAAACACTGCTCAAGCAGGCCGCGGACCAACTGCTCGCGAATACGGTGATCGAAAACTACAAAGTGGACCTGCTGTGATGAAAGCGGCCGTCCTCGTCTTTCCCGGCATCAATCGCGAACGCGACATGGCACGCGCGCTCCGCCTGATTTCCGGGCGGGATCCGGCCATGGTCTGGCACGCGGATCCGGAACTTCCGGCCGGCACCGACCTGGTCGTCATTCCCGGCGGCTTCTCCTATGGCGATTATCTACGCTGCGGAGCAATCGCCGCGCGCAGTCCCATCATGGATGCGGTGCGCTCATACGCGGCCAAGGGTGGGCTGGTGCTCGCCGTCTGCAACGGCTTTCAGATCGCGTGCGAGGCGGGCCTGCTGCCCGGCGTGTTGATGCGCAACGAAAACCTGCGCTTCATCTGCCGCGACGTCTATCTGCGCGTGGAGCGTTCCGACACGCCGTTCACGCGCGGCTACAACGCCGGCCAGGTGGTGCGCGTGCCGGTCGCGCATGGCGAAGGTAACTACATCGCCGACGGCGAAACCATTGCGCGGCTGGAAGGCGAGGGGCGCGTGCTGTTCCGCTATTCCTCGCCCGACGGGATGATCGACCCGAACTGGAACCACAACGGCGCCATCAACGCCATTGCGGGCATCATCAATGAACGCGGCAATGTGCTGGGCATGATGCCGCATCCCGAAAACCACGTCGAAGCCGCGATCGGCCCGACCGACGGGCGCGGCCTGTTTGCCGGGCTGGTCGAGACGCTTGGACAAGCGGCATAGGCTGTGATCCCCAATTCGACACCTATCACGCCCGCGCTGATCGCCGAACACGGCCTCAAGCCCGACGAATATGAGCGCATCCTGAAGCTGATCGGCCGCGAGCCTTCGCTCACCGAGCTCGGCATCTTTTCGGCGATGTGGAACGAGCATTGCTCGTACAAGTCATCCAAGGTGCATCTGCGCACGCTGCCGACCAAGGGCCCCTGCGTCATCCAGGGACCCGGCGAGAATGCCGGCGTCATCGATATCGGCGACGGCCTGGCTTGCGTGTTCAAGATGGAGAGCCACAACCACCCGAGCTACATCGAGCCCTATCAGGGAGCGGCGACCGGCGTCGGTGGCATTTTGCGCGACGTTTTCACCATGGGCGCGCGGCCGATTGCCTGCCTGAATGCGCTGTCATTCGGCGCGCCGTCGCACCCCAAAACGCGCCATCTGGTAGCCGGCGTGGTCGCCGGCATCGGCGGCTATGGCAATTCATTCGGGGTGCCGACGGTCGGAGGATCGGTCCGTTTTCACGCGCGCTATGACGGCAATTGCCTGGTCAATGCCATGGCGGTCGGCATCGCGCGCAAGGACCAGATCTTCTATGCGGCGGCCTCCGGCGTCGGCATGCCGATCGTCTATCTCGGCTCCAAGACCGGCCGCGACGGCATCCATGGCGCATCGATGGCATCGGCCGAGTTCGATGAGGATTCCGATGCCAAGCGTCCGACCGTCCAGGTGGGCGACCCATTTTCAGAAAAGCTGCTGCTCGAGGCCTGTCTCGAGATCATGCAGAAGGGCTGCGTGATCGCCATCCAGGACATGGGCGCGGCGGGGCTCACGTGCTCAGCCGTGGAAATGGGCGCCAAAGGCGATCTCGGCGTCACACTCGACCTCGATAAGGTGCCATGCCGCGAGGAAGGCATGAGCGCTTACGAAATGATGCTCTCGGAGAGCCAGGAGCGCATGCTCATGGTTCTCAAGCCCGAAAAAGAACAAGAGGCCGAAGCGATCTTCCGCAAATGGGGTCTCGATTTCGCTGTGGTGGGCGAGACCACGCCGACGAAACGCTTCATCGTGCGGCATGGCGGCGACGTGATGGCCGATTTGCCGATCAAGGAGCTTGGCGATCAGGCGCCGGAATACAAGCGGCCTTTCGTCAGCGCCGCCAAGCCGAAAGAAATTGACGCCGAGAACGTGAAGGCGCCACTCGGCACGATCGAGGCGCTGGAAAGACTTTTGGGGTCGCCCGATCTCTGTTCAAAGCGCTGGGTGTGGGAGCAATACGATCACGTCATTCTCGGCAATACCGTGCAACGGCCGGGTGGCGATGCCGCGGTGGTGCGCATCGAGGAAGGACCAAAAGGTCTCGCGCTCACGACCGATGTGACTCCGCGCTACTGCGAGGCGGATCCGTTCGAAGGCGGCAAGCAGGCGGTGGCGGAATGCTGGCGCAATCTGACGGCTGTCGGCGCGAAACCACTCGCGATTACCGACAATCTCAATTTCGGCAATCCTGAGCGGCCGGAGATCATGGGACAATTTGTCGGGTGCATCCGCGGCATTGCGGAAGCCTGCAAGGTGCTCAATTTCCCCGTCGTGTCCGGGAATGTCTCGCTCTACAACGAGACCAATGGTCGCGCGATTTTACCCACGCCATCGATCGGGGGTGTCGGCATCATCGACGATTTTACAAAATCAGCGACGCTGGCATTCAAGCGCGCTGACGAGACGATCCTCCTGGTCGGCGAGACGACCGGCTGGCTCGGGCAGTCGATGTATTTGCGCGACGTCTGCCGGCGAGAGGAGGGTGCCCCGCCGCCGGTCGATCTCACCGAGGAACGTGAGAACGGTGATTTTGTGCGCGCGCTGATCCTCGATGGTACGGCGACGGCCGTGCACGATCTTGCCGACGGCGGGCTGCTGGTTGGTCTCGCCGAGATGGCCATGGCGTCGGGCATCGGGGCAACGCTCGCGGCTGCCCCGACCGATATCCCGGCCCACGCTCACTGGTTCGGCGAGGATCAGGCGCGCTACCTCGTCACGGTGCCTGCGGCGGTGGCCGACGCCGTCATGGACCGCGCCAGAGCGGCCAATGTGCCGGTGTGGACGGTCGGCAAGACCGGCGGCGACACATTGACGCTTGCGGGCGAGCGCCCCATCCTAGTCGCGATTCTGCGCGAGCGTTTCGAAGCATGGCTGCCGGCCTACATGACCGGCGAGCTGTGAACGACCGAAGAGGACCCCCGCCGATGGCGATGGACGCCGTTGAAATCGAGCGGTTGATCAAGGCGCACATTCCGGATGCTCAAGTCAGCATCCGCGATCTCGCCGGCGATGGCGACCATTACGCCGCGACTGTGATCTCTGCATCGTTCAAGGGCAAGACGCGGGTGCAGCAGCATCAACTGGTCTATGAGGCACTCAAGGGCCAGATGGGTGGCGTGCTGCACGCGCTGGCGCTGCAGACCGGCACGCCTTGATGACGTCCGGACGCGGCGTCCATATTCTTTCTCCACAAGGCGCGATCGCGCCGACCGGAACCTGGAGCCTCGGCGCGCGCGCCGGCGATTTTGTATTCGTGGCTGGAATGCGCGGCATTGATCCGGCGAATAACAGCCTCGTTGCCGGCGACGAAGCGCGGATCACACAGGCCTTCATGAACATGAAAATGATTGCTGAATCGGAGGGTGCGGGCCTTTCCGATTGCGTGAGGCTGACCGTTTTCGTGACGGACATGGGACGCTTGCGGCCAATCGTGAACAAAGTTCAGGAACAGCTCTGGGGCGGCGGGCCCTATCCTCCGCGCACCATCCTTGAGGTTACAAGGCTCAACCAGGACGACTTTTTCGAGGTCGAGGGCACATTCTACGCGCCGAAAAGCCGGTAAATCCCCAATCCAATTGTCCTCTTGGGTTGGCGGTAACTTTTGGAGTACATATATTGAGAAGCAAGGCGGCAGTTCCGCTCTACAGGATGACATTCCATGGGCATCGAGCAATTCATCGACAATGAAGTGAAGGCTAACGACGTGGTGCTGTTCATGAAGGGCACGCCGCAGTTTCCGATGTGCGGATTCTCCGGGCAGGTCGTGCAAATTCTCGATCACCTCGGCGTCGCCTACAAGGGCATCAACGTGCTGGAGTCCGACGATATCCGGAACGGCATCAAGACCTATTCGAACTGGCCGACCATTCCGCAGCTCTACGTGAAGGGTGAGTTCGTCGGTGGCTGCGACATTATCCGGGAGATGTTTCAGGCCGGCGAATTGCAGCAGGCCCTGAAAGACAAAGGCGTCTCTGTTAGCCAGACCGCCTGACGCGACGTCTGTCCGTGGCGACCGTTCTGCTTGTCGTTGCAACGATCGCAGACCTTGCACTTGCCGCGTTGCTCGTCGCGGTCTCAGGGTTCATATTTGGTTCAGGTCCTGAAAGCACGCACGCCGGAAACCTGGCGGCAGCAGGTTACGTCGCCGCTGTCATCGGCTGTGTCATGGCGCCGATCGCCGGATTTATTTTTCATCGCCGCGGAAAGTCCGGCGTCGGCGTGGCGGCGGCCTGGCTTCCGGTCGCGGGCGCGCTGGTCGCAATGGCGATCCCAGCGCCTTACTAGGTCGATCCCTCAGACCATGGGCACGAGTCGGTAAGCCAGATCCTTCCGTTCGACGATTCCGACGCCGGGATAGGGCAGGTGGAAACCGATCAGTTTCGCGCGGTCGGTGGCGAGCCGGTCGAGCAGCTTGGCGCGCGTAGCGGCCGCCTGTTCCGGCACGTGGTCGGCGGTTGGCCGCCAGTCCGGATGCTGGAACGAGATCAGCGGATGCGTGAGGACGTCGCCGCCGACGATCAAGCCACCCGCGCCCGCAAGCTCGAGGGACACATGCCCCTGAGTGTGGCCGGGCGTATCGATCAGGCGCAACCCGGCAACGACATCGTCGCCAGGCTTCACCATTTTCACCTTGTCTTTGATCGCCGCGTAATTGCGCCGAGCGCCTGTGACGAAGCCCGCGCGTTCGGGCGGCAGGCCTCGCGTTGCGTTGTCGCCGGTCCAGAAATTCCACTCGTTGCCGGCGACGAAAAAGGTTGCGTCCGGCGTCACCAGATCGTCGAGTTCATCGACCGCGCCCCAGAGGTGGTCAGGGTGGCCGTGGGTGAAGATCACCTTGGTGATCTTGCTTTTGTCGATGCCGGCCGCCTTGAGATTGTCCCACAGCTTGCCAGCGCTCGGCATGAAGCGGTCACCGGACCCCATATCGACCAGGATCAGCTCTTCGGTTGTCCGGATCAGCGTGACATTGGTCGGCGAATTATACTGTTCGCCGGTTTCGCCAGCGGCCCTGAGCACGGCCTCGCGCTCGGCCGGCGGCGCAGCAGGAGCAAGGAAGCTCGTCGGCAGGACCAGATGGCCGTCACTGACGACCGTGACCTCAAAGGCGCCATGCCTGAACGAATAGGGCGCTGCCGCAAAGGCAGGCAGGGCATGCGTTGCGATGCTGGCGGTGGTGGCGGCGAGGAGCGTGCGACGGCTTAGATTCGGCATCGAGTGGTAACCCGGCGTTTTGCGTCACTCGCCTGGGTCTTACGCCAAAGTCACGCCGCGCGCCACGCGCGCGCAGTCGTGTGATCCTGCAGTATTCAGACTTAACGCGCGCGGTTCGTGCGATTCATGATCAGGTAGATCACGCCGAGAACCAGTGCCAGCCCGATCAGGCTCGGTGTCGGTACCGCACTCGCGAATTTCGTCACGTTATCGGCAACCGAAATCACGAACACCCCCGAGGCTTGCCCGAGGATGAGGTAGATCAACATGACCGCAAGGATGCCAACGAAGCCGAGTTCAACGCATTCCCAGAGAATTCTGCTTCGCATTGGCCATGAATTTCCGCATGGCAGAACCTCATGATGACAACACAGCCTTATGGGTGGGGAGCGCCGCCCCCCACCCTGATTGCGTGCGCTAGACCAACTAGACTAGCCGCATTCGGGCGTCAGGCCATTTTCCGGCCAGAGAACAGCCAGAGGACGATCCCGAGAGTGATCAGACCGACGAGACCGTTCCCGCCCATGTCTTTCACCCAAGCCATGATGTTCGCTGTTACGGAGCCGAAGAACGGCAAGTTCGCTCCGACGAGCAGCGATAGCACGATCGCCAATGCCAACAGCATCAGCGCCAATTCCGTCAACGCCCCGACCCACTCCTTGATGGTATCGATCCCTTTCATTGCGGAGTCTCCCTAGGCATGTCCTGTGATTCGAGGACCGCGTTTTGTTATTAGCGCTTTTCGCCCACTAAATGTAGAAAATTGTCGCAATGCTGCCACAAAATAAGCTGTGCACGACGACTTTAGTCGGGGATAACTCTATAGGCGCGCGGAATTTGGCACAGTGCGCGGTGCAACAGAGATTTGAATTTCTGTTTTTGCAGGAGCCCGGCAGCCGGCGCGACATTGCGCCGGCGCGTGAGGTGAGCTTCTAACGGCTGATTCGCTTTTTACCGCGAGTAATATTCCACGACGAGGTGCGGCTCCATTTGCACCGCGTAGGGGACATCGGTGAGCACCGGAATACGCGAGAGCTTGGCCGTCAGTTTCGAGGTGTCGACTTCGATGTAATCCGGCACATCGCGCTCGGACAAAGCCTGGGCTTCCAGAACCAGCGCCAGCTGCCTTGACTTTTCCTTCACTTCGACGACTTCGCCGACCTTTACCCGATAGCTCGGGATGTTCACCCGTTTGCCGTTCACGCGAATATGGCCGTGATTGATGAACTGGCGCGCCGCGAAAACGGTGGGCACGAACTTGGCGCGGAAGATGACCGCATCGAGCCGGCGCTCAAGCAAACCGATCATATGGGCGCCGCTGTCGCCTTTCAGGCGCCGGGCTTCCTGATAGATGCCGCGGAACTGACGTTCGGAAATATTGCCGTAGTAGCCACGTAGTTTCTGCTTGGCCTTGAGCTGCACGCCGTAGTCGGAGAGCTTGCTCTTGCGGCGCTGGCCGTGCTGGCCGGGGCCGTACTCGCGCCTGTTGACGGGGCTTTTCGGTCGGCCCCAGATGTTCTCGCCCATCCGGCGATCGATCTTGTACTTGGATTCCATACGCTTGGTCATTCGCGTCCTCGATTGTTGTTGCTGAGGATCGCGCCCTCCTCTGTTCCGGCAAGGCCGGAACCGACAGACATGGCCTCGTAAGCGTAAGGCCTCGTCACGGGTGCGAAACGCCCGGCGGATACAAAATCCACCGGGCGCGCGGGTTTTAGGGGCAACCCACTGGCCTGTCAAACAGGTTGGGGGCAGGTATCCCGCTATGGTTAGCCCAGATATGCCGCAGGCGGTTTTTCTTGCCCGGGAGACGCCTGGCGGCCATTCTGACGCGGTCAGGCCGGGCCCCTCTGGCAGCCCCAATTTGCAAGTCACTTGGCTGCGATGTCGGACTGACCGTACCGAGGGGCATTATGATCAACACCTTCATTTCGACTTTGACCCCCGACCTCGCCGCCGCCTTCCTGCAGGTGATGGCGATCGATTTGGTCCTGGCCGGCGACAATGCTGTCGTGATCGGTCTTGCCGCGGCCGGCCTGCCGGCGGAAAGCCGTGCAGCGAGCCATTCTGGTCGGCATCATCGCGGCCACCGTGCTGCGTCTGGCCTTTGCGGCGGTGGCAGTCGAGTTACTGGCGATCGTCGGTTTGCTGCTCGCGGGCGGGATCCTGCTGCTCTGGGTCTGCTGGAAAATGTGGCGCGAAATCCGCGGCCCCGGGGCAGAGGCTACCGAGGTCGCGCTCAGGGCGGGCGAGGCGCCCGTCCCAAGGAAGACCTTTGCGCAGGCGGCCTGGCAAATCGTCGTGGCGGACGTTTCGATGTCACTCGATAACGTGCTGGCGGTCGCGGGCGCCGCGCGCGAGCATCCTGCGGCGCTGGTGTTCGGTCTCGGCCTTTCCATCGTGCTGATGGGGTTCGCCGCGAGCTTCATTGCCCGGCTGCTAAACCGGCACCGGTGGGTCGCTTACGTGGGACTGGCGATTATCCTGTACGTCGCGGTCGACATGATCTGGCGCGGTTATCTCGAGGTGCAGCCGCACTTGTTCGGCTAAAAACCATAGCGCGAGAGTGCCGCCGCTAATTGCGGTGAGGGTGTGCGCCCGGAGGTGAAGGTGATGCGCGGCGGCGAAGGCGGGTCACCCGGCGTGCGTGCGCGCATCAGGTCGGCGACCCGCCGTGCGATCGCCGGCGCAGGATCGAGCCAGGTCACCGGCCATGGCGCACAGCCGCGGAAACGTTCGAGCAGCAGCGGGTAATGCGTGCAGGCGAGCACGATCGTATCGGTACGCCTGCCGTCTTTCTCGATGAAGCAGCCCGCAATTTCTGATGCGATCGCCCGGTCGGCAACCGGCGCGCCGGCAAGTTCAGCCTCGGCATAAGTGGCGAGCCGCGGCGAGCCCACCAGATGCACGTCGCAGCCGGACGCAAATTCGCGGATCAGCGCACGCGTATATTCGCGTCCGACAGTCGCTTGTGTGCCGAGCACAGTCACCCGCTTGGTTACAGACTGCGCGCAGGCGGGCTTGATCGCCGGCACCGTACCAACAAACGGGACGCGAAATTGCGTGCGCAGTTCTCCCAGCGCAAGTGTTGAAGCGGTGTTGCAAGCGATGACAACCAGATCGGGTTTGTGTTCGCCGATTGCTCGACCGAGCACGTCGACAATGCGCTCGATCAGTCTGTCTTCATCCAGGTGCCCGTAGGGAAAACCGGCGTCGTCCGCCAGATAGATGTAGCGCGCGTCCGGCCGCGCCAGCTTGATTTCGCGAAAGACCGTCAGGCCGCCGAGGCCGGAGTCAAACACCAGGATCGTGGGAGCGTCCGGCACGTCAGGTCTCGATGCGTTCAATCAGACGGCCGAGCAAAAGCAGACCCTGAGGCCAGTATCCGAGCCGGGACACCGTGTTGATATGGCCGAGCTCCGGCAATTCGCAGTAGTCCGCGCCCCACGCTTTGGCGAATTCGCGTGCGCGTGCTGGTCTCACAAAATTATCATCGGTCGATGCAACGACCAGCGTCGGCACGGGAAATTCCTGTTGCGGCATTGGCAGGAAATCGCGCGTCGCCGGAGGAGCGTCGGGCCGCTCAAGATCGGATGGCGCGACCAGGAGCACGGCCTTCACGCGCCCGGGCGTGTTGCGCGCCGCCCAGTGCGCGGCGAGCGTGCAGGAGAGGCTATGGCATATCAGGATCGCCGGACGTGTACCGCCGGCAAGTGCGGCGTCGAGCCGGTTGAGCCAGGATGCAAGCGTCGGTTTGTCCCAGTCATCCTGCAGGACGCGTGTGGCGTTACGAAAGGCGAGACACCAGTAGGATTGCCAATGATCGACGCCGGAGTTGCCCAGGCCGGGCAAGATCAGAAAATCGAATTCATTCGTTGCATCTTGCATGATTTAGGTCCGCCCGGTTTTGACGGCAGCGACGATGGCGGAAAACCCGCGTGTATCTGTGATCATCGCGATATGGCCAATTCCCGGCAACACCGTAACCGGAATTTCGGTGCGTTCGGCATGTACGGTTGGCGCGAAGCGTTCAGCCACAAACACTTCGTCCTCCGCACCGACCAGGACAGCGATCGGACATTTCGCATTTCGCAAGTCGGCCGCATAGTCGCGGGTGCCAAACGCGCCGAGCAGACGGAAGGAGTATACGCCGGTCAGGCGGGCCGCGTCTTTTTGCGCCACGCCGAAGGCAATCGCAGGCAATTTATCGAAGGCGTGGATTCCGAGCCGGCCGAGAATCAAGAGGCCGATGATCCGCGGCAGGTAAGGCTGCGCCCAGGCATTGCCCAGGTCACCTCGCGCCGTCGGTGCCCGCGGCCCCAGCATTGGCGACAGCAATATTGCGCGGTCGAACCTGGCGCCTAACGGGGTTGCCACGGTGTGCAGCACGTAGCCTCCGCCCGCGGAGAGCCCGACCAATATCAGCTCCGCTTTAGGGTGATTGGTGCGCACGACGGCAACCAAATCGGCGAGATCGTCGTCGAGCTGGGTCGCGTAGTCGATGTCGCCACGGCGACCACTCTGGCCATGGCCTCGAATATCGGGGGCGTAGACCGTTACGCCGGCCTCGCGCATTGCCTTAGCCAGCTTGTTCATACTTGCGCCCATTGCAGTGGCGCCGTGAATGGTGATGGCCACCCGTTCGGGCTCACCTGGCGCGGGCATTGCGTCATAAACGTGCACCGATAGCGGAGTGCCGTCGCGCGCCACGATCTGGATTGGCACCGGCACATCGCTGAAATCTTCGCTGCGGAAGGGGGCGCTGATGGACGGCATCGGATGCGGCGCAGCGCCGGTGCCAAACGCAATCATTGCGGTGACGATAGTCGGGGGGATCAGGACTAACGCGCCAAGAACAACGAGCCACATGCGCATAGACCTGATGATTCGGAACGCACGGCGAGCCGCTAAGACACGGCGCCAAAGACCCGCTTAAAGATGGTATCGACGTGCTTAAAGTGATGGTCGAGGTTGAAGTTGGCCTCGAGGTCCTCGTCGGAAAGCTTTGCCCGAACGTCCTTATCGCCTTTGAGAAGCGACAGGAAATCGCTCTCGCCGCCCCAGACCTTCATGGCATTGCGCTGGACAAGACGGTAGGCGTCCTCGCGCGGGACGCCTTTCTGCGTCAGCGCAATCAGCACCCGCTGCGAATGGATCAGCCCGCCGAGCTTGTCGAGGTTCTTCTGCATAGTAGCCGGATAGACCACCAGCTTGTCGACGATGGACGCAAGCCGCGCCAGCGCAAAATCGAGCGTCACGGTAGCGTCCGGGCCGATCATGCGCTCAACAGAAGAATGCGAGATGTCGCGCTCATGCCAGAGAGCGACGTTTTCCATGGCGGGCAGGGCATAAGCACGCACCATGCGCGCGAGCCCGGTGACGTTTTCGGAAAGGACGGGATTGCGCTTGTGCGGCATTGCCGAGGAGCCCTTCTGCTTCTCGGAGAAGAACTCCTCAGCCTCAAGAACCTCTGTGCGCTGCAAATGGCGGATTTCCGTCGCGAGACGTTCGATCGAGGAGGCAACGACGCCGAGCGTTGCAAAATACATGGCGTGACGGTCGCGCGGAATGATCTGCGTCGAAACGGGTTCGACGCCCAGCCCCATGGCCTTTGCCACATGTTCTTCGACGCGCGGATCGACTTGCGCAAAGGTACCGACCGCACCCGAAATGGCGCAGGTCGCAACGTCCTTGCGTGCGGCAACAAGCCGATCCCGCGCGCGGGCAAATTCTGCGTAGGCAAAGGCGAGCTTGAGACCGAAGGTGGTCGGCTCGGCATGAATACCGTGCGAGCGCCCGACGGTGGGCGTGAGCTTGTGTTCGAATGCGCGGCGCTTGAGCGCCGCGAGCAAAGTATCAATATCAGCGATCAGGATGTCGGCGGCGCGTACCAGCTGTACGTTGAAGCAGGTATCGAGCACGTCGGATGAAGTCATGCCGGAGTGTATGAAGCGCGCTTCCGGCCCAATTATCTCAGAAAGGTGCGTGAGGAAGGCGATAACGTCGTGCTTTACCTCCGCCTCGATCGCATCGATGCGCGCCACGTCAAATTTTGCGGCTTTGCCCTTTTCCCAGATTGTCTTTGCGGCGTCCTTCGGAATAATCCCGAGGTTGGCCATGGCTTCGGCGGCGTGCGCCTCGATCTCGAACCAGATGCGGAATTTCGTTTCCGGGGACCAGATCGCAACCATCTCTGGGCGGGAATAGCGAGCGATTGTCACGCCGCTTCCCCGCGCGCCAACGCCGCTGCATTCCGGATCGCCGCGATGTTTCCCTTGTAATTGCCACCCTTGAATACGGCGGAGCCGGCGACCAGCACATTGGCGCCAGCCTGCACCACGCGCGCGGCATTGTCCGGAGTAATACCGCCGTCAATCTCTATATCAATCGGTCGCGCGCCGACCAGCGCGCGCGCCTCCTGAACCTTGTCGAGCGCCGCCGGAATGAACGCCTGGCCGCCGAAGCCCGGATTGACCGACATGATCAGGATCAGATCAACCAAGTCGATGACATGCTCGATGCTCGATACCGGCGTAGCCGGGTTCATGGTGACGCCGGCCTTTTTGCCAAGTGCGCGGATCGCCTGCAGCGAACGGTGCACATGCGGGCCCGCCTCAACGTGAACCGTGATGATGTCCGAGCCGGCCTTGGCGAAGGCCTCGAGATAGGGATCGCAAGGCGCGATCATGAGATGCACGTCGAGCGTCTTCTTGGTGAGCGGCCGCAGTGCCTGCACAACGGCCGGGCCGATGGAAATATTGGGCACAAAATGGCCGTCCATCACGTCGACGTGGATCCAGTCGGCGCCGGCCGCCTCAACCGCGCGTACTTCTTCGCCCAACCTGGCGAAATCAGCGGAAAGGATCGACGGCGCGATGATGAGCGGACGCATTGCCGGTCTCCGGAAGCCCATCGGGTATCACGCGGCGCGACAGCGGGCAATGTTGGCCGCCGCAAAGCGGCTCTGCTGTTAACGCTTTTCCGCCAGCCTGCGCGCCAGCGGCCGCAAGATCGCCGGCATCAGATAGATCGGGACCTGCGCCATGGCGAAGTAGAACCACGCCAGATCGGGTAGCGATGTCCCCAGCGTCGCCATCACGAGGCCTATATTCCGGAAACCGGAAAGCAGGCCGATGACCAGGCCGCGGTTGAAGCCGGCACGCCAGAATACCAGCATGCTCAGGCCGATCTGCGCGCAGGTCAGAATAACGATGAACGCGACAAGTTCGACCGCCAGCAGCGGATCGGCCGCCACCTGGCGTGGCACGCCATCCATGGCTGCGATGGCAAACAGGAAGACGGCAAGCACGTTGAGGCCGTCAATGTGCTCGCTCTGGCGTTCGATCCAGGACTGGCCGGCGAACCGGCGAATGGCAAAGGCCAAGGCGCCAGCGCTGCCGAAGAAAAGAAACAGTTTGATACCGAGCTCAAGCGGCGAGAACGCCGATGAGCCGAGAAACAAGTAGCTGAACGCAACGCTCGTCAGGGGGGAGAGTGCATTACAGACGATCAACGCTGCAAGCGAAAGCGCCACGTCGAGACCGATCAGCGCGGCGAATGCCGCCGAAGAGGTGATCGGCGTGATCGCCAGTTGCAGGATCATGATGGTATAGAGCGCCGGCTGCGCTTCGTGGATGCCCGACAGCACATATGCCGTTCCGAACAGCAACGGTATCGCCACCATGACCCAGAGCGAGATCGCAATGGTCAGGCCCGGGGATCTGAGATGACGACTGAAGGCGGCGGGGTCGGTCCGGAGGTAGGAAAACAGCAGCAACACGAACACCGATTCGCCGAGATATGGTTTGACGTAGGCAGCGAGCGGCGGGACGGCGAGGCCGAGGAAGATAGAAGCCGCTAGGGCCCGCGTGCCTTGCCGGCCGAGCCATGCCAATGCGGCGGCTAACCCGTTCAAAATTCGCATGGGCAAAAGGTCTCCGGCACCGCGCGGGTCATAGCGCGCAGGCCGGATACGATCCATATAAAAGACATCGGCTGGCGAAGCGGGAGACCTAGGCGATCATGGCGCGTACCGATGCGATTGTTCTAGGCGCAGGCATTGTCGGCGTTTCGGTGGCGGTCCACCTTGCGAAACGCGGACTATCGGTCGCGTTGATTGACCGGGCTGGCGTCGGCGAGCAGACGTCCTATGGCAATGCGGGTATTATCGAGGGCAACACGATATTCCCGCCGGCGTTTCCTTCCAATTTTCGTGCGCTGGCACGCATCGCTCTCAAGCGCGCAGGCGAAGCCAATTATCATTTGTCATTCTTGCCGCGCGTGATGCCCTGGCTGCTGGCATTCCGGGCGGCATCGCAGCCAGATCGCCTGGTAGAAACGGCACGATTGATTCGACCTCTCTTCTCGCGCGCCGTCGCCGAGCACGAGGCGTTGATGGTGGAAGCCGGCGCGACCGGCTATTTGCGGAAGACGGGCTGGCTCAAAGTCTATCGCGGCGAAAATAGCTTCGCGGCGTTGGCGACGGAATTCGATGTTGCCAGGGAATACGGGCTGCCGCTCCAGCGCCTCGATATGGCGGGCGCGCAGGCGCTCGAGCCGGCATTGCAGCCGGTATTTGCACACGCGGTGTTTTGGCCGCAGGCGGCGAGCGTGAGTAATCCGCTTGGCGTGACACGGGCCTATGCTGCGCGTTTTGCCGCGCTCGGTGGAGTCGGTCTGGTTGGTGACGCGCGGTCGTTGCATCGCGCCGGCAACCGTTGGCGCGTGGAGACCGACGGAGGTTCGATCGATGCACCGGAATGCGTGATTGCCCTCGGTCCCTGGGCGCCAGATTTGCTCGCCACGCTTGGACTGAAGCTGCCGCTTGCCATCAAGCGCGGCTACCACCGGCATTTCCGGGCACACGGCAATGCCGGTCTGTCGCGCCCCGTCCTCGATGCTGAGGCCGGCTATTTGATCACGCCGATGGAGCAGGGCATTCGAATGACCACCGGCGTTGAATTTGCTGCGCGCGATGCGCCGCCGACGCCCGTGCAATTCGATCGCGTTTTGCCCGCGGCGCGCGAACTGTTTCCGTTGGGTGAACGCGCGGACGACAAGACCTGGCTCGGGAGCCGGCCATGCTTTCCGGATTCGCGGCCGGTGATCGGTCGCGCGCCGGGGCATCCCGGGCTTTGGCTGACAATCGGCCACGCGCACTGGGGTCTCACCCTCGGTCCCGCGACCGGGCGCATGATTGCCGAAATGATGGCGGGCGAGCCGCCGTTCTGCGATCCGGCGCCCTATCGGGCGGAGCGCTTTCAATTAGCGCGCCGGCGTGAGCTCCCGGAAATCGTAGCGGTCGCGGATGTAACTGTTGAAAAACGTACCTTTCGAAAACGCCGACTGGAATGATGCCGCGACTTCGGATGGAACATCGACATATTCGTAGGTCCGGCCGGTCACAAAGGTGACGGTGAGGCGCGCGCGCGTCGCGTCATATGCGGTGTTTGCGATTGCGGTCGACGGCATATCTCGACAACGCACGAATCACGTTCCGGTTCGGTACTAGCCGAAACGGTCGCGCCAGCTTGGTGCCGCATCCGGGAATGGTAAGGCCGTAGCTTCATATATGCCGCGTGCAATGGCACGGGCCAGCACATTGGCGGCGAGCATGCCGATTTCACTGAGTGCAAATACCGGATCGCGTAACGGCTTCACGCCCGTGCTGGCGGCGAACACCACATCACCGTCAAGCGGCGTATGGACAGGATAGATCGCGCGCGAAAGTCCACTCTGCGCCATGACTGCGAGGCGTTTTGCTTGCGCCTTGGTGAGGCTGGCGTCGGTCGCGACCACTGCGAGCGTTGTATTTTCTCCCAAGGCGCCCTTGCTTCGAAACGCCAAAGCCTCGGCCGGAAAGGAGGCGGGCCAGCCGCGCCCGCCGAATTCCTTTTCCTGCTCGAAGGGCGCCGCCCAGAAATGCGGACTGTTGCCGATCGTCGTGCTGCCGGCAGCATTGGCCGCCACAATTGCTCCCACGGTAATGCCGCTACGCGTTTGGGCACTGGCAGAACCAATCCCGCCTTTGAGATTGACGGTGGTCGCGCCTAGTCCCGCACCGGCGCTACCCAGTGCGAAGTCCGTACCCGCAACTTTCGCCGCCTCGTAGCCGAGTTCCCGATAAGGAGGATAACGACCCCAGTTCTTGTCGCCGCCTGACAGCAGGTCGAACAAGATCGCGCCCGGCACGATTGGGACACGGGCTTCGCGGACCTGGAAGCCGCGCCCCTGTTCTCGCAGCCAGGCTTGCACGCCCGATGCGGAATCGAGGCCGAATGCTGATCCGCCTGACAGCACGATCGCGTCGATGCCTTCGACGGTCTGTGCAGGATCGAGCAGGGCAGTTTCGCGCGTACCCGGGCCTCCGCCGCGGACATCCACACTGGCGACGACGGGGGCGTCGAATACGATGGCGGTCACGCCGGACCCGAGCTTGGCATCGCCTGCGTGGCCAATCCGTAGGCCCGAAACATCAGTAATGAGATTGCGCGCCATAATATCTCCTTGACGGTAAGCCTATCACGTTCATTCACGTTCCGGCGAAGCGCCCGGACAGCGCTTGCAAGCGGCCGCAATGCATCGCATCTAGGGGCCCCAAGACATTAGAGAGCCCATGACTGGTGACGTAACCTTTGTGGCCGCCCTGATCGCGGGCCTGGTCAGTTTTCTCTCGCCCTGCGTGCTTCCGCTGGTGCCGCCTTATCTTGTCTTTCTGGCAGGGACCTCTCTTGAGCGTTTCGCCGACAAGGAGCCGGAGCCAAGGGTCAAGCGCGAAACGGTCGCGGCCGCTGTCCTGTTCGTGCTCGGGTTTTCCACCGTGTTCGTCGCGCTCGGCGCCAGCGCGAGCGTCGTCGGCGCGCTGATCCGGGCCTACTCGGGTCCCCTGGCGACGATTGCCGGTATCGTCATTATCGTCATGGGGCTGCACTTTCTGGGCGTGACGCCGATTGCGCTGTTGCACCGGCAAAAGCGGCTCGACGTCTCCAAGCCGGTCGGGCTGTGGGGCGCCTACGTTATCGGGCTGGCGTTCGCCTTTGGCTGGACGCCGTGCATTGGTCCAATCCTTGCCGCTATTCTGGCCGTGGCTGCATCCGAACAAACAGTGACGAAGGGAGCGAGCCTGCTGGCGGTCTATTCACTTGGCCTCGGAATTCCATTCATTATTGCAGCCTTCGCAATCGAGCCGTTCGCGGCGTTTCTGTCGCGCTTCCGCAGCTATCTCCATCGCGTTGAACAGGCGATGGGCGCGTTGCTGGTTCTGACGGGAATAGCGTTCCTCACCGGCAGCCTCACTCAAGTGAGCGTGTGGCTGCTCGACGCATTTCCCGTGCTGGGCAAGATCGGCTGAAAAAAGAAAAGCCCGCTGGCAAGCGGGCTTTTCCAAGAGTGATGCGTCTTGAATTATTTGACCTTCGTGCAGTCGGAGCCCGGGCACTCGACGTAGCCGATTTTGCCACTGGCGTCTTTTTTCCAGATGTACATCACGTAGTCGAGTTTCGTGATGTCGCCTTTCTTGTCGTAGGCAACATCACCCAGCACGGTCTTGAACTGCATGCCGGAATGCATTTTCTCGGCCACTTTCTTGGGGTCGAGAGACTTCGCTGCTTCCGCCGCCTGCTTGATGATTTGTACTCCGGCGTAGCTATAGAGCGTGTAGGCTTCCGGTTCGAATTTCTTGGCACGGAATTCTTCCACGACTTTTTTGGCGTCCGGTTTGTTACGCGGGTCGGGACCATAGGTCATGAGCGTGCCTTCGACACCAGGACCCCCGACTGAAGCGAATTCATCAGAGGTGATGCCGTCGCCGCCCATCAGTGGTGCCTTGACGCCCTGGTCGCGCATCTGGCGCACGATCAGCCCGCCTTCGGTATAGAGGCCGCCCCAATAAATCAGGTCAGCGCCGGATTGCTTGATCTTGGATACGAGCGCCGAATAGTCCTTCTCTCCGGTGTTGACGCCTTCATAGAGGACTTCCTTCATCCCGCCTTTGCCCATCGCCTTGCGAGTCTCGTCCGCGAGGCCTTTGCCATAAGTCGTCTTGTCGTGAACAACCGCAATTTTTTTGCCCTTGAAATGCTTGACGATGTATTCGCCCGCCACCTGGCCCTGCTGGTCGTCACGTCCGCAGACCCGGAAGATGTTCCACATCTTGCGTTCGGTAACAGTCGGGTTGGTGGACGCCGGGGTGATCTGCAGGATGCCATTTTCCTGATAAACTTCCGACGAAGGGATCGTGACGCCTGAGTTGTAGTGACCGATCACAAATTTGACGCCGTCGGCTGAGAATTTGTTCGCGACCGACACGCCTTGCTTCGGATCGGATACATCGTCGCCATAAGATACGGTGATTTTCTGGCCCAGAATGCCACCCGCAGCGTTAATGTCGGCGGCCGCCTGATCCACGCCGTTCTTCATCTGCGCGCCGGTGGCCGCGCTTGGCCCTGTGATTGGACCGCCGACGGCGATTTTGACTTCGGCTGCGGCTGTGCCGGCCGTAGCCATCGCAATGCTCAACGCGATGCTGAGCGTGGTGATCCTGTTCATCTGCTATTCCCCTCCGCTGAAGCCGGCAAACTTGCCCATTGGCAATATTACGTCACCCCCGTTTTTGACGCCAGCGCATTGGGCCATCAGATTCATTGAGCCAGCGATATTGTCTGACCATCTGCGCCGCGCGTGCCGTCCTGAAGCCGAGGAGCCCGAAGACAATGCAGAACACGCCGTCGACCAGATAATAGTGCAGGGAAAGAAAGGTCCCACCGAACAGACTGAAATGAATGAAACGCACGGCCGCGGCCAAGATGAGGCCATATGAGACAATCTGCCATACCGGCCGCCAGGTTATGGCAATTGCCCGGCCGGCGAGCAGGGCAGCCCCGCCACCCAGCACAATTGTGACCAGCAGGAATGCACCGAACGAGTGTTCCTCGTAGAGCAATTCGGGAATCGAGAAGGCGGTGGAAATTTCGTTCAATGCCGGCCACCTTCGAGATAGGCCTCTTTGATTTCGGATCGTTCCAGCAATTCACGGCCCGTTCCCGAGAGCGTAATCAGGCCGTTGACCATGACGTAGCCACGATGCGCCAAAGTAAGCGCGTGATAGGCGTTTTGCTCAACAAGAAACACCGTGAGACCATTTTCGCTATTGAGCGTTTTAATGGCGTCGAAAATCTGCTTCACGATAAGAGGCGCAAGACCAAGCGAGGGTTCATCGAGAAGGAGCAGGCGCGGATGGCTCATGAGCGCGCGAGCAATCGCCAGCATTTGTTGTTCGCCGCCTGAAAGCGTCCCGCCGCGCTGGCTAAGACGTTGTTTCAGTATCGGGAATAACAGAAGAACGCGGTCGAGATCACGATCGAACTCTTTCGCATCGGACACGGTCGCGCCCATCTGAAGATTTTCAAGCACAGTCATGCGTGAAAAGATGCGCCGGCCTTCGGGTGCTTGCGCAAGTTTCAGCCGGGCTATTTCATGGGTCGGCAGATTCGTGATGTCGTGGCCGTCGAAAAATATTGAACCAGAGCGTGCGCGCGGATTTCCGCAAATCGTCATCATCAACGTGGATTTTCCGGCGCCATTGGCGCCGATCAAGGTAATGATCTCACCGTCGTTGACATCCATGTTGACCCCTTTCAGAGCCATCACGCGTCCATAGAATGTTTTGACATCGCGAACGGCGAGCAGTGGGGTGGTCATAACCCGACCTCCGCCTCGACTTTTGCGACTTCCTTGTCGGCGACGCCGAGATAGGCGGCGATTACTTTTGGATCATCGCGAATGGCTGCGGGAGGCCCGCCGGCGATCATGACGCCATGGTCGAGTACGATCACGTGGTCGGATATTTCCATGACGACGGACATATCGTGCTCGATCAACAAAATTGAAGTGCGACATTCGTTGCGGATCATCAGCAGCAGGTCATTGAGTTCCGCGCTTTCATGGGCGTTGAGTCCGGCCGCCGGCTCGTCGAGGCAAAGCAGTGCCGGTTCGGTGCACATGGCGCGGGCGATTTCAAGACGGCGCTGGGCGCCATAAGGCAGCTCGCCGGCAGCGTCGTCGGCGCGCTGCATCAGTCCGACACGGTCGAGCCAGGCGCGTGCTTTTTCGACGGCCGCGCGTTCGGCAGTGGCATAGGAGGGAAAACCGAGGACACCAAGCAGCGTATAGCCGGAGGCGAGCATAAGAGTATTGTGTTGGGCGACCAGAAGGTTTTCGAGCGCCGTCATCCCGGGAAACAGCCGGATATTCTGGAATGTTCGCGCGACACGCGCCTGTTGGGCGACAAGATAGTCAGGCATGCGTTCCAGCAGGTGAAGAGCGCCCTCGGCATGAGCGTGGCTGCGATTGCCGCTATTGGTCAGTGCGTCCAATGCGCCCCATACCGTGGCATCGCCGTGACGAAGCGCCAGGCGGCCCTCGCTCGGCTTGTAAAATCCGGTGATGCAGTTGAAGACCGTTGTCTTCCCGGCTCCATTCGGCCCAATCAGTGCGGTAATTTCGCCATCCTGTGCGGTAAATGACAGATCGTCGACGGCAACGAGGCCGCCGAAGCGCATTGTCAAATGATCCACCCGCAACAATGTCTTGTCTGTGCCTGCCATCAGCCGCGCCCTTCCTTGATTAGGTCGGCGGCAATGGCTTTGCGCTCGTGTAATACGGCGGAAGGTTCGCGCGTGGATATCAGGCCGCGCGGGCGCCAAATCATGATCAGCACCATGGCGAACCCGAACAGCAGCATACGGTACTGGGTCGGATCAAAGGTTGAACCAAAAACCAGCTTGAGGAAGTCAAGCTCGCGCATGATTTCGGTGCCGCCAATCATTGCAACGGCTGCAATGGCAACTCCGATCTGACTTCCCATGCCCCCAAGCACGACGATCGACAGGATCGTCGCGGACTCCAGGAATGTGAATGAGTCCGGCGAGATGAAACCTTGTCGTGCCGCGAAAAACGATCCCGCAAACCCCGCAAACATCGCCCCCATTGCGAAGGCAGTGAGTTTTGTATTGGTGGTGTTGATGCCGAGGGAGCGGCAGGCGATTTCGTCCTCGCGCAACGCCTCCCATGCGCGGCCCACCGGGAGCCGGCGCAGGCGTGTCGTGACGAAAGCGGTGAGGAGGGCGAGCGCAAGGATCAGGTAATAGAGAAAAATCGTGCGGTAGATCGGGGAAAATTCCAGGCCAAAGACCGCAGCAAATCCGTCGTCGTTGGCCGTGAACGGAATTCCGAAGAAGGTCGGGCGTGGGATGCCGGTGATGCCGGCATAGCCGTTGGTCAGATCCACCCAATTGATAAGAACAATGCGGATAATTTCGCCGAATGCCAGCGTGACGATCGCAAGATAATCGCCGCGCAGCCGCAGTACCGGAAAGCCGAGGATAATTCCCCAAAACGAGGCGAGAATGCCGGCGAGCGGCAAGAGGATCCAGAAGGACAGACCGAAGGTTTTGGCGAGAAGCGCGTAAGCATACGAGCCGACGGCGTAGAAGGCGACGTAACCCAGGTCGAGCAAGCCGGCGAGGCCGACGACTATGTTAAGGCCCCAGCCCAGCATCACGTAGATCAATATCTGGATGCCGAAATTGTCGATCCATTTGACCGCCCGGCCGAAGCCGGCGGTAGCGATGACGATTGCGGGATAGGCAACGACAAAACCAATCGCAAACGGGACAAACCACTTTCGCACTTTGACCCGCCAGGTCGGATGCGCCGTATCGGGTTTCAGCGCACTTTGATGAAGCCGCGGGACAATGACGAGGGAATATGCGAGGCGCCCCAAGCCAACGATTGCGACGACCGCAAACAACAACGGCCATCGCGTCGTCAGGATCAGATCGTTGCGGATGTTGGTGACGGTCTGGAAGCCGATCAGCGGAAGGAACAGGCCGAACGCAAGGAGGGCGGTAACGCCCGCGTCCCGCAAGGCGCGAGGTGTATCGACGCGCCGGTCTTGCGCGGCGCTCGCCATATCAGACCTTTTCGACATCCGGCCGCCCGAACAGACCTTGCGGCAAGAAAATCAGGGTGATTGCGAGAACTGAAAATGCGGCGACATCCTTGTAGTCGATTGAAAAATATGCCGACCAAAGCGTTTCGATCAGCCCGATCAGGATTCCGCCAATGACCGCGCCCGGCAACGAGCCGATGCCGCCGAGTACCGCGGCAGTGAAAGCCTTGACGCCCGGAACAAAGCCGTCGGCAAAACTGACGACGCCGTAATACATCAAGTACATAGTGCCAGCGACGGCCGCGAGCGCAGCAGCAATCACGAAAGTCATTGAAATGGTTCGGTCCACGTCGACGCCGACGAGTGCGGCCATCTTCTGATCTTGTTCGCATGCGCGCTGAGCGCGGCCGAGCGGCGTTTTGGCGACGAGATACCAGAAACAGGCGAGCAGCACTGCAGTGACGCCCCAGATGATCAGCTGCTTGTATGAAAGGGTCACGGCATAGTCGTTTTTGGTGAACAGTACGAAATCGCCTTGCACCATCGGCGGGATCGATTTATTGCGCGGTCCCTGCGTGACCTGTACGAAATTCGACAAGAAGATCGACATGCCGATCGCCGAGATCAGGGGCGCCAGCCGAAATGAACCACGCAGCGGCCGATAAGCGAGCCGCTCGATTGTCCAGTTCACCATCGACGTGAACACCATCGCCGCGATCAGTACGATGAACAGCGTGAGTGCGATCGACGAGATGCCCAGCACGGTCACCAGAATCAAGTAGGCGAC
The DNA here is from genome assembly GCA_963801955.1 of uncultured Alphaproteobacteria bacterium. GTDB lineage: Bacteria > Pseudomonadota > Alphaproteobacteria > Rhizobiales > Xanthobacteraceae > Pseudolabrys. The sequence goes on from CAWDGS010000001.1 coordinate 230,747, forward strand.
CAAAGCGATAAAGGCGGACACCATAAACACATCGCCATGGGCAAAATTCACCATGCCGATGATGCCGAACACCATGGTGTACCCAATGGCGATCAGACCGTAGATCGAGCCAAGCGTGATGCCGTTAATCAACTGCTGGAGGAAGACTTCCATCCCGTCCCCTGCGACTTCCCGAAGTCGTCCGGCAGACGACTATTGGGCCCCTCGCAGAAAGGCTTAACAGGGCATGGCAAAGGCGGCAACGCCGCAACGGCGGCGTGTGGCTAAGTTTGTCTGTGGGGAGAGGTCAGCCGCGCACCGTGTCTGCGGGAAATGCGCTTATCTGGGCAAGCCTGCCACCTTGGATTGTCGGGCGAAGTTCGCGTCTGCCGTTCTTAATGCAGCCCGCCAAATAACCAGATCAATACGAGAATTGGAATTGGTACTCCAAGTAGCCAAAGCAACATGTAGCGTCCCATTGTTCGCTCCTCCGTTTTTGCGGATGTGAAACTCACATTGCCGCAAGCGAGTTCCGAACACATTTTCATCAAAGTTGAGCGGGCCAATGAACGGGAACGAATGCAACCACCACGCATTGTCCTTTGCCATGGAGCGCGAGTGATCGACATGGCGCTTCAAATCAACGTTGGAGAGGAAAGTTCGATGAATCAAAATCCAAACCAGAAGCCCGGCCAGCAGCAGCAAGGCGGTCAGCAGCAGGGTGGCCAGCAGCAGGGCGGCGGACAGCAGAAGCCCGGCCAGCAGCAACAGCAGCAGCCGCCGCGGCCCGGCCAGGGTGGTCAGCAGAACCAGCAGGGTCAGCACAACCGCTAATCCGAAAGTGATTTGATGAGAAAGCCCCACCTTGCGGTGGGGTTTTCTATTTTGTGCGCGACATAACGACGTTGGCGTTTGAAAATTCGTCGCATATGCTTGACGCATGGGGACTGTATCCGCGCTCCCGCTCTTTCATCTGTATGGCGATCCGCCGGACGATGCTGCTTTTGATTTCATTCACATCGAGACCATTGCCTCACGTTCGTCGGTGCATGATTGGACAATCCGGGCCCATCGTCATCGCAACTTGATTCAGGTTTTGTTGATCGAGAAGGGTGGCGGTGAATTCAGTTACGAGGCCGCGACCGTGTCCTTTTCAGCGCCGGCCGCAATCCTGGTTCCGGCGACGACCGCCCACGGCTTTCGCTTCAAGCGTGACGTGACCGATGGTTGGGTGGTGAGTTTTACCGAAGATGTCGCGGACGCGCTCGGCGATCAGTCCGGTGAGGCAATGGCTCGTCTGAAAACGGTGGCAGCCGATCCGCTGCTGCCGCTCGCCGACGCCTCGGAAGTCAAGCGCTTGTCTGCGTTGTGCACCGATCTCAAAGAAGAGGCGTCCCTCGCGCGCGAGGGATTCCGCCTCGCCATGCGCGGGCTGCTGACGCTAATCGTAATTGAGATCGTGCGGCTCGCGGTGAGCCGCTCGCGCTCGGGCGCAGTGACGCTCACCCGAAAAGACGCGCGGGTGGAAGAACTGCGCCGGTTGCTCGACGAGCACTTTCGCAAGGAAAGGCTGATCAGCTTCTATGCCGGAAAACTGGCAATGACCGCGGACCGGCTGAACGATCACGTGAAACGTGCCACTGGAGTGACCGCTGGTCACATGATCCGCCAGCGCGTGCTGACTGAGGCCAAACGACAACTTGTTTTTACAACACAGCCAATTCACGAGATTGCCTATGATCTGTCATTTTCCGATCCGTCACATTTCACACGGTTTTTCCGCAAGCAGACCGGTATGACACCGCAGGCATTCCGCGACGGACGCATCAGTTAGAAACTGATCACCGTTTTGCGTGCAGTGAATTGCTTCGGATGAAAACGAGGGCGATAACCGCACCGATAGGTTCCGCCACGCCGCTTCCTGTGCTCGACCTGTCGGAACTTTGAGAACCGGCTTGGTTAATCGGGCAGGGTTAAACGCCTAACCGGTAAGGTAAAGTTTCGGTTTCTTTTGAAATTCGCATTTTAGGGGGTTACGCATGGACCCACGCGTGAGGAGGAATCCGTGCCAAAACTTTCAACAGCCACCGTGGCCATCATCGTCGCAATCGCGCTCTATTTCACATTGTTTTGGGGCTATGACGCCCTGCGGGTTCTTACGTCGCCGTCTTATGGTCTCGACGATCCCTGGCGGTCGCAATACGTCTTCGGAATTGGTCGGATTTTTGGCCTCGAACCGATCGGGCTAATCAAGCTCGCTGTCTTTTTTGCAACACTGAAGCTCGCCGTCGCCGCCATCTGCGCCTACCACATCGTGGATCGGTTCCGTCATATGACACGCGGGCAGGCGGACTCGGAAATTCTGGAAGCCGGTCTGATCCTGGTTGTGCTGATCAGTATCGCGTCAGTTGGTCCAGCAGCCTGGTCGCACAGCAGTGACCTGATGCGCGAACACATGGTCCAGCTGTTGTTTGCGGCACTTGCGGTGGGACTCTGCATTGTCGAACGAATTTACATTCACGCGGACGCGGCGCCTGTCACGGTCACAGCCACTCCGAAAAAAGCCAACTGGTTCACGATCTGGCGTTGATCGACAGTTGACTATTCCGCCCGTTTGGGCGGGCGCCGCGATGGCTATTTGGCCTTCACGTCGCCAATAACTTCGGCAGCTTCCTTGAAGGCATGATTGGCGGCAGGTACGCCGCAATAGATTGCCTGCTGTAGAATGATTTCCTTGATATCATCGGGCGTGAAGCCGCCTTCGGTGAGGGCCGCACGCACGTGCATGCGAAACTCTTCCCATTTATCGAGGGCCAGCATGGTGCCAATCACCAGGATGCGCCGCGTGCGCTCGTCGTAATGCGGGCGCGTCCAGATCTCGCCCCAGGCGGCACGGGTGATGAAATCCTGGAATTCGGCATTAAAAGACGTCTTCTTCGCGTTGGCGCGATCAACCCACTCATTGCCCAGGACCTTGCGGCGCTGGGCCATGCCGCGTTCGTGGCGTTCCTTTTCGTCCATGGCGACGGCCTTTACGAATGGAGGAAGTTGAGGACGGTCTCGGTGTAGAGCTTCGGCTGCTCCATGTTGGCGATATGCGCAGCATCAAGGGCGGCGACTTTGGCCCCCTTGATCTGCTTGGCGATCGCTTCGCCGGCGGCTGGGCGGGGTTGCCGGGTCCTGCTTGCCGACGATCACCAGCGTCGGCGCGCTGATACGTGGATTGGAGGCGGTGAAGTCCATGTCGCGGATCGCTTCGCAACTTGCGACGTAACCGATCGGGCTGGTAGCGAGGAAAATGTCCTTCATGCGCGCGAGGGTTTGCGGCGCGCGATCGCGAAATTCCTTAGTGAACCAGCGCTCCATGTTTGGATTTACAAGTTCACCAAGACCCTTTTCCTTCACGAGCTTGATCCGGTCGTTCCACGGCGTCTTGTCCGCGTAGTTGAAGTTGGTGTTGGAGAGGACGAGTTTCTCGACGCGATCGGGCGCGTTCGCTCCCAGCCACTGACCGACCATTCCGCCCATCGACAGGCCGCACCAGTTGAACTTTTTGACCTTGAGCGCGTCCGCCACGGCGATCACGTCGCGGCCGAAGCGCTCCATCGAGTAGGGACCTTTCGGTGTGCCGGATTTACCGTGGCCGCGGCGGTCGTAACGCACCACCCGAAAATGCTTGGCCCATTCGCCGACCTGGTCGTCCCACATATGCAGGTTGGTGCCGAGGGAATTCGACAGCATCAGCACGGGCGCGGTGTCCCGGCCTTCAACCTCGACATGAATTGGGCAGCCGTCATCGGCGTTGATCATTGGCATGAAAGTCCTCCCGTAAGACAATGTTCTGATTGTTAAGGTGTGGCGTGGCCGACACCCTTAATGGGCCGCGCGCTTTCTGCATAGCTCTTTTCATGGCGGCGCTCGGAGGGTAAGTCGGGTTGTCCAGGCCAGGGCTGGCCGGCCGTAAGGGAGATGTTCGATGGCGATGACAATGACGGGTGAGGTTCAGCTTCCGGCCAGCCGTGAAGTCGTATGGGCGAAGCTCAACGACGCCGAAGTCCTGAGGTCCTGTATTCCCGGCTGCGAAGAACTCAACAAGACCTCGGAAACTGAATTCCAGGCCGTCGCTGTGACCAAGATTGGCCCAGTCAAGGCACGCTTTAAAGGAAAGGTTCATCTGACGGACCTTAACCCACCGAATGGCTACAAAATTTCAGGTGAGGGGGACGGTGGGGTCGCTGGCTTTGCCAAGGGCGGTGCGACGGTCGCGCTGACCGAAAAGGACGGTGGGACACTGCTCACCTACAATGTCGAGGCACAAATCGGCGGAAAGCTTGCCCAGCTTGGCCAGCGCCTCGTCAACGGCGCCGCCAAGAAGATCGCCGATGACTTCTTCAAGAATTTCGCTGCGAACGTGGCATCGGGCTGACCCGTTCACCGCAGTTTGAAGACGTTTTCACCTTTTGACTCCCTTGACCCAACCCGCAATCGGGGTTCAGACTTATTCATGTTCCAAGTCGCGATCGGGCCAAAATCGGCACGATTCCGCAGTCGAACCGCGCCGGGTTGCGTCGGGCGGGGCAAAAAGAGGGTCTTTGGCCCCAAATTGGGAGGAAGGTCATGCCTGCCGTATCCATGACGGTGAATGGCAAAGCCGTCACTGGCGATGTCGAAGCGCGCACCCTGCTGGTGCAATTCCTGCGCGAAAATCTGCGCCTCACCGGCACGCATGTCGGCTGCGACACGTCGCAGTGCGGGGCCTGTGTCGTTCATATAGACGGCATCGCCACCAAGGCCTGCACCACGCTCGCCCTGCAGTGCGAGGGGACGAAGGTCACGACGATCGAAGGACTGGCTGAGCCGAACGGGCCGCTGCATCCAATGCAGGAAGCCTTCCGCGAGCACCATGGTCTGCAGTGCGGTTTCTGTACGCCGGGAATGATCATGGCTGCGCTGGATATCGTACGTCGCCGCGGCAACGATCTCGATGAACACACAATCCGCGAACAGCTCGACGGAAATATCTGCCGCTGCACCGGCTACCACAACATCGTCAAAGCGATTGCCGCTGGTGCGAAAGCCATGGCCAAAGGTGGCGCGCGTCAGGCTGCGGAGTAATGTCCAGGAGTTAACGGGGGAGACCGCCATGAGCGCGACGGGTATCGGCGCGGCGGTGCGCCGGAAGGAAGACTTCCGTTTCATCACGGGCAAGGGCCAATACACCGATGACGTCGTACGGCCGGGCGAAACCCGTGCCGTTTTCGTGCGGTCGCCGCATGCTCACGCAAAAATCAAGAGTATCGATATCAGCGCCGCGAAATCTTTGCCGGGCGTTGTTGCCGTTCTCACCGGCGCTGAATTGGCCAGCGACAAGATCGGCAATCTCATCTGCGGTTGGATGATTCATTCGAAGGACGGCACGCCGATGAAGATGGCGCCGCACCCGGCGCTCGCCTCCGGCAAGGTCAACTGTGTGGGCGACGCGGTGGCGGTGGTGATTGGCGAAACGCTGGCGCAGGCTCGCGACGCCGCCGAGAAAGTTAAAGTCGACTACGAAGTTCTGCCTTCTGTGATCGATCCCGCCAAGGCGAAGAGCGGTCCACAAATACACGAGATCGCACCCAAGAATACGATTTACGAATGGCATCTTGGCGACGCGAAGGCGACCGACGCGGCTTTTGCAGCCGCCAAGCATGTTACCAAGCTCGACATCATCAATAATCGACTCGTTCCGAACGCGGTGGAGCCGCGTGCTGCGCTCGCTGAGTACGACGCCGGCACCGATGGCCTTACATTGTGGAACACGTCGCAGAACCCCCACGTGGCGCGTCTCGTCATTGCTGCCTTTGTCGGCATGGCGCCCGAGCACAAATTACGCGTCATCGCACCTGACGTGGGCGGCGGCTTCGGCTCGAAAATCTTCATTTATCCCGAAGAGGTCGTTTGTCTTTGGGCGGCGCGCAAGGTCCAGCGCCCGGTGAAGTGGACGGCGGATCGGTCCGAATCCTTTCTCACCGATGCGCATGGCCGCGACCACGTCACCCACGCGGAACTTGCCCTGGACGCGAACGGCAAGATTTTGGCACTGCGCGCCAAGACCATCGCCAATCTCGGCGCCTATATGTCGACGTTTTCGTCGTCAGTGCCGACTTATCTCTACGCCACCTTGCTGTCGGGCCAATACGACATCCCGCACATCTATTGCGAGGTCGACGCGGTCTACACCAACACCGCGCCCGTCGACGCTTATCGTGGCGCGGGACGTCCGGAAGCGACCTTCGTAGTGGAGCGATTGGTCGAGGTGGCGGCACGTCAGCTGGACATGGATCCCGCCGATTTGCGCAAACGCAATTTCATCAAGTCGTTTCCGCACCAGACGCCCGTCATTATGGCGTACGACGCAGGCGACTATAACGCCTCGCTCAAGAAAGCTTTGGAGCTCGCCGATGTGAAGGGTTTCAACAAGCGCAGACGCGAGGCGGCGCGTCACGGCAAACTGCGCGGCCTGGGCTATTCAACTTACATTGAGGCCTGCGGCCTCGCACCGAGCCAGGCGGCCGGCTCGCTTGGCGCAGGCGTGGGCTTGTGGGAATCCGCTGAGGTGCGGGTCAACCCGACCGGCAGCGTGGAAGTGCTCACCGGCTGCCATGCACATGGCCAAGGCCATGAAACCACTTTCGCCCAGCTGGTGTCGGAGCGGCTCGGCATTCCGTTCGAGAATGTCTCGATCGTGCACGGCGACACCGACAAGGTGCAGTTCGGAATGGGCACCTATGGCTCGCGTTCCGGCGCGGTCGGCATGACAGCGATCGTCAAGGCGCTCGACAAGATCGAAGCCAAGGCCAAGAAGGTCGCAGCCTTCATGCTGGAGGCGGCAGAGGGCGACATCGAGTTCAAGGACGGCAAGTTCACGGTTGCCGGGACCGATAAATCAGCCGCGTTCGGCGATGTCGCGCTTAACGCCTATATCGCGCACAAGTTTACTGGCGCCGAGCTCGAGCCCGGATTGAAGGAGACATCGTTCTACGATCCAACCAATTTCACGTTTCCGGCCGGTTGCCATATCTGCGAAGTCGAGGTCGATAGCGACACGGGCAAGACCGACATCGTGAATTGGACCGCGGTGGATGATTTCGGCACCGTCATCAATCCGATGATCGTTGAAGGCCAGGTGCACGGCGGAATCGCGCAAGGAATCGGCCAGGCCCTGCTGGAACGCGCGGTCTATGACAAAGACGGTCAGCTCCTGACGTGTTCGATGATGGACTACACCATGCCACGCGCTCACGATCTGCCGTCGTTTCAAATCGGTCTGACTGAAACCAAGTCACCGTCAAATCCGCTCGGTATCAAAGGCTGCGGCGAGGCTGGAGCAATCGCATCACCCGCTGCGGTGATCAATGCGATTACCGATGCGATCGGAACCGAAGAATTAGCCATGCCGGCCACCGCCAACGCGGTGTGGTCGGCACTCAAACGGGCGCAACCGCGCCGGGCTGCGTAATCACAGGAGACGTCGATGTACAATTTTACTTTTCATCGTCCCACCACGGTCCGCCAGGCTGCTGGCCTGCTGACGCGCAATCCGGACGCCAAGCTGCTGGCCGGTGGCCATTCGCTGCTGCCGGTCATGAAGCAACGGCTGGCGCAGCCATCGGCTTTGATCGATCTTTCCTTGGTCGAGGGATTGAGCGGCGTCGAACAGAAGGGACGATCGATTGTCATCGGCGCAATGACACGCCATGCGGACGCCGCCAATTCACCGGTGTTGCAGCAGGCGTTGCCGGGGCTTGCGTCGGTGCCGGCCTCCGTGGGCGACCCGCAGGTTCGCAACCGTGGCACCATCGGCGGTTCGATCGCCAACAACGATCCGAATGCCGATTATCCGGCGGCGGTTTTGGGACTCGGTGCAACCATCATCACCAACAAGCGGCGCATCGCGGCCGATGATTTTTTCACCGGCATGTTTTCGACCGCGCTGGAAGACGGTGAGATCATCACCAAAATCAGCTTCCCGATTGCAAAGAAGGCGGCCTACGAAAAATTCAAGCATCCGGCGTCCGGCTTCGCGCTGGTCGGTGTGTTTGTGTCGAAGCGAGGCGCTGATATTCGCGTCGCTGTGACAGGCGCCGGCGCCAATGGCGTGTTCCGGGTGAAGTCGTTCGAGGAAGCACTCAAGAAGCGCTTTTCGGCGAAGTCACTTGAAGGGATGACCATTCCGGCGACCGGCATGAACAGCGATATTCACGCCAGCCCTGAATACCGCGCGCATCTCGTTGGTGTACTGGCGCGACGCGCGCTGGCGAAGGCGACGGCCTAGCTCTTATCCAACTCGGCGAGAAGATCATGAAGGTCGAGCGGATGTGTGAACATCTGCAAGGAGCCGTCCGGCTTCTGCGGCCATTTTTCTTTTGGCCGATCCCAGTATAGTTCGACGCCGTTATCATCCGGATCGCGAAGATAGAGTGCTTCGCTAACGCCGTGGTCGCTGGCGCCTTCGAGCGGAATTTTGGCCACGATCAAACGCCGCAAAGCGTCGGCGAGGAGCTTCCGGGTCGGGTAAAGAATGGCGGTATGGTAAAGCCCGGTCGTGCCTTGAGCCGGCGGTGTACCTCCGAGGCTCTCCCAGGTATTCAGGCCCAGGTGGTGGTGATAGCCGCCCGCTGAGATGAAGGCGGCGCCCGGCCGTGTCGTGGTGACCGTAAAACCCAGCACCCCACAGTAGAAATCGAGCGCCCGTTGAAGATCGGCGACTTTCAGATGGACATGGCCTATCCGAACCCCCGGATCGATGGTGGGCATGCGCAGGGCATCTTTTTCGAGGGTCATGGGCTTCGTCATGGCATTAATCCTGGCTGGCGGGGCCTTCGATACCCACATGTAAGACACGCGCGTGGTAGGATAAAGTCCCCGCATGGCAGATAAGACGCTTCCCAACTCGATCAATTCAACGCTCGACCTGCTGGCCAAGGCCGATTACATCGCCGACCGCTCGCTGGCGACGGTGCTGTATTTGGCGCTCAAGATGGGCCGGCCATTGTTCGTTGAGGGCGAGGCCGGCGTCGGCAAGACCGAAATCGCCAAGGTGCTGAGCCGCACGCTCGGTCGCCGGCTGATCCGCCTCCAGTGCTATGAAGGTCTGGACGTTTCTTCAGCGGTCTACGAGTGGAACTACGGCGCCCAGATGATTGCCATTCGTCTGGCGGAAGCTGAAGGCGAGGGTGATCGCGCGCGGATCGAACATGACGTTTTTTCCGAACGCTTCCTGATCAAGCGTCCGTTGTTGCAGGCGCTCGAAGCGGACCCGGCAGGCGCTCCGGTTCTCTTGATCGACGAAATCGACCGCACCGACGAGGCCTTCGAAGCATTCCTGCTGGAGGTGCTCGCCGACTTCCAGGTGACCGTTCCGGAGCTGGGGACCGTAAAGGCCGCGCAGCCGCCGATCGTCGTGGTGACCTCGAACCGGACACGCGAAGTGCACGACGCACTGAAACGCAGATGCCTCTATCACTGGGTTGGCTATCCGAACGCCGAGCGCGAATTGAAGATCCTGCGTGCCAAGGTGCCGGGTATTTCCAAGAAATTATCCGAGCAAGTCGTGACGTTTGTCCAGACCTTGCGCAAGGAAGACCTGTTCAAATCGCCCGGCGTGGCTGAGACGTTGGACTGGGCCTCTGCTCTTACTGAACTCGATGTGGTCGCGCTCGATCCGGCGACGGTGTCGGACACGCTCGGTGTGTTGCTCAAGTACCAGGACGATATCGCACGACTCGACGGCACCAAGATCAAGCAACTGCTCGACGAGGTGAAGTCGGACCTGCGCGCGGCGGAGTGAAGTTATGGCCGATAGTCAGGGCCGTCTCGCCGAAAACATCCTTTACTTCGCACGCGCGTTGCGCGCGGCGGGAATACCGGTGGGTCCAGGCGCGGTGCTCGATGCCCTGGAAGCGCTTGGGGTAGCCCATATCGGTGCGCGCGACGATTTTTACTGGACGCTTCATTCCGTTTTCGTCAAACGGCACGAACACACGATCTTGTTCGACCAGGCGTTCCGGATTTTCTTTCGGAAGCGCGGCTATATCGACAAGATGATTGCGTCGATGCTGCCGGAGACGCAGGCCGGTGCACAAAAGGCCCCGCCAGCGGGTGCGCAGCGCATTCAAGAGGCGCTGTTTTCCGGTCTTGCGCGCGAAGACGAAAAATCAGAAGTCGAGATCGATGCGCGGTTGACGGTGTCCGACCGCGAGGTGCTTCAGACGAAGGACTTTGCGCAAATGACGGCCGCGGAGATTGCTGCCGCGAAAGAAGCCATTGCACGGCTGACGCTGCCGCTCGATGAGGTTCGTACGCGGCGGTTGGCCGCCAGCCGGCGCGGCCATCTGATCGATATCCGGCGCACGTTGCGCGCCAGCATGAAGGCCGGCGGCGCGGTTATCGACCTCAAATATCTCGGGCCGCGCGTGAAAGAACCGCCAATCGTGGCACTCCTGGATATCTCGGGTCGATGAGCGAATACACACGGTTATTCCTGCATTTTCTTCATGCGGTCACCGACGCGCGCAAACGCGTGTCGACCTTTTTGTTCGGCACCCGACTGACGAATGTCACGCGCGCCATTCGCCAGCGTGACCCGGATGAGGCGCTCGCCGCGTGCTCGGCCGATGTTGCCGACTGGTCGGGCGGGACGCGCATCGGTTCATCGATTCACCTATTCAACAAGCAATGGGCGCGCCGGGTTCTCAGCCAGGGTGCCGTGGTGCTGTTGATCACCGATGGGCTTGAGCGTGATGCCGATGACACGCTATCTTTCGAGATGGATCGGTTGCACCGCTCGTGTCGCCGGCTCATCTGGCTCAATCCGCTCTTGCGCTTTGATGGTTTCGAAGCGCGCGCCAAGGGCGTGCGGACCATGCTGCCGCATGTTGATGAACTGCGGCCAATCCACAATCTGCAATCGATGGCTGAACTGGTGCGTGCCCTGTCGGGTGCAGCCGCCAAACGCTACGATCCGAAATTGATGCTGAGGCAGGTTGCATAGTTTTCTTCGTCATGGCCGGGCTTGTCCCGGCCATCCACGTCTTGCTTTGATGCACTAAAGACGTGGATGCCCGGCATAACGCCGGGCATGACGAGTTAGAAATGGAGGTTCGCTATGCTGGCTCGCGATGAAGACATTCTCAAAGCCGCCGAGGAATGGCGGAAATCAGGGCGCGGTGTGGCGCTCGCAACGGTGGTCGAAACCTGGGGTTCGGCGCCGCGGCCCATCGGGTCCAATCTGGTGATCGACAACGAAGGCAATTTCCTGGGTTCGGTTTCCGGTGGCTGCGTCGAAGGCGCGGTGGTCACGGAAGCCATCGATGTGATCGAAAGCGGCAAGCCGAAGATGCTGGAGTTCGGCGTCGCCGACGAGCAGGCCTGGAACGTCGGGCTGTCCTGTGGCGGTACGATCCGCGTTTACGTCGAGAAGGTGAGCTGAAGCGTGAAACTCGACATCCTCCAGGCGCTCAATGCCGAACGAGCGGCGCGCCGCGCCGTGGTGCTTGTCACCGACGTGGCGAGCGGCGAGCAACGGCTCGTGAAGGCAACCGGAATTTCAAAAGATGCGCTAAAAGAGGCGATCGAAAAACGTCTGCGCATGGCCAAAAGCGGCATGGAAGAGACACCGCAGGGCCGTTTTTTCCTCACTGTCTATGTGCCGTCGCCGCGACTGGTGATAACCGGGGCGGTCCATATCAGCCAGACATTGGCGCCGCTTGGACAATTGCTCGGCTATGACGTGACCATTGTCGACCCGCGCACCGCGTTTGCCTCGATCGAACGATTTCCCCGATGTCAAAGTGATCGCAGAGTGGCCCGACGTTGCGCTACCACCGCTCGGCATCGACCACTACACGGCCTTTGTTGCGCTCACCCACGATCCGAAGATCGATGATCCGGCATTGAAGCATGCGCTCGCGCGGGACTGTTTCTACATCGGCGCTCTCGGTTCAAGGAAGACGCATGCCAAGCGGGTGGAGCGGTTAAAGCAGTCCGGAATCACGGACGCCGATATTGCACGCATTCATGCCCCGATCGGACTCGATATCGATGCGGTGTCGCCGGCCGAAATTGCAGTCGCCATCATGGGCGAGATCACGCAAGTGCTGCGCCAGAAGGCGGAGGCGGCATGAAGTTCGGTGCTGTCCCGGTCGCTGACGCTGTTGGTGCGACCGCGGTGCATTCGATCCGCCAGGGTGAGTTCGTGCTTAAGAAAGGCACGCTGATCGGGCCAGCCGAAGTCGCAGCGCTCAAGGCTGCCGGTGTCAAGGAAATTACTGTGGCGCGGCTAGATCCGGGCGATGTTTCCGAAGACCAGGCCGCTGCTGACATCGCTGCGGCCGTGAAAGGCGAGGGCACGCGCGCCGATCGCGCATTCACGGGTCGCTGCAATCTCTTTGCTGAACGCGCCGGCGTTCTGGTCATCGACCGGCCAGCGGTCGATGCACTCAACCGGATTGATGAAGCGATCACCGTAGCGACGCTGTCCGGCCTACAAGCCGGTGGTCGAAGGCGAAATGATCGCGACCGTGAAGATCATTCCCTTTGCCGTGGCCGGCGCCGCGCGCGATCAGGCCGTTGCCACCGCTGAAAAAGCGAAATCAGTCGTTCGCGTCGCTCCGTATAAAGTACGAAAAATTGGCATTGTTTCGACACTGTTGCCGGGTCTTGCGCCAAAGGTTGTCGAGAAGACGCTCAAGATCACCGCGACGCGCATTGCGCCGGCCGGTGCATCCATCATCGCCGAGCGACGGGTGCCGCACGAGCAGGCGGCACTCGCGCGCGCGATCGACGAGGTGCTTAAGGCGGGCGCCGAACTGGTCATCGTGTTTGGTGCTTCCGCGATAGCGGATCGCCGAGACGTGATCCCTGCCGCAATTGAAGCCGTTGGCGGCGAGATTGAACATTTCGGCATGCCGGTCGACCCAGGAAATCTGATGTTGATCGGCCGGCTGCATGGACAGGCGGTGATTGGCGCGCCCGGTTGCGCGCGCAGCCCCAAGGAAAATGGGTTCGATTGGGTGCTCATGCGCTTGCTCGCCGGGTTGCCGGTCACGCGCGCAGATATTACCGGCATGGGCGTTGGCGGATTGCTGATGGAGATCGTTACGCGTCCGCAGCCACGAGAGGAGCCGGCGCCGGAGAAGGGCCGCCATGTTGCTGCGGTGGTGCTCGCGGCTGGACGCTCCACGCGTATGGGTGCGGTCAACAAAATGTTGGCCGAAATCGGCGGCAAGCCGCTGGTGCGGATTGCCGCCGAACAGGCCATTGCCTCCCGCGCGACGCCGGTGATCGTCGTCACCGGGCACGAGCGCGAGAAAGTGGAGACAGCCTTGCGCGGCTTGCCGGTGCGGCTCGTGCACAATCCGGATTTCGCGGATGGTCTTGGCACCTCGCTCAAGGCGGGCATCGCGGCTGTGCCGGATGAGGCCGACGCTGCAATCGTTTGCCTCGGAGACATGCCGCAAGTGGACGCAGCGTTGATCAACAAGCTTGTCTCTGCCTTCGACCCGGAGCGTGGCGCGCTGGTCGTTGTGCCAAGTATCGATGGCCGGCGCGGCAATCCGGTCGTGTGGTCGCGCCGCTTCTTCCACGACCTGATGGCGATTCAAGGCGATATCGGCGCACGCCATCTGATCGGCACTTATGCCGAGGCAGTGGTGGAAGTGCCGGTTGCCGGCGACGCCGCGTTGACCGACGTGGACACTCCCGAGTCGCTTTCCGCCGTCAAGTCAGAAATCGAGCGGGCTTAAGACTTCAAATCATTGATCGCGTTACCCAACTCACCCCTATCTGATGGGACCCTCAGGCAGGGAAGGGGCGATGAGCAACATCTATGCGCCAGTCATGCGCGCGCTTGTGGTCGGAGCTTTGGTGCTCGCGACCGCAACGCTGATGTTTGTGACGGTCAATACGGCGCGCGCCACGGCTCGCGCTGCCTTAGTCCGTACTGGGCATACCGCGCCGGTTCAGGCATTACCCGCGCTCCCGGTACGGCCAGACGCTCGTGCCGGCCTTCTAAATAGCTGATTTAACTCACGAAACAAAGACCTTGCGCGGCGCCTGTTTTTGCACTAAATAATGACTGACCAGTCAGTCATAATTGGTGCAACGATGTTGAGGCCGACCAGATCCCGGAAATCAAGCGGACGCAGAGCAGGCAGCCGCAAGCGTGCGGTGGCGGCGGCCCGGGCCGCAGGTGTCCCTGGAAGCGCGGCGCGTAAGGCCCGGAGCGCGGATCGTCGCGATGCAATTCTCGCGGCCGCTCTCGATGAGTTTGCGAGCCGGGGCTTCGAGGCAGCCCGCCTCGACGATGTGGCGCGGCGGGCCGGCGTCGCCAAGGGCACGATCTACCTCTACTTCCGCGACAAGGAGAGTCTGTTTCAGGAACTGATACGTACCATGCTTACGCCTCTGGTCGGCACCATCGAGGCGTTGGGCCAGTCCGACGTGCCGCTCCCGATGCTTGCAGACCGTATCGCCGAATTATTTGTGCGTGAGGTTTATGAGACGCGGCGCAAGGACGTGGTCCGTCTCATGATCTCGGAGGGGCGGCGTTTCCCGAAGCTCGCTGAATTTTATTATCGCGAGGTTCTTTCGCGCATCATCGCAGCGGTGCGATCTCTCCTGCGGCGCGCTGCCGCACGCGGCGAAGTGCCGGAGGGGCTTGCAGACTTCCCGCAGATTATCGCGGCGCCGGGCATGCTCGCGATTATCTGGAGCGGGCTGTTCGAACGATTCGAACCGCTGGACGTTCGCAAAATGATGAAGACCCATCTCGACCTGCTGTTCTCCACACGGAGGACAGCATGAAAATGACAATTGCAAAGGTGTTAACGGCCGCCGCCGCCATGCTCGCGCTTGCCGGATGCAGCAACAACAATGACCGGGTATTGCAGGGCTGGGTTGAAGCCGAGTTGATTTTCGTTTCGCCCGATGAGCAGGGGCGGGTGGAGACGCTGAAAGTCCGCGAAGGCGACCAGGTGCAGAAAGGCGACGTCTTGTTCACCGTCGACGACGATTTGCAAAAAGCCGACGTGGTCGTCAGGAATACGGCCGTCATCAATGCGCAGCAATCCTTCGATCGTGCGAAAGAGTTGCTGAAGTCGGCGGCGGGGACGCAGAAAACTTACGAAGACGCAGAAGCCGCCTTGCGTCAGGCTAAAGCCAACCTGGATTGGTCGCAGACGCGGCTCGGACGGCGAAACGCCTACAGTCCAGGAGATGGCACGATTGAGCAGATCTACTACCGGCCGGGAGAAACTGTGCCGGCCGGCCGGCCGGTGGTGGCGCTATTGCCGCCAGGCAATCTGAAACTCCGCTTTTTCGCCCCGCAGGCCATCCTGCCGGAAATCAAATATGGCCAAACTGTCGAGGTGTCCTGCGACGGTTGCGAGAAAGGCCTGACGGCCAAAGTCAGCTTTATCGCGCGCAGCGCCGAATATACACCGCCAGTTATCTACAGCCTTGAGGAACGGGCGAAACTCGTATTTCTGATCGAAGCGCGGCCCGACCACCCGGAAAAATTCCGCGTTGGTCAGCCGGTGACCGTCACGCTGCCGAAAGAGCCGTCGAAATGAATGCGTCCGACATCGTCATTGATGTCCATGGCCTGACAAAAAAATTCGACGGCCGTGCGGTGGTGCGCAACCTGTCTATGCAGGTCAAGCGCGGCACTATCTATGGCTTCCTTGGTCCCAACGGTTCCGGCAAGACCACAACCATCCGCATGCTGTGCGGACTGCTCACGCCGGACGAGGGGACCGGCACATGTCTCGGCTACGATATCCGCACCGAGACCGACAAGATCAAGCGGCAGGTCGGTTACATGACCCAGCGCTTCAGCCTCTATCAGGATCTCTCGGTGCGCGAGAACCTTGAGTTCATCGGTCGTGTTTACGGGCTTGCCAAGCCGGTTGCGGCGGCGCGTGCCGCCATCGAACGGCTTGGTCTCACCGGCCGCGAAGAACAGATTGCCGGTGAACTCTCGGGCGGCTGGAAGCAACGGCTGGCACTTGGCGCTTGCACGCTGCCGAGCCCGCAATTGCTGTTGCTCGATGAGCCAACGGCCGGCGTTGACCCCAAGGCGCGGCGCGAGTTTTGGAACGAGATTCACGCGCTCGCAGCCGACGGACTCACCGTTCTGGTTTCCACTCATTACATGGACGAAGCCGAGCGTTGTCACGAAATCGCGTACATCGCCTATGGCGAATTGCTGGTGCACGGCACGGTCGAGCAGGTGATCGAAGCCTCACATCTGACGACCTACGTCGTTAGTTCGGTAAATGGCGACGGGCTCAATGCACTCGCCGAAGAACTCAACAACAAGACGGGCATCGATATGGTGGCGCCCTTCGGCACCAGCCTGCATGTGTCGGCGCGCGATGCAAACGCGCTCGATGCGGCGATTGCACCTTATCGCAAACGCAAGGAACTGGAGTGGCAGCGCTCCGAGCCTTCGCTCGAGGATGTGTTTATCGACTTGATGAGCAAGTCGAAGGACAACTTCCAATGACCCACCTTCTGCCATCCGAGGCGCCGCGCCGGCTTCCCGGAGAAGGTTTCTGGCGAAAGACCTGGGCGATGCTGGTGAAGGAATTCATCCAGCTCAAGCGCGACCGTGTCTCGTTCGCCATGATCATCATGATCCCGTTGGTGCAGCTGATGTTGTTCGGTTACGCCATCAACACCACGCCGCGCGATCTTCCGACGGCGGTGTTGATCCAGGAACAGAGCGACCTGTCGCGGTCCATTCTGGCGGCACTGGAGAACACAAAATATTTCAAGGTCACCCGGCTTCCCCGCACCGAGGCCGAGGTCGATGAGCTGCTGGCCTCGGGCACTGTGCTGTTTGCGATCGAAATTCCGGCCAATTTCGAACGATCGGTGCGCCGTGGAGACAAGCCCGCCATGCTGGTCCTCGCTGACGCAACTGACCCCGTTGCATCTGGCACGGCCCTTGGTGCACTCGGCCAGGTCCTACAGACGGCGCTATCGCATGACCGCGACGTACCCGCGAGTGCCGCGATGCCGTTCGAGATCCGCACCCACGCCCGCTACAACCCCGCCGGTGCGACGCAGCTCAATATCGTGCCGGGTTTGGTTGGGACGATTCTCACTATGACCATGCTGATCTTTACCGCACTGTCCGTGACGCGTGAGATCGAGCGCGGCACGATGGAAAATCTTCTGTCCATGCCGATCACGCCTTTCGAGATCATGCTGGGCAAGATCGTGCCCTACATACTTGTCGGTTTTGTGCAGGCGGCCTTGATCATTGGCATCGGAGTCACGCTGTTCAAGGTGCCTGTTGTCGGAAGTCTCACGGTTCTGGCGGCATTGAGCACGCTGTTCATCGCGACCAATCTGTCCATCGGCTACACATTCTCGACCATTGCGCAGAACCAGCTGCAAGCCATGCAGATGTCGATGATGTTTTTCCTGCCTAACATCCTGTTGTCCGGCTTCTTGTTCCCGTTCGCAGGAATGCCGGTCTGGGCACAGTATGTCGGTGAGGCGCTGCCGCTGACGCATTTTTTGCGTGTCATACGGGCGATCATGCTTAAGGGCTCGAATCTGTCCGACTTACGTTACGACGCAGCTGCAATGTTTGTTCTGATGCTGATTGCAATGACCATCGCGGTCACGCGCTTCCGGCGCACGCTCGACTAGCTTACTGCCTTTTCAGAAGATTGAGCCGAAGGTAGGGGCTTGAGCGCCCGGCGGAATCCCTTGCCCAGCCGGCCGCCGCCGACCATTCGACATCGGAGGTCTTCATTGTGGTGACATGTGCACCAAGCCGTAAGTGCCGGTAGCCGTCCGACCCGAAATATTGAAGTTCTGGACCGACGTAAACGCCTCCGTCGACAATTCGCCAACCATAGGCGATCCGCGCTGTGTCGCTGGTTGCAATCGATGACAGCGAAACGTCCGCGGCGATCATCATGTCGGGCGTCGGCTCGTACCACAGTTCGGCTGCCGTTCGCAGGCCGAACGAACGGCCGCGAAGTTTATTGTTCGGGTCGTCGGGCCGGAGGCGGTGGACCTGAATGTCAGGACCCATGAAGAACTTGAATTCGGCCTCACCGCGCTTGATCCGCCAGCCCGGAAGCACTTGCGCGAGCCATTCGGTGCCGATCACGCGCTCACCGCCGAGGTTTGACGCATCGTAGCGGTAGCGCCCGCCCGACAATAATATTTTCAGGAGCAGCCCATCCTGATCGAGACCACCCGGGGCATAAACGAAGCCGCCATAGGCGAAGACCCCGTTGCGCCAGAGGTCGCGTCCGGAGAACAGCATGGTTTGCGCGTCCTCGTCCTCACTGGCCAAGGCGACGCCATCCACCGCAAACACGCACGAAATGAAGGCCGCGACGGCTACAACCGCCGCGCAAACGCGCCTCCAACACCTCATTCCAGACCCGAATCCCTTGGATTGTATTCCGATATGATACAACTAAAGCGTGTCTGCCACCATAAGTCGAGTCTGGACAGGTAGGCGTCCGTTAGGACAAAGGCCTATCTAATAGGTATATCCATCCAATGACTCGCGTTTGCCGGACCGACTTGAAATGACCGCCGCCTCCGCCAGCCAGAGCCTCGATACCGCCCGCCGCCGCTCGATCGCCTTCCTCAACTGGGCGCATGCGATCGACCATTTCGTGCTGCTGATCTACCCGACCGTCGTGATCGGGCTGGAGGTCGTGTACCAGCGCCCCTACAGCGAATTGATTGCGCTTTCGAGCGCGGCCTTTGTCGCCTTCGGGATCTTCTCGCTGCCGGCGGGTTGGCTCGCCGATCACTGGAGCCGCCGCAACATGATGGTGGCGTTCTATATCGGCTGCGGGCTGTCGCTCGCCGGAACGGCGTTTGCGCCGTCGCCGATGTGGCTGGCCGTCGGCATGTTCATGCTCGGCGTGTTCGCGGCGATCTATCACCCGGTCGGCATGGCGATGCTGATCGAGGCGTCGGGCGCCAAGGGCCGTACCCTCGCTTTCAACGGGGTCTGCGGCAATCTCGGGGTCTCGCTCGCCGCCGGCATCAGTGCCGCCCTGGCGACATGGGTGAGCTGGCGCGCCGCGTTTCTCGTACCGGCGGTGATCTGCGTTGCGACCGGAATTGTCTATTACTGGCTGACGCCCGACGACCGCCACCACGTGAACACGCGGCAGTCGAAACCCGCCGTGCCGCTGACGGCGAAAGTCGCTGCTATGCTGTTCGGACTTTTTCTGGTCATCGCGCTCAGCGCTGGCCTGGTGTTCAACGTGCTGACGATCGCGCTGCCGAAGATCGTCGATGAAGGCATGGCGACCTCGGTACCGCTGGCTTTGGTCGGCAGTATCGCAACCGCGGTGCTGGTCTGTGGTGCGATCGCGCAGCTTGCAGTCGGTCGCCTGGTCGAATGGGTGCCGCCGTATGTCATTTTTGCCGCGGTGACCGCGTTGGGATTTGCCGGAAACCTCTGGGCGACCTACGCAACGGGATTCCCGCTGATGATGGCGCTGGCGATCGCCATTGCGGCAATCTATGGCCAGGTCACGGTCAACGACATCATTCTCGCGCGCTATACCGCCGACGCCTGGCGCGGTCGCGTCTATGCCATTCGTTATTTCACGTTGTTTATCAGCGCCGGCGCGGCGGTCGCCCTGATTGCCTTGCTGCACAAGAACGGTGGATTCAGCCTGGTGCTCGGCGTCAATGCGATCATCGCGTTGATCATGTTCTTGTCGACGCTCGGGCTGGTCTCGCTTATTATCAGCATCGAAGCGCGGCATAGCGCGGCCCAGCCCGCCGAATAGCTTTAGTACAGCGGCGGAATCAGATCTTCGACTTCAACGCGCACCCGTTTTTTCACGTTCGCCACGATGCGGCTGCGATGACAGGTCTTTGGATCGCGGCAATAGCAGAGCAGGGCGATCCGTTTCCCCGACTTGATCAGCGCGATCAGTTCGTCCAGCGCATCCTGCGCATCTTTGGTTTTGATGTGCTTGTCGTAGATGCGCCATAACGCATCGATGTCGCCGCTGCGGGCGGCGGTGCGGCCCTCCGATGGCGTGCCCAGTTTCTGCAAATGGATATAGGCAATGTCGGCTTCGTCCAGCGCGGCGGCAAGCTGCCGCTTGGAAAATCCCGGCCGGCGCGATGCGGCGACCGCGCGCGTATCGACGAGCAGTTGGACCTTGGCGCGCTTGAGTTGTCCGAGCACGGCCGCGGGTTTGGCCTGCTCGTAGCCGATCGTGTACAGCGGCTGAATTTTCCTTTTCGACGAAGTCATTTTTTTGCTCATGACAATCGTTCGATCAGGGCCATGGCGGCGGCCGGCGCACGCAACTTCGCCTCGTGGATGAAATAGACAAAGACATCGCGCGGCCGTTTGGTGGCATAGGCCTTTTCGACCCGCGGCAGATCTTTCGGTTCGCCGCCCTTCGCCCAGGTTTTGGCGCGCGCGGCCCAGCTATCCAGCGCTTTCGGCGGATAGCCGGCCTTGAGCTTTTCGTCACCCTTCTGCAGCCGCGCGTAGATGAAGTCGCCGGTGATGTCGGCGATTGCAGGATATTTATCGTGTTCTGCGAAGACGACCGGAATCGAGAACCTGCGCAGCAGTGCCGGGAACGCCGGCGTCTTGAAGCTGTCGTGGCGGACTTCGACGACATGGCGCAACGGGTGGCCGTCGAAATTGTTTGGAAGCAATTCAAGAAAACCGCCAAAATCTTTCTCATCGAATTTCTTGGTCGGGGCGAATTGCCAGAGGAGGGGGCCGAGGCGGGACCCTAGTTCCGTCACGCCCGAATCGAGAAATCGTTTGATGGAGTCGCCGGCTTCACTCAGGACGCGGCGGTTGACCGCGTAGCGCGGTCCCTTGAGCGAAAAAACAAATTTGTGCGGAACCTCAGAAGCCCATTTACGAAAAGTCGCCGGGCTTTGCGTGCGGTAGAAGGTGCCGTTGATTTCGATCGAGGTGAGGTGCGTTCCAGCGTAAGCGAGTTCGCGCGCTTGCGGCAGGCCCTTGGGATAAAACACGCCGCGCCACGGCTCGTAGGTCCAGCCGCCGATCCCGACGTAAATATTGCCCGGTTGCGCTGTCATGCGCATGTCATGTTGGAAGTATAGCGTAATTTGCAAGTAGCGATTGTATGTACGTCGCTACGACGGCCACTGCGACGGGGCGACGCCGGATGAACGCGCGCCTTTTCGTGTGTGGTCGTTTCTTTTTTGCGCATACGTCCGAGAGATTGTCGCCTCAAGCACAAGGCCCGGGATTTCTCCCGGGCCTTGGCATTTTCATAGCAATGGAATGGCGGACTTAGAAGTCCATTCCGCCGCCCATGCCGCCCATTCCGCCGCCGCCGGGCATACCGGCCGCCGACTTCTTCTGCGGAATTTCGGCGACCATCGCCTCGGTGGTGATCAGCAGACCCGCGACCGAAGCCGCGTTCTGGATCGCCGCCCGCACGACCTTGGTCGGGTCGATGATGCCCTTGGTGACCATGTTGCCGTACTCGCCGGCCTGCGCGTCGTAGCCGTAGGAGTACTGATCCTTCTCCATGATCTTACCGACCACGACCGAACCGTCGGCGCCGGCATTGGAGGCGATCTGGCGGGCAGGAGCCTGGATCGCCTTGCGGACGATATCGACCCCGTGCTTCTGGTCTTCGTTGTCGGTCTTCACCCTCTTGAGGGCTTCGACCGCGCGGAGCAGCGCAACGCCGCCGCCCGGCAGGATGCCTTCCTCGACCGCGGCGCGGGTCGCATGCATCGCGTCATCGACGCGATCCTTGCGCTCCTTCACCTCGATCTCGGTGGCGCCGCCGACGCGGATCACCGCGACGCCGCCCGCGAGCTTGGCAAGACGCTCTTGCAGCTTCTCGCGGTCGTAGTCCGAGGTGGTTTCCTCGATCTGCGCCTTGATCTGCGCCACGCGCGCCTCGATGTCGGCCTTCTTGCCGGCACCGTTGACGATGGTGGTGTTTTCCTTGTCGATCATCACCTTCTTGGCGCGGCCGAGCATGTTGATCGTGACGTTCTCGAGCTTGATGCCGAGATCTTCACTGATCGCCTGGCCGCCGGTCAGAACGGCGATGTCCTGCAGCATGGCCTTGCGGCGATCGCCGAAGCCCGGCGCCTTCACGGCAGCAACCTTGAGGCCGCCGCGCAGCTTGTTGACGACGAGCGTGGCAAGCGCCTCGCCCTCGACGTCCTCGGCCACGATCAGAAGCGGCTTGCCGGTCTGCACCACTGACTCGAGCAGCGGCAGCAGTTCCTGGAGACCCGACAGCTTCTTTTCGTAGATGAGGATGTAGGCGTCATCCATCTCCGTCCGCATCTTGTCGGCATTGGTGATGAAGTAGGGGGAGATGTAGCCGCGGTCGAACTGCATGCCTTCGACCACGTCGAGTTCGGTCTCGAGCGACTTTGCTTCTTCAACCGTGATCACGCCCTCGTTGCCGACTTTCTTCATCGCATCGGCGAGGAACTTGCCGATCTCGGCGTCGCCGTTGGCGGAAATCGTGCCGACCTGGGCGATCTCTTCGTTCGAGGTGACCTTCTTGGAGTTGGACTTCAGGTGCTCGACGATGGCTTCGACGGCGAGATCGACGCCGCGCTTGAGGTCCATCGGATTCATGCCGGCGGCAACCGCCTTGGAGCCTTCCTTGACGATGGAAGCGGCCAGCACGGTGGCGGTGGTGGTGCCGTCGCCGGCGAAGTCGGACGACTTCGAAGCGACTTCGCGCACCATCTGCGCGCCCATGTTCTCGAACTTGTCTTCGAGCTCGATTTCCTTCGCGACCGTCACACCGTCCTTGGTGATGCGCGGGGCGCCGAACGACTTATCGAGCACGACGTTGCGGCCCTTGGGGCCGAGCGTCACCCTCACCGCATTGGCGAGGATGTCGACGCCGCGCAGCATACGGTCGCGTGCATCGACGGAAAATTTGACGTCTTTAGCAGCCATTGTTTTGTTTCCTTCAGTTTTCGGTCCTCATCCTGAGGAGCCGCGCGTAAGCGCGACGTCTCGAAGGATGAGCGGTTTGGTTCGTCGTCCTTAGGCGGCCTTCTTTTTGGCGACGCTGCCGCCTTCGATCACGCCCATGATGTCGGACTCCTTCATGATCAGGAGATCCTGGCCGTCGATCTTCACTTCGGTGCCCGACCATTTGCCGAACAGCACGGTGTCGCCGGTCTTCAGATCGATCGGGATCAGCTTGCCGCTTTCGTCGCGGCCACCAGGGCCGACGGCGACGATTTCGCCCTGCGAGGGCTTCTCTTTGGCGGTGTCGGGAATGATGATGCCGCCGGCAGTCTTGTCCTCGGCATCGATGCGCTTGACGACGACGCGGTCGTGAAGCGGGCGGAACTTCATGGCAGTCCTCCTAAATTATTGAACGGTCGAGTTTTTTGGTAGCTGACTGGTCCCCCCGCCAGCACCTGAACGCCACATGGGTGGCGGTTTTTTGCCCGCAAGGGGCAACGCGGAAATTTTTTAGCACTCATTTGCGTCGAGTGCCAACAACTCCTGAAAAGCCAGTGGTGCCAATGGTTAACGGCCATGTGATCGAACGGCGCCGGCACCGACCACGTTACCTCCCGCGGCTTGCAGCGGCACGCCGCCGGGGCTGTTAGCAGGCGAAGAGGCTTGCTGCTACCGCCTTGATTTTAAACAACTTGTTTACCTTTTCGGCTTGCAATGGGGAGTGCCGGAATTGGAAACTTTACGTCCGAACTCGAAGGAGGGCGCGATGGTTTCGCAAGGCGTGTCAGAAGACTTCCGTAAGCAGGTGAGTGGCTTCGGCCTGACGACAGCGCATATCCTGTACCGGCGTCCCGATCATCACTGGCTGCTGCAGTCCTACGTCTGGCAGGCCTACGATCTCTTCCCGAAATTCCCCGAGCTGCAGAAGTTTCTGGCGTTCTGGCAGGAGAAGCTGGAAGGGCCGCTGCACTCGGTGCAGGTCGCGCATTGCAAGCTGATCAAGCCTGCGGAGCTGAAAGCGATCAGCGGGGAATTCAGGCTGCACTGAGCGTCAGTTTGTTTCCGTATTCAGGATGCGCAAGATGATCGCGCGAACAGCCGGCGATTGCGCCGTCGCGGCTTCGCCAACCTCGCCGAAATAATATTCACGCGCGATTTGCCCGAGAAATCCCAGAATCGCCGAGGCGAGCAAATTGGCCGGAGCCGCGGGCGATACCGAACCGTCGGCGACACCGCTGGCGATCAGCCGCCGTACATGCGCCAACAAACTCAGTGCGCGTGTATCCGGCTTGATATCGCGCCAGAAGCGCCGGAGATTCTCCTGAACGCACAGCACAGCCTCGATGTCCTCGTCCATGAGACGCAACGCGCAGTCTCCGACGGCAAGAATGCGGGTGCGCGCATCGGCGTTTGCATCATCCGTCGCAAGCAACGCATTGGCGATCCACCGGTAGCAGCGTTCGAACAGGCAAAGGGCGAGTGCTTCCTTGCTGTCAAAATGCTTGAAGATGGCGGGATTGGTGTAGCCGCTCTTCTCGGCAATGTCGCGAATGGTCGTGGCGTCGATTCCGTTTCGGGTAAACAAGGTGAGGGCGGCCGCAAGGCTTGCCTGGACGGCGGGCGAATCTGTCGCCGCGTAAAATGAGGCTCGCACGGTCTTGCGCGTTGCACGCTTCATCGTGGCACGATCTCTTTCTCGATCAGACGCCGCGGTGCGTCCGGGTCATGCGAAGGCAACAGCACCGTGTCGTTTCGACGGGTATAGGCCCTGATCTTGGCGATGGTTTCGGCGGCGCTCTTTGCGTCAGCGTGGCCGCCGGCTAATTCTCCGACCAGCAACTGGTGTTGACTATAAACCGCATCGCCGACGATGAAATAGGTCAGCCCGCCTTTGCGAACGAGTATCGAGCAGTGGTTCGGTGTGTGACCGGGCGTTGGAACGGCGATCACGTCGCCGGCTTGCGTGAGTGGATGGCCAACACCGAACACATCGATTGCCATCCTGGCAAAGGAAAACAGGTTGGGTTTGAGCGGGGCCAGCAGCACTTTTGGCGCGCCGGCCGGATTTTTCCATTCCGCCTCGTTCACCCACAGCGCGCAGCCGGGGAGGTCCATAACGCCGTCGACGTGATCGAGGTGAAGGTGCGTCATGACCACGCGCATTCCCTCAGTGCCGCGCGGACGCAAGCGTGGAAGCTGCGACCCGATCTCCTCGCCGGGCGGAAGGTCGAAAATGCACAAGCGCCGCGCCAGCCAGGCGTCGAACCGGCCAAGTGACTCCAGATAGCCCGGCCGGCGCAGTCCGCCGCTCACTCCGGCATCGATGAGCATGTCGCCTTCCGGATGTTCAATCAGCCAGCACAGGACCGGAAGTGGTTCCGTGAATTGCGAACTCGTCAGGATGCGGAGGCGGCTCATGATGGGCCCGCCCTGCCGCGTGAGAAATGGCTTTTTGACTGCGACCAGACCGGTCCGGATGGCGTGAAGCATGACGTTTACCTGCATGATTGTGTCTACAGGCAGCGAGTTAGCAAATGCTAACTCGCTTGGCAAGCGGATTGGGAAGCGGCCGCCACACACTTTCGTGATTCACGTGTTGGTCGCCGGGCGGAGCCCCGGCGCCGCCCGGGTGCGGCCATCAAAAATCGTCATCCGAGCCATTCGCATGTTTCGTGGTCAGGGCGCGCGCAAAACATGGCGCCGGGGTCGTTGTTGCATTAGCTAGATGGCAGCCCTCCAACGCGCGAATCCCCAGTGCCCCGCTATTTCTCACGCATCGTGCTGATGCTCGGCAACGTCGTTACCGGCCTCACGATCCTTGGTCCCGCCGGAATGCTGGCGGAACTGGCGGAAGGCCTGCATGTCGGGATTCACGACACCGGATTGCTGGTGACCTACGGCGCGGTCGTTCTTTTTATCGGCTCCCCGGTCATGGCCTGGCTGACGACACGCATCGACCGACGCGCATTACTCGTCGCCACTTTGGTGATCATCGCAACCGGTGAGGCGGCATCGGCGCTGGCGCCGAATTACAATCTCAATTTGTCACTGCGGCTCGTGGTGTTGGCTGTTGCAGCGATCTACACACCGCAGGCGGCGGCCACCGTTGCATTGATCGTGTCGGATCGGGAACGGCCCAGCGCAATTGCTTTTGTATTCCTTGGCTGGTCGATTGCCATCGCCGGGGGGCTGCCGCTCGTCACCTTGATTGCCACACATTTCGGTTGGCAGGCCGTCTACGGCGTTTTGGCGGCGCTCGCAGGCGCGGTCGCTGCCTTACTGTTTGCGGTTCTGCCGAAGGGACTCAAAGGCCGGCCGCTCTCGCCGCAGAGCTATGTCACGATCGCCTACAACAAACGCATTGTGCTCATTCTGCTCGTAACACTGCTGCAGACATCGGGGCAGTTCACCGTTTTCATTTATCTGGCACCGCTGTTGAAAGCCCTGACTGGCACCGGCGCGGCGGTCGCCAGCGTCTTTTTTGCATTTTACGGCGTTGTCGGGTTGCTCGGGAATGTCGTTGCCAGTGCCATCGTCACGGCGCTCGGGACGCAAAAGACGCTCGCGCTATTCATGGCATCGACGCTTTTCGGCCTGGCCGTATGGGCCGTGGGGGCCGGCTGGTTGCTTGCGATGGGAGCAGGGGTGTTCTTCTGGGCATTTGGGTTTTCTGCGATCAACTCGATGCAGCAAGCGCGGCTCGTCGCCGCCGCGCCCGATCTTGCGAGTGCCTCGGTCGCGCTCAACACGTCGGTGCTTTATGTGGGGCAGGCGGTCGGCTCCGGCATTGGTGGGCTTTTATATGTGCACGAATACTTCCACGCTGCCGGTTATGTCGGCGTTGCTTTCGTGGCGTTTGCCTGCGCCGTGCTCGCGGTGACATGGGAATCGGACAAGACGCGCTCACATCATCGCGCGAGATGAGACGATCATTTCTTTTCGTTGGTTCGCGAGTTCTGCGCGCGCTAGCAAAGGATTGTGCTTTGGACGCATTGAGTCCGCGAAAACAATCCGATGCCAAACAAAGAGGAGCTGGAGAATTGCAGGCGCGCCAACTCCGCACAACAAGAGGTCGAGGCGGCGCACTATGTCGGCGCCATTATCTTGTTCGCGGCGGCAGCGGGATTTCTTCTGCTTGTCATCGCTCTCAACCGCGTCTTTGATTTCAGTCGCTTCGCGTATTGAGTAAATGTTGACGGCGCGCCGTCTATCGGCCGGCGGCGTAGCCTTGCATGCCACGCGGATTGGCGGCCGCGCGCCGACGCTTGCCGACGCGAGATGCTGCGGTCAGTCGTCCTTCCGACCAGGGTGGTCCGACTTCGACTTCATGTCCGCGCGTGCGCAATTCGCTGATGGTCGCGTCCGGCAGCCGATTTTCCACGACCAGCACGCCCGGCCGCGCCGTCCGGGGCCAGAATGAAATCGGGAAATGCTCGGAATGCCAGGCGGGGGCGTCGATCGCTTCCTGCAGGTTCATGCCGGCGTGAACGTGCCGCAGGAAGAATTGCGTGGTCCATTGGTCCTGCTGATCGCCACCGGGCGAACCCCAGGCCAGGTATGGCTCGCCGTCGCGCAGAGCCAGGCTCGGCGACAGCGTCGTGCGCGGACGCTTTCCCGGCGCCAGCGCGGCGGGATGTTTCTCGTCGAGCCAGAACATCTGCGCGCGGGTGCCAAGACCGAAGCCGAGTTCAGGAATAACCGGCGAGGATTGCAGCCAGCCGCCCGACGGCGTCGACGAGACCATGTTGCCGGCGGTGTCGATGATATCAAAATGGACTGTGTCGCCGCGCACCTCGCCGAGACGGCCGACGGTTGGTTCACCGGCGCCGAACGCGCCAACCGCCGCGCGCGCGCCATCCGCGCGGCGCATTTCGACGACCGCGCCGAAGCCTTCGACCGAGCCGGGCCGCAAATCGAGCGACGCACGTTTGTCGATCAGTTTACGGCGCTCGGCGTTGTAGCGGTCCGAGAGCAGTGTCTCGATCGGCACTTTGACGAAATCAGGATCGCCGTAGAAACTTTCGCGATCGGCATAAGCCAGCTTGGCGCATTCGACCTGCAGGTGGATGAAATCCGGTCCCGTCGGATCGAGGCTGTCGAGGTCGAAACCTTTCAGCAGCGCCAGCTGTTGCAACACCACCGGCCCCTGGCTCCAGACGCCCGGCTTGCAAACCGTGTAATTGCGGTAGTCGTAAGTGAGGGGCGGCTCGACGTGCGCCTGCCATGCCGCCATGTCGGCGCCGGTAAGAAAGCCGCTGTGGCGCTCGCCCGACACGTCCATGATTTTCTGGGTGCGGCAGAACCTGTCGATCGCTTCCGCGACAAAACCCTGTGACCAGACTTTGCGTGCCCGCTCGATCTGCGCAACGCGGTCGCCGCCCGCGCTCTCCGCTTCGCGCAAGACTCGGGCATAAGTCTCCGCCAGCGCGCGGTTCGTGAACAGCGAGGCGGGTTCGGGCACATTGCCGTCCGGCAAATAGACTGCCGCCGACGTCGGCCAGTGGTCGCGAAACAGTTCGGCGACCATGCCGATGGTGGCGCAGGCGCGCTCGACCAAAGGATGTCCGTTGCGGGCATAGAAAATTGCCGGCGTGAGAACATCGGCGAGACGCATGGTGCCGTAGTCGCGCAGCAACATCATCCAGGTGTCGAACATGCCGGGGACGCAGGCGGCCAGCAGGCCAGTGCCCGGCACCATGTCGAGTCCGAGTTCGTGGAAACGCGCGATGGTCGCTGCCGCCGGGGCAGGGCCCTGGCCGCAGATCACTTCGGGCTTCTTGCGGCTGACGTCATAAAGGATGACCGGAACGTCGCCACCCGGTCCGTTGAGATGGGGCTCGACCACTTGCAGCGTGAAGGCTGTCGCCACCGCGGCGTCGAAGGCGTTGCCGCCTTTCTCGAGCGCGGCCATGCCCACCCCGGTCGCGATCCAGTGGGTCGACGTGACCACGCCGAATGTGCCTTCGATTTCGGGACGGGTCGTGAAGGGGTTTGGATTGATCTTGGAGACGTCGGTTTTCATGCGCCGGCAATGTAGTTGAGATTGCCTGCGCTCGCCACCTTGTTTCCCTGACTTGTTCGCGGCAACCTTAGGCCCGCCGCGCAGTCACCGCGGCAGACCGAGGGGACACATGTCAGCAACCGCCGTGGCGGCGAAAGCGTCGCACAAAACCAGCACGTTCAAAGTTCTTGCCGCCGCGGCGATCGGGAACGCCCTCGAATTCTACGATATCCTCATCTACGGCTACTTTGCCGTCACGATTTCCAAGCTGTTTTTTCCGACCGCCGACCCGACGACGGCGTTGCTGTTGACCTTCGGTACGTTCGGAATTTCATACTTGGCTCGCCCGCTTGGCGCTCTTGTGCTGGGCGCCTATGCGGATCGTGCCGGGCGGCGCACCGCCATGCTGCTGTCGATCGTTATCATGACGATCGGAACCGGCCTGATGGCGATCATGCCGACCTACAACTCAGTTGGGATTCTCGCGCCAATCGCCGTGCTCATTGCGCGTCTACTGCAAGGCTTTGCGGTCGCCGGCGAGTTCGGCAGCGCCACTGCGTTTCTCGTCGAACACTCAACGGACCGCAAAGGCTTTTTTGCGAGCTTCCAGTGGTTCGGCCAGGGCATTGCCGCCGTGCTGTCGTCTTTCTTTGGCGTCGTCCTGTTCACTTGGCTCACGACCGACCAGATCGAAAGCTGGGGCTGGCGCGTGCCATTCCTGTTCGGTCTTCTGATTGGTCCAATCGGACTTTATATCCGCAAGCACGTCGGCGAGACGCCCGGAGTTTCGGGAGCACGGTCCGGCGCCGGCACCCCTTCGCCAGATGTTCGCCAAACATTGGGACCGGCTGTTGATGTGCATGGGCATCGTTATCCTGTCCACCAGTTCGAACTACATCATTCTGTACATGCCGACTTATGCGATCAAACAATTGCACTTGCCGCAGTCGCTCGGATTCACGGCAACGATGATCGGCGGGCTCCTGCTCACATTCTGCGCGCCGTTTTTCGGCCACCTGTCGGATCGCGTCGGTCGCCTGCGGATGATGGTGATCGTGTCGGTGTTGTTTGCGGTCTCCGCCTATCCCGCCTTTGTGTTGCTGGTCGCCAATCCTTCGCTCGCGGGAATTGTCGGCATCGTGTGCTGGCTGAGCCTGCTCAAGGCCGCCTATAGCGGCACGCTGCCGGCCTTGATGGCGGAACTGTTCCCGACCGCAACCCGCAGCACCGGCATTGCCTTTGCCTACAATACGAGCGTTCCGATCTTCGGCGGCTTTGCGCCTTTCATCGCGGCGTGGCTGGTCGCGGTCACCGGCTCGCCATTGGCACCAAGCTTCTACCTGATCTTGACGTCGCTGCTCAGCCTGCTGGTGCTTGTCATCATCCACATGCGCGTCAAGACCACTTGAGCGCCGCAACGGGAGAACACTTGTGGCCCGCATCCGCTTCGATTTTGGAACGCTGACGATCGACGCCGAACTGCTCGACACGCCAACGGCCAAGGCCATTGCCGCGGCACTGCCGCTCTCGTCGGCGGTTCTCACCTGGGGCGAGGAGGTCTATTTCGACGTGCCGGTGGACGTCGCCCGCGAGTCCGATGCGCGCGCCGTGATTATCCCGGGCGAGATAGCCTATTGGCCGCAAGGACCTGCGATCGCCATCGGTTTTGGCCGCACGCCGATTTCCAAAGGCGACGAGACGCGCCTCGCCAGCCCCTGCAATGTGTTTGCCAAGGCGCTCAGCAGCGTGAAGGTGCTCGCAAAAGTGAAGACCGGCGCTAAGGTCGACGTGAGCGCGATCGTTTAGTGCGTAATTGCGTCTGGTGGCGCGCCATCGACAGCGTCAGATCCCAGGCATTGCGGACGTTGACCAGCAACAGTACCAGCAGCGCGCCAGCGAGCACGTCGACCGCATACTCGTTTTCCATCCCGATCATCGCGGCGGCTACCAGAAGTGCGGCATAGCTGACCGTCGGCAATAGCCCGTAGCTGAGATGGTCTTCCTTGTAGCGTGTCCAGTCGTGCCGCATGAGTTGGATCGTCGCGAAAAGCGCAACGCAGAAACCCGTCAGTGCGCAGATACCGACGACGACAGTGAAAAATACGGTGCGATGCCCCGGCACGAGCGCAATGGCAGATAGAAAAAAGACCGCGCTGAAATGGACGACCACAGGACTGAAAAAGGCACGGGTCGCGCCGGTTCTGCGATCGCTCAAAAATCCGGCGCCGAGCGACACCGCAACGAACAGCAAGGCGAGGAGCGTTGCGCCTGCGGTGCCGACCAGCAGAAAGAAATCGTGCCAGCTTTCCAGCGCGTGCATGCGCTAGCCTCGCCCGACGAACGGCATCTTGTTGGCCATGACCGTCATGAACAAGACATTGGTGTCGAGCGGCAGGCCCGCCATATAAACCACCGCATTGCCAACATGATCGGCTTCCATGCGCGGCTCGATCTTCTTGCTGCCGTCGGGCTGCAGCACGCCTTCGCCCTGCACCATGCGCTCGGTCAGCGGCGTCGCCGCGTTGCCGATGTCCACCTGGCCGCAGCAGATGTCGTAGGGCCGGCAATCGAGCGACGTGGATTTGGTCAGGCCCGTGACGGCATGCTTGGTGGAGGTATAGGCGACCGAATAAGGCCGTGGGGCATGCGCCGAAATCGAACCATTGTTGATGATACGGCCGCCGCGCGGGTTCTGGCTTTTCATGATCTTGATCGCTTCCTGTGTGCACAGGAACATGCCGGTCAGGTTGGTCGCGACGACGTTTTGCCAGGTCTCGAATGGCAAATCTTCGAGTGGCACGGCGGGCGCGCCGATGCCGGCGTTATTGAACAGGACATCAAGCCGGCCGAAGGTCGATTTCACGGTGGCGAACAGGCTGACAATCGACTCGCGCTTTGAAACGTCGGTCGGCACAGCAAGGGCCTGCGCGCCCGCGGCATTGATTTCGCCGGCGACCTTGTCGAGCATTTCCTTGCGGCGGCCTGCCAGCACGAGATTGTAGCCGGCTTTTGCAAGGGCAATCGCCACGGCGCGGCCCACTCCGGTTCCGGCTCCGGTCACCAGCGCAATTTTCGCGGACGCAGCCATTGGATGTCCTTTCCTGTCGGGAATTTCGAGATGCCGCCATATCACAAAAGCGGGCGCGCGCCATCACTGCTGACGGCGTTGGTCTCTTCCGGCGGGAGTGGGGCGTCAGCTCGCCAGGGCTTGGGGGACGTCGGCTGGCTGGAATTCGTTGGGCGAGCGCAGGCGGGCGGTGATCTCGGCGACGGTCACCGGCCGCCCGAACCGGAAGCCCTGCATCGAATGTACGCCGGCGGCGCGCAGGAAGAGCTGCTGGTCGGCGGTCTCCACGCCTTCGGCGGTCACCTTCATGCCAAGGCCGCGGCCGAGGCTAACGATGGCATGCACGATGGCCGCAGCGTCGGCAGCCTTTTCGATCGAGAGCACGAAGCTGCGGTCGATCTTGAGCTTGTCGAAGGGGAACCGGCGCAAATACAGCAAGCTGGAATAGCCGGTGCCAAAATCGTCGAGCGCGAGGCGGACGCCCAGCGCCTTGAGCCGAAGCATCGCGTCTTCCGCGGTATCGACGTTGCCGAGCAACACGCTCTCGGTCAGCTCAAGCTCGAGCCGCGCCGGATCGAAATGGGTTTCCTTCAGAATCCGTTCAACCACCTCGACGAAATCAATGCGCCGGAACTGGAGCGAGGACACATTCACTGCAACGGTCAAATCCGGCCAGGCCTCGCCGTCGATGCAGGCACGGCGCAGCACCCAGTTCCCGAGGTCGATGATCAGCCCGCTGTGCTCGGCAATGGCAATGAACTCGCTTGGCGGAATTTCGCCGCGAACCGGATGCGTCCAGCGGCAAAGCGCTTCGACGCCGACGACGCTCTCGCCGCTCTTGTTGACGATCGGCTGATACAGCAATTGCAGCTGGTTGTTCTCAATCGCCGCGCGCAGGTCCGCCTCGAGCAGCTTGCGGGTGGAAAGGTCGGCATCCATCGCCGCATCGTAGATGCATGCCCTGTTGCGGCCTTCGTTCTTGGCACGATAGAGCGCCATGTCAGCATAGCGCATGATGTCGGTTGCGGTACCGCAATTCTTGTCGATGACGGCGATGCCGATTGAAGCGCCGATGATGATATTCTGGCTGCTGATCGAATAGGGCGCGCAAATCGCCGAGATAATTCGCTGCGCGAGCGCCATCATCATCTCGCTGTCGCCGGCGATTGACGAAATCACCGCGAACTCGTCGCCGCCCAACCGCGCAACCAGATCGCCGCCACGCAGCGTATGTGACAGGCGCAAGGTGACGTTGCGGATCAGCTCGTCACCGACATGGTGGCCGAGCGTATCGTTGACGTCCTTGAAGTGATCGAGATCGATATAGAACACCGCGGCGGGCGCGCTGCCGGCGCGAACTTCCTCGATCACTGCCTCCAGGCGTTCGCCGAAGAAAATGCGGTTTGGCAGGCCGCACAGCGGATCGTGCATGGCGAGATGGCGCAGGCGCAATTCACCGGCCGCAATGGCCGCGGCGGTGCGGCGCATATAGCGCAATACGAACGCGGCAAGCAGCGCAAAGCCGGTGAGCGCAACCGCTATGAACGGCACCACGTTGTGCACGATTTCGGCGCCGGGTTGTTTCGGCGTCCATGCAAAACGCGCGATGAGATTGCCGTCAGGTCCCGTGAGATTATAAGCGAGGTCCCCGCTGGGCACCGGATTCTGCTCGATCTTGCGCAGATTGGTGAGTCTCAATTGCGCGGCGATGCTTGTGAGTGCGCCGTCATCGATGAATTTGACGGACATCACGATCGGCGCGCCGGTGTCGTAGGCCGGCGAAATTCCATCGGCCGGGCCCACGGCGCTGGCGGCAATCACGGCGGGCCTTCCGAGCAGCCGGCTGATGATGGCCGCCTGCGGATGCGCGCTGCCCTCCGTGATGATCTGCTGGTTCAGTCGGATCGCGCCGCGCAGACCGGGATCGCGGCCGCGCATGAAGTCGAGCACCGAAGCAAACGCGGGACGCGCGGTCGCAAACCACTGCGTGTCGGCAGGACGGCGGCCGACCACCGAATAGAGCAGGGTGTCATTGCGATCGAAGATGAAGATGTAGTCGTGATCGAAATAGGTCTCCAGCCAGGTTCCGACCCGCAACTTGGCCCATTGTGGATTGAAAGAGTGGCGGATGTTTTCGATCGCGCCCTCCGAGGAGGCGACGCTTTCCACTTCGCGAAGCACGCGTTCGCCGTAGTTGGCCAGCGCGCGCGAGAACAACTGCTTTTCGTGATCAACGGCTACGACATCGGCGCGCTGCGCGGACGACAAAACGGCGACGACGATGCAGACGATGGCAACCGCGACGATCACGCCAATGGGTACGACCACGCTCAGGCGAGCGCGGTCCCAACTCGTGTATTGCCGCGCGTCGGAAGCGCGCGGGCGAGCCACAGACGGCACGATCGATGTCCCTTAAAGCGTCCTGCCCATTAGGCTTTTCGCGCCGGAAGCTAGGGGACAAAGCTTGCTATTCGCTTTCGGTTTACCGAACCAGCCGAAGGCAATGTGCAAGGAATTGGCAAATCGCGTGGTTCTATTAACCTGTGGTAAAAATGTAATGCTTCAAGCGGCCGGTCTAAACTGCTGAAAATATACAGAAATCCTGGCAGAACGATCAGGTCGGACTTCGATAAGGCGGACGCGGTATCGCAATGTGGGCGGCCCGCAGCGCGCCTGACCAGCGCTCGCGCAGATCCTGAAAATATGGCTCCCCCGGCTCGATCCTGTAGTTCACCTCAGCGGTACAGGTATCACGGCGGACGACCAGGATATCGATCGGCAGACCAACGCCAAGATTGGAGCGCATGGTGGAATCCATGGAGATCAGACCGATCTTGAGCGCGTCATAGAGGTCGGTGTCGAAACCAATGGCGCGATCGAGCACCGGCTTGCCGTATTTGTGCTCGCCGATCTGCAGGTAGGGCGTGTCGGTGGTGCATTCGATGAAGTTGCCGGCCGAGTAGATCATGTACAGGCGCATTGGCCCGTCCTTGATCTGTCCGCCGAACAGAAAAGCGACCTCGTGCTCGACCTCGGCAGCCTCGAGCGCCTTGCCCTCCATGTTCTGCACGTTGCGGATGGTGCGCCCGATGCGTTGGGCAGCCTGGAACATAGTCGGCGCATTCATCAAGGTTTCAACTTCGCCGGTCTCGGGATTTTCCACGCCCTCGGTCAATGTCGCGCGCACAGACTGGCTCAGCGACAGATTACCGGAGGATGCGATGGCCATGATGCGCTCGCCGGGCTGCGTGTAGATATGCAGCTTGCGAAAGGTCGAGACGTTATCGAGGCCCGCATTGGTGCGCGTATCGGCGACCATGACGAGACCCGCGCGCACGAGAATTCCGCAGCAATACGTCATGGGGTTCGCGCTGTCCTGCACACCTTCGATGCCGGTTTATAGCGACGTTGTGCCCGTTTCGGCAATGGATCAGCTTTGGGTCTGCTGACGCGCCTGGTCGACCCGCACGGCCACTTTCAGGGTTTCGCCGCTGCCGCCATAGCGCGTGCCACGCACCGGCGCGGCGCCGAGGTAGTCGAGCCCGACCGCGATCCGCACATGGGCATCGGTCGTGCAAATCCCGTTGGTCGGGTCAAAGCCCACCCAGCCCAGGTCCTCGATATAGGCTTCCGCCCAGGCGTGGCCCGCTTCCTGCGCGATGACGCCATCCGCGCGGTGGAAGTGGCCGCCGATATAGCGCGCCGGAATGCCAAGCGCGCGCGTAGCGGCGACAAAGACATGGGTAAGGTCCTGGCAGACTCCGCGCCGCAGCGCAAAGGCTTCCGCCGCCGTGGTGGCGGAATGAGTCGGGTCTGTGTCGAAAGCGATCTCGCGATTAAGCGCCGTCATCATCGCGTGCAACAGCGCCAACGTGTCGCCGCCGGTCGTGGCGCGTACCGTTTGCGCAAAATCGACGATCGCGGCGTCGGCCTGTGTCAGCGGTGTTTCGCGCAGGAAGAGTTGCGGCGGAAAGCGCTCGACCGCGTTTCTGACCAGCCCACCCATGTCCTGCGTATCGACGCTGCCATCGACCGCGACCGTCAGCTCGCTGAATGGTCCTTCGGCGGTAAAGGAATGGATGATGTTGCCGAAGGCATCCTCGTGCTGATGCAGCAGGCAATCGTTCGACAGATCGATACGCCAGGCAAGCACGTGCTGCCCGTCGTGATCGCGCGGTGTGAGGCGAAGCACCTGCGTGACCACGGAGGGTGTCCCCTCGTAGCTATAAGTGGTCGCGTGGGAGATGCGAATTCGCATGGATGGCCGGATATTGGCGACGCCGTCGATATTCTAGCACACGGTGATCGCGAAAGGCGCACCGGCGCTCATGTCAGGAATTGTTCGGTGATCAGCGCGCCGAGCTGATTGTTCTCGGTGATGAATTCCCCGATGAACTCGTGCAATCCGCGCTGGAAGATGCCGTCCATGCGGCTGTTCTGCAGGCGCGTGCGGATGCCGCGCGCCTGCCGCTGCGCCGGCCCCTGGCGTCCATAGGCGCCGGCAATCTGGTCGAGGTCGCTCACAATTGTCTCGTAACAGGAGGCGAGCGATCGCGGCATTTCATCGCGCAGGATCAGCAGGTCGGCCACCAGCCAGGGCTTGAGGCTCTCGCGATAGACCCAGTGATAGGCGGTGAGCGCCGATACCGAGCGCAGAATTGCCGCCCATTGGAAATAATCGAGCGGGCCGCCGACGCGCTCGTTTTCCGGCAGCAGCAGATGATATTTCACGTCGAGGATGCGCGCGGTGTTGTCGGCGCGCTCGACATAGACGCCGAGCCGCGAGAACCAGTAAGCGTCGTTGCGCAGCATGGTGCGGTAGGCGGAGCCGTCGTACCGGAGCGAGGATTCCTGCACCCAGCGCAGGAAGCGGGAAAATTCCTCGCGCGATGTCGGTCCGTTGCCGTAACGCTGCAATTCAAGCCAGGTGCCGTTGATGGAGTCCCACATTTCCATGGTGAGGGCGGTGCGCACCGCGCGCGCATTGCCGCGCGCAAGTTCAAAGCATGAGCGGATCGACGAGGTGTTGGCGGTGGAGAAGGCGAGAAAGTCGGTGACGTTCTCTTCGTTGGCTTCGTCGTAGAGCTTGAAGAAAGCGGCAGCGCAGCCGGCGGTCGCCACCGCGGATTCCCATTCATTGCTGGTGCCGACATAGGCGAGGGGGAGCGCGGAGAGGCGCTGCGTCGCGTCGAGAATGCGCGCGAGATATTCCGCGCGCTCGACGTAGCGCGAAAGCCAATACAGGTTGTCGGCGGTGCGTGAGAGCATGTCAGCTGTCCAGCACCCAGGTGTCTTTTGTCCCGCCGCCCTGGCTGGAATTGACGACCAGCGATCCGTCCTTGAGCGCCACCCGCGTCAGCCCGCCGGGCACGATCCGGGTGCGGTCGCGGCCGGTGAGCACAAATGGGCGCAGGTCGACATGGCGCGGCGCCACGCCTTGCTCGACGCAGGTCGGGCAGGTGGACAGCGCCAGCGTCGGCTGCGCGATGAAATTCTTCGGCGCGGTTTTCAGCTTGGCGCGGAATTGTTCGATCGCAACCTTGCTGGCGGCCGGACCGATCAGCATGCCGTAGCCGCCGGATCCGTGCACTTCCTTCACCACCAGCTCGT
Source organism: uncultured Alphaproteobacteria bacterium (assembly GCA_963801955.1). GTDB lineage: Bacteria > Pseudomonadota > Alphaproteobacteria > Rhizobiales > Xanthobacteraceae > Pseudolabrys. The sequence goes on from CAWDGS010000001.1 coordinate 268,409, forward strand.
GCAGATGTTCGAGCACGTAAGCGAGATGTTCTTCCTCGCGGCAGCGCCAGGTCGGCACGTTTTTCAGGATCGGTTCTTCACCGAGATAGAACTTCACGATCGCCGGCATGAAGCTGTAGACCGCCTTGTCATCGGCGATGCCGGTGCCGACGGCATTGGCGAGCGTGACATTGCCGGCCTGGTAGGCGGGCATCAGTCCGGGCACGCCGAGCGCGGAATCCGGACGAAACGTGAGCGGATCCAGGAAGTCGTCGTCGATGCGCCGGTAGATAACGTCGACGCGACGCGGGCCTTGCGTCGTACGCATGTAGACGATCTCGTCTCTTACGAAGAGGTCGCGGCCTTCGACCAGCTCGACGCCGAGCTTGTCGGCAAGGAACGAATGCTCGTAGTAGGCGGAGTTGAAGACGCCGGGCGTGAGCAGCACGACGGTGGGGTCGTGCGCGGTTGACGTCGGTGCGACCGATTTCAGGGTGGCGAGCAATTCATCCGGATAGTTTTCGACCGGCGCGATGCGGTGGCGCGAAAACAATTCCGGAAACAGCCGCATCATGATCTCGCGGTTCTCCAGCATGTAGGAGACGCCGGAGGGCGTGCGGGCATTGTCTTCGAGCACGTAGAAGGTGTCGGCGTCGACGCGGACGATGTCGATGCCGGCGACCTGCACGTAGATATCGTGCGGCACTTTCAATCCGCTCATCTCCGGCCGGAACGCCGGATTGCGGAACACCAGATCGTCGGGGACGATGCCGGCGCGCAGGACTTCGCGTGCGCTGTAGATATCCTTGATGAAGGCGTTGAGCGCGTTGACGCGCTGCGTCAGGCCTTTTTCGAGGAGCCGCCATTCGGCAGCCGACATGATGCGCGGGATGACGTCGAACGGAATGAGCCGTTCCTGCGCATCGGCCTCGCCGTAAACAGCGAACGTGATGCCGATCCGGCGAAAAATCAGTTCGGCCTCGCGCCGCCGGTAGTCGAGCACGTCGGGCGGCACCTCGGCGAGCCAACGCGACAGCTCGCTATAGGCCGGACGCACGCCGCCATTGTGGCCCTTCATTTCGTCGAAGGCGGTCGCCATCGAAGTCCCCCAGCAAACGCTTTACAACCGCTCTCCCCAGTGCCCCGTTCCCATCTCCTGTCGTGGCGGCGGGTGCTCGCTCGGGAGCAGCGGGACAAGAGGTGCAAGCTTCAGGCCAAGAAAAACCAAGGAAATACGGGTATTTCCGTGGACGGGCGCCGCTCGGAATTGCCTATTTGTTGGGCGGCCGGCGATTGAGGGACGATGGCGGGTCCGGCCGCAATGATCCAGGTCAACTTGAGTGACTTCCGGGGCCACGCTAGGTGTTCGGCGGGGCTTTATCCAAGGACTCCGTGACGCCATGAGCAGCGCCAAATCCGAGATCGTCACCGCGGCCGTGCTTGTGATCGGCGACGAGATTTTGTCGGGGCGCACCAAGGACAAGAATATCGGCTATATCGCCGATTACCTCACCGCGATCGGGATCGATCTCAAGGAAGTGCGGGTCGTATCCGATGACGAGGGTGCGATCGTCGATGCGCTCAACGCGTTGCGTGCGAACTACACTTATGTCTTCACCACCGGCGGCATCGGGCCGACGCACGACGACATCACCGCCGATTGCGTCGCCAAGGCCTTTGGCGTTGCGCTCGAGTTTCATCCCGAGGCGGTGGCGATCCTGAAGGAACGCCTGGCCAAGACCGGCGGTGAACTCAACGAGGCGCGCATGCGCATGGCGCGCATTCCGCACGGCGCGGCGCTGGTTGCGAACAAGGTGTCGGGCGCGCCCGGCTTCTGGATCGGCAATGTCATTACGATGGCCGGTATTCCGGCGGTGATGCAGGGCATGCTCGACGAGGTCGCGCCCAAGCTCAAGACCGGAACCAAACTTCTGTCGGAAACGATCCGCGCCGATGCCAAGGAAGGCGATGTCGGCACCGAGCTGGGCGCCATCGCCAAGGCGCATCCCGAAGCGATCATCGGCAGCTATCCGTTCATCGACGAGACGCACGGACCGAACACGAACATCGTTGTGCGCTCGCGCGATGCCGACAAGCTCGCGGCGGTGAAGGCCGAGGTCGAGACCATGCTTGTCAAAATAAAATCGCAGCTGGCGGCGGCGCGCTAGGCGGGGCGAATGGCGAAAACAGAAACTGAGACGCCCCGCCCGGACAAAATCTTCCCCGTCTCCTGGGATCAGTTTCATCGCGACTCGCGCGCGCTGGCGTGGCGGCTGCACGAGGCCGGTCCGTTCGAGGCGATCGTCTGCATTACGCGCGGCGGGCTGGTGCCGGCGGCGATCGTCGCGCGCGAATTGAACGTGCGCATGATCGAGACGGTGTGCGTGGTGAGCTACCGCGACTACAAGAACCAGGGCGATCTCTCGGTGCTCAAGGGCATCGCGCCGGAAGTGACCGGCCTGCACAAAAGCGGCAAGCGCGTGCTGATCGTCGACGACCTGGTCGATACCGGCAAGACTGCGCGCGTGGTGCGCGACCTGCTGCCGAATGCACATTTCGCGACCGTCTACGCCAAGCCGATGGGGCGGCCGCTGGTCGACACCTTCATCACCGAAGTATCGCAGGATACCTGGATTTATTTTCCGTGGGACACCGGGCTGGCGTTCCAGCCGCCGATCCGCGAGGGTGGGGACTAAATAAAAAGACTTCCTTGGAGGAAACCCGATGCTGACACGACGCCATCTGCTTGCGAGCGCGGGCGCGATTGCGCTCGGCGCCGCCACCGGCGAAGCGCATGCGGACTCGAACTACGCCAACCAGCCGATTCACATCCTGGTCGGTTATGCGGCGGGCGGCGGCGTCGATATCATCGCGCGGCTGTTGCAGGAGCCTCTGAAGGCCGCGCTCGGGCAGACGGTCATCGTCGAAAACCGCACGGGGGCGAGCGCGATGCTGGCGACCGGCGCGGTCGCGAAGGCGGCGCCCGACGGCTACACGCTGCTGGCTTGCGCATCCGGCGAGGTGGCGATCAATCATTTCCTCTTTAAGGAAAAGATGGCCTACGACCCGGCGAAAGAGCTGGTGCCGATCGCGCTGGTCGGCATCGTTCCCTGCGTGGTCGTCGTCGGCGCGGCGATACCGGTGCACAATCCGAAAGAGCTGATCGCCTACATCAAGGCCAATCCCGGCAAGCTGTCGTTTTCATCGTCCGGCATCGGCAATCCGCAGCAGCTGGCGGGCGAATTGATGAACACGATGGCCGGCACGCAGGTGTTGCACGTGCCGTATCGCGGCTCGGCGCCGGCGGTGACCGATGTTGCAACGGGCGCCGTCACCATGAGCTTCTCGAGCCTGGCGGCGGCCCTGCCGCTGATGAACGCGGGCAATATCCGCGCGGTCGCGGTCACCTCGCGCGAGCGCATGCCGCAATTGCCCGACGTGCCGCCGCTGAGCGAAGGCGCGCCGGGTCTTGCGGGCTATGAGCTGCTCAACTGGTTTGCGATCTTCGGCACCGCCGGCACGCCGCCGGACATCGTCGAACGGCTCAACGGCATTATCAACACGGCGCTCAAGGACCCGGCGATATCCGACAAGCTGCTGCCGCAGGGCATCGTGCCGAAGCCGATGAAGGTCGCCGAGTTCAAGGCTTTTGTGGATGCCGAGCGGACGAAATTCGGTAAAGTCGTCGAGCAGGCCAACATCAAATTGAGCAACTGATCGCGTTTCGGTGTATCATCACGCAACGTCAGAAAATGCCTGGCCGGGGAGGTGCCCGATGAACGTCAAGCCGAATACCAAGGACGCAAAGCCGGTCGCGGACCTGCTGTCGAAGGTCGTGCGCGCCAAGGATATGCCGTGGCAGAAGATGCGGTTTCCGGGCTGCGAAATGAAGACGCTGCTGTTCGATCCGAGCAGCGGCCTTGCCACCATGCTGATGCGAATGGCGCCCGGCGCGGTGCTGCCCGACCATGAGCATGTTCTGATCGAGCAGACTTACGTGCTCGAAGGCTCGCTGGTCGACAAAGAGGGCCCCGATGCCGGGATTGAAGTCGGCGCCGGCGAATTCGTCTGGCGGCCGGCCGGCAGCCGGCACACCGCCTGGAGCCCGAAAGGCGGCATGTTCATCGCGATGTTCCAGATCCCCAACAAGTTCTTCGATGTCGACGGCAAGGTGGTGGACGCCAGCGGCAAGGAGTGGGATCCGGCCTGGGCGCATTTATTACCGGCCTGAATTAAACGCCGTCGCGTGGGCTACCGCCGCGCGCCGGCGCGGATTGAAGCCCACGCGCGGACGTGGCGGAATGGTAGACGCAAGGGACTTAAAATCCCTAGGAGCGAAAGCTCTGTCCCGGTTCGAGTCCGGGCGTCCGCACCAATACTCTCAATGACTTGCAAGCCACTATTTCATTTGAACAAGAGAATGAATCGGGAAATCCTGAGACAATCCGTGAAGTCAGCCCGGTAAAAGGCCTCGCATGCGTCTGACGATCAACTGCGACATGGGCGAGGGCTTCGGCCTGTATCGGCTCGGCGATGACGCGGCAATGATGCCGCATATCGACCTCGCCAATGTGGCCTGCGGATTTCATGCCTCCGACCCGCCGACCATGCGCGAAACGGTCCGTTTGGCGAAAAAACATGCGGTCAAAGTCGGCGCGCACCCATCGCTGCCCGACCTGCAGGGCTTTGGCCGTCGCGCGATGGTCATTTCACCGGCGGAGGTGACGGATCTCGTGACCTATCAGGTTGGCGCGCTCAAAGCCTTTCTTGATGCGGAAGACGTCGCGCTCAATCACGTCAAGCCGCATGGCGCGCTCTACGGCATGGCGGCGCGTGACGAAAACATCGCGGCAGCAATCGCCGATGCGGTTCTTCCATTTGGTGTGCCAATTCTCGGCATGGCATTCACGGCGCATGAGACAGCGTACAAGCGCAAAGGCGTCGAACTCATTCCGGAATTTTACGCCGACCTCGAATATGATGAGCAGGGCAATCTGATCCTCAGCCGCGTTCACGATGCCGTCGATCCCGCCAAGGCGGCTGCGCGCGTGTTGCGGGTGATGCGCGACCACGCTGTCACCACGACTGCGGGCAAGGATATCCCGGTCAAAGCCTCAACCGTCTGTGTGCACTCCGATACGCCGGCCGCGGTTGCGATAGCCGCGGAATTAAGCCGCGTTCTGCGCGAACTCTGAACACAGTTGTATTTCACGCCTGTCGGGTCCCAACACCCCGTTGCCCAAATCGTGCGATAGCCCAATGGCGATGATTGGCCGAGGAACAGCCTGGACTCTGACCGCCGCGCTCACGGCGATGGCTTTGTGCGGCTGTGCCTCCGAGGACACTGCCGGTCGATTCCTGGTCACGCCCGGCAAGTTCGTTCTGTACAACTGCGCGCAATTATCCGACGCGGCGCAGGCGAATTTCACCCGGCAGCAACAGCTGGAAAAGCTGATCGCGAAGGCGGGAAACGGCGGTGGTGCTGAGTTCGTGAGCGATCTGGCCTATCGGCCGGAATACGTGCAATTGCGGGGCGAAATGAATGAGCTGCGCAAGGCGGCGGCCGAAAAGAACTGCAAGCCCATCGTCAGCACCACCAGCCCGACCGGCCGGGCAAGCGATCAGGCCGTGCGTTGAACTGGCATAAGAGGTCGCGCGAGGACTTCGCCCACATGCCCAAAGTGGGGCCGCGCATGGAACTTTTCGGGTTCCACGCGCTTATTGGCGTGGAACCCGCCACAGCCGTGGCATTACCAGGGGGCGCGCATGAGCCTATTAATCAGCATTCTGATTACGTTTCTCGTTATCGTTCTGGTGCTGTATCTCATCAATATGTTGCCGATTGACGGGCGCGCGAAGCAGATCGTGCGTGTCGTCGTCATCATCATCGGTATTCTGTCGCTGTTGAAATACTTGGCCGTTTACTAGCGGCCCTCAAGCGCAATGCGGCGCAGCCGCAATGCATTGCTGACCACACTGACCGACGACAACGCCATCGCCGCAGCGGCAATGACGGGGGAGAGCAGGATCCCGAACACGGGATAAAGCACCCCCGCGGCCACGGGCACGCCTGCGGCATTGTAGATGAAGGCGAAGAACAAGTTCTGCCGGATGTTTCCCATCACGGCGGCGGACAGCGCGCGTGCTTTCACGATGCCCGTGAGATCGCCTTTCAGCAATGTGATGCCTGCGCTTTCGATTGCGACATCGGCGCCAGTGCCCATGGCGATGCCGACTTCTGCAACGGCAAGCGCAGGCGCATCGTTGACACCATCGCCGGCCATCGCGACCACGCGGCCTTCGCGCCGAAATTTTTCCACGACTGCACTTTTCTGATCGGGCAGCACTTCCGCCTCAACCTCAGCAATGCCGAGGCGGCGGGCAACGGCCTGCGCTGTCGTGCGATTGTCGCCCGTCAACATAACGACACGAATGCCGTCGGCGGCGAGCGCTTTGAGCGCCGCGGGCGTCGTCGCCTTGACCGGATCGGCGACGGCGATGACGCCGGCCGTCTTACCATTTACGGCAAGGAAAATGGCGGTGGCGCCGTCACCACGCAGGCGTTCGGCTTCGGCGGCGAGAGTGGCCGTATCAATTCCCAATTCGATGAGGAACCGCGCATTTCCGAGAGCCAGCCGCTTGTCGTCGACTGTGCCGATGACGCCTTTGCCGGCCGGCGCATCGAAATCGCGCACCGGTGAAAGATCGAGCTTGCGTTCGGCTGCAGCGGCAACGATCGCGGCCGCCAGCGGGTGCTCGCTGCCACGTTCGACGCTTGCCGCGAGCTGCAGGACCTGCGTTTCGTCGAAGCCAGCGGCGGGTGCAATCGCCACGACTTTCGGTTTGCCTTCGGTGAGGGTCCCGGTCTTGTCGACGACGAGCGTGTCGACTTTCTCCATCCGCTCCAGCGCTTCGGCATTCTTGATCAGCACGCCGGCCTGTGCGCCGCGGCCGACGCCGACCATGATCGACATCGGCGTGGCAAGACCCAGCGCGCAGGGGCAGGCGATGATCAGCACGCTGACGGCGGCGACAAGGCCATAAGCAAAGCGCGGCTCGGGACCGAAGATGGCCCAGGCGGCAAAAGCGAGCAGGGCAACGGCGATTACAGTCGGCACGAACCAGGCCGACACCTGATCGGCCAGACGCTGGATCGGCGCGCGACTGCGTTGCGCGTTCGCGACCATCTGGACGATCTGCGACAAAAGCGTCTCGCGGCCGACTTTGTCGGCGCGCATGACGAAGCTGCCGCTGGTGTTAAGCGTTCCGCCGATCACGCGGGAGTCTTTCTCCTTAGTCACCGGCATCGATTCGCCGGTCACCATGGATTCGTCGAGTGCGGAGCGGCCTTCCAGCACGACACCATCAACCGGTACCTTGTCACCGGGACGCACGCGCAAGCGGTCGCCGGCATGGACCGAGTCGAGCGATACATCCTCCTCGCTGCCATCGTTCTTCACCCGGCGGGCGGTTTTGGGCGCAAGATCGAGCAATGCGCGGATCGCGCCCGACGTTGCGGCGCGCGCGCGTAGTTCGAGCACTTGGCCCATCAGCACAAGCACCGTGATGACACTGGCGGCTTCGAAATAAACGGCAGGCGAACCGCCGTGGCCGCGGAACGCATCCGGGAATATCCCGGGAGCGAATGTCGCGAACAGGCTGTAGACATAGGCGACGCCCGTGCCCATGGCGATCAGCGTGAACATGTTGAGGTTGCGCGTGAGGAGAGATTGCCAGCCGCGCACGAAGAACGGCCAGCCGGCCCACAGCACGACTGGCGTGGAAAAGGCAAACTGGACATAGCTCGACAGCGCCGGCTCAACCCAATTGTGCGGGCCGACGAGGTGGCCGCCCATTTCGAGCGTGAACACCGGCAGCGTGAGCACGAGCCCGATCCAGAACCGGCGCGTCATGTCGACGAGCTCGGGATTGGGTCCTGTGTCGGCTGTGGCGATTTCGGGCTCAAGCGCCATGCCGCAGATCGGGCAGGATCCCGGCCCGACTTGGCGGATCTCGGGATGCATCGGGCAGGTGTAGATCGTGCCCGCCGCGACCGGTTCAGGCTCACGCTCACCGAGATATTTCTGCGGGTCGGCAATGAATTTCGTGCGGCAGCCCGCCGAACAGAAATAATAGGTGTGCCCGTGGTAGTCGGCGCGGTGTTTTGCTGTGTGCGGGTCGACCGTCATGCCGCACACCGGGTCGAGCACGCCGGCCGCGGGCGCGTGATGGTGATGTTCGTGATGTTCTACCGCCACTGTGACACCTTGCCTTCTATACCCCCAGGGGGTATATAGACCGTATGGCAAAGGACAGCAAGGCGGCAACGCTCCAGCGGCTTAGTCGCATCGAGGGGCAGGTGCGCGGGCTCTCGCGCATGGTCGAGGGCGAGCGTTACTGTATCGATATCGTGACCCAGATCGGCGCCGTGCGGGCCGCGTTGCGCCGGGTCGAAGAGGAAATCCTGCGCGATCACGTGGCGCACTGTGTCGACCATGCGATCAAGAGCGGGAACAAGGCCGATCAACGGCGCAAGGTCGCCGAGCTGATGGATGTCATGGGTAGGGCCGCGCGGTAAAAGCACGCCGCAGCGTAGCCCGCGCGCCGACTTCCGAAGTTGATCGAGATCAACCGAATTTCTGCCGGGCCAGTTCGACACCCTTGCCGAGCATGATCAGTTTCGCCTCGGCAATGTCGCGCCGCATCGGCGCCATGCCGCAATTGGTGCAGGCGACAATCTTTTCCTTCGGAACAAATTTCGTCACGTCGCCAATCACCTGCGCCACGCGCTCGGGCGTCTCGATTTCGTCGCTCGCGACATCAATCACGCCGATCAGCACATCCTTGCCTTCGAGCAGCGACAACAGTTTGAGCGGCACTCGCGAATTGATGCATTCGACCGAGACCTGGCCGACGCGGCTTTTGGCGAGCGCCGGAAATATCTCCTCGTATTGGCGCCATTCGCCGCCGAGGGTCTTCTTCCAGTCGATATTGGCCTTGATGCCGTAGCCGTAGCAGATGTGGACCGCGGTCGTGCATTTGAGCCCGTCGATGGCGCGGTGCAGCGCCTCGACGCCCCAGCCGGCAACCTCGCCCATGAACACGTTGAAGGCTGGTTCGTCGAACTGGATGACGTCGACGCCGTCGCTTTCAAGCGCACGCGCTTCCTTGTTGAGCAAATCGGCGAAGGCAAACGCCATCTTGATCTTGTCGCCATAGTGTTCAGTCGGCAACCGTGTCGGAAATCGTCATCGGCCCCGGCAGTGTCATCTTCAGCTTGCGCTTGGTATGGGCACGGGCGTGGCGCGCTTCCGCCTGGTGCACGCGGCCCTTGAGCGTGAGTTCTCCGCGCACGACCGGCACCATGGCTTTGTAGCGGTCACCGCGGATGCCCATCTCGACCTTGTGCGTGAAGTCGAGACCGTCGACGAACTCCAGAAAGCCGTGCACGAAATGCTGGCGCGACTGTTCGCCGTCACAAACAATGTCGATGCCGGCATCTTCCTGCCATTTGACGGCAAGCAAGGTGGCATCGAGTTTCGCGGCGGCGAGCTCGTCGCCCTGCAGGCGCCACTGCGGCCACAGCTTGTTCGGCTCGGCGAGCCAGGAGGGTTTCGGCAGGCTGCCGGCAACGGTCGACGGAAATAACATCTCTCAACTCACGTAACGTTCAGGCGGACGCCAACTATAGAGCCAATCGTAGCGCGCGCGCAGTTTTTCTCCGCCCATCGCCCGCATCGCGAGATTGCGGACGAAGGCCTCGGGTCCGCTCAGCCCATAGATGCGGGCTTGCCGCCGTGCAGCTTGTTGGGCACGCATCGTGCGGTGCCAGCGGGCGCCCTCGTAGGCGCGCAGCGCATCGGATGGGTCGTCCAGGTATTTGCCGAGCATATCGGCGAGGACGGCGGCGTCCTCGATCGCCATGCCGGCACCCTGGGCGAGGAAGGGCAGCATCGGGTGGGCCGCATCCCCAATCAGCGTCACCGGGACCTTGCCGCCGCGAAACGGCATAGAGCGGTCATACAGCGCCCATTTGAGCCATCGTTCGGGGCAGGCTATCAGCGTGCGCGCTTTTTCCGACCAGGACCAGCGCGCGAAATGACGAAGGAGTTCGGCGGCGTCTCCGGCGGCCGACCACCCCAATTCATTCCACTCATCGTGCACGATGGCGACGATATTGATGAGGCTCCCGGCTTTCACGGGGTAATGCACGAGATGGGCTTCACTGCCGAGCCAGAGGTGCACCAGCGGTTCGCGAAATTCAGCGGGCACCTTGTCCGCGGGAACGAGTGCGCGCCACGCGGTGCGGCGGCGAAAGGTCGGGGGCTGCTGCTCACGCAAACGTCCGGCAATGCTCGACCAGATGCCGTCGGCGCCGATCAGCGCAATGCCGCGTTCGTCGAGCACCTGCGTGCCGCGCTTGCCGAGCACACTGACGCCTTTGACGTGCGCGGCAAAATCTTCAACGTGGACGCCGAGATGGATTTTGACGTCGAGTTCTTTCTGGGCCACCTCGGCAAGCGCCAGCTGCAGGTCGCCGCGATGCAACGACCAATAGGGCGCACCATAGCGGCGTTCCATATCGTCCCCGAGCGGGAATGCGCACGACCTGCCGGCCGGAACCGCCGGCCATGACTCGAATGGCTTTCGGCGCGACAGCTGCCGCTTCAAGGCGCTCGCGCAAGCCCAGCGCGATCAGCACGCGGCTGGCGTTTGGCGAAACCTGGAGCCCGGCGCCGGTCTCTTCCAGTTTCTGGGCCTGCTCCAGCACGGTCACACGCATGCCGGCGCGCGCGAGTGCGATGGCCGCCGTCAAGCCGCCGATACCGGCGCCGGCGACGATGACATGACGCGCAGGCGCCATGGCTGGGGATCCCGATCTCGTTCAGGCGGCGGCGGAATGCGGCAAGGCGCATTGCGGCGGGTTGGCCGCGTGCGAATCAAGTTTCGGCGCAAAGCGGTAAAGCGTCGAGCAGTAGGGACAGATGATCTCGTTGTCCTCGCCCATGTCGAGAAAGACATGCGGATGGTCGTAAGGCGGCGTCGCGCCCACGCACATGAATTCCTTGGCGCCGATCTCGATCACCGGCACGCCCGGATCGTTGTGGAAATGGGGGACGACGTGTTCCGCCATGAAAGCTTTCCCTTATGCGGCCGCTCTCCGGCGGCGAATTCCGGCGCACAATAGCGAGACGCCCATGGGATGCCTAGCACCATTGCGAAACGTTTCACCGGGATTGCCAACGAAACGCCTTGGTTGCCGGTCACAGGAAGACTGGGACAGTCTGGATATCGGGCAGGCGGGAGAGCCGGGTGGAACCCTTGCGGCAAAAGATTGCGTGGAAACCGCGCGTCGGACCGGCTTGGTTCGCCGGGGCCGCGGTGGCGCTCGCGTTGGTTTCCGCCTATGTCGTGCCGCGCGCAGTCGCGGCACTTGGCGGTCTCGACGATCCAGCGCGCATTGCCGATTATGCGCTCGACGGACGATTCGATGCGGGCGTCGCACAGCGCGAGATCGCGGCGGCGCTTACCGCCCATGATGCGGACCTCGCGCAAAGCTTCGTCGATCTTGCCGCCGACCGTCACGTGGCGATCGACCCGGCCCAGGTGGAGAAGGTGAATGCGGCCACCGCGGAGGCCGCCACCACGCGCCACAAGGTGGAAAGTTTTGCGCGCGGTCTGGTCACTGGCGAGCCGGATGACATGGCCGCGCTCGCAGGCACCGCCCTCGGGGATCTTTTTGTCTTCGGCGATATCCGCGACGCGTTGCGCGAAGGCAAGCGCCTGGCCACTGGTGAGCAGGCCGATGAACTTGTCCTCGGTCTGGCTTGCGTCGGCATCGCGATTACGGCGGGCACATACGCGACGTTTGGCGCAGCCGCGCCGGCACGCGTTGGTTTGACCCTGGCCAAAGCCGCGCGCAAGACCGGACGTATCAGTGCAGAGTTTGCGGCGAGCCTCGCGCCCCTGGTGCGCCGCGCGGTTGATTGGCGGCCGCTGCGCCGCGCCGCAACGAATGTGTCGCTCGCCGGACCGGCGCTGGCAGAACGCGCCGCGCGCGAAGCCGTGAAGGTCGAACGCGCGGGCGGCCTGTTGCAGCTCGCAGGCGACGTCGGCCGCGTCGAAAGGGCCGCGGGCGGACGCGCCGCGCTCGATGGTCTCAAGATCGCCAAGGAGCCCGCTGATATAACACGGGTCGCCAAGCTCGCGGAGAAAGAAGGAAGCCGCACACGCGCGATTCTCAAGGTTGCGGGCCGCGGCGCGATTACGATTGCGGCGTTCGCTATTGATGCGAGCATCTGGCTGCTGGGTGCGATGTTTACCGTTCTGGGGTTTGTATCGGCGCTCAAGAATGCCACCGAGCGCGCCGCCTTGCGGTTTTTCCGTCGCCGTCGGGAACGGCGCAGCCGCCGCGAATTGCAGACATTTGCCGCAGCGGCAGCGCGCGGCTAGAAATCAAACATGGCGCGCTTTGCAAACGGCGAGGTCGAGATCGCCTATCTCGATGAGGGTGACGGCGATCCGATTGTGCTGGTGCACGGCTTTGCCTCCACCAAAGAGGTGAACTGGTTGCACCCCGGTTGGGTGGCGACGCTGACGCGCGATGGCCGGCGCGTGATTGCGCTCGACAATCGCGGGCATGGCGCGTCCGGCAAGCTTTATGACCCGTCCGCCTATCACAGCGCCACCATGGCGGACGATGTGCGTGCGCTGCTCGATCACCTGAAAATCGAACGCGCCGACGTCATGGGCTATTCCATGGGCGCGCGCATCACGGCATTCCTGATGGTGAAGCACCCCGAACGCGTGCGTTCGGCAATTCTCGGCGGGCTCGGCATCCGGCTGGTCGAAGGCGTTGGGCTGCCGGAGAGCATTGCCGATGCATTGGAGGCGCCGTCGCTTGACGATGTGCGCGACCCCACTGGCCGTGCCTTCCGCATTTTTGCGGATCAGACCAAATCAGATCTGCGTGCGCTGGCCGCCTGCATTCGTGGTTCGCGTCAGACGCTCAGCCGAGCGGAGGTGGCTGCAATCCGGGTACCTGTTCTGGTGGCGGTCGGGACAAAGGACCAGGTCGCGGGAAGTGCCCAGGAATTGGCCGCGCTTATTCCGGGTGCACTTGCGCTCGACATCCCGGACCGCGACCACATGCTGGCCGTGGGTGACAGGGTTTATAAAGGCGGCGTTATCGACTTCCTTAACCAACGCGGATGAGCCATGCGCCGGGCGCTATGGCAGGGCTCTTCGCACCTGCAAAATTATGATAAAAGACCCAAATAGGGGATATCGAGAGGCGCCGGGAGAACGTAGGTCCATGGCTCAATATCAAACGCGGCCCGCACGGGCCCTCGACAAGGTCGATCCGGTTTGGGCGCGCATCCGCAGCGAAGCGGAGGATGTCGCACGCCGGGAGCCGGAGCTCGCGACCTTCATCTACGAAAACATTCTTCATCACGATTCTCTGGAAGCCGCGATTGCGCATCGGGTCAGCCAGCGCCTCGACCATGCCGATGTGTCCGCAGATCTGATCCGTCAGGCCTATCACGATGCGCTCGAGGATCAGCCGGCGCTCGGCGATGCCTTCCGTGCCGACATCGTTGCGACCATCGACCGCGACCCGGCCACCAGCCGCCTGATTGAACCGGTGCTCTATTACAAGGGCTTCCACGCCATTCAGACGCATCGTTTGGCGCACTGGCTCAACAGCAAGGGCCGCAAGGACTTCGCGCTCTATTTGCAAAGCCGTTCATCGTCGGTCTTCCAATGCGATATCAATCCGGCCGCCAAGATCGGCCGTGGCATATTCCTCGATCATGCGACCGGTCTTGTCGTCGGCGAAACTGCGGTGATCGAAGATGACGTCTCGATCCTGCACGACGTGACGCTCGGCGGTACGGGCAAAGAACACGAAGATCGCCATCCGAAAATTCGCCGCGGCGTGATGATCGGTGCGGGTGCCAAGATCCTCGGCAATATCGAGGTCGGTCATTGCGCGAGGATCGCAGCCGGCTCGGTTGTCATCAAGCCGGTGCCGAACAATGTCACGGTCGCCGGCGTGCCGGCCAAGGTTGTCGGCGAGGCAGGCTGCCCCGAGCCATCGCGCACGATGGACCAGATGCTCTACGGCGTCATGCTGGACGGCTAGCGCTTGCACCGGGCCCGCCGATCAGGCAATGAGACGATGCGATTAAGACAGGAGTGAGCCGGTGAACGTCCAGGAAGTCAGGCAGCTCGACGGGTATCTCAAGAAGCTGTTTGGCACTCAGAATATTCGCGTCGTGCCGAAGGGGTCGGACACCGCCGAGGTATACGTCGGCGAAGACGATCTTGGCGAACTTACCGTCGATGACGAGGAAGGCGAGCGCTCGTACAATTTCCGGATGGTCATCCAGGTCGGTAACGACCCCAGCATCCAGCCGGTGCCGACGCTCAACGCCTACCTGCGCAGCAAATTCGAGAACGATAATATCCGCGTGGTGCCGCGCCCGAAAAAAACCGACTCGCTGGAAGTTTACATGGGCGAGGAATTCATCGCGGTGCTGTTTCTGGAGATCGAGAAAGGCCGCAGGTCTTACATTCTCGAATTGCCGATCCTCGACGTCGATCTGGTCGCCGACTGAGCGATCTATTTTGTTTCCGGGTGAAGGCGTAAGCCCAGGCGGTCGATGCCGGACGCGACATTTTTCCAGTCGGTCAGCCAGTCGCGCGGAAAGCGGTAGGTGATGTCGGCATTGCCGATGCGCCGTTCCAGCAAGCAGGTCCCCGAATTGTTGACGCCTTTGCGCGAGCAGCGCGCAAGAAAATGCTCAGGTGCGGCTGACTCGAATACCAGGTCCTCGCCCTGATAGGGCGAGTCATCGCGAAAACCACGGAACGTGAGGCCGGGTGGACCAGCGACCGGCTCCGCCACCAGATAACGCGGGTAGATTGTCTGCACGCGCTCCATCAGTGGCAGCGTGGCCTCGCCGGATGCGATGGTGATGAACAGCCGTTCGTTCGGATCGACCGGCGCACCCACGGTCGGCTTGATGGCAGGGTCGGGCGGGACCAGCGACGGCCACAGGTACGACAGGTCGACACGCTCGTGCGTCCCCGGGCGGCGCTGCACGTTCATGCGGATCGCCGCCGGTTCAATGTTGAAAGCCACGCCTGCAATCAGAATCGGTACCGACGGCGCGTCCAGCGCGACCGGTGCGTCCGGCCAGCGCGGCCAGAGGATGTAAGCGACATAGCCCGCCGCGATCACTGCGATGGCAGCAAAAACGATCAGCGGCGCGAACAGCGGACTATGGCCGTTCTGTCGCCGGCGGCGACGCCGGGGTTCGTGGGCGAGAATGGCCAATGTGATGATGCTCCGGGGCGAATCGGGCCGATTATGCCACGCCGTCGGCCGCTACCCGCGGCTCGGCCATTTACCATTCGTTAAGGATTGGCTGGCGTCCGGACCCTCCGTTTGCAACAGATGGCCCCTGGTAATGCGTTGAGGCCGTTGATGCCCCCGGAATCGGTACAAATGTTGTTCTCGCTGGCGCTCGGCTTTGCCGTGGCCGGCCTGTGCAGTTCCGGCTACCAGCTGGCCACCAGTCGGTTGCTGAGCTTCAACCAGCTCAGCACGGGCCCAAATCCCGGCACGATCGCAGCCATCCCGCTGCTGGTGCTGTCGGCCCCGTTTCTGATCATGCGCAACACCATTCTCGGCCGCCGGCAGGAAGGCCGCCGCTTCGAATTTGTCTTCCTGGCCACGCTGATCGCGGGCTTCTGGAGCCTGATGTCAGGCCTGGTTCTGACGATGACGTTGCAGGCTTGCGGCATCCTCGTCGCCTAAGACGCTTTCCTCGCAAACTTTGTTCGGGCAAGTTCGCCCCGCCGAGCGCGGAGCGGAGACTGCAATGCCGATCTATGAACTTGATGGCCAGGCGCCCGAATTTCCGGGCGAGGGGCAATATTATGTTGCCGATACGGCGGTGCTGATCGGCCGCGTGCGGCTCAAGGCCGAAGCGAGTGTCTGGTTCGGCGCGGTGCTGCGGGGCGACAACGAGTGGATCGAACTCGGCGAACGCTCGCAGATCCAGGACAATGCCACGCTGCATTCCGATCCCGGATTTCCCATGACCATCGGCCGCGATTGCGTGATCGGCCACAACGTCATCCTGCACGGCTGCACGATCGGCGACAGTTCGCTGGTTGGCATGGGCGCGATCATGCTCAACGGCGCCAAGATCGGCAAGAATTCGCTGGTTGGCGCCGGCAGCGTCGTCACAGAAGGCAAAAGTTTTCCGGACAACTCGTTGATCGTTGGCGCACCGGCACGCGCAATCCGCACGCTTGATGAGAAGGGCGTGCAGATGATCCGCGCCGGCGCCGACATTTATGTGCGGCGCTGGAAGCAGTACGCCAAGGGACTCAAGCGGATTGGCTGAGTTCAGGCGGCCGCTTTTCTGCTTTCGACTTGCGGGGTCGCGCGGAGCGCGATCGCAAGCCGGTTCCACATGTTGATGGCGACAGCCGCGGCCGTGAGATCGATGATCTCTTTTTCCGAGAAGTGCTTGCGCACCTCGTCGTACACCTCGTCCGGGACGTGGTCCTGCGCAACAAGTGTGATGGCTTCGGTCCATCCCAACGCCGCGCGTTCGCGATCGCTAAAAATCGGGGCTTCGCGCCAGGCATCGAGAAGATGCATGCGCTCGTCGATTTCGCCGATCTTGCGTGCTTCGCGCGTATGCATGGCCAGACAATAAGCGCAGCCGTTAATTTGCGAGGCGCGGATCTTGATGAGCTCGCGCAATTTCGCATCGAGTTCGGATTTGTCGACATACCTTGCAGGGCACTCGCTGCCTGAAGGGCGGCTGGACTCACTTTGGTGACATCAATTCGCGTTGCATGGGCCGGCTCCCATTGTCGTCGCTCCCACACAAATGGTCCGAAACATGCCGAGAGTTTGGCCCATTTGACGATCGATGAAACGAATGGAACTTGAAATGGTGCGGCCGGCTCTTGGGGGAGAGCCGGCCGCTCGCGAACCCGGTCTGGGGACGGGGAGGGGTGGGGACGTGACCGGGAACGCGAATTCCTTTTCTGTTAGCGTGCCGAAACTGTTGCAGGCGCGGTGCGCGGTTCGCCGAGCGAGACCCACAAGTTCGGGTCAGATTGCGATTGCCGCTTCACGAAACGGTAGCCAGTCTTGTTCCACGGCAGGACCTGCGGTTCCTGATTGTCGAGAATGAACTCGCCGTGGTCCGTCTTGACGGTGAGCACGGCATGGCCGTCGCCCTTCTTGTCGCGCACCACGGTGATGAGCAGCGCTTCGCGCGGCCATCCGGCCTGCATCAACATCCGCCGCTTGAGCAGGACGTAGTCCTCGCAGTCGCCGTAGCCGTCGTCGGGATAATTCCAGCGTTCGATCACGCCCCAATGTTCGAGGTCGGTGACCGGCTTGATCGCCTGATTGACCCAGGCGTTGACCTTGACGATGTCAGCCCAGGCTTTCTGGGTGAGCACGACGTCGCGCGGCGAGGAAGGCTGCGTGGCGCATTCGGGCTTATATTCGATGCAGAATTCGACCCATCCGATCGGAGGACGCGTCGGTTCCCCGACCACGGCATAGACCGAGCGCTCGTCGATCGACGAGGAACCACCGAGGGATGCGGTGGTGTCGCCCGCGACGGCACGACCAGCCGGTGCGGCCACAAGGGCCACGCCAACCAGAACCAGCATCGCGCTGGCCCGAAGTGCCTGTCCGAAACGCCTAGCCATTTGTGGCCCCTTCCCGTCTTGTTGGGGCCACATTTCTCACAAACGACTTGTATTGGCGCTAAGTTGGATAAGTCATTTTGAGAAGAACTAAAGTAAAACTAGACGCGAATACTTGTAAAATTGGAATCGAATTCGATTAAAATCTTAGCGAATACAATTTAGCTAAAATTGTCGCTATTAACACCTGGCAGGCAAAATCGTACAGCGGCGCGCGGACTTGGCGCGCGCGCGTTTACGTTTGGCGATGTGCGGGGTTGGTTGGTGATGGAGCAGCAGCTGCCCGTTGGCTTACAGGCCATTGCAGCCAGGGCGCACTATTGCATGCGAAGATTTACGGGGCGGTGACGCTATCCGCCGGTAACGTTTTCCTCGACGAAATCGGGGTGCTGTAGCCGCATGAATTCGATCGCGAAGCCGTCCTCGATGTGGCGGACGACGCGCCCCTGCGTCTTGCCGATCGTGACCACAACGCCGACCGGTGGGCGCAGCTCGGGCGAAATGCCAATTGCCGCTCCCGATTGCGAGAGATCGATCACGCGGCAGGCGACATTGGTCCCGTTCGGCAGGACCAGCCGCGCCATGGCATTGCGCGGCGCAAAACGGCCGTGGCGGCGGTCTTCGGGGAGATTGAGGATCTGCCGGTTGGCAAGCCAGGTCAGTTGTGCGGCAAGCTTATCGCGCTTGCGTAGCGTCGCCGAAATAGTCATGGCGAAGCCGTTTTCGATGGTGCGCGCAACCTTCCCCTCAAGCCGGCCAATGTGATCGATATAGGCGATAACTTTTTCGCCGGGCTGGCCTGCCATTGGTGCAATCACCGCCATGCCGCCCGGTGACATGTCGACCACCTGGCACGGGTATTCCCGCCGGTCCGCCAACATGTAGCGGCCGAGCAGGTTAACTTTCACGCGTTGATGACGCCGGCGTTCCTCAGCCAGAGGCAGTATCACCGGTTTTGTCAGTGGCAGTGCCATAGGTGTCGGGATCGGAAAGCCTTTTTCCGCGATCTCCGAGCCTATTAGCCTATCGTTAACGATGCGTTAGCTGGCGCGTCCACCGGGGTGCCCGCGCCCGCCGGTATAGACCTGGAAGCCATGGCGCAAGCGCTGGCCCACGCGCGGTTGGCCGAACCGTGGAGCGTCAACATCGGTCTGGCGCCCGTCGATATGACGCAGCGTTTTCAATTCAAGCTCAACCACCGGCTTTTCACCGAGCCAATAGGGCGGGCTGAGCGGAGCCAATACGCCGAGCGCGCGAGCGCGCGACTGGCCCGCATGGGCAAGCGGCAGCAGCAATAATTCCAATTCCACTTCGTCGCCATCTTCCGTGCGTCCAATAATACCGGCGACCGCTCCAGTTTTTTCATTGATGACCGCGGCCAGCAGATCCGCGATGTGCTCGCTGCTCGACGCGCTCCATTGCGCGTTGAACGCTTCGCCTTTTAGTTCGCGGGTAAACAATGCGCAGACGCGGGTCCCAGCCAGCCGGAATCTGATGTCGTCAACGAAATCTGCCGCCAGCATGAAAGTGTCGCCGAGCACATGGCGGATGTCCGACGGATCGATGTCGGAACGATCTGGCGCCGCGCGCCTGCCTCGCAGCCGGTTCCAATAATCGAATATCGCGCGCGTCGAAGCGTGTTTCATTGCGAGACCTGTTCCGTCGCGGCACGCCAAGTGTTGCGCAAGTGTTACGTCTGTCCCCGATCGGGACAGGCGCGACGGCTTTTGTGCCGCTATGTCGTATGAGGAGCAGGGGCCGTGCCGCCGGCGCGTATCGGGGCAGGCCGACGGCGGTTAGTGTTAAAATCAGAGTCGGATTGGCAGCCGCGGCGGGCTTGCCTATGGTCCGCGTCGATCCATGTGGCAGACCGGTGCCAAAATGTGGCGCGCCGGACCAAAGAGTTGGGAGCCCGGGGAGGCGAGGGGATGTGACCAAGCCGTAAAGGCGCGGCAATAACCCCGCAACGCGGCTCAAGGGAGGGCGAAAGCCCTCCCTTTTCCTTTGGTCCGATCGGCAATGCGGCTTGCGGCGGAGCGGCGAAGCAGCGTAACTCAAGTTCCGCATCGGGCCTGCCTCGTGAAACGCGAACCGCTATTCAACATTCCTCCGGTTGTCGTCTTTGTGCTGGCTGTGCTGGCGCTTGTTCATGTCGTGCGCACGTTCATGCTGAGCGAGCAGCAGGACATCGAGTTCTTGCTCAATTTCGCTTTCATCCCGGCGCGCTACGACAATTCCTTTGTCCTCGGGGGTGCGTTGCCCGGCGGCGGCGCGGATATTTGGACGTTTGTCACCTACGCTCTCATCCACGCCAACTGGACACACCTTGGGGTCAACGCCGTGTGGCTGCTCCCCTTCGGCAGCGCAGTGGCGCGCCGCTTTGGTGCAACACGCTTTCTGCTGTTTCTCGCCGTGACCGCAGCGGCAGGAGCGGCGTTGCATCTGGCCACGCATGCCGGTGAGCAGTTTCCGATGATCGGAGCGTCGGCAGCGATTTCCGGAGCGATGGCGGCAGCCATGCGTTTCGTTTTTCAGCACGGCGGACCGCTCGGACTCCTGCGAGGTGCCGACGAACGCGCTTACCACGTGCCGGCGATTCCGCTGAGCGGTGTATTGCGCGATGCCCGCGTCCTGCTTTTCCTCGCGGCCTGGTTTGGCATCAACTTGTTGTTTGGGCTCGGCTCGCTTCCGATTGCTGGCGGCGACCAACCGGTCGCCTGGCAGGCGCATATCGGCGGCTTTCTCGCTGGGCTATTGCTGTTTTCCTGGTTCGACCCGAAACAAGATTTTCCGCAATTCGATGATTCTGCTGCAACGCGGCATTAGGTAATACCGTATTGCAGCTCTGTCCTCGCGCATTTGCGTCTTGACGGAACGGGCGCAGCGGCAGGATCGTTGCTGTCACGGTTGCGCATGACCCTCTTTGAACAACCATGCGCCAGGGAGGCTGCCATGAACGTCAAGGCGATCCTGGCCGCCAAGAAATTGGGCGGCGACACGATCACCATCGAACCTACCGCCACTCTTGCGGCGGCAACGAAGCTGCTTTCGGCACACCGCATTGGCGCGGTGCTGATCTGCGGCGCCGGCGGGCGCCTCTCCGGCATTTTGTCGGAGCGTGACATTGTGCGCGCACTGTCCGAGCACGGCGCCGACGCGACTCGCGTCTGCCGGTCGGCCAGGTGATGACACGCGACATTGAGACCTGCGGTGAGGACGACCTTGTCGCCAGCATCATGGAGCGCATGACGGCCGGGCGATTCCGCCACATGCCGGTGCTCAAAAATGGAAAACTCGTGGGCCTGATTTCAATCGGCGACGTGGTCAAGGAACGCGTCGAGGAGATCGAACGCGAGTCGGAGGCAATGCGCGATTACATTCGCACCGCGTAACGCACCACCTAGAGTGTATTGCTGCCGGCTGGCTGTGACAGCGCCGTCACCGCTTCGCTGACGGCATCGATTGCCTTTTCGGCAGCTTCGGCGCCGATGTCGACTGCCGCACCGGCGCGGTGAAAATCGAACCAGCCAATGGCGCCGAGCCGGGGGCTGATCAGTACGTCAGGCGGATCACCGGCCAGACGCGCGCGCGTAATGCGGTCTTGCATCACGTTAAAAGCCTCGACCATGACGGTGGGGAGCCCGGGGCGGCCGCGCCTGCCGAAAAACTGCCGGCGCAGCGAGCGCTCGCCACTGAACATGCCGCGCAAGCCATTGGGCTTTTCCTGTGCGCGGGCGAGATCGCTGTCATCGGATCCATGACTGGCGATGATGGTGCCGCGGCCGAAGAGATCAGAATTGAGATTGACGGCGATCACCAGGCGCGCGCCAAGCGCCCGTGCGGCTGACACCGGCACTGGATTGACCAAGGCACCGTCGACCAGCCATCGGCCCCCGATCAGCACAGGCGGAAAAATTCCCGGCAGCGCATAAGACGCACGCAGGGCATCGCTCAATCGTCCGCGCGTCAGCCAGATTTCGTGGCCGGTATTGAATTCAGTGGCGATCGCCGCGAAACGGATCGGCAGGTCGTCGATCCGGCTCTCCTTGAGACCGGACTCAAGCTGCGAGGCGAGGTGACCGCCGCCGATCAAGCCCGAGCCTGACAGGCTGATGTCCAGATAGCTCAAGACCCCGCGCACTGTGAGCGTGCGTGCCCAGCTTTCCAGGTTATCCATTTCCTTGGCGGCATAACAGCCGCCGACCACGGCGCCGATCGATGTGCCGACGATCACATCGGGCACAATGCCATGGGCAAGCAATGTTCGTATCACGCCGATATGGGCAAAGCCGCGCGCGGCGCCGCCGCCGAGAGCCAGGCCAATTGTGGG
The DNA here is from genome assembly GCA_963801955.1 of uncultured Alphaproteobacteria bacterium. Taxonomy (GTDB): domain Bacteria; phylum Pseudomonadota; class Alphaproteobacteria; order Rhizobiales; family Xanthobacteraceae; genus Pseudolabrys. The sequence goes on from CAWDGS010000001.1 coordinate 290,469, forward strand.
ACGCGTGGGTGCCGGTCGCGCCTGCGTGGTGGCTTCCGCGGCGCGGTCACCGTTGCGCGCTCGCGCGAATAGGCCCTCGAACACCAAACCAGTTACTCCCTGTCCACCGGTATCAAACCGGTATAGCCCTCACACGAGCCGATCACTCCAGCAGTCCGAAGATTGCTGGCGGAGTCTTGTGACCGAAACGTGACAGGGAGCGTGCGCCCGGCGGATTACGCAAAAGTTAAATGTCTCAGTCCGCCAATTGGTTCCTCAAACTCCGAAGCGCGTGACAATTGCGCTGAGCTCCGGCCGTTCCCGGTCTTCCGGTGGCTTGGCGGGGCGACCAATATGCACGAACCCGGCAATTCGCTCATTCGCGGCAAGTCCGAGCGCATCGAGCACACGCCGGTCATAGGCATACCACTCGGTGATCCAACTCGCGGCATAACCCATGGCATGCGCCGCAATAACGAGCGTCATCGCCGATGCGCCCGCCGACAGCTGCTGCTCCCACTCCGGAATTTTCGCGTGCGGGCCGGCCCGGCTGACGACGGCGATCACGAGCGGCGCACGCGCCAGACGTTTGCGTTCGAAGTCGATCTGGTCCGGCGTAGCGTCGGGACGATTGGCGCGAAAGGCGGAAGCGATAGCCTCACCCGCGGCCGCGCGGGCCCCGCCTTCGAACAGGATGAATCGCCAGGGCGCCAGCTTGCCGTGATCCGGCACCCGCGAGGCAATTTTCAGCAACGTCTCGATCTCGGCTTGCGTGGGGCCGGGGCCGGCCAGCTCAATCGGTTTTACCGATCGTCGGGTCTGTAGCAGCTCCAGTGCATCAGGCATCGGCAAGCCTCGTGAAAAATTGCGCAAATGCGCCTACCACGTCGTTAACACAGTCTCAAACACGCCAACGCGTGGCTTGAAATCGCCGCGATTTGGGCCGAAAAGACCACGGTCATGGAAAGGGCACCAACAACCGCCACCGTGTGTGGCCGGCTATGGCCGGTGCTCGTGCTTGCCCTTGTTGCGGCGGCCCCCTCAGCTGCGATGGCCCAAACGCTTGCACAGAACTCTCTGTTTTCGGCCACGCCGTCGACCGGACTGATCTCGCCGATGCCGGCAACGCGCGGCGACATCTTCGGACCAAGCAACTTGCCCGTTTCGCCGCCTGCGCAATCGCAGCCATCTGCGCCGGCGCCCGGCACGTCGACCGCCTCTATTCCGATGGTCCCGGCCGGGCAAGTGGCGCTCGCACTCAGTGCGCGCTTCGGCAAGGACGCATCACCGATTGGCGGCGGCTTGACCTGGCGCGTGTATGACGCCAAGGCCGATACAAATGGAAACTTCAAGCTGGTGAAGGAAGATAAATCGCCGGCCCCGACGCTCGTGCTTCCTTCAGGCGCTTATATCGTGCATGTCGGGTTCGGGCTGGCGACCGCCGTGAAACCGGTCGACCTGCGCGGCACCAACGTGCACGAGGAATTCGATCTCCCTGCCGGTGGCCTGCGCATCGAAGGCAAGGTTGGCGATGTGCGTATTCCGGCCGGACAAATCTCGTTCGATGTCTACAAAGGCAGTCAGTTCGAAGCCGGCGACCGCCGCCCGATCGCCGAGCGTGTGATGACCAGCGACGTGGTCATGTTGCCGGAGGGCACTTATTACATCGTCTCGAATTATGGCGATGCGAATTCGGTTGTGCGGTCCGATATTCGTGTACAACCGGGCAAGCTCACTGATATCACGGTAACGCACCGCGCTGCCGCCATCACGCTCAAGCTTGTGAGCGATCGGGGAGGCGAAGCGCTCGCCAATACCGCTTGGTCGGTGCTTACGCCCGGCGGCGACGTGATCAAGGAATCGATTGGCGCCTTTCCGCGCGTCATTCTCGCCGAGGGCGAATATCGCGCGATCGCCCGCAATGAAGGCAAAGTTTACGAGCGCGAATTCAAGGTGGTCACTGGCGTCGATGGCGATGTTGAGGTGCAGGCCCGCTGAAACGCGGTGATCCAGCGAACTTTTTTATACCGAACGGAATTATAGTAGTGCAGACGATTGCCAACGACCCAGTGATGGACATTTTCTCCAAGCTTGATTTGAAAAAGGTTGCTCTTTTGCTCGATGTGGACGGCACGATTATTGATATCGGCCCGTCACCGACCGAAGTGCAGGTTTCCGGCGCCTTAGTTGCGTCGCTCAAACGCCTGTTCGAACTGACGGACGGCGCCGTTGCGCTTGTCAGCGGCCGACCACTTGGCGATCTCGACCGATTGTTTGCGCCGCTGCATTTGCCCGCCGTCGGCGGGCACGGCGCGGAGATGCGCGTGCGCGACAACGAAGTTTTATACTGGACGAAGCCCTTGCCACAGGACCTGCGCCAACAACTGGCTGCTGCGCAGAACATAAGCCCGGGCATTGTTGTCGAGGACAAAGGTTATTCGCTGGCGCTGCATTATCGGAAGGCGCCTCAGCAGGCTGAACGTCTTCGCCAGCACGTGGCAGCCAGCCGGACCGCGTTCGCTGCCGAACCGACTGAATTGCTGCTGGGTAAAGCGATGTTCGAGGTCAAGCGACCGGGCATCAACAAAGGCGACAGCATTCGCAAGCTGATGGCGCACCCGCCTTTCGCCGGCCGCACGCCGATATTCATCGGCGATGATGTCACCGATGAATCGGTTTTCGAGGTGCTGCCGGAAATAGGCGGGAAGGGTTTTAGCGTCAGCCGCTACTTCCCCGGGCTGACTGGTATTTTCAAGGACCCGGCCCAGGTCCGCAGCGCACTGCAATTCCTGGCGCAAAACGGACAGGCTGGATCATGACTGATTACGGACTTGATCTAGCGGTCATCGGCAACGGGCGGACCGCGGCGCTGCTGGAGCCTTCGTCTCGCATCGTATGGTGGTGCCTGCCACGTTATGACGGAGATCCCGTATTCTGCCGTCTCCTTGCCGACAAAGAGGAAAAAGGCTTCACCGATGTGGTGCTCGACGGCCAGGTCGAGACTCGCTCGGACTATGTCCGCAACACAGCGATCGTCGTCACCGAATTGATCGATGACAAAGGCAGCGCTGTTCGCATCACGGATTTCGCGCCGCGCTTTCAGATCTTTGGCCGCACCTTTCGGCCGCCACAAATCATGCGGATCATCGAGCCGATCGGCGGCATGCCGCGCATCACAATTCGTTTCCGTACCACGCACCGCTACGGCGAACCGGTGACATCGCGCTCTTCCGGCAGCAATCACATCCGCTACTGGCGTGACGAGGTGCCGGTCAGGCTGACAACGGACGCGCCACTGTCTTATGTCGAAAATGAAGCTTCGTTCGTGCTGACGCGGCCGGTGCACCTGGTCTTTGGCACCGATGAGCCATTCGAGGGCTCGCTCGAGACGACGTGCCGGGATTTTGCCGAGCGTACCCGCGATTACTGGCTCGAGTGGGTGCGCCGGCTTGCCTTTTCCGTCGATTGGCAGGACGCGATTATTCGTGCCGGCATTACGCTCAAGCTCTGCAATTATGAGGAAACAGGCGCGATCGTCGCAGCGCTGACCACGTCAATTCCCGAAGTGTCGGGGTCGGGACGCAACTGGGACTATCGCTATTGCTGGATGCGCGACGCATTCTTCGTCGTACGCGCACTCAATCGCATTGGTGCGACCCGCACCATGGAAGACTTCATTTCCTACATCCTGAGCATCGCTGTCGGACGTGCCGATCAGCTGCGGCCGCTCTATGGTGTCGTGCATACCGACACGCTGGAGGAGCGAACCGCTCCGGCACTTGCCGGATACCGCGGCGACGGACCGGTGCGCATCGGCAACGCCGCGGTCAATCAGAACCAGCACGATGTCTACGGCAGCATCATCATGGCGGCGACGCCGATGTTTTTTGATCGCAGGTTGCCTCGGCCAGGCGATGCGGCGCTGTTTCACACAATCGAACCGCTCGGTGAGCAGGCGGCAAAGCTCGCGCTCGAGCCGGATGCGGGTATCTGGGAATATCGAGGACGCACCCGTGTGCACACGCATTCTGCGGCAATGTGCTGGGCCGGCTGTCAGCGCCTGGAGGCGATTGCGAACCACCTCAACTTGCCCGAACGTGCGACCTATTGGGGTGAGGTCGCCGACCGTATTGGCGAGCAGGTGCTCAAGCGTGCATGGAATCCCAAACGCAAGGCGTTTACTGCCTCGTTCGAGGGCGAGGAGCTCGATGCCAGCGCACTTTTGCTGGCCGAACTTGGCCTTGTGCAGCCCGATGATCCGCGGTTCGTGGCCACCGTCGAGACCATCAACCGTGAACTTCGGCGCGGCAACCACGTTATGAGATATGTCGCCGCCGACGATTTTGGCCTTCCGGAGACGGAGTTTTTGATTTGCCGGTTCTGGCTGATCGATGCATTGTGGGAGATTGGCCGGCAGGATGAGGCCCGCGACCTGTTTGTCGACGCGCTTCGAATGCGCAATCGTTACGGTCTCCTGTCGGAGGACGTACACCCGGTAACCGGGAAATTGTGGGGGAATTTTCCGCAGACTTACTCAATGTCAGGACTGACGTTGACGGCAATCAAGCTGTCGCGAAGCTGGGGAGACCGGTATTGGCGCGGCTCGTCGTAGTATCGAACAGAGTTGCTGTTCCTGATCGCAGCGCGCGGGCTGGCGGGCTCGAAGTCGCGATCCGGCCTGCGCTCAAGCGGAACGGCGGCCTGTGGTTCGGCTGGAGCGGACGCGTTGCCGAAGATATGCCGCGGACCGTGAAATCGGTTACGCACGAAAACATTACGTTTGCCACTGTCGATCTCGGCAAGGATGACTACCAGGAATTCTACAACGGCTTCGCCAATCGTGTGCTGTGGCCGATTCTGCATTATCGGCTCGATCTCGCCGAATTCACGCGACGCGATCTTGGCGGCTACTTCAGAGTAAACCAGTATTTCGCCGGTCACCTCGAAACGCTTCTCAAGCCCGATGACGTCATTTGGGTGCATGACTACCATCTTATTCCGCTGGCGAAAGCGCTGCGCGATCGTGGTCACAGCAACAAGATCGGTTTTTTCATTCACATTCCGTTCCCGCCGCCTGAAATCATCACGGCCTTGCCCAATCACGATCAACTCATCCCTGCACTGTGCCACTACGATCTGGTCGGGTTTCAGACCGAGGTCGACGCCGCGAACTTCTCCCGCTACATCGCCAATGAATGCGGGCTTGCGTGGGGGAGCGGCAACAGCTTTCAATTCGGAAATCGCACCGTCCATGTTGGCACGTTCCCGGTTGGTGTGGAGACGGAAGCTTTCTCGCGCCTGGCGCGCCGCGCCATCGAAACCGAATTTGTCCGCGATGTGCTCGAAAGCCTCTCCGGCCGCGCAATGATCATCGGCGTCGATCGGCTCGACTACAGCAAGGGCATCCCCGAACGCATGAATGCGTTCGAGCGCTTTCTCACCAACTTCCCGGAATGGCGCGGCAAGGTCACTTATCTTCAGATCACGCCGCGCAGCCGCACCGGCATTCCGGAATATGCGGATATGGGACGCTCGGTCGGTGAGGCGGTTGGACGCATCAACGGCACCTTCGGCGAGGCCTCTTGGACTCCGGTGCGTTACATCAACAAGGCGCATAGCCGCACGGCTCTTGCCGGGCTGTATCGCGCGGCCCGGGCGGGACTGGTCACGCCGTTGCGCGACGGCATGAATTTGGTCGCCAAGGAGTATGTCGCTGCGCAGGACGCCGACGACCCCGGCGTGCTGATACTTTCGCGTTTTGCCGGTGCTGCCTATGAGTGCACTGCTGCACTCCTCGTCAATCCGTATGATTCCGAGGGTGTCGGTAACGCGATCAACCGCGCGCTCTCAATGCCGCTGGATGAACGGCGCCAGCGTCACGCTGCCAATTACAAGGTTCTCGTGCGCAACGATCTCAGCCACTGGTCGGAGCGTTTCCTGCGCATGCTCGAACAGCCACCCGGCGGGGCGGACGCGCCGACACTCGTGCGCGCTGCCGGCGGCCATTGACGTTCCGCTTTAGACATAGGTCAATGCGGACAATAAGCACGTCAGCCGTATATGATGATCCCGTATCAATCGCCGAGGTCCCTGCCAATGAATCGAACAATCACTGCGCTGTCCGTCCTGATTATGACCGCAGCGCTGACGAAGGGCGCCTTCGCGGCCGACGCAGTCAAGGGTGAAACACTGGCCAAGCGCTGGTGCGCAACCTGTCACATCGTGGCCTCCAGTCAGCAGCGCGGCACCACCCAGTCGCCTCCGTTTTCAGCCATCGCAAGCAAGCCCGGATTTAACGAAACCACGCTTGCTTATTTTCTGCTGACGCCGCACCCGCGCATGCCGGACATGAATCTGTCGCGCAGCGAAGCGGCGGACATTGCGGCCTACATCAAAACGCAGAAGTAGCTCCTAGGCGGCAGCCTTGGTCCGCCGCACGTCCGGCGGCACGGCCTCGTCGGCCAGCGCCTTCAGTGCTGCGTCAAGGGGCAGGACCTGCTGCCCTTCCTTGCCAAGACGACGAATGGAGACCGAACGCTCAGCGGCTTCCTTTTTGCCGACCACCAGCAGCGCGGGCACCTTGGCGAGTGAGTGCTCGCGCACCTTGTAGTTGATCTTCTCGTTACGGAGGTCGCTTTCAACCCGCAGGCCGAGCTTGCGAGCGGCGCCCATTGCCTCGCGCGCAAAATCGTCGGCATCCGACGTAATGGTGGCGACGACCGCCTGGACGGGCGACAGCCACAGCGGCAGATGGCCGGCATAGTGCTCGATCAAGATGCCGGTGAAGCGCTCGAGCGAGCCGAACATGGCGCGATGGAGCATCACCGGCGTCACCTTGTTGGAATGTTCGTCGATATAAAACGCGCCGAGCCGGCCGGGGAGGTTGAGATCAACCTGCACGGTGCCGCATTGCCAGTCGCGGCCGATCGCGTCGCGCAAAACATATTCAAGTTTGGGGCCATAGAAAGCGCCTTCGCCTTTGTTCAGCGTCCATGGTCTGCCTGACGCTTTGAGCGCAGCCATCAAAGCAGCTTCCGCCTTGTCCCAGACGGCATCATCACCGATGCGCTTGTCGGGCCGGTCGGAGAACTTGATGCGCACGTCCGAGAAACCGAAATCCTCGTAAATTGAGAGGATCAGATCGTTCATCTTGAGCGCTTCCTCGGCGATCTGGCTCTCGGTGATGAAAACATGCGCATCGTCCTGGGTAAAAGCACGCACGCGCATGAGGCCGTGCAGCGCGCCTGACGGCTCGAAGCGGTGCACTTTTCCGAATTCGGCGATCTTGACCGGGAGTTCGCGGTAACTGCGCAAGCCGTTCTTGAAGATCTGGATGTGGCCTGGGCAGTTCATCGGCTTGACCGCGTAGACGCGCTCGTCTTCTTCGCGCTTTTGCGTGAGGAAGATCATGTCCGAATAAGTCGGGATGTGACCCGTGATTTCCCACAGCGTCTTGTCCATGAGCTGCGGCGAGTTGACCTCGACATAACCGGCAGCGCTTTGCTGGCGACGAATGTAATTTTCCAGCGCCTGGAAAAGCGTCCACCCTTTGGCGTGCCAGAACACCGAACCGGGAGCCTCCTCCTGGAAGTGGAACAGATCCATCTCGCGGCCGACACGGCGGTGGTCGCGTTTTTCTGCTTCCTCGATCTGCTTGAGATAGGCGTCGAGCTCTTCCTGCTTGGCGAAGGCCGTCCCGTAGATGCGGGTGAGCATCGGGTTCTTTGAATCGCCGCGCCAGTAGGCGCCGGCCACTTTCATCAGCTTGAACGCGTTACCGACCTTACCGGTCGAGGTCATATGGGGGCCGCGGCAGAGATCGAACCAGTCGCCCTGCTTGTAGATCTTGAGTTGCTGGTCGGCCGGGATGGCATCCACCAGCTCGACCTTGAAGGCCTCGCCCATGTCGCGGAAAGTTTTCTTGGCCTGCTCACGCGGCCACACTTCCTTGGTGAAGGGTTTGTCGCGCGCGATGATCTCGCGCATCTTTTTCTCGATGACCGGCAGGTCTTCGGGCGTGAACGGCTGGTTGCGGAAGAAATCGTAATAGAAACCGTTTTCGATCACCGGGCCGATGGTGACCTGCGTGCCCGGCCACAAAGCCTGCACCGCTTCGGCGAGCACGTGTGCGGCGTCGTGCCGGATCAGCTCGAGCGCGCGCGGGTCTTCCCGCGAAATGAATTCGATCTTGGCGTCGCGATCGATCGGGTCGCTCAAGTCGGCGACGCCGCCATCGAGCGCCATCGCGACAGTTCGCTTGGCCAATGAGGGTGAAATTCCCTTGGCGACGTCCAGGCCGGATGTGCCGGAGGGGTATTCACGGCGTGCGCCGTCAGGGAAGGTCAGCGCGATACTTTGCGCCATGGATGTCTCCTTGCTCACTCGCTGCCTACGAACGCAGGTAAGCGTGGAACTCGATATAGCAGGCGAATTAAACGACGCAACTAGGCGTGGGGCACTTCGTTGGCGCGGCGCCAGCGTCCATAGCGCCAGGGCAAAAACCAATATGCGCGTGCGGGCAATTCCGCGGGCACGAAATCAAGTCCCGATGTGCCCCAGGGGTGACAGCGCAGAATGCGCGCGAGTGTCATCCATCCACCGGCCCAGAGACCGAATCGCCCAATGGCTTCATCCGCATAGTCAGAGCAGGTCGGCAGATGCCGGCAACGCGGGCCGAGCAATGGTGAAAGTGTGAACCGATAAAGCGCGACCAGCCCTTGGCCCGCGAGCCGGGGAAGGCGGGCGAAAAAATGCATGTGGCCGCTATTGTCGGGCATCGCCCTAACTCAAGTTCCAGTGAAAGATTAGTATCGCAATGCTGCGGCGCAAAGTTCCAACCCTATGGAACTCCCCATAAATCCGGTATTCGGGCGTGATAGCGACTTTTTTACACTAGACCCGAATCTCGCAACTGCACTAAGACTACCGACACGGGGGTACCAGCGCCGCTTAAGCCCAGCCAGAACGTGGACCACCACGCAAGAAGACGGGCTCGGTGGCGAGACAGGGGAAGAATGAGCCGTTCCCTTTCGCTTGCTCGCGCGCTTGCATTGGCGGCGCCGTTTTTGACGTTGTCGTTGCCATCGCACGCGACCGATCGCGTGTTGCCGATGCATTTTGAACTGCGCACGCAGGGGCCGGCCGAGACCTGCGGCACGAATTGCAAACTCTTTATCGCGGCTTCTGGCGCGATCACCGCAGACACGTCGCGCAACTTCCTCCTGTTTGCGCAAAACCGCGATCTCACCGGCGCCACGGTGGTCATCGATTCAGATGGCGGTTCGGTCCTCGGCGCGATCGCGTTGGGTCGTGAAATCCGCAATCTCAAGCTCGCGACCACCGTAGGTCACATTGTTGATCTTCCAGTGGAAGGGCAAGACGAGCCGCGCGCAACGCTGTCGCCGAATGCTGATTGCGAGTTGATGTGCGCCTTTGTTCTGCTCGGCGGGGTGCGTCGATCGGTTCCGCTCGATGCGCGCGTGATGGTCCACCAGATCTGGCTGGGCGACCGCAGGGAAGATCCCACAGCCGCGAGCTACTCCGCAGAGGATCTTGTGTTGGTCCAACGCGATATTGGTCGGCTTGCGCAATACGCTGCCGACATGGGTGCTTCCGCCGATCTGCTCGATCTGGCGCTCCGTATCCCGCCGTGGGAGCCAATGCATGCAATGACGCGTGAGGAATTGCGGCGCTCGCGCCTGACGACCGAGGACGTGGACGCCCCGGCCGCGGCGACGGTCGCCATGTCGGCTCCTGCGCCGACCGCGCAGCCCATCTCGCGGATGGCCAACAGCCTGCGCGCCGGCCCCATCAGCGAACAACGGTGGGCTCTGGTCGATAATTCAGGTGTTGCGACCCTTGCCCGGCGCCATCCTCTGACCGTTGAAGGCGAGGACATTGGCAGCTTCGATCTCGTTGTCGCCTGCGTTGCTGGCGGCGAAGGATATGAGGTCAGCTACATCGAGCGGCGCCATGGCGGCGATCAAGCCCAGCTTCCTGATGCTCTCGGCAAAATCAGCTTGCGGGTTGGCGGCAATGCGGCCGAACTCAAGGTGGTTTCCTCCGAGCGCCGCAGCGGCCCCGATGAACTCGTCACCTACGCCTCGGGGCGCGTTCCAGCCGCGCTCATCGGCGCTTTCGCCGCGGTCGGCAATCATTCGATGGTTGTCAAAACGGAAAGCGCGCATGTGGTCACCGGAATACGGCTGGGGAATACCGGCGCGGCGCAAAATCTGCCGCGGCTGTCTGCAAACTGTATCAAGCCGATTGGTGACCGCGCCGAGCTGCCGAGAGCAAAGACCGGCGGCCTGGCCGCGGTGAAATAGCTATTCGGCTGCTTGGGCGCGTTTGCTGTCTGATTTTGCGTCGATCTGGTCGAGCGCGGAAACCACCGCATCGAAGGTCAGCAACGTCGAGGCGTGGCGCGCCTTGTAGTCGCGCACCGGCTCGAGGACCGCGATGTCAGCCCACTTGCCGGACGGAGGCGGGCCATTCTCTTTCAGCATTTTGCGCACGGTCTCACGCAGTTCCCGCAGTTCGCTGGGCTTTGCGCCGATCACGTGGCGCGCCATGATCGATGACGACGCCTGACCAAGCGCGCAGGCTTTTACATCGTGGGCAAAATCGGAAACCGCGCCGCCGTCCACCTTGAGATCCACGGTCACCGTCGAACCGCACAGCTTCGAATGGGCGGTGGCGGTGGCGTCCGGCGTAGGCAACCGCCCCAGGCGGGGGATATTCCCCGCCAGTTCAAGGATTCGGCTGTTGTAAACCTCGTTAAGCATTGAAGTTTTACCGATTATGCAGAATCGCCGGATTGCCTCGGCGCCACAAACGAATATATAGGTGTTGACCCAAGGGTGCGAGAAGGGGTTCTCGGCGCCGACATGGTGTAAGCCATGCAGAATGGGAATGCAGCGTCCAGATGCCGCGTTGGGACGAAGTGGTCCTTCGCGGGTTAACTGACGCGGCCACCCCGGTGACACTCCCGGCACTGCCTTCGGGCTAGGGCCGGTCGAACGGAGAGACCCGTCATGGACGTAAAAAATACCAACGTGAAGCCGTGGCCGAAGCAGGGCCTGTCGGACCATGTGCGCGCTGCGCCTGCACCGGTCGAACCGCGGCCCTCGCGCGAGCAGGCGGAAGCTGCCGTGCGGACGCTGATCGCCTATACCGGCGATGACCCGACGCGTGAAGGCGTGCTGGAAACGCCAAAACGCGTGATCGACGCCTATGAAGAGATCTACCAGGGCTATCGTGAATGCCCGGCGGAAGTGCTCGATCGCACGTTCAGCGAGACCGGCGGCTATGACGACTTCGTGCTGGTCCGCGACATCGGGTTTAACTCGCATTGCGAACACCACATGATGCCGTTCTACGGCAAGGCGCATGTCGCCTATATGCCGACGGACCGGGTCGTGGGTCTTTCGAAGCTCGCGCGGCTGGTCGATGTATATGCGCTGCGGTTGCAGACGCAGGAGCATTTGACCTCGCAGGTGGCGACCGCGATTGACGAGATCCTCAAGCCGCACGGCGTCGCGGTGATGATCGAAGCCGAGCACATGTGCATGTCTCTGCGCGGCGTTCAAAAGCCCGGTGCCGTGACCGTGACCACGCATTTCACCGGTGCGTTCCGTGACGACGCCAATGAGCAGGTTCGTTTCATGACCTTGCTGCGCGGCGGTCAGCGGTAAGTTCTCGTCCACGTTTGTTGCAGTCTTGTTTCTCCGGCATCCTGAGGTGCGCGCGGCAGGCGCGCCTCGAATGATGACGGGTATCAACTCGGCCGATCACCCTTCGAGGCTCGCGCTTGCGCTCGCGCAGGGCGACGGCGAAAGGCAGGAGCCAGCCTTGTCCTCATCCGCGCACGACATCGAAGAAGGTCTGGCGTTCACGCCAAAATTTGACGCCGATGGCTTGATCACGGCCGTCGCAACCGACGCCAAATCGGGCGACGTGCTGATGGTCGCGCACATGAATGACGAAGCTTTGCGCAAGACGATTGCGAGCGGCGAGGCCTGGTACTACAGCCGCTCACGCAAGGCGTTGTGGAAGAAGGGCGAGACGTCCGGTCACGTGCAGCGCGTGGTCGAATTGCGCATCGATTGCGACCAGGACGCGCTGTGGCTGAAGGTCGATCAGCAGGGCGCCGGAGCCTGTCACACAGGGCGGCGTTCGTGTTTCTACCGGGCGGTCCCGACCGGCCAAGGCGCCGGTACCAAGCTCGAATTTCGCGACGCGGAAAAGGCGTTCGACCCCGGAAAAGTCTACAAGTAGCAGGCTGATTAGTGCTTCAGGCGGTCGAGCAGTTGCTGCGCCCGCACGAGGTGAGGCCGGTCATACATCTTGCCGTCGATGCCGACCGCCCCTGCGCCGGGCTGAGCGGCAAAGGCTGCCACCACCAACTTCGCTTTTTCAATTTGCGCGGTTGTGGGCGTGAAGACGTCGTTGATGACCGGCACCTGTGCAGGGTGGATAGCCAGGCGACCGCTGAATCCATCGCGGCGCGACGCTTCGGTGTCGCGGCGCAATCCGTCCGAATTGCGAAAGTCCACATAAACCGTTTCGATCGCCGGCAGCTTTGCCGCTGCGGCAGCGTAGAGGCAGATCGAACGGGCGAGGCGATAGGGCTCCGTCAATTCGCCGCTTGCATCCCGGTTTGCTTCCGCGCCCAGCTCCGCTGACAGATCTTCCGGACCCCAGGTGAGCCCGATCAGGCGCGGACTTGCGTTACGGAAATTACCGGCTGAAAAAAGCCCGGCGGCCGATTCCACGGCCTGTGCAAGAATTTTGATCTGACCCTCAGGTACGCCGGCGATCGCTTCCTGCGCCGTCAGCTTGGCGTCGAGGTGAACGACGCTTGCGCCGCCCTCGGCCTTGGGAAATACGACGGCATCCGGCTTGCCGGCAACAATCGCGCCGAGATCGGCATCCGTCATCCCGGTGTCGAGACCGTTGATGCGAACCAGCAGGCGCGGGCGCTGTTTTGCGGCTCCGGCAGTCTTGAGAAATTCCAGGGCCGCCGCGCGGGCCTGTGGCTTTCGCTCGGGCGTAATGGAATCTTCCAGATCGATGATCACGGCATCGGCCCCGCTCGCCATCGCCTTGTCGAGCTTGGGACCGCTGTCGGCGGGAACGAAAAGAAATGAGCGCATTATTTCGGCCGCATCCGCATGAAGGCCTGTCGGTGGCATTCGGCCACCAAGGTACCGTCCTGCTTGAAAGCCTTGTGATGGAATTCGACGATGCCCGCGCCCGGCCGCGATTTCGACTCGCGTTTGCTCATGACCTGCGTCGAGCAATGCACGGTGTCACCTTCGAAAAGCGGGTTAGGGAATTTGACATCGGTCATGCCGAGATTGGCAATCGTCGTGCCGACCGTCATGTCGGATACCTGGATGCCGATCATAAGCCCAAGGGTGAACAGCGAATTCATCAGTGGCTGGCCCCACTCGGTCTCGGTTTCACAGAAATGCCGGTCGATGTGTAGCGGCTGCGGGTTGAGCGTCATGTTGGAGAACAACATGTTGTCCATCTGCGTCACGGTGCGCGTATAGCGGTGCTCGTAGGTCTTGCCGACCTCGAAATCCTCGAAATACAGGCCGCCGCGCTTGTGTCGCTGGATCGCCTCAGGCATCGCTATCCTCCGAAAAATCCTGCCAAAATAGGGCCTTGCGGAGCCCATTTACGGTTCGTTTACCATAATTCCTCATGGTCGGAAGGCCCGCGAGAGCTGTTGCGTCCGCGTCTCACACCCATAAGCCCAGATTTTTGCAAGGCGCAACACGATGGCTATTCATCCCGCGACTGCCGGCGGGGGACCACAGATCACCGGGGCGATCCGCCAGGCGGCGCAATCGACCGGTATCAGCTTCGAATATCTGCTTACAACGGCGCAGATCGAATCGAATATGAATCCGTCCGCGCAGGCCTCGACCTCGTCGGCGAAGGGCCTCTATCAATTTATCGATCAGACCTGGCTCGGTACCATGAAGCAGGACGGAGCCGCATTGGGGCTCGGCCAATATGCCGACGCCATATCGCGGTCGTCCGACGGACACTACGAGGTCTCGGATCCGGCCATGCGGGCGGCGATCTTGCGGTTGCGCAATGATCCGCAAGCGAGCGCGATGCTGGCGGGTGCGCTCACACGCAACAACGCGACACTGGTCGGCTCGAATATCGGCCGCACGCCGAGCAATGGCGAACTCTATATTGCGCATTTTCTGGGCGCCGATGGGGCGGCCAAGCTGATCAATGCGGCGTCGGGCCGGCCCCAGACAAGTGCCGCTGCAATGTTTCCGAATGCGGCTGCGGCAAACCGCAACATTTTCTACGATCACTCTGGCCGCGCGCGCAGCGTCGGTGAAGTCTACGGCAAGCTGACCAAACTTTTCGATTCGGCACGCGACGTTGCATTTGCGCCGCTGGGAGGTAACACGAACGTCGCGAGTGCCGACCTGCCTGCCGCCGCACCGCCTCTGCCGCCGGCCAGGACCGTTGCATCAACGCCATTGATCAAGTCGGTGCCGAAGGCACAGATCGCACGGTTGGCTTCGGCCGACATACCGCGGCCGCCAGCACCGATCCCGCGCCCGGCGTCGGCAAAACCCCTCGACACAGCGGGCACGACACAGGCTTTCGCGAAAGCCAGCGAACAGTTGCCAGCTCCGCCGGTCGCGCGCGCGTCGTTCGAATCCATGTTTACCGATCGGGTACGGCAACCTTTGACGCAAACCGTGAGCACGCTCTGGGGTCCGACCACGACCGCGCCACCGCCACCAAGCCAGACCGCGCAGGTGTTTGATCTGTTCACCGACCCGCGGCCCAACACGCGCAAATTATCCGGCGACAAGGTCTGACATTGGCCTGATTTTGCTGGGCGTTGCGAGCCAGCATGCTTAACAGCCGATCAATTTCTATGGTGAACGCTTTGTTAAGCCTCATCCATTAGGCTGATTTCTGCCGTCCGTGGGGGCGGTCTCGTAGCGTCGGTCGCGCCATGATCGTTCGTCAGTTCTTGCATTGGGTACGGCAGGCTCCCGCGGGCGAGCGGGCCGAAGCCACATCCGCGCTGGCGCGAGCTTATCTTTACTCGGATTTGTCGCCCGATGATCTCGCAGCCGCTGAAGGCGCGATGATCATGCTGTTGGACGATCCTTCACCTTTGGTCCGGCGTGCGCTCTCCGATGCATTTGCGTCGGCCGATAAAGCACCACGGATTGTCGTGCACGCGCTCGCGTCGGATCAGGCAGATGTCGCTTTACCCGTGCTGGCGCATTCGCCGCTGCTTGATGACGACGATCTTGTTGACTTGATCGGCACTGGCGACTCCGTTGTGCAGGCCGCAATTGCCGGCCGCTCGCCGCTGCCTTGCGCGCTTTCCGCCGCGATTGCCGAAGTTGGATCGGCTGAAGCGTGTCTCACGCTGTTGGAAAATTCCGGTGCTGACATCGCGCTGTTTTCGGTCGATCGCGTCGTCGATCGGTTTGGCCATCTCGCGCCAATCCGCGAGAATCTGCTGGCGCGTGATGATGTGCCGATGGCGATGCGGCAATCACTCCTGTCGAAGCTGTCGCAAACACTTGCCGG
The DNA here is from genome assembly GCA_963801955.1 of uncultured Alphaproteobacteria bacterium. Lineage (GTDB taxonomy): Bacteria > Pseudomonadota > Alphaproteobacteria > Rhizobiales > Xanthobacteraceae > Pseudolabrys. The sequence continues at coordinate 306,039 of CAWDGS010000001.1, forward strand.
GTTCGTCGCAGCGCGACAATGGCTGGGTCCGGAGCACGCCGAATACGCGGCAAAAGAGGCCTGCGAAAAGGCGACAGTCGCGCTCGCGGCCGATACTCCCTACGAGGAGGTGGGCGCGCTCCTGCAACACTTGCGCCAGAGCGGACAACTCACTGCAGGCATGATTTTGCGCGCATTACTCTCCGGCAATGTGGTTTTGTTTGAAGAGGCGCTCGCGGAATTGTCCGGCGTGCCGATTGACCGCGTCAGCGGCTACGTCCACGACAGGAATATTTCCGGCTTCCGCGCGCTCTACCGCAAGGCCGGACTGCCGGATGTCGCTTATCCGGCGTTCCGCGAGGCATTGGCGGCGATCCGCGCCGGACTTCTGGTCGGTGAGCAGGGCGGGGCGGTGCGCCTCAAGCGGCGCATTGTGGAGCGTGTGCTGGATGCTTGCGCGCACGAGCGTGGTGAGGACAGTACGGCACTCTTGGCGCTGTTGCGGCGTTTCGCTGTGGAGGCTGCCCGCGAGGAAGCGCGTCTCTTCTGTGATGAACTTGTCGCAGAAGCTCATATCATCGCTGCCGATGACAATTATGATGATCGGCAACTGGCTGCTGCCTAGAGAAATTCGGCGGCTTTCCGCTATTCGGGCACGATCGACGGACCCTTGAGCTGCTCAAGGACCTCAGGGCGGTCGTGATTTTCCCGCATCAGGAATTCATCAGTCACGTCGCGCAATCGTTTTGTCAGCGTGTCCGCCAGTTCTTTGGCGTCCGAACGAGCATATTCCCGGTAGATTGCACGCACGGCATCGACGTGTTGATCAATCAGCTTGAGCGGAATGCGTGACGCAGCGGGCGTGTGTTCGATGAGCCTGCAAAGGCTGTTTGCCGCGGACGCCACAGCGGGGTAGCCGAAAGTCGCGGCTTCGCCCTTGATGTCATGTGCTGCGCGGAACAGCGCCTCCTTGTTGGCGGAGGAGTGGCCATCTTTGAGCAAATTGCGGCGGGCCGAATCGAGCCGTTCGCACTCGGAATCCATCCAATTGGCGAATTCGGGAGAGAGCTCAGCCAATGCCTTTTCGGCGCGGGCCACCGGATCATCGCCATTTGCATCAGACGAATCTTTGGACACCGCGCCACGCAATTTGTTCTCCGGAACAATCACCTCGTGATCGCCGTAGGTGACGATTGCTGCTGTGTCTTTGGAGCGGGACATGGCCAGGTGCCTTTGTCAGACCACAGTGCGAGCTTTGTCGAGTAAGGGCGTCTGTCTGATGACGTCCGCCTTGCCGCCTTTTCGTCGTTCCGGGCCGATGTAATTTGAATTGATGTTGCGCCGGCGATCGGGACCGAAATAGGTCTTTGTCTTGATGAACGGGCGCGGATTGGCGACCACGTTGATGATGCGCTGGTACAGACCCTTTGCTGAAATCGGCTTGGCCAGAAATTCAGTGACGCCGGCGTCGCGCGCAGCGGTCACGCGCTTCTTTTCAGAGTGGCCAGTGAGCATGATGATGGCCACGTAAGGATTGGCATTGGCGCCAGGCTGACGGATCATCTGCATCAGCTCGAGGCCGTCGAAGATCGGCATGGCCCAGTCGGTGATGACGATGTCGGGGAGGTAGTGCGTGAAGGCTTCCAGGCCGGCCGCGCCATCCTCCGCTTCATAGACTTCGCGGGCGCCGAAACCATGCAGCAACGTGCGCAATATGCGGCGCATATGCGTATTGTCGTCAATGACGAGGAAGCGCAAACGGTTGAAATCGATACGGACCATGGTGCCCCGGGCCTCGGGCGCGCCTGCAGCCCGCTACCGTGCCCATGAAACTAACGGGGCCCCGTTAACGAATGGTTTAGGAAGGCAGCGCGCTAGTCTTTCAGCAGCGCCGCCATGACCCGTTCCCGTGTCAGCGGCAGGTCGCGGATACGGGCGCCGAGCGCATGCGACACGGCATTGCCAATGGCCGCCGCCGTCGGCCCGGCAGTCACCTCGCCGACGCCGAGCGGTATCTCATCTTTGGTGTTGATGAGCGCGATGTCGATTTCCGGCACCTCGCTGAATTTCAGGACCGGATACGTTTCCCAATCAAATGAAGTGACACCGTTGTCGAAACGGACTTGTTCCTTGAGCACCCAGCTCGCCGACTGAATGATGCCGCCTTCGAGCTGGTTGATCGCTCCGTCAGGATTGATCACGAGCCCTGCATCGGTCGCACACCATACGTGGTTCAGGCGGATTTCTTCCTCGACAGAAAGGTCGACAACCACTGCGGAGTAGGCGGCCCGATTTTTATAACGGGCGAATGCAATGCCGCGGCCGCGGCCTGATCCGCCAGGTTCCTTCGGATTCCAGCGCGCCATGGCGGCCACTTTCTCGATCACGGCCCGTGCGCGTGCATCCGCGGTAATCGACAGGCGATATTGAACGGGGTCTTGTCCCGCACGCTCGGCCAATTCGTCGATGCAGCATTCGAGCGCAAATACGTTTGGCATGGCACCGAGGCCGCGCAACGCGGACGTACGCACCGGTGCCTCGGTCACAAGATGGTGCAGAATGCGCTTGGCAGGAATGTCGTAGAGCGGTTCGGCATTGCGGGTGGCGCCACCACCATTAGCCTCCGGTACGTCGTTCGGGGGTGGCTCCGGCGGCGGATCGGGCAGGGCAAGTGCGCCGAGCAGATTGCCGCCGGCGCCTGGCCGCAAATTGTGCGTCGGGCTCCAGATTTCCTGAGTCCAATCGACCGGTTTGCCATTGTCGTCGACCAGGGCGCGCACCTTCACGACCATCGCCGGCGTCTTTGGCTCGTAGATGAACTCTTCCTCGCGCCGCCAGCGCACGCGGACCGGCTGCCCCGGCTTTTGCATCGCGATAATGGCAGCGTCGGCGGCAGCATCGTCGGCGCCGTTATGGCCGTAGCAGCCCGAGCCCTGCACGTGATGCACAATGATCGAGGATGGCTCGAGCTTGAGCGTCTTTGCCAACGCAGCGCGCAGTGGATAGACGCCCTGGCAATGGGTCCAAACCGTCAGCTTGCCGTTCTCAAAGAGCGCAAGTCCGCACGAGGGCGAGATCGAAGCATGGGCGAGATAACCTCGTGTGTAAGTTCGCTCGAACCGTTCGCGGCCTTTGGGATCGGCCGGCTCGGCGCCGAAAACACGGTCGATCACCGGCCGCTGCAACAGCCAATTGGCCTCCTGTTGGGTCGGGGTCGGTGCTTCCACATTCTGCCATGCAACATGATCAAGAGCGGCGACACTCGCCGCTTCGACCGCAGTTTCGTCATCGCCGACGATTGCGAGGAAATTTCCATTGCGCACGAACGTGATCGGGCCTTTTGCCGCGCGATGAATAGCCTTCTCATCGATTGAGCCAATCGTTGCGCCACGGTTCGGCTGACGCACGACGCGCGCGTGCACCATGCCATCGAGCTGCATGTCGTTGATGAAGACCGCATCGCCAAAAATCTTGGCCGGAAGATCGAGGCGAGCGTTGCTCGTACCAATGTTTTTAAGGTCGGCGACACGCTTGCGTACACCGTTTCCGGTGGCTTTGGCGGATAGGTCGACCGCGCCGGCGAGCGTCCAATAATCCTGCCCGGTCGATGAGTTGCCGCGGTAGATGCTGCCATCCCGAACCGACAATTCATCAGCCTTGCAGGCGAGGACTTTGGCGGCTTGTTCAAGAAACAGCGTCCGCACGTCCGCGCAGGCTTGTCGCATGGCGACACCGCCGAATTGGATCGATTGGCTGCCGGCCGTATACCCTTCGTTGGGTGCTTTCTCGGTGTCTCCGGAACGTATTGTGATGCGCGCGATTGCAACGTCGAGTTCGTCGGCGGCAATCTGCGCCATGGCGGTGAGCACACCCTGGCCGAGCTCGACGCGGCCGGTGAGCACAGTCACCTTGCCGGGCGTCGGAAACGCCACCCAGCGGTCCAGTTGAGGATTGTCATTGAGTGGGCCGGGCAGGGGGGCGTTCAACGGGCTTCTCCGCTACGCAAGGCTGCGGCCGCCGCTTCAATGGCGCGGATAATCCGGTTGTGCGAACCACAGCGGCAAATGTTTCCATCAAGCGCCGTTGCAATTTGCGTGCGCGTCGGGCTCGGATTTTTATCGAGCAGCGCCTTGGCCGAGATCAAAATACCGGCGAGGCAGTAGCCGCATTGCCCCGCCTGCTGATCGATAAAGGCTTGCTGCAGCGGGTGCGGCTTTGCCGCATTGCCCAGACCCTCGACGGTAACGACTTGCTTGCCCGCAACGCTCCAAACCGGTTTGGTGCAGCACTTTTCCGGAGCCCCGTCGACGAGCACCATGCAACAGCCGCACTGTTCAAGCCCGCAGCCAAAGCGCGTGCCCATCAGGCCAAGCTCGTTGCGCAGCACGTTGAGCAGCGGAGTCTCTTCGTTATCGAGCGTTACGCTGACGGCCTTGCCGTTCACCGAAAAGTCGAACGTCTTGGACACGCTTGCTCCTAAAAACCAAACTGCTCGCGAAGGATGCGCTCGTCGAGACTGTGCCCCGGATCGAACAGCAAATTGATCGATATATCGTGGTCCATCCGGATGTCTACGTTGCGGACGGAGCGTACTTCGTCATGGTCGGCGACGGCGGCAACCGGGCGCTTGTCGGCTTCCGTCACCTCAATGGTGACCCTGGCCTTGTTGGGTAGCAAAGCACCGCGCCAGCGGCGGGGCCGGAAAGGGCTGATCGGAGTGAGCGCGAGCAGCGGTGCGTTGATTGGAATGATCGCGCCTTGCGCGGACAGATTGTAGGCCGTCGAGCCCGCAGGCGTTGCCACCAGAATTCCGTCGGAAACAAGTTCGGCGAGTTTTTCCTGTCCATCGATCAGAATACGTAAGTGGGCTGCCTGCGCGCTCTGCCGGAACAGCGACACCTCGTTGATGGCGCGATGTTCATGGATGCGTCCTTGCGCGTCGCGGGCTTGCATGAGCAGGGGGTGGATGACGGTGATCTGCGCGGCCGCCAGACGTTCGACCAGACCCTCCTCGACGAATTCATTCATCAGGAAACCGACGGTGCCGCGGTGCATCCCGTAGATCGGCTTGCCGGATTTCATGAACTTGTGCAGGGTTTGCAGCATCAAACCGTCGCCGCCGAGCGCCACAATGACGTCGGCCTTGGCGGGGTCGGAATTGCCGTAGCGCTTTTCCAGCCGTGAATAGGCTTCGCGCGCCTCGGGCGTCTGACTGGCGACGAAGGCGATGTGCTCGAAACGCTTGGCCGGTCGGCTCATAAGGGGACCTGACGATGGAACGCGCGGTGCTCGTCTATACGACTTGGCCATCGATTGTCGAGGCGGAGCAGGCGGGGCGCGCCATGGTCGAGCGCCGGCTGGCCGCTTGCGTGAATATCCTGCCGGGAATGATTTCGCACTACTGGTGGGAGGGCAAGATCGAGCGCGCCGAGGAAATCGTCATGTTCGTAAAAACCCGGGCCGCGCTTGCCCAGGCCGTTGCGGACGCCGTGAAAGAGCGCCACAGCTATAAAACCCCGGCGATCATGACGTTGCCTGTCGAAAACGTTGACCCCGATTACCACGCATGGATCGCCAAGGAGACCACTCAGTAAAATCATCTTCGGCACGTGGTCGACGATGAAGAACGGCGTGGCGTTTCAGCGGCGCGCTTGACTCGTCTTCGCGTTCAGGAGAACATTTTACCGTGCTGGTTCCCCGAGTCACATCGGGGACGAAAGAGGGAACACGGACACGACGAATTCGAGCCTTCGAATTTGAAGGAATCCGTGGCTGCCCCCGCAACTGTGAGCGGCGAGTCTTAGGTCCATTACAGCCACTGGGAAACTGGGAAGGCTGGACCACAAAGGCAACGACCCGCGAGCCAGGAGACCTGCCAGCGCAGTCACCCAACCGGTGGACGGGGCGTCCATACGGAGCGGTCTTTCGCAGCGGTGACGGCAATGCCGGTGCGAAGGCCGTGAGAGCAACTCCTCCCACGACATTCCGCACGTGAGCCCCGCGCGTCGCTGCCTGGGTTTCTCACTGCGTTCTTTGCATCGGGCCTGGTCATCACCCGATGCGTTCGCATGCGCGAACGCAAACGAAGGAACGTTTGTGTCATGGGACTCAAAATATCTCGATTGAGCACAATATTGGTGCTCACACCTCTGCTTGTTCAATCTGCTGTCGCCCAGAGCAATACGCAGATACTTCCAACTGTCGACGTCTGGGCGACGCGAACCGGGACCGGAATCACCGGTGCTTCCAACAGCGTTATCACAGCGGAAGACATCGCCCGCTCCCCGGGGACCACCATCCAGGACGTCCTGTCGCGCGAGGCTGGCGTTCAGACCTGGAGCACGACCGGCGGCAATAACGGCGCGACCACGACGGTCGACCTGCGTGGTTTCGGCGCAACGGCGTCGTCTAACACGCTATTCCTGCTCAATGGCCGTCGACTGAACGATATCGATCTTCTCGGTGTCGATCTGAGCGCGATCCCGAAGGACAGCATCGAGCGCATCGAGATTTCACGCGGCAACAGCGGCGCCGTGCTTTACGGCGGTGGTGCGGTGGGTGGTGTCATCAACATTATCACCAAGACCGGCGCAGGATTGCCGCCGACCGCCCGGATCGAAACCGGCGCCGGCTCATTCAGCCAGCGCGAACTCAACGGCTCTGCCGCGGTGTCAAGCGGCCCGTTCGCGGCGTCAGTCTTTGCAAACGGGGTCGATTCCAACGGCTATCGCGTCAATAGCGCGCTGCAGCAGCGCAACGCGATCGGCGACCTGCGCTACACGGGTAGCGAAGGCAGTGCATGGTTCAATATTGTCGGAGACGAGCAGCATCTTGGACTGCCGGGCGCGCGTCTTGTTGACCAGGCCGCAGGAATTAACCAGCTCGTGACCGATCGCCGTGGCGCAACCACGCCGACAGCTTTTGCCGACAAGACGGGGGGAGGCGTCATCCTCGGCGTTTCGCGTATGATTGGCCAAGGTGTCGAACTGATTGTTGACGGAAACCTGCGACGGAAGGACCAGACGGCGTTCTCGACACTGTTCGGCTTCGACACGTCCGACATTCGCGAACTCACGACGGGTTCGATCACCCCGCGCGCGAACATCAACACCCAGATTGCGGGTTTGCCGACGAAAATTACCGCCGGCATCGACTACTACAATTCGCAGCTCGAAGCCAAACGCAGCGTTGCGCTGACCGATGCACCTTTTCATACCTACAATCTTCGTCAGCAATCGACTGCGGCCTATGCGCAGCAGACACTATCCGTCCTGCCGACAACCGATCTGTCGTGGGGCGGACGGCTCGAGCAGATGCGGCTCTCCGCCCGCGATCGCTTCGACCCGACGGCGCCAGGTGCATTTCCGCCTTTTGACGCCGAGGCAACGCCGCTCGACAAGACCGAAACGAATCACGCGCTCCACTTTGGTTTTGAGCACCGGTTCTCGCCGATGCTCGCGGTCTTCGGCCGCGTTGCGCGCAGCTTCCGTACTCCGAACGTCGATGAGCGGATCGGAGTGAACGCGTTTCCGGTCAACTTTGACCTGAAGACCCAGACTTCGCGGGACGTCGAGGGCGGGTTACGCGGTCGCTTCGGCAGGTTCGCCTGGCAATCCAGCGTCTATGACATGGAGCTCACCAACGAGATCCTGTTCATTCCGTTTCCGCCGATCGGCGCCAATATCAATCTCGACCCAACCCGGCGCTACGGTGTGGAGAGCGCGGCATCGTTCGATGTCACCGACACGATGCGGCTTACGGGCGCGCTTTCCTATACTCGCGCGAAATTCCGCGAAGGAATTTATGCCGGCAACGACGTTCCACTGGTGTCGCGTTGGTGGGGCAATATCGGCGTGTCCACTGATCTCTACAAGAAGTACGTCGTGTTCGATGCCGTGCTTCGCTATGTCGGCGCCAGACGGATGGACAATGACCAGGCTAACTTCCAGCCGTTGATTCCCGAGCACACCACAATGGATGTGCGGCTCGGCGGTCAAATGAAAAACCTGTTCTGGTCGGTCGCGGTGCAGAACCTGTTCAATGTTCTGTATTTCGATTACGCGGTGGCGAGTTCGGCAACCTTCGGCCGTTACAACGCCTATCCGCTGCCGGGCCGGACATTCATGGCAAAGGCGGGCGTCACGTTCTGAGGCCGGCCGGCTTGTCGCTCGCCGGCCGCTCTGGCCGATCCTGCGCCAGTCGCTATGATCGCGCCGGAGTGGGGGACCTGGCGAATGCGGGTTGCACAGATGCAACGGATTGGACGACTGATGGCCGTTGCGGCGGTCGTCGCGCTTGGCGGCTGCACCACCGAAGTTGGTCCGAGCAGTGCTGAGCTAAAAGCAAAATGGGATGCGGAAAATGTCTTTCCACAGGCCTACAAGCAAGACCTGCTGGCCTATTTGCGCACCTATCTCAACGATCCCTCGCATGTGCGCGGGGCGGCCGTATCGCAGCCGCAGCTTAAATATATCGGCCCGGGTGACCGGTACGTTGCGTGTGTGCGCTACAACGCGCGCAATACCGACGGAAAATATCAGGGGTCAAAAGACGGCGCGGCAGTCTATGTGGCGGGCAAGCTCGATCGCTTCTTCGATATTCCGAAGGAAGTACGCGAGCTTTGCAAGGATGCGGTATTCGCCCCGTTCCCCGAGCTGGAAAAGCTGACGCGGTAACGCAGGCGCTGGGATTTTTCGGGAAAGCACAAGCGTGCATCAACCGCCGGGCCCAATAGGCTCGGCGGTGCGTGGTTCAGACAGAACGGCCGAAAGCAGCCTCGGGCTACGAGGTCACTTAACCTTGAGGTTCTCCGCGGACGTCTTCCCGCGGTTCTCGACGAGTTCGAACTGAACGGTCTGTCCCTCGTTCAGCGTGCTAAGTCCGGCGCGTTCGACCGCCGAGATGTGCACAAACACATCCTTCCCGCCTTCTTGGGGCTGGATGAAGCCATAGCCCTTCGTCGGATTGAACCACTTTACGGTGCCCTGAGGCATGCTAGATCTCCGAAGTATTACCAACGCCACAGTGTGCCACAGTCCTTAACCGGCGAACAAGGTCCCTTTCGGCACCTTGCGGCCGCCCGGGTGGGGATTGTTTGGCGGATCGCGTGTGGCTGATTCCGGTGCCGGGTGAGGGAATTGAACCCCCGACCAACGGTTTACAAAACCGCTGCTCTACCGCTGAGCTAACCCGGCTAGCCGTCGGAATTTGAGTCGCTTAGCACCGAAGCGGCAGGGAGTGAATTCCAGACTAGCGGCCGCTAGCTACCATTTCCCAAATATTTGGGCCCCAATCGTCCGGGCGAAATTCTCCACGCGGGCTGTCAAACCTGTGTGAGACGCGCCGCTCGGGATGGCGGGGGGTGGGGTGTCAGACGCCTGGCGATCGGAGGTGGGGTCCCAGGTGTTCCGGGAGGCGCCGGCCGGATAGGCCTTTTCGAAATAGCCGAAGTCCTGAGCGCTGCGTCCTAAACCGGGGAAATCCCCGGAACAAGAAGGCTCAGCCAAATCTTTTTCGGTTGAAATCTTTGCCACTAGGCCTTGCCGGCCGACATCAGCAGGCAGCCGTACTGAATGGCGGTGAAAGCCACCGTCAACACGCCCCAACCAACAAATTCGATCCCAACCATCTGTTTTCTCCCCGTACGCCTGAATCCTCGTTGATTGGCACAATAGGGGGTACCGGGGGGCCGGGCTGTGTCAGCCGTCACAAAAATGCGGTTTCCATTCTCCGGCCGACCACGGATCGGCCTGTTTGGTCCCTGGGCCCACTGGGCGTCATCAGGCGCCTCCGCCCATAAAAAAGCCCCGCACCTGAGGTGCGGGGCCGGATTGATAGGCGGAGGGCGGCTGTGCGCGGGGCCGCCCGCCGTTCTTACATTTGGGTGATATCCCGATCCTTGGTTTCGGGCAGGAAGATAAGCCCAACAACAAAGCTCATCGCTGCCACAACGATCGGATACCAGAGACCGGAGTAGATGTTCCCGGTTGCCGCCACGATCGCGAACACGGTCGCCGGCAGGAAGCCGCCGAACCAGCCGTTACCGATGTGGTAGGGCAGCGACAGGCCGCTGTACCGGATGCGGGTCGGGAACAACTCAACGAGCCAGGCGGCGATCGGCGCGTACACCATGGTGACGTAGATCACCAGGATGGTCAGCAGCAGGATCGTCATCGGGTAGTTGATATCGTCCGTGTTGGCGCTGGGCGGATAGCCGTGCTTGGTGATCGCGTCACCAAGCTGCTTGGCGAAGTCCGGCGTGCCGGTCTGGATGACCTGATCGCCGATCTTGATGCTCGCCTTCGTTCCCGCCGGTGCGGCCACGTTCTGATAGTTCACCGAACGAGCCACCAGCGCCGACTTGGCGATGTCGCATGAGGTCGTGAACTTGGCGACACCGACCGGATTGAACTGGAACGAACATTCGGCCGGGTCGGCGATTACGCTCACCGGCGAAGCCGCGAGCGCTGCTTCCAGTTTCGGGTTGGCGAAGTGAGTGAGGCCCTGGAAGATCGGGAAGTACGTCACCACCGCGAGCGCAAAGCCTGCGAGGATGATCGGCTTGCGCCCGATCTTGTCTGACAGCCAGCCGAACACGATGAAGAACGGCGTGCCGAGCAGAAGCGCAGTTGCGATCAGGATCTGCCCGGTGACCGCCGGAACTTTCAGCGTCAGCGTCAGGAAGAACAGCGCATAGAACTGTCCGCCATACCACACGACGGCCTCGCCGGCGGTGGCGCCGAACAACGCCAGGATCGCAATCTTGAGGTTGGCCCATTCGCCGAAAGCTTCCGACAGGGGCCGCTTGGAGCCCTTGCCGAGTTCTTTCATGCGGGCAAACACCGGTGACTCCTGCAACTTGAGCCGGATCCAGATCGACACTGCGAGCAGGATCGCGGAAAGCAGGAACGGAATGCGCCAGCCCCAGGCGACGAAGGTCGGTTCGCCCTGCGTCGTGCGGATGCCGAGCACGAGCAGCAACGCCATGAACAGACCGAGCGTGGCCGTGGTCTGAATCCAAGACGTGTACAGGCCACGTTTATTCTTCGGAGCATGTTCAGCGACGTAAATCGCAGCGCCGCCATATTCGCCGCCGAGCGCGAGACCCTGTGCCAGGCGAAGGCCGATCAGGATGATCGGAGCGATGATGCCTGCCGAAGCGTAGGATGGCAGCAGCCCGATGAAGAATGTGCCGATGCCCATCAACGTCATGGTGATGAGGAAGGTGTATTTGCGGCCGATGATGTCGCCGAGCCGGCCGAAGAACAGTGCACCGAAAGGGCGCACCGCAAAACCGGCGGCGAAGGCGAGCAAGGTGAAGATGAAGGCCGCCGTTGGATTAACGCCGGAGAAGAATGTCGCGGCCAGAATGGGCGCAAGCGTGCCGTAAATATAAAAGTCGTACCACTCGAATACTGTGCCGAGCGAAGAAGCAAAGATGACCATCCGTTCCTCGGACGTCATCCCGCCCTCGCGGTATGTGTTCGCAGTCATAGCTGTCATGGGCGTTGTCCCCGTTTTCTAATTTATTTTGATTTCTTGTTGGGGGCGGCCTGCCTCTTCGTCGCGTAAGACTACCCCGAGCCAGAAATACGCCCGGCATCATGGCACGTCTGTCCATCTCAGGTCTTACGCCTAAAGTCGTATTCGACTTTTATGTGGCTATGATTCCAAAGGAAAAAACGAACGTGGCGAAACAGTGCTTTAATGCCGCGTCCGCCGGGTTGCTCAGAGGGAACTGGCGAGCTTTTCGAGTATGTCGATCAACCAGGCGGCGGCGTGCAAAACCGCCAGACGCCGCGCGAGCTTTTCCTTGCGATAGATATCGTTGAGAAGCTTGAGCGCGCGCTTGTAGCCCGGATGGCGTTGGGCAGTTTCGCCAAGCAAATGCAGTCGCGCTGACAGCTCAGCGCGGCGTATTTCCAGGTCGTCGTAACGCTGGCGGAAACTCTGCCGCTTTTGTCGGGGCGGGGCGGGCTGGCGATCAGGCATGGTTATTGGTCTTGGCGGTTAACTGTATTGAAGTCGAGTTTTGTGGCGAAAATGAAGAGGCAATTGAGCAAGGTCCTCACAACGTCCACGTCACAATTAATAATACCCGGCGATTGAGCGGGGTGCACGAAAGTCTTCGTATAATCTGTGGGCCTATTCATACGGATAGGAACCGCGATGCGCAGATATCTTGCCCCCGTGATAGGTGCCTGTTTCGTTGCCACCGTCGGTGCCACGACGGCGATAGCGGCCGATTTGTCCAGAGGTGGCGACGCCGGCTCGACTTATTATTCTGCATATGGCGCGCGCATAGAACCGATCGTGATCTACGACGATCAACCTGGCGTGATCGGGCGGTCGTACTGGTATGCACCGTGGGCCAATCGCCACTATTTTCCAAAGACCGGTAAACGGCCGCGGGTCGGACGGCTCGAACACATCACCGCCCGTCCGGCTTCCAGGGCGGAAGATTATTTCCGGCGTTGGTCAGTCTCGTCGGGGACGCCTTTTTATCTGCCGCCGAGCCGCGCGAGCCAGTATGGCATCGCGCCTGTGCAGCCCATGCAATAATCTGAAATTCGAGCTGGGCCTTATATTACGCGCGGCCTAGTCGACTGCTCGCAACAAAGAGTGCGAGCGCTGCTGCATTCGACACGTTCAAGCTTTTGATTTCGCCCGGAAGATCAATGCGTGCAACGTGATCGCATGTTGTCTTCGTCAATTGTCGGAGGCCCTTGCCTTCGGCGCCGAGCACCAGAGCGAGCGGTGCGCGCAAAGTGAGTTCGGGAAAGTTAGCGTCACCCGTGCTGTCGAGTCCGACCACCAGAAAACCGCTTTGCTTGAGTGCGGCGAGGGCGCGCGCCAGGTTCTGCACGTTGATCAGAGGCACATGTTCCAGCGCTCCCGACGCGGCTTTGGCCAAGGCCCCCGTCGCTTCGGGACTGTGGCGCTGCGTCGTCACGATCGCTGTTGCCCCGAAGGCCGCGGCCGAGCGGAAAATTGCGCCAACATTGTGTGGATCGGTAATTTGATCGAGGACCAGCACAACGCCCTCAGCCGGCAATGCCTCGATGTCGGGGGAGGGTAGCGGATCGCTCTCAAGGTAGAGCCCCTGATGCACGGCGTCAGGCAATAGCCGCTCGGCAATGGCGGATGGCCGCACGACCTCGGGCGCCACGCGCGAGGAAATACCTTCGTCAGATAGTCGTCGCGCGGCATTTTCGGTGGCGAGCAGCTTGCGAATGTGCCGTGCGGGGTTTTTCAGGGCGGCAGTCACTGTGTGCCAGCCATACATGACGACCGGACCGTCGGCGTCCGGCCGCAGGCTCTCACGGCGTGCACGCTCAAATCGCTCCCGCCGCTCGACCTGTTCGCGCGTAGCACCGGGTTTCGCGCCGCGGCGGGCCGACGGGGAGATTGTCGTGACTTCATTTCTCGTGTCCGTGCTGCGCCCCTGGTCCTGGAGGATCCCGGCAGGGAGGAATTTATGGGTGCCTTAACTGATCCACCGCGTGCGGAACAGCCTCCATTGACTTAATGGGGGTAGCTCCCCATAAAACCGGCACATCCCGACCAGCCGGCGGGCGGAGCCGAATTGTCTTTCGAGATCAATACGGTGCGACGGCTTCGGGGGAGTGTCCCGAGCGGCAAAGGGGGCGGACTGTAAATCCGCTGGCTATGCCTTCGTAGGTTCGAGTCCTACCTCCCCCACCAGCCTTCCGCGGACGCGCCGAAGGCGGATATCAAAAGCGCATAGGCGAGTTCGCTTCGGGTGATAAGCCAATATCCGAGCTAATCATAATGATCTCCGCTCTCCCCCAAGAGGCGCGGCCCTTCAGCTGGATAGGTCAACGCTCCGTCTGGATTTGACCTGGCAGCCTTCGTCAAACTTGCGAGTACGATCTTGTCCGGCCCAAGTATGTGAAAGACCTGCTCGCCGCCAAAAAGTAGGTAGTCGGTAATGATCCGACGATGACACCTCCACCATACCGTCTCGGCGCACATAACTGCACAGCGTTGGACGCCGCCGAGCTCGCGCAACTTGGTCAGGCCTGACCGAAAGCCAAGGCTCATCGCGTAATCCGCATAGTTGTGAAAGCTCTGGTTTTCCCAGAATCCGTTTACAGCGGACGCAATTTCATGCGCTCTCGGCCGACGACCTCCAAGTTCGGCAATATGTTCATAGCCTATTTGAAACTCTGACAATGATTTTGGCAGCGTTTCTATATTGTATTGGGGATTGGTGCGCGAGCGGGGGATGGAGCGCACATCTATGATGAGGCCAATTTCAGAAGGGGCAATCAATTCAATGAATTCGCCGATGGAGCGGGTGGAATGACCGACAGTGAAGAACGGAAGACCCACTCCTGCCACCATTTTGTAATCAAATTATCGCCCGGCATTAGTCGAGGAGTTTCAACGCCGCGGCTTTGTGCAGGGCAACGTGATCCGTCTTGTCGCTTTCGATTTCGTACTGCGGCTCATCCGCGCTGGCGTGGTGAACATAGCCTTTGTAGTTGACCTTGCGTCGATGCACTTTCACGATTTTTCCGCGTACGCGTCCGGCTTCTGAATTCCAGCTTACGTGATCGCCAACTTTGAACGTCCTTGCCATGGCACGCGGCCCGCTCGTGGAGGCATTTCTTGTCAATTGGCCACGCCGATGCGGCCGCGGAATACCAGATCGCCGCCCTTCCATCCGCTGAACAGCAAGAGAAGGACCCCGATCAGGGACAGCAACAGCCCATTGGGAACGACCGCAGCCGAACCCTGCTGATAGCGAATAAAGAGATTAAAACATTCGATGAGGACGAGCAGCACGTTTGCCCCCGCATGCCACCAGGCGGTCGAAAGTTGCCGGATTTGTTGGTCGCCGAAGACGTCGATGACGCCCATGACGGCGGCAAGCGCCGCCATCACCAGACCCGCACCGAGTAGCCAGGGTGTTGCGGCAGCCCATGCTTCGCTGCGCGTCTGCCAAAAGACGAGATCGCATAAGAACGTTCCGATGAAAAACGCAATCGGAAACGGAATTAGCATCGGATGGATGGGATGACCGGCTATAATTGCCGTACTGCGGGGATTGGACATGTTCGCCTCCTAAAAATTGCAGGCTACTCAATTAACATCCACCGGATGTATAAGTTCCATCAGGCGAAAGGCCTGCGGTGTAGCAACGTGACAACTCGACAATGACTCCTGTGCCTGCTGCGAATGTCCGCTTTGGGTCAAAAGCAGACATGTGCATCGCACAAGCCAATGTCCGCTAAATGCGGATAGCGGATATTCGCATGGACATGCCGCAGTCCCATTACGATTGAAGGTCTTTGCGGATAGGATCTGCCCGGGCGCGAAACATTCGTGGATAACTACGGCCCTGGCGGCGAAATCAGTGCCGGTTGCGGGGCGTTAGGTTTGTAAAGTCGGCCAAATCCATCGGTGTTGCGGATAAGCCGCAATCGGTCGAATTCGTATTCACACGGGGGCAGTTGCGCCCATAACAGCCTCAGCATGTTAAAGCTGCACGGTGGTCGGGATGCCAATTTCTGGTGTTTCGATAAAGTGGGGAGTTTGAAATGACGTCGATGAAAAGTCTTCTCCTTGGTTCGGCGGCGGGTCTCGTTGCTGTAGCTGGGGCGCAGGCAGCCGATCTTCCCGTCAAGGCCAAACCGGTCCAGTACGTGAAGATCTGTAGCCTGTACGGCGTCGGGTTCTATTACATCCCCGGCACCGACATGTGCTTGAAGATTGGCGGATGGGTCCGCGCCGAATACGCCTATGGTGATAACGGCAACATGACCTGGGGTCCGTTCAACGGCAACAGCAACGACCGTAGCACCAGCAACAGCACCTGGCGCGCGCGCGGCTACATCACGGCCGATGCCCGCAACCAGACTGAATACGGCACGGTCCGTGGCTACATTGCTGTTGGTCTGTCCACCAGCAACGTCGGCACCGACGGTCCGTCGAACACGTTCAGTGCAAACCGCGCCTTCATTCAGTGGGCCGGCTTCACGTTCGGTCTCGCTCAGTCGTTCTATGACTTCTACAGCGTACCGGCGACATCATACTGGGGTTCGTTCCCGGCCTCCGACACCGGCGATCCGGGCTGGATGGTTCTCGGTTACACTGCTCAGTTCGGCAACGGCTTCTCGGCCACTCTCGCCGCGGAAATGCGCCGCATTACCGCCATCGGTGTTGACGGCGCGACCGGGTTGGTGCCCGGCGGCAACTATGGCGGCTTCCAGGCTCCCGACGTTGTTGCCAACCTGCGCGTTGACCAGGCCTGGGGTTCTGCCCAGATCATGGGCGCCCTGCATGAGGTCAATGCGACGTACTACACCGGCAACGGCATTCTCGCGCATCCCGATGATGAATTGGGCTTCGCAGTCGGCGCCGGCATCAAGCTAAATGCCCCGATGATCGGCCAGGGCGATTACCTGCAAGCCCAAGTCAACTATACTCAGGGCGCGCTCAGGTACATCTTCCAGACCCCGGCCACGAACTGGTTCAAGCGTGACGGAGCAAACGTCGGGATTGGCTTCCTGAACGATGGTATTTACGGCGGCACTATTGTCGGCACGAACACTACCAATGTCGAACTGACTTCCGCCTGGGGCGTCAACGCGGCCTACGAGCACTTCTGGAACCCGCGCTGGCGGACGTCACTCTACGGCGGCTATGCTGCTGTGAGCTACGGCGATCGTGCCAATGCGATCATCTGCTCGGCCGCAGGAACTGCCAACGGCAGCGGTGCTCTCGGCGGCTTGACAGCGGTTGCTCGTCCAGGCTGCGACAATAATTGGCAGACCTGGTGGATCGGCTCGCGCACCCAGTGGAATGTGACCAAGGACTTCTACATGGGCGTCGACGTTCTGTATTCGAAGCTCATGCCTGCTGACCTGAACCCACCTACGCCCGCGCTGAATTCCCTACTCTTGGCCGGTCAGACGAGCTCTGACATCGACAACTGGATGTTCCGCTTCCGCGTGCATCGCGACTTCTATCCCTGATCGCAACTGCACCGGCCTGAAGAAAACGCCCCCGGCCATACGCCGGGGGTTTTGTTTTTAGACGTCCGACATCGCGGTGACCGCTTTGGGTCAAAAGCAGACATGTGCAGCGCACAAGCCGATGTCCGCTAAGTGCCAACAGCGGACATGACGCCTCCAAGTAAAAAGTGCCGCCGGCGCCAGCTGCAATTCCACGGTCGACTTGCAGCTATCCGATTTTCTTAGCTCTTGGGAGTTGTCTGGAGCACACATCCAGTGCGAACGCCACGCAAGGCATCTATTCAACATGCCTGATTCCGACTAACTTTCCACACTCAATTTCGTGCGGAGGACTAGATGACCAGTTTAAAACGGCCATCAAATTATAGAATTGCTGCGTTTCTGCTAGCCGCCTCGCTAATTGCGGAATCGCCGGGCCGCGCGGCTATTGTCTGCAGTCCCACCACTTGCACCTGCAAGGGCGATGTGGAGTGCAATATCATGTTTAAAGACAAGTGCACGGATTCCGGCGGAACGTGCAAAAACGATAGTAGTGGTAGTACATCTTGCTCCTGCGCGCGGAAAGCATCAATCAGTGCACCGCGAGATACTGGCAAGAACGCCGTGAGGCCTGAGAAAGTCGAGGGACTTAAAGGCGTCAAACAATAGACGGTTAGGAGCAAGCGTGCGGTCAGGCATTGCGGCCGCGTTCCGGTTCTCCAGTGTTCTCCAGTAGTGGACAAGCGCAGGAGCGGTTGGAATGTCCGCTTTGTGCCAATAGCGGGCATCTACAAATCCGGGCAGTGAAGAGCGTTACTTTTTGCTGATGCAGACTACGTGAATGACGTGAAATTCGTCGGCGCGATAGCAAGCCGAGCCGCTTGCGCAACCGCTATTGGGTTGTGTCGTACCGCCGGCACCCGTGCACTCCTCTGTGGTTAGTTTCGTAGGCAGCGCCTTTCGTGTCGCGTCCGGATTGGCGCGTTTCACAGGAGATTGAACGTCGAGCGCGAGCGCAGGCGTTGCATACGCGGCCCAAAACAGCAGGGCTGTCAGAAGCGAGTGTCTGATACCTTTTGTCATGATTGCCCCATTATTTTGGTGATTTGGTAATGCAGACGGCATGATCTTTTTTGTCCTCCCCTTTTGTCATGCAAGCCTTGCCGCTCAGGCAAATATTCACCGCCTCAACGACTTTTCCTCCGAGACCACCGCACTCAACTTCGCTCATTTTGGAAGGTCCCATTTTCTTCGTGGTCACCGGCGCGGGTCGCCCCATCCCAGGCTGATCAATCGCACTGGCCGGCGATATCAATGCAAAAACAAAAATCAGAATGCCGAAGATTAGCCCTCGGGCAATTAATAGTTTCATGTTCACAAGCCCCCACTCAAACTTGCCTAGCCCAAATCAGTGCAATTCCTCACGCCACGTAACTACTTTGACGTTTGTTACGGTCGCTGCCTAGTGGGTATAAACCCAGTTGCTGCAACGCACCCGCAATGTTCGCTTTGGGTCAAAAGCGGACATGTGCAGCGCACAAGCCGATATCCGCTAAGTGCCAGGAGCGGACATAAGCAAACAACAAAGTTGCCAAAGACCGTCTATGCGAGCTTCATCAATTTAAGTGCTGCCAGGCCATTTGGCCCGTAAGGATTGCCGAGACTTTCGCACATCTCGAAGTGGTTGAAGCTGGGTGCTTCGATCAATTCGACCGGCTTCCCGGCCGTCTTCACCGCGGATGCAAAGTCGCGGCTTTGACGCTGGAACTCCGGCGATTCGAAGCCGCCATAGGTGACTGTGATCGGCGCTCGCAGTCGATCGATATACCGCATCGAGCTGAGCGACTGCTCCATGTCGTCGTCGAATTTTATATAGGCGCTGCGGGTACCGGAGAGTTGCGGCGCTTTGAGGTCATAGATCCCGCTCATCAGCAGGCCACCCGTCACCATGTCGGCCGGCAGATCGAAATCCCTTTGCCAGTCGGTAACCAGTGCGACACCGCAGAGATGGCCGCCGGACGAATGGCCGCCGACGTAGAACCGTTTAGTATCGCCACCGAAGCTGGCGGCATTTTTGAAAACCCACGCAATTGCGCGGCGAACTTGATCGGCCATCGGTCTAATGTCGCCGTTGGCTGCGTCCACCGCGATGAAATCCAGCGCGACGTAATTGACTCCCGCATTTACGAATAGATCAGCGGGGTAGCCGTAATCTTTTGACTTGCCGAAAAGCCATCTGCCGCCGTGGATGAATATGAAAATCGGTGCATTGGGCGTTTTAGCTGGATACAGGTCGAGCGCTTCGATTGGTGTCGGTCCGTAGGCCAGCCGCTTCGGCGCACCGAGACGGGCGCGCGTCGTATCACTGCTGGTGGCAAAGCGCTTCTGGATTTGGCCTATGAGTGGCGCGTAGGCGGCTTGATCATAGGCTGCGTCGAGCTCGACTTGGTCCATGTCCATCCAGACCTTCGGGCCCTTTTCATGCGCCGGCGGTCCAATCGGACACCCTGCGGCAAGTGCCGGAGTTGCGGCCATCGCAGCCGCCGTTCCAAGTACAGCCCGACGCGAGATTTGCTCGAAATTCTGTTTGTTGTTGTCGGGCATCGTCCCCCCATTTTTTTGTAACTGCAAAGGTGGACCGTCTTTACCTGCTAGCAATTAAAGTGGCAAAGGCTGAATCCCCCTGGTTATGCGGCTCTGCCTTAGATCATGGTTCGTCATCGGCCGTTAATCCAATTGGTGCCGGATGTCCGCTTTGGGTCAAAAGCAGACATGTGCAGGGCAAGCCGGCACGTCCGCTAAGTGCCAATAGCGGACATTGTCGATAAAGTTTTACGTCAGTGGGATATTGCTTACGTGGTTTTGAAATGCTGGTCGCTTTTCGATCGCCGCGTACCAGCGTTCCAGATTTCGGTAACGACGGCCGGTCCGGCAGAAGCGCCCGGAAACGGAAGATGAAGACGCCCATAGGGATGTCGCCCATGGAGAAGGAATTGCCTGCAAGGTAGGCGTTGCGTTCCAGCGCAGCATCGAGAATTTTCGCGGCGTCGATGCTCGCAGTCATTGCCGCCGCAATAGTTGCGGGATCGCGTTGTTTGGTCTTCGTACGCACCAACCCCCAGAATACCTTGGTAAAGACTGGTTGGAATGCTGAAATCTGCCAGTCCATCCACTGGCTGGCGATCGCGCGGCTGCGCAGATCAGCGGGTTCAAGGGTGCCAGGCCCGTATCGTGCGGCCAGATAGCGGATGATCGAATTTGATTCCCAGAGCACGAAGTTACCGTCCTGAATGGTCGGCACCAGTCCGTTGGGATTCATGACGCGGTAAGCGGTCGTATCGTTACCGCCGAATTCCATGCCGATATCGGCCCGCTCGTAAGGGATGCCAAGCTCGCCGACCGCCCACATCGTCTTCTGCACGTTCGACGAGTTTTTGCGACCCCAAACTTTGAGCATTATCGCATCCCCGCCAAACTCACTCTGCGCCAGCTGCACCAAGATCCGCCACCCACAGCAGCGTCAACGGACGCTTCGCTAGATTCGTGCGAGGTGGGCGCCGTCAACTACGCTTTTCCATCGCGTGATGTCAGCAACAAGCCGGCGCTTGTAGTCTTCAGGACGTCGACGATTTCGGATCATTGCCGATCTTCTTCAACTTCTCGATCACCGTGGGCTGAGCCAACACCTTGGTGATAGCGCGGTTTAGCTTCGCCGTAATGTCGAGCGGGCAACCGCGCCGGCGCGGCAAGACCTTGATAGGTATTAACGACGAGACTGGGGAAACCGAGATTCGACCATTGTCGGCACATCGGGAAGACTGAAGAACCGCTGCGGGCCGGTGACTGCCATCGCGCGCAGCCGGCCGTCATTCACGAACGGCACGAGTGCAGTCGGCGGATCGATCACCATATCGAGACGCTTGCCGAGTAAATCTGTGATCGCGGGCATGCCGCCCTTATAGGGAATATGTTCCAGCCGGATATCGGCCTTCTGGGCAAACAGCTCCATAGTCAAATGCATGATCGAGCCGATGCCTGCGGTGCCATACTGTAGCGGCGTGGTGCGCGAGCGCGCGACGCGGATGATATCGGTTAGGGTCCTGATCTCACTGTCGGGATGCGTAATCAGCACCAGCGGATATTCGGCGGTCGAGCTGATGAAAGTGAAGTCTTCGGTAGGGTTGTACGGCAATGTCCGAAACATGGCGGCGGTACCGGTAAAGGTGCCTGGCACGGCCATCAGCGTGTAGCCATCTGGCGCAGCGCGCGCGACCAATCCTCCTGCCATGGTGCCGGTTGCGCCGGGTTTCGCCTCGACGATGACGCCTTGGCCGAGCTGGCTACCGAGCGGCTCGGCGAGAATCCTGGACAGCACGTCGACCGGCCCGCCCGGCGGGAAGCCATGGATTAGCGTGATGGGGCGGTCCGGCCAAACGCCCTTGGCGAAGGCGGGCACAGCTACACAGGCGGAAAGGCCGACTACGACGGTGCGGCGCGTGAACTCGGTCATGGCGGTCCTCCGAGGCGGGCTTTCGATGCGTGTTTGCAGCGACTCCGACAATCACAGGGTACCCCCTTGAGATTTGAATGACATAGACCGAAGATTAGTAAGTTGTTTTTCAAATCTGAAAAGCCATGGAATGGGATGATTTCAAATACTTCCTGGCCGTGGCACGCAGCAGCAGCCTGACCGGCGCTGCGCAAGTGCTCAAGACCAGCGCGGCGACCGTCGGCCGCCGCATTATGATCCTTCGAAGAGCCGGCTCGGCGCGCGCTTATTCGACCGTGGGCAGACCGGCTACGTCGCTGACCGAGAGCGGCGAGGCCATTCGGCTGAAGGCCGAAGAAGTCGAGGAAGCGGTGCTGTCGCTCGAACGCGAAGCGTTCGGACGCGACCTGCGGGCGACCGGCAAAGTGCGCGTGGCGACCGCGGAAGATATAGCCAGCGTTATCGTCGCGCCCAGGCTCGCGGAGTTTCGCCGCTCACATCCGGGCATCATGTTGGAGGTGGTATCGAGCTGGGATGTGGCAAATTTAACTCGGCGCGAGGCCGACGTCGCCATCCGCACGGTGCGCCCGACACAGGGCGACTACGTGATCCGTAAAACCGGCGTGTGGAATTGCGCTTTGTACGTGTCCAATTCTTTCGCGCACGCGCACGAGCTCGCCACGGACATGAACCAGATTCCCGACATCGACGTGATCTCTTGGACCGAGGAACACCGATTTCGCGGCGGCGACTGGTTCAATAAGCACGCAGTGAATGCTCCGATCGTGTTCGCCGCCAATTCCCGCCATATCCAACTCGCGGCCTGCAAGGCGGGGTTGGGCGCAGCGATACTGCCCTGTCTAACTGCGGATCGTGACCCGGACCTGGTGCGGCTTTTGCCGCCCGAGCGGGTGCGTTCGGTGCCGCTGTGGCTGGTTGCACATCGCGATTTGCTCCGCACCGCGCGCGTTCGCGCTGTGATGGATTTCCTCGCCGACATTGCGCCAAAACATTAGTTTTGAGTGGAGGTAAGCTTAGTTGCCCGGATGATGTCCGCTAAGTGCCAAAAGCAGACATCAGCATAACGAGTTCCACAAACAAAAAGACCGCCTCGCGGCGGTCTCCCCGAAATTAGATTTAGTGCTTGATCATGCGTGCGCGGCTGCTTTCTTTTTCCTACGCCAGCCAAGCAGCCCAAACGTTCCAAGGCCGGTCGCGAAGAGCGGCAAAGCGGCTGGGATCGGCGTGGCCGCTTCGACTATGTCTGGCGCAAAAGCAATTTGAGTTGCGTAAGGCCAAGTTTCCGGACCGGTAAAAGGAGTGCCGCTGTCAGTGAGGAGCACCGCGCTGAGAAGATGTCCTGCCAGATCGAAAGTCGTCAAAAGATCACCTTGGGGTGCATTGCTCATGCCATACAATGTGCCGTCAGGCGCAAAAGCAATCTGAGTTGCTAAGGCCAAGTTTCCGGGCCGGTAAAAGGAGTGCCGCTGTCAGTGAGGAGCACCGCGCTGAGAAGATGTCCTGCCAGATCGAAAGTCGTCAAAAGATCACCTTGGGGTGCATTGCTCATGCCATACAATGTGCCGTCAGGCGCAAAGGCGATCTGTGTTGGATAAGGCCATGGCTGCGGACCGAGAATAGGATTGCTTTGGGTTAAAAATACGCCACCGGAAAAACGTCCGAGTTGATCGAAGGTGGACACAACATTTCTACCCAGCGGATCGATGCTCGCACCGTAGAGCGTGCCGTTAGGCGCAAAGGCAATCTGTGTTGGATAAGGCCATGGAGACTGACCGCCAATAGGCGGCGGATTACTTTGGGTTAGAGTAACAGATCCCAGAAAATGCCCGGCTAGATCGAACGTGGACACAACATTTCTACCCAGCGGATCGATGCTCGCACCGTAGAGCGTGCCGTTAGGCGCAAAGGCAATCTGTGTTGGATAAGGCCATGGAGACTGACCGCCAATAGGCGGCGGATTGCTTTGGGTTAGAGTAACAGATCCCAGAAAATGCCCGGCTAGATCGAACGTACTCAGTAGGTTTTCACCTTGAGCACCAATGCTCACGCCGTATACCACCGTGTCGGCTGTCGCAGGGTTTGCGAGGCCAAAAAAACTAAGTGCGCCAATTAGCGCACTGACAAACCATTTCGGTGTCATGTCAATTGCCCCACGCCACGAGGTCGGTCAGCACTGTCGCCACGAAATAAATTTCGCAAAATGACGACACGCTCGTCAAGGTGGCAACGACATCTATGACAACTGCATGGTTTGAGCGCGATCATAAGCGGATTTTTGCGGTGCAGAAAATTCCGACCCCGCCCCACCCCCGAAAGCAGACATGTGCAGCGCACAAGCCAATGTCCGCTAAGTGCCAATAGCGGACATCGCCAAAAGAAAGACCGCCTCGCGGCGGCCTCTTCGAAATTCATTTGATGTTTAACTCACGCGACGTGTGCTGCTGCTTTCTTCTTCCTGCGCCAGCCGAGCAAACCTAAGCTGCCGGACCGGTAGCGAAGAGAGGGAGGGTGGCTGGAAGCGGTGTCGACACCGGACTGTCCGAACCGAGAAAGTAGATCGTCAGCGGCGAAACCTGTATGGCCACCCGTCAGCACGACAGATTCGGCTGTGCCTAAAAAATCTACGCCCACCGGCGACCAATCACAAAACACCGGACTACAAGTAAATGTCTTGTTGGATGAAATGATAAATGAGGCCAACAGATTTCCAGCGCCGTCCAACCCGTCATAAATGGACACTGTGATGGGGCTGCTGTTGTTTGGCATTGAATAATAAAAAGATAGACCGGTGGTGAAACCCGCGGCAACGTTTATCAGTGTTTCAATCCCATTAACCGATGTAGCCATAACGGTATGTCCGGACGGGGGATTTCCAACGATGGTACCGCCGCTCGACGTGTCGAGTAATGCGCTTGAAAATACACCGAAGCTCACGCCAAAATTTGTTCCGGTCCGCCGCCAAGGGAGTTTAACCCACCATTGTAGAACTCAGCAATGCCAGCAAATTCCGTGACACCCTCAAAGTTGAGTGTCGCTGCATGTGCAGTCGATGAAACGGCTATCGCGGTCGCTAGCGCGACCGGCGCAAATAGCTTCCATTTCATGGCAATTGCCCGCACGCCCCTACGCCACGGCCTAAGGGTGCCCACTGGACCTATGGTTGTCAATTGTCATCATTCAACCGACGTCATTTGGTGATGTCCGCTTTGGGTCAAAAGCAGACATGTGCGGTGCAAAAAAAGTCCATGTCGCTAAGTGCCACTTGCAAACTCATGCACTGCAAAAAAGAAAGACCGCCACGTCTGCGGTCTTTCCGAAACGCATATGATGTTGCGATCAGGCGGCGAGCGCAGCAGTCTTCCGTTTCCTGCGCCAGCCGAGCAGACCCAAAGCGCCGAGACCGGTCGCGAAGAGAGGAAGCGCAGCAGGCAAAGGAGTAGTTGCCGGCGGCGTGCCGATCTCGATCAGAGCGAGGGTGCCATTTTCGGTTCCACTATGGGCATTGCCCAGGGTCTCAAACGCTAACATTCTCAAAATGCGCCAATACTTCTTCTGAACCTTTTAATGGCTCGGCTTTTTCCAATTGCATCAGCCTGAGATCGGCCCCACGCAGGGCCATGATCAGGCCTTCGTTTAGTGTGGCGAGGAGTTTTAAGGCGAGAGTTGAGCCGCCACGAAGCAGGTCTTCGCAAGGTCCGCGCACCATTTCGAGCAACACAGCGTTAGACCTGATGGAGCATGTGGCCGAGCGAGGAACATTGTCGATGAGACTCATTTGGCCGAAGACACTCCCGGCATTTAATGTAGCGAGAATCTGATGCTGGCCTCGACTCGCGGTACTGACGTCGACTTGCCCATCGAGAATCACAAAGCAACTTCCACCAGGGCTGGCCTCAGTGAAGACGATGCTATCCTTCGGTAAGTCCCAGCGGCGCATGAGGCGCAAAAGCTGGCGTATTTCCTCAACAGAAAATTTGCTGAAGGACGCAAACTTTCTCAAAGATTCAGCCTCGGTACCATCCGTCGCGGTGCTTTCGCCGGGCGGGCCGATGATTTGAGTGATTGTCTTTGGAATAACAGGTGCGGACTGTTGCAGGGTCAAGGCTTCGGAAAGTTGTCGATTGACGCTTTGAATTTGGCGGCTAAGCGAGACGGCAACCCGCCAAAGGCCCTTGCGCTCGGTTAAAAACAGGGGTTCGTCGCTAAGGAACCTGCGCGGCGAAAATATCTCCTCTGGCAACCACTCCGGCACTAGATCCGTAAGCGCCATCTCGGCAGCTGCATGCCCCGCCGCGGTTGTATAACTGCCGCCGTATCCGTTATAGCCCGCAGCAACTATTAACCCAGGCCGTAGAATACCTATGCACGGTAGGCCATCGGGTGTGAATGCCATCGGCCCGATCCATTCTGCGGAGGGCGGTCGGCCAATCAGTTCGGGATAAAAGCTGTCGCGAAGCTTCATAAGATCTTCATGAACCGCTGGCGAGCGACGACGTGATGTTGGGTTCTTCATCGGTCGATCGGCGCCGCCTCCCATCAGCAACGGAGCGCATCCCTTTCTGGCCCCTTGTCGCGGTTGATTAAAAAACACAGGCCCGCTGTCGGATGTGACAATCCGGCCCCGCACTTTATCGACGACATGTTCAGTGACCAAAATCTGACTTTGATATGGCTCGATAGCGGATAGCTCGGGAAGCAAATCTGGCGTGAATGCATTCGTCGCGACGATAACGCGTCGCGCTGAAATTGTGCCCCGATCCGTGACAACGCGGTGTTCATCCGGATTCACGGAGTTCGATCCGCACTACCTTTGTCCGCGTGTAAAGACTGATACCGTCGCGCAATGCGCTACTGAGCTGGCCACAAACAAACTTGAATGGGTGGTAGGTTCCGTCGCCTGGGATAAATCGCCCGAGGAATGAAGCCTCTATCCCGAACTCCGCGGCTATTTTTCCCCGCGACCATATTGAGATCCGCTGGCCATGTTGGGCGGCGCAGCGATACCTCATCGCAGATGCCCTGTTCCTCTATTTCGCTAGCGGCAATATGCAGCCAGCCTTTCGGCGAAAAATCGCACGATATCGCTTCTTTGAATATAGTCTCTTTCAGAAGGTCGCGATTCCGAAGTGCAAGTCCTAAAACCAGGGATGCTTGCCGCTCACTTACGGCTTGCAAGACCTCCACTGGGACATGCGGGTAGCGAACTTTCATAAACTTAAAGCGACCGGGTGCGAGACCTTCGTATGTCCCTACTGAATTTTCTGGAAGTAACTCGAAATTCCCACCGTTGCGCCCACTCGCTTCGCCGGCGGGATCACCCTGGTCGATCAATAAAACTTTCAGCTCTGCATCTTTCAACCGGTAGGCGGCCGCTGCGCCAGTGAGGCCTGCCCCGATGATGGCCACATCGACGACAGTTGGAAGATTTTCGCTCGATTGGTAATTTGCGAATCGTTGTTCGGTACGATGCCAAAATGGTTGGTTATCGAGCGGCAGCAAAATCGGACGTGTCGTCGAAAGTCCCAGCCGCGCCTGAAGATCTTGAAAGTGGCACAAGGCTTCTTGCGAAAAGACCGCAGATCGATCGAGCGCGTTTATTTCGCGACGCCACTTCTTGGTCGCCACTCCATCTTTACACTCTGCCAGGGCGCGGGACGCAATTGCGTTGACATCATTCACGTCAAGAGTGGGTTTACGGCCTAATTTGCCGAGGCGGGTTCGACGCTGAGCGATCACGCGCCGGGGTGTCAGTGCGTCCGATCCGTCTTCCCGAACAGACATGTAGCCCCACACCTGATCTACAAGCAAAACTTGGCTTCAGGGGATCGACCACACAAAGTGTTCGAGGTCATTCGAGAATGCGAATGACAAACCAGTGCTGAATTCTGAAATTGCCCCTCTAGCCCCCACCTCATCAATATACAAAGCACTGCGTGGCCGGGAAAGGGGCGTTGATCGTTATTGCGTTTGGCCACTATTCGATGTCCGCTTTACCCCGAAAAACGGACATGTGCAGCGCAACCCGATATGTCCGCTAAGTGCCAATAGCGGACATTCAGCGGTCTCTCCGAAATCCGATTTGATTAGGCTGCGATAGCAGTAGCGGCCTTCAGCTTCCTGCGCCAGCCGAGCAAGCGGTCGATGGAATAGCGGAAGCCACCGCTTACAAACGTGGCGGGGAGGGCTAGCTATCAGATGCGGTCGGGGCCCGTTGCTGCATGACAGCACCCCAAATCACCAGGACGATTATTGCTCCGACGACGGCACCTATCAGCCCGGCGCCTTCGCCGGGGCTATACCATCCCAAGGCTTGACCCAACCAAGTAGCAACGAACGCACCGACAATTCCAAGAATCGTTGTCAGAATGAATCCAGAGGGCTCATTGCTGCCTGGCGTAACCAACTTCGCGATTACACCTGCGACGAAACCGATGATGATTGTCCAAATTATGCCCACGGCATTCTCCTGCCCAAGTAGAAGCGATTCAACTAGTTTGACGTCTTACGCACGCGAAAGTTCGGCTTCCGTCGGGAGCCGCCCTTGCGGCGTGTACTTATCAACCGCATCGGGAAGTTCGCGGGCGAGCCGCGAGAGCAGATCTTCTCGCGTCAAGCCGGTTTGGTTCGAAAGTGTGTTCAGCGTATCCGGGCCGATCGCTTGCTCAAGCTGGGCGGGCGTCAGCTGTTTGTTGGGACCCGTTTTAACCCAGGACTCCGCGGTTTCGCTCTGGCCACTCTGCTTGAAGCGGTCGACAATTTCGCTGAGCCCGCCACTAAGAATGCCGCCGGCGCTGGCACCACCGAGACTGCTGCTCAGCTGTCCGAGCAATCCACCGAGACCGCCTTGCCCAGCAGCTCCCGGCGTCCGCTGTCCCGTTCCGCCCAGCATTTCGGCGATTTTGTCTCTGTTCTGGTAGCCCGCGATCGCGAGCAGCCCCAGAAGAGCGGTCATGGATGGAAGTCCGCGGCTCATTATTTTGCTCCTTGATTCTAATGAGGAGCAACAGTGGGTCAGGACATAAGTTCCGTTGCATCAAAGGAATTTAGGCTCCGGCGATCCACCGGGGCTTTTTTATTTGCGCGATCTATGTGCGCTATTGAGGTAAGTACGACGATGGCGCACCTCCGTTCAGCAGGCGGATCATAGCTGTAGTACGGACCGGTATAGGGGTTTGCTCCGAAGGTGAACCCGGCGCCCGACGCTATGACAACGGTTGAAAAAGTGACAACCGACAGTGCAACTATGCGGATTACGCGATGAACCTTGGCTTTCGGTCAGGTCTGACCAAGTTGCGCGAGCTCGGCGGCGTCCGGCGCTGTGCAGTTATGTGCGCCGAGGCGGTATGGTGGAGGTGTCATCGTCGGATCATTACCGACTACCTACTTTTTGGCGGCGAGCAGGTCTTTCACATACTTGGGCGAGACAAGATCGTACTCGCAAGTTTGACGAAGGCTGCTAGGTCAAATCCAGACGGAGCGTTGACCTATCCAGCTGAAGGGCCGGAACCAGGCAATATGGCAACTCCGTGTCGTCGTCTTAATATCCTCGATAGCCATTCATGAGGTCTAGGTAGGTCAAAATGAAACCCAACCGCGCTTTAAAAAGACCTTCGAATAACAATACCAGACGTCCATCGCGAGCGATGGCAGAAGACGCAGTTAGAACTTTGATTAAATGGGCTGGCGATGATCCAGCCCGAGAAGGGCTTTTGGGAACCCCGGCTCGGGTCGTCCGCGCATATGAAGAATGGTTTTCCGGCTACTTTGAAGATGCGCGTGATTATTTGCAGCGCACATTTAAGGAGGTAGGGGGCTATGACGAAATGGTGGTTCTCCGTGACATCCGGTTCGAAAGCCATTGCGAACACCATATGGCTCCCATCATTGGACGCGTTCACATTGGTTACCTTCCTCGCAAACGCGTTGTGGGTATTTCGAAGCTCGCGCGGCTTGTCGATGTCTACGCGAAAAGAATGCAAGTTCAGGAAAAAATGACTGCGGAGATCGCGGCTTGTCTTAATAGTGTGCTGAAACCCTCTGGCGTGGCTGTTGTCGTCGAGGGCGCGCATGAATGCATGACGACGAGGGGCATTCACAAATCAGATGTCACAATGGTCACAAGCCGGATGCTGGGCGTCTTTCGGACCAGCGAAAAAACCCGACAGGAATTTCTCTCCGCAATAAAACTAAAGCAGCGGATGGGACCGCCTTAAGCGCGGTTGGCCGGCTTTGGCACTTAACGGACATTTTGGAGTAATCAATCAAGTCCGCTTTTGGCGGCAATGCGGACCTGACGCCAACTCGCGGAATACGCGCGTATGGTCTGTGCCCCAATAGGTTCTGAACGCTGAACCAGATCGTATATCCGGCGTTGTAATTGGCACGCGTTCGGTGGCAACCGGCCGTAACAGGGAAGATGGACGCAGCTGATTTTGCCGGTTTCTCGCTGCGACACCAACGTATAGGTATGCGTAACGTCTAACCTGTTCCGGGCGCGTGCGCCGAATAGCCAAGTTTTCACCAAGTTTGTTCGCACCGGCAATCTGCGCGCCGTCCAGCTTCTGCTTGGCCATGGCAAGATAGAGAGCACCGCCCGCTATCTCGGCATCGAGGTTGATGCCCTCGCCATCGCCGAACAGGTGGATGTCTGAGTTTAGGGGCAGAGCGGATTCGCTCTGCCCACTCTATGTCTGCTTTTCCCCAAAAGCGGACATCGATCAGGCCGCGTCGAATGTCCGCTAAGTGCCAATAGCGGACATTCTCCTATTCACTCGAACGCCTCACCGGCCTGGGCGACCAGTTTTGTAAGCACTACGGCGGCGGTTGGCATCGTTGTATTTTGGCCGTATCCTTGCACGTCAACATCGGAGTTTGAGTATGGCCAGAGGCACCGTGAAGTGGTTCAACCCCACCAAAGGGTACGGATTTATTCAACCGGCAAGCGGGGGTGGAAAGGACGTTTTCGTTCACATCTCGGCCGTTGAAAAGGCCGGCTTAAGCACCCTCAATGAGGGACAGACTGTTGAGTACGAAGAAGTACCCAACAAGGGCAAGACATCGGCAGAGAATCTAAAGATCGTGTGATCGGCAGGAACTACCGTCACACCCAATGATCGCGTCGGCCAGGCGGGCAGCGTTGGGGGTTAGAGCGATCTGCATTCCAATTTCATCCGCTTCAGCGGAGCATCCCGGTCGCCAAAGTAATTTTCCTGCGGCTATTTACGTGGCCATTAGAGGGCAACGGTGGCGGAGCTTCCCGCGATCTTTCAAACAGGACAGCACCCGCGTTGCCACCCCAGTCGGCAAGGTCTTCCTTGTTGCAAATAGCCGCAATCGCTAATCCTATCGACGCAAGGTGGGCGCGACGGTAGCAATACACGGCGAGCAAGACTCTCGATGTCGGTGAGACCGTCGCAATGAGTTCGTTCAGCCCGTGTGCGCTGGCGCGATACATTTCGCCGAGGATTTCATCGGCGACGGGACAGGGCTCGTCCTCAAGAAGTGCACGGTGTTCGGGCAGCATCGCGAGGCCTCCGAATCAGTTGTTTCCATGGTGACCATTCGATGCGCCGCGTTAACGTGGCGTTACCGCACTTTCTGCAGAGCAAGACGGCATGTCCGCTTTGCCCAGGAACACGAGCGCTCGCTATTGCCGATAGGAGAGGTGAGGGCGACGCCGAAATTAACTTTTGCGGCTCAAAGGGCCTTAATCGCCCTCACCATATTGCAAGTTTTTGATTCGTCGAAATGTGGCACAACTACCTCCCCCACCAGCCTTCCGCGGACGCGCCGATCGAGTTCGTGATGCGGAAATCATGTCCGCTTTGTCTGAAATTGCCACTAAGATCAAAAGCAATTTTCCGGGCGACCGGTCCGCAATCTCTGATCAATCGAGGCATCACGCCGCTTCATGACGGGCATCGTACCGACGAGCATTGGTCGTTTCCGCGTTGCGAATTCGCCAGGCCAGTACGCGGGTATTTGTGACCTTGATTGACAAACTGGACGCAATTTCAGCCGTACCCACACCCTTGACAAGCAGGTCATAGATTTTACGCGAAAGCGTGCCGTGTTTTGGAATCAACCAACCACGATCGTCTCTGGGGCGTCGTTTTGCTCTTCGTGCCAAATTTCTTCACTCCGCTGCTTGTCAGCCTCAGTGCTGCTTCTTCTTTTCCTCATGCTTGATCTTTGGCGGCTGAGTGACACTGACGGGGTCTGAGCCCGCCATCGATTCCTCTAGGCCTTCCTCGAGTTTCCGTTCCATCACATCCTTGGCCATTTGGTGTTCAGGTTTGTGCTTAACGTCCGGGTTGCCGCCGCGCTTTTTGGTCGCCGGATTTGCCATATCTTTCTCCCTGCCCAATGTGTGGTGGGATAACGGTGTGGCAGTGGCTTGGTTCAACCCCCCGAAGGCCGGAACGATTGCCCGCGGGAGTTATTGTCCATGGGGCAAATCTGGAGGCCGAAATGAAGGCACTTAGTGGAATCGCAGCTGTTCTAATCGTTCTGGCAACTGTGGCAGCTGCAAACGCAAAGGGGTGCATTAAAGGCGCGGCGGTTGGTGCGGTTGCAGGTCACTATTCGGGACATCATGGCTTATTGGGAGCGGCGGCAGGCTGCGTTATCGGACGTCACGAAGCCAACAAACGCGACCGCATACAAAGAAACGAGCTGAATCAACCTGATCGCGATCTGCGGAATGGAGAGGAACGCCTCTAGGGCTACGGCCAATAGCGTTGCGATAAGCCTTGGAAAAAAGAGGCCCAAGCAAAGTATGGAAGCACGCTGCCTGATCAATTTAGTATGTGGCCGGCACACCGTGCTCACGAAAGGGGACATGAACGCGTGGACCGCGCATGTCTACCAAGCGCCAATAGCGCATTCACGCATGCTAAGCGTTTGATGGACGAATAAGTTTTTGGCACTTGGTGATATTTAAGCGCGCTTCTGCTTCGGGTAAGTCACCCACACCGCCAAAACCCAGGCCACCCATAGCGATATAAAATAAAATAAAAGAAAGGCCACCGCGCGCAGTCCGTGCAGTCAATGAATAACTGTGTTGTCGCACCAAGCGTACGATTTCAAAGTGACAATTGCGACTGGTCGCCGAGTTGAGGGCGGATGCGACAAAAAAAGAAAAACCCCGCCGAGGCGGGGTTCGATGGTTAATGCTCCAGCAAAGTTCACAGCGGCGGAATTCTTAGAATACGTGCAACAAATATAGCACAACAATTAGACCCAACGGCACACCGAGAAACCACAGAATAACAGGCATGTTCGCCTCCCAACGTTTTCCAATGAGACAACGCCGCTCCATTCACCTAGTTCCCGTGGACGACGCATATTCGAGCGCGGATCAATAACGGTTTTTGGGAGTTGGGCTCGCGTGCGTGTTAGCCGGGCGAACTCGCAACGCTGAAAGGACCAATGCTCGTCGATACAATGCCCACCATGAGACCGCGTAATGGTGGCATCACCCGTGCCGTTAAACGCGGATACCATTACAAAAAGGAAATGCTTGGACCAATGGCTGCCGTAGAATCGCAAGGTTATTTATGGAGCGGAGCTGCTCTCTTTCTATTTCTAATATTCGGCAGTGTTTCCGTTGTTCTTATTTCCAACTACAGCACGACCTCCATCCAGGAACTTAGTGCATTTGAACTTGTGCTGCTCGGCCTCGCGACCTTTCGATTAATTCATCTGATTAGTTACGACAAAATTTTAGACTTCGTCCGCGTTATGGTGATGGACGACGAGGGCAAACCGTTAAAAACGGCTAAGCTTGGATGGCGCCGGCTTGTTTGCGACTTAATGGGGTGCATTTGGTGCGCCGGGATTTGGTCGGCTCTGATCTTGGTGACAATTTATTTGCTTGGAAGCTGGGGCCATTTTGCAGTGATCCTACTAGCAGTCGCAGCATTGGGGTCCTTACTTCAGATCATTTCGAAAGCAATTGCAGCTCAATACTAAGGTCCTGCAAAATTTTCGCGAGCCCTCTGGCATTGTGCATCGCAACAGTTAATTGATGGGGCAGCAGGGAACGAACCATAATGATAAATTTGCGACAGGCACTCAGCCTCGGCGGCCGTCGGGAGGGGTGGCAGAAGTTCCTTCGATCTCTAAATCGGGGGCACATCGGAAGTGCCGACAAGCGCAGCACGCGTTTAAGGGAGATCTTCGGGTTCGGATCGAACCCAGGCAATCTGCGAATGTACGGCTATTGCCCGCCGACCCTTACCGACAGTCCCGCACTTGTCGTTGTGCTGCACGGATGCACCCAAACAGCAGCGGCTTACGATCTAGGTGCCGGATGGTCGACTCTCGCCGACCGCTACGGATTTGCACTGCTGCTGCCTGAGCAGCAACGGTCCAACAATCCCAACGGCTGTTTCAATTGGTTTAGGCCCGAGCACAGCCAGCGAAATCAAGGTGAACCTCTTTCAATTCGGCAGATGATCGAAAGATCTATCGTCGAATACGGCATCGACCGGCGTCGAGTCTTCGTGACCGGCCTATCCGCTGGAGGCGGGATGGCGTCCAATATGCTTGCCTGCTATCCGGAAGTTTTTGCCGGAGGCGCGATCATTGCTGGCCTTCCCTATGGCGCCGCAACGACCGTACAACAAGCATTCGAAAGTATGTTCCAAAGCCCCTCGCGTCCCTCACGTGAATGGGGGGATCTCGTACGTAAAGCCTCGTCTCACAAAGGACCGTGGCCGCGTGTTTCGGTTTGGCATGGAAATGACGACAAGACAGTCATTCCGTCGAACGCGGTAGAAATTCTGAAGCAATGGATAGAAGTACATGGGCTTCCGCCGTCCCCCTCGATGAAAACGCGGGTGGATGGATATCCCCGCGAAGTTTGGACCAATGAAGCTGGCGATGAGCTTATCGAGGCTTACACGATCCCCAACATGGCCCATGGCACGCCGCTAGCGATCGGCGATGTCGAAGGGGCGTGCGGTGCTCCCGGCCCATTTCTGCTGCCAGTGGGGATTTCTTCGACTTATCATATTGCAAAATTTTTCGGGATTGCTGTTTCGCGCGCTCCACTAGAGAGCGGCATAACGACACTTTCTCCGGCGCCTGATTCCTATCCCGCGGCGGATCCGGTGCTGGAGGGTGAAGTGCTCGAAAAAGACGATGAGGCAATGCCCCAGCAGGATCCGATGCCGTCCCCGCCTGCGATCGGGGCGGTAATCAACAGGGCGCTGAGGGCCGCTGGATTGATCAAAGATTGAGGACTGGCGGCTCAGCGATTCCAATGCGTCAAATGACGCACGAACAGTCCAATTAGACAGTCCAATAAGATATGTCGTCGAGATTCAGGAACCATCGCTCCCACTGCATGTTGGTTCGTGCAGGAGGCCGACATGATCAATCAAATGCCTGAGGGTGCCGATCCAGTTCAAACCGATCAGCACAATGCACGCAATAAAGACTTCCGAGATACCGCTAAGGAAGTTCTTCATAAAGTTGCCGACACGGCTCGCGACGCGGGCGAACAGGCACGCCGCGCGACAGCGGGCGCGACGTCAACCGTCACCGATCAAGTTATGGACATGCTAAATGAGCAACTCGGGTCTGGAGCGCAATCGGCCAGCCGTTTTGCTGATTCAATGAAACTTGCAGCGAATGATTTGGCGCGAGAAAGCCCGGTCTTGGCTGGCTTGGTTAGCGGCCTTGCCGACAATGTCGCCTCTTATGCCGGCCGTCTTGAGGGAAAGACAGTAAAACAACTAGGCGAGAGCGCATCCGATTTCACAAGACGACAGCCGGCCCTCACGATGGGGTTAGCAGCCATTGCAGGGTTTTTTGCGTTCCGCACCTTTAAAAATGCGGATTCCGTGTCGTCACCGTCCATTCAACCGCGTGAACCGTACACAGGCGGCGGCAATGGCTGATCATGTTTCATCTTTGCCGCAGGTGTTGTCCAGGGTCGTGAGCGACCTTGCAGACCTTCTGCAGAAAGAGATGCGGCTGGTTCGGGCCGAGTTGTCCCAGAAGCTAGCACTTAGCCTCCGGGCCGGAGTGTGGATGGCGATCGCGGTTGCTCTGTTGAGCCTTGCCGCGTTGTTGGCCCTACAGGCGTGCGTGCTTGGTCTGGCCGCCGCTACTGGGATGGCTTTGCATTGGTCAAGTTTAATCGTGGCCACAGCGTTGGGACTTTTGTCGGGGGCTGCTTTCATCAAAGCAAGAGCCGATGTTCCTGATCAGTTTATCCCGGGCAGGAGCCTTAATCAGTTCAAGCGGGACATCACCGCAGCGAAGGAACAGTGGACATGACCGCACAAATGTTTGGAAACACCGGCGAATGGATGCTGAACACCATAAAGCGCAATCCAGAAGGATTGCTTCTATTGGCCGCAGGCGCCGTCCTTCTGATGCGTGCCAATTCCGGCGCTTCCTTCCCGCCAATCGACGCGGCCCGATTTCGGTCAGGGCAGCAAAGTCGCTGACGCGCCAGTTTCCGGAATTGCCGAGACTGTCGCCGACGGCACCAGGCGCGCGGGATCATATGCCTCGACAATTGCAAATGCCGCCCGTGATGCAACTGATGCGGCCAGATCTTATACGGAATCGGCGACCGAGTACGCCGATCAAATTAAACGGAAGGTTGGAGAAGAGTCCGATCGGGTAATTCAACAAACCCAAACAATGGCGCAACGCATTCTGCAAAATCAACCTCTCGTCCTTGTTGCTGCCGGCATAGCAGCGGGAGCTGGTCTAGCGGCAGCATTTCCTCCCACCGACATTGAAAAAGATGCGTTGGGGCCAGCCGCCGCCGCCGCCGGACGTTTTGGCGAGCACATTAAACGAGCAACAGCGAAAGCGGGAGAAAAGCTCAAGGCCACCACCGAGGAACGTGGCTTGCATGGCCAAGGTCTTCAGGAGGTTGCCGAAGAAGTCGTTGGCACCTTTAAGGCATCCCTGGCAGAGAGAGAGGGGAGCGCATCCGAGAACTTGACGAGGCATTCTGACGAAGTGGAGAAGCGTTGATGGGCGAGTTGCTAGAGCACGAAAGGGCCGTGGAACATTCCCGCGAAAAGCTCAGCGAGGATCTAGCCATCCTTTGCTCGCGTGAAACGCGTGCCGCCTTTGCTGCGGACCTGCAGCACGAAGCGCACGATATTAAGGATGCCCTCTGGGAAAAGCTAAAGGCGCGGGCCGCATCAAATCCTGCGGCCGTTATGACGATCGGAGCGGGAGTAATTTGGCATTTATTCCGCAATCCCCCCGTCACCAGCGCCTTGATCGGCGTAGGCCTATTCAGTCTTTGGAAGACGCAACCGAAGACCGCCTATGACAGGACAGGCAAGCGGCTCGGCTATATTGAGCAAAGTAAAGAAGCTCTGAAGGAACAGGTCGAACAAGCTGCGTCTGTTGCCGGCGACATGGCAGCAAAAGCCGGCGAAGTCGCGACTGCGAAAGGGTCTGAGGCCTGGGAGGGCGCGAAAGACAAAGTTAGCGAATGGCAAGGGGAAATAGGCACTACTGTCAATGAAACATACCGAACAGCTGAAAATTGCGAGCGAAGAGTTTATCGCGGAGTTCCGCGACACAGAGCGCAGCCTTCGGGATGAAATTCGAGACGTTACAGCGAGCACAGTCCAGAAGGTCCAAGACCCCGATATTCGGAATACGATTCTATTGGGAGTCGCCGGTGCTGCGATCGCAGCTGCACTCGGAATCGCGTGCCAAAAGAGGATTTCCGAAAGTGCGGTAAGATGACTGAGGCTAGCGTCGGGATCTGAAGCGTAGCGAAGGGATAATACCAACGCACCGGATTTTGCCTTGTCGCACCGTCATATACTTGTGCTGGAAGACGATCCGCTCGTCGCGATGATGCTTCAGGACGAGTTAGAGTCGATGGGCTTACATGTCCTTGGTCCAGCCAATAATTTGAAATCGGCACTTCAGCTTTCCGAATACCCAAACCTCGATGGCGCTTTATTAGATTTAAATATCAACGGTAACTTAGCAACGAGCGTCGCGGATAAGCTACGAGTTCGTAAAGTGCCTTTTATATTTGTCACGGGCCATAATCGTCCTCCCGGTCTGCGCTACAAAGACGTCTTTATCTTGCATAAGCCATTTACAGGAATTGATCTTAGAGTAGCGCTCATCGCGCTCTTCGACACTTATCGACAATATAAGTAGCCGGGGAAGGGCAATTCCCACTCCCTCGGCCCGTCTTGGGGTAAAAAAAGTTTAAATAACGCGCAAGAGATCCTTGACGATTTCGACGGACCGCTCCGCCCCATTGCAATCAATCGGATGCTCGGGTTTGAACCTCAGCAATTTTTCCATCAGTGCGGTGATTTCAGATGTGCTCTGCGATTGGTCGCCTCTTAGCAACATCCCGTGAGAGTGGAAGGCGCTTACCTGAAACGCCTGATCTCCCAGCTCGCTATTGGGAAAAGCCAAGACCGGCTTTTTTAAGCTGAGCGCCTCCACCAGGGTGTTGTAGCCGCCCATGCAAACGACGGCGCAGGACGAGCGGATGAGTGCATCCATGTTTGCGACCCGATCATGCACAATAATATGTGCGTTCTGCTCTGCCCGAACAGCATGACGATCATTGGCATTCATCAATGGGCCACATACGGCATTTACGGGCAAAAAATCGGGAGAACCTGCTCTCGCCGCAGCGATCCAGCGCCTAAGCAACCCGGCACCAAAGGCGCTGCCTCCCCCGACTGTCAGCAAAAGCCCATTAGACGGCCGACCGTAGTCGACCTGCTCCAAGGGGCGACGGATAAATCCTGTTTGCCAGACAGTAATGCCTGCCAGTGCAGACTGCAGGTAAGGTCCAAGCGAGGTTAGTGGAAATAATTGAGGGTCGGTGTGATGTAGCACGCAGGAGAAATTTTCGCGCAGTTGCTGATTGATCCAGGCGGCGTCAGCATTGGCGTCCCATGGCCGCATCGGATAGGTCCTGATTGAGCAAATAACAATTGGCCGCTCTTTTTCTTGATTAATGACGTTGAATAATTCATTCAGCGTTTTACCAAACCGTCTCGGCGCAAAGGGGAAGTACTCAATTATTATTATTCTCGGTTTTATTCGACGATAGCTATCAACAAGCAATTCACTCCTCATGCGCTCAATTTCTTCCGCCGTATATCCGGGCTCGAGAGGTACCGGGGGTGCGTCAGCGCCTGAGTCCCTGCGAACGGCGGGGAGTTGAACGAACTTGACCCCCGTCGGAGCGGCATAACCCTCGACCGGCGTCCCTCCGGAAAACATTGTTACATGAGAGATCGCACTTAACGCCTGTGCAATCGCAGACGATCGAGCCAGGTGTCCAATTCCCGCCAAGGATTGGAAAATAATGAAAGTCTCAATATTTTCACGGGCGGTCATCGCAGAACTCTTTTTAATTTGCGCAAGCGATAGAAAAAATTCTACGCAACCGAGCTCGAGAAAAAGAGGCGTTTCGGATTTCCCGACCAGTCGATTTCCTGGACAGGCATTATCCTGATCTTGAATGCCGGATCGGCGGCCTTAGCGAAGAGGGCTTTCAGCCGTGCGTCTTCATCGGCTGTAATATTGTCGCGTCCACCAAGCTCAATCGTGATTGTGTCGATTTCCGCCTGTCTGATGCGACACTCTTTGAAAGCAACGGCCTCCAGCAGCGTTCGGGTCGAAAGATAAAATGGCAGAAGATTGCCATTCGGGTGTCGCAGAAAATGTTTTCCTCTGCCAAAAATATTGGAAATTGTCGGTCCGTCATGACCGCAGGGGCACTGATTGTCCAGACGCGCAAAGTCACCAATGTCATAACGAATGATGGGCGTTGCGTAGGAATGCAGATGGGTAACCAAAAGCCGGCCCAATGACGTGCCGTTGAATGATGTTGTGAGTTGATCGTCGCACTCCACAATAACGTTGGTATGGACGACATGGAAATAACCTTGATGCTTCGAACATTCGAAGGCGATCGGCCCAATTTCCCCCGCCGAGTAACCCGACAAAGACGGCACGCCGATGCTCTTTAGTGCCTCCACTATTTCCGGTTCGCGGTAATCATAGCTATGAAGCCACAGTTTGATTCCAAGTTTTTTTATGAGTTCAGTTCCTCCTTTGTTCATTAAAATTCTGACATACCGATTGGGACAAATGAGATATCCCACCGGATCCTTCTGCAGCTCTTTGATCAGAAGGTCATCGTTAAATGTGTGAACTATTCTTTTTGCCGATCCACTGCGGAACACTTTGCTTAAAGAGCCAGCCCATGCATCGGTCGCCGCCAAAGCCGATGATCCTTTTTCCAATTTGGCGAAACTTGTTGCAGGGCTGATGCGAACGCAGTTCTCGTCAAGACTTAAATCATAGATGAAATACTGAGCGACGCTCCTGATCCCGTTGTAATAGCCATTTTCCGGGCAGAGAAATACTTTGACCGGTGTACCGGTCGACCCTGTCGACGCATAACTTGAAATCGGTTTGTTTCCATCAGCTGAAACCAAAGCGCCGTCGAGTGTGATCTGGGTGGCGACATCCGCGCGACTTTGAATCGGAAGATATTTCATGACGCCATGATTAATCATGCGGGACGGCATTCTCTGCCGCCAAAATTTCGAATGAGCTTGGGCGTGCCTGAGCAGATTTGTGAGCTGCCGATTTTGCCACCGCTCGCGCGCTTCTCGCGGCCCATTTTCGACGAGATTAATTGCCGTGATGTTCGCCAAATCGTTTTGAACTGTCTGATCCAGAAAAGTGAACGGTTCGACACTGTATGCGTCTGCGTTAATTGGCCTCTTGATCAAGTCAGAGAACATACGAAATTCCTCATCGATGGCGTCGATGGCGAACGCCCGTTCCGAAAAATGAACGAACTCTCCGGTCTGGCCGGCGAATTGGTCTATGCGTTTTCGGTTCGATCGATAAAATAATTCGTGAGGCAGCGCCGGAATTGCATTTGGGGCCTTGGTTCATTGCCAGCCGCCAATTGCGCGCATACGAACGCAACAGGTCTGCAGTCATGACTTGTTGAACCCGTCCGCAAGTATTTGAGATCACTTGATGTTTTGCTCTGTTTTGAGGGATTCCAGGCGTACGGCTGAGGATTTATTATTGGGGTGTGTAGCAAAAATACCATAGGGAAACCCGTCAAACCGAGCTTAAAGTACGGACTATAAATAGCGGTAGGGAGCACAAGCTCTCACCCAGCGCGTTATTTCAGTTCTTGGATTGCTTTGGGGGCGTCATGAAAAAGTTGCTCTTGACGAGTGTCGCCAGTAGCGCACTCGCATTCATCAGTCCCGCACTCGCCGCACCAGTCAACGCTCCTATCGTGGGTGTCTACAACTGGACTGGCTGTTATGTGGGCGCCAACGTTGGTTACAGTTGGGGACGGGCACACGGTGACATCAATTCCAACACATTTGGCGCGCTCGGAATGCCCAACCCGTTTCCCGTGTCGCTCAATCCAGATGGCGTGATTGGCGGCGGGCAGGTCGGCTGTAATCGGCAGTTTGATAACAGGTGGGTCCTCGGACTTGAGGCCGATTTCCAGGGCTCTGCCGAAAAACGCAGCGCCAGCTTCAGCAATCCATTCGTTATTGGCGAGGGCGGCGTCGTCAATCAAACCATCGAAGCAAAGATTCAATGGTTCGGAACGGTGCGTGGCCGCGCGGGCTTTCTGATTAGTCCGACGCTGATGCTGTACGGAACGGGTGGCCTTGCCTACGGTAAAACGAGCATCTCTGATAATATTTCTGCAGTTGTTAATACCCCCGGCGGGCCCATTTCTCTCGCGTCAGTTATCGGGGCCTCGCAGACAAGGGTTGGCTGGACATTGGGCGCCGGCGTTGAAGGTGCTTTGTTCGACTGGAAAAACTGGACGTGGAAGGTTGAATATCTCTACGTCGATCTCGGGTCTATGAGCGGCTCCGGCGTGGATCCCATTGCGGGACCTTACAGTTGGAATGCAAGATTTACCGACAATATCCTGCGGGTCGGATTGAATTTCAAAATACCTTGAGCGAAAAGCGCCGAGGTAGCGAGAACAAGGAAAGGCCGCCGGTGGGGCGGCCTTTCGTTTCGTTCCTGGACGACAGCATGGCCAAGCCCGTCATCGCCGGTTGGATCATTTTAATACTGGGGACGATCGTCTGGCTTTACGGATATTTTGTAACCGGTCATCCGCCGCTTTTTGATTGGCAAGCCCGCACACCATCATGGATTGCCGACTACCTGCCGAGCATCGAATCTGAAATCGGCATGGCGTTGGTCTGGGCAAGCATGATCCCGATGTATTGGCCGTCCCAACGATAGTATCTTGTTCGCTTTACGGCTGGCGCGCGTCGGAGTTTTTCACGCTCCGGCGTGATTCCAAGTACGCCCGCTTGAGCGAGTTCGACAGGCCGATGCCGGCGTCGAAGAGCGTGCCGCCCGGGTGCTCGCGGCAGTAGCTGAAAATCCAGTTCATCCAGTCGAGCGACTTGGTGCCCTGCGTGAAGTCGCTATCGACCGAAAGGTCGAAAAGATTTTGCGCTGAGAAAAATCCCTGCAGCCAGCCGACCACGGCCATGTAGATCGCGCCGCGTTGCGGATGCCGGTAATCCAGCCGGATCACATTCTGCTCGGGGTCGTAGGTCAGTTTCTCGCAGGTCCAGAATATCGGAGCAATTGCTGCGCTCGGGGCCGATGACGACGGGATCACGCTTCGGGACGGTGCCGCCGGCCGGCTCAGCGTGGAGCCCGCCAACAGGTTGCAGCGCAGAGCGCAATGAGTGCGATCCAAAAGATAAGTGTTCGCATGATGCCCGTCCCCAAGGCAGATGGCCGCTAGCTGCCAGACTAGAGGCGGGGCGGGCAGGGGCTGTGATGGCCGTCACAAAAACGCGGTTTGTGCAGTGCACCGCGATGCAGTATTAGGCCAATTCGATTGGGCGACCTCGCCCATTGGGGTTGATTGGGGTGTCTTATGTCGGGCGTGCCCGAAGAATTGTCCTTCACTTATTTTCCCGAAAACTATCGCTGGTCGCACGGGCTGCTGATCGGCCTGAACATGGCGCCGTGGGGCGGCGCCGAGATCGGCGAGGTCAACCGCATCGGGTTGCGCCTCAAGAAATGCGTCGGTGATGACGACGCCTGGTTCCGGGAATGGGCGCGCGAGGCGCGCACCGTCGAAGATCGCGGCCGCGAACTCATTGCCGGCGGGCGGCAAACAAGCGGCGCGCAATATCTGCAACGGGCCAGCGCCTATTATCACGTCGGCGAACGTTTCCTGCAGCCGAAAAGCGCGGAAGGCCTCGAGCGCCTACAAACGCGGTGTTGAATGCCTGCGCGATGCCGCCAAATTCATCAAGCGGCCGCGCCTCGAGCACGTCGAAATTCCCTATGACGGCGGCAGCCTGCCGGCCATCTATGTGCACGCCGAGCCGGCAAACCGTGGCGGCAAGGTTCCGGCCATGGTGTTCTTTGACGGGCTCGATGTCACCAAGGAGATTCAGTATTTCAAGGGCGTCGCCGATCTCGCCGCGCGCGGCATTGCCTGCCTGATCGTGGACGGCCCGGGCAATGGCGAAAGCATCCGCTTTCGAAACTTCTATCTGCGTCCGGATACCGAGCACTATGCGACGCCGGCGTTTGACTATCTCGCATCGCGTCCGGAGATCGATCCCGAAGCGCATCGGCGTGATGGCGATCAGCCTCGGCGGGTATTATGCGCCGCGGGCGGCGGCGTTCGATCAGCGGTTTGCCTGCTGCCTCGCCTGGGGCGCGCAGTGGGACTACCAGAAAATCTGGCTGGATCGCTTCGAGCGGCTGGCGCGCGCGGATACGCCATCGCTGTCGGTGGCTTCGCAACACATCTTGTGGGTGCTCAATGCGTCGTCCCAGGATGACGCGATCAAGCGCCTGGCGCCGTTCAAGCTCGACGGCGTGGTGCAGAAAATCACGTGCCCGTTCCTGATGCTGCACGGGGAGGGCGACGAGCAGATCCCGCTCGCCGAAGCGCAGAAGTGCTTCGACGCCGTGGGCTCAAAAAACAAAACGTTCAAGCTCTTCACCCGCGACGAAGGCGGCTATCACCACTGCCAGATCGACAACCAGAGCATCTGCTCGGCCTATATGTGGGACTGGCTGGAGCAGGTCCTGGCGCCGGCGCGGTAACGCCCGCTCGTTATTGATCGATGTGAATATTGTTGTTGCGGACGACTTCGCCCCAGCGCGCGACCTCGCTCTTCATGATCTTTCGCGCCGCAGCCACTGACTGTTCATCTTTCGGATAGGGCTCGACGTCGGTTGCGGCCCAGATCTTGAGCAGCGCCGGGTCGGCGACAACCTCCTGGATGGCGGCGTTGAGCTTGTTGATCACGGCCTCAGGCGTTGCGCTCGGCGCGAACAAAGCCTGCCAGAACTGAATTTCAAGCTTGGGACCGAACACGCTGACAAAGCTTTCGGCGTTCGGAAGCTTGGGTGATTTGTCCTTCGCCGTGATGCCGTAGGCGACCATTTGTCCGGCCGTGACCTGCGGTTCGACCGACTGTGGCGTCGCGAAGAACAGGTCGACGTGGTCGCCGAGGATATCCTGCAACGCCGGAGCCGCGCCGCGGTAGGGAATTTGATCGACCTGCACCTTGGCTTCCTGGGCGAGCAGCGTGGTGGCGAGATGGCCGGTCGCGCCGTAGCCCGGGATGGCGGCTTTCAATGTGGTGGTCTTCATCAATTTGAGCAGCTCGGGGAGCGTCTTCGCCGGCAGGGTCTTGCGCCCGATCAGCACCAGCGGATTGCGGTTGATGAATATGACCGGCGTCAGGTCCTTCTCGGTGTCGAATGGAAGCTTCTTGTACAGCGTCACGTTCGCGGAAATCTGCAGGTTGTGCAGCAGCAGCGTGTAGCCATCGGGCGCCGCCTGCACGACCTTGTGCGTCGCGATGATGGTGCCGCCGCCGCTGACATTCTCGACGATGAAATTCTGCTTGAGCTTGTTGGTGAGCGCGGTCGCGACCTGGCGCGCGGCCTGGTCGGTCGGACCACCGGCCGGGTAAGGCACGATGATGGTGACCGGGCGGCTCGGATAGTCGTCCGCGCGGAGCGGAGCCGCCGTCGTGAAAAGACCAACAACAGCCAGTGCGATTGCGATGGTGCGCGTCATCACAGTCTCCTCCCAGGTTCTCTATTTTCTTTGCAGCCTACGCCGCCGGGATCACGGGCAACAAGAGGTATGGCTGCTTGCCGGCCGCGACATGCAACGTGTTCCGGCTGTTGAAGATCGCCGGGGGCCGGTCGTCTTTATCAATATGGAGGAAGGGCCCG
This sequence comes from uncultured Alphaproteobacteria bacterium, assembly GCA_963801955.1. GTDB lineage: Bacteria > Pseudomonadota > Alphaproteobacteria > Rhizobiales > Xanthobacteraceae > Pseudolabrys. The sequence continues at coordinate 350,784 of CAWDGS010000001.1, forward strand.
ACGCCTTTCATCGGATAGGGGGCGTTCGGGAGGGCAATATCCGTTCCGTCGACTTCATAGTCCCGGCCGCTGACCGTGAGCGCGAGCCGGTAGCCCGGCGGCACCACGATGCTGGTCGGCCAGATTTCGACATCAACTTCGACCGGCTCACCAGGTTTCAAAGGCTGTTGCTCATCATGCGTGTGCCAGGGCCGCTAGGGTTTCGATAATTTCGGGTCGAGCTTGCGATGCGAGGCGCGCAACCAGCCTAGCCCGACCGGTACGCGCGGGTCGTTGGAGCCGATGAAGGTGACTTCCTTGCCGGCGGGATCAAAGACGCGGAGCACCAGAAACAAATCGGCGTCGGTGGTCTCGGATGAAATCCAAAGTTTGGCGGCGACCGGGCCGGTGATCTCGAGGCTCTTGGCCAGCGGCGGCGTGCTGAACGTCAGCCCGTCGCCGGTCGTTTCATATGTGAGGGTAGCCGCGGCCGTGGGCGCCCCAGTTGCCAGAGCAAGGCCATCGGGACGCAAAAAGTATTTTGTCCATTGCGTGCGCGCGAGCGGCCATTCGTTTTCCGCGCGCAACTCGAATTTCTCGCCGGGATGGCGGATGTTGAGCGACACGCGCGGCTGCTTGCTCCAGCCGGTGTCTTCGCCCTTGAGGAAATGCCCGAAGAAGCGTTTCTGCAGCGCCTCGCCGTAGCGGCTGTAGAAATGCGTGAAGTGCGTGTCGCCGTGGACCTCGAGCCATTTCTGTTTGGAGCCCGCGCGCAGATAGCCTTCAAAATTTCCGCGCGTGTGAAGGCCCATGCCGCCCCAGTTGCCGGCGGAGAGCAGGGGAGCTTCGATCTGCTCAAATGCAGCCGTGCGCGCTGCGTAATAATCGTCATGCAGCTGCCGTCGCTTGGCTTCGCCGGGCGTGTCGGCGCAATTTTTGGCGAGTTCCTCTTTCGACAGTGTTTCGGGCCCGGCGACCAGTTCGCCGGTCACGACGCTTTTGGCGCCGCGCGTGCCGGCGCCGTGCTGCACGCTCGCCACCTGACGCGGGTGCCAGCTGTTGAGGAAATCGCACAGGATGCCGCCGTGGCGGCAGAGTTCACGATAGTAGTCGGACGAGCCTTCCCAGATGCACATCGCGGCAAGATGCGGGGGCTTGAGCGCGCCGACCTGCCATTGGTTCATCGCGTAGTAGGAAATGCCGTTGATGCCGACCTTGCCGTTGCTCCAGCTTTGCGTGCCGGCCCACTCGATACATTGGTAGAGGTCCTGCGCCTCGCGCACCGACCACACATCGAGATAGCCGGGCGAACGACCGGCGCCGCGCGAATCGATGCGCAGGCAGGCATAGCCGTCCGGCACCCATTTCTCCGGGTCGACGAGCTCCCAGTTCTGATATTTGTTGCTCGAGCCTTGCAGGACTTCCGGCGCGGCCTTGGTCAGCCTCGCCCAGTTGCCCTTGTAGCCTTCCTGGAACGAAAGCCCCTTGGCATAGGGGCCGTAACTCAAGATGACGGGATACGCACCGCCGCCGGGCGGCCGAAAGAGGTCGGCGCGCAGGACGACGCCGTCATCCATTGCAATCGGCACGTCCCAGTCGATCTGCATGCCGTCGCGGATTTCACTTTTTTCTGCGTTCATAAAACCGCTCTATGGTGGCGAGCTCTGTGGCCGATGCCGCTTCACCGCATCGGGGTTGGTTGAATCCACGCCCATGTAAATTCCGCGCTCCCACGTTCGCTTGAGCGGGTCGGCGACCTTCAGAGACATTTTGCCGATCTTCTCGATTTCTATTTCCACGGATTCGCCATCCTGCAGCGCACCGAGGCCTTCGTGGTTGGTGCCGCAGGCAATCAGATCGCCGGAGTTCATCGTCATGACGGTGGTCGCAAATTCGATGAGCTCGGGCACGCGGTGCTCCATGTCATCGGTGTTGTAGTTGTGGCGCAGCTGGCCGTTGTTCCAAAATCGCACGATCAGATTGTTGGGATCGTCGATTTCGTCGGCCGTTGCGATGCAGGGGCCAATCGGCGCGAAGGTGTCGAAGGATTTTCCGAGCCAGCTGGTCAGCGGGCTTGCCGGCCAGGTTCGACGGCCTTGTTCGCGCGCCGAGACATCGATCATCGCGGTATAGCCGAACACCGCGTCCTTCCAGTTTTTTGCCTTCACCATTTTTGCCGGCCCCTTGATGACGAGGGCCAGTTCGGCTTCGTGCATGAACATCCACGGCACGGTGAATTCGGGCAGCATGATCGTGTCGCCGGGCCCGATCACGGCGTCGGGATTCTTCATGAACATATTCAGGGGGCGGGGTTCACGCTGCGCATGCTCCCAGTAGTTGGCGATGCAGGCGAGAATCTTGCCTGGCCGCGGGAGCGGCGGCCGCAGGCGGACCTGGTCAAGCGGCACGACCGGACCGTCGCGCGTCAGCTTTTCAAGCGCGGGCCGCAGGGTCTCGAATTCATCGATGATGCCCTGCATGGTCAGTTGCGGCGTGTAATGTTTTTTCACCGCCGCAGCGATGTTCACGACACCGCGTTCGGTGAGCGTGCCAGGCAAAAGATCAGCGCCCGGCGCGGTCTGAAATAATACAAGCTTCACGGAGGTTTCCTCGGCTGAACCGGTGAGGGCGAAGTCCACGCGTTATTGACTCAGGTCAAAGACCTCGTGGGCGGGCGTGTCTATCTAGGAAGTGAGACTGTAGGGTCGATAATGCTATGTTCATTCCAATTGTTGCGGCAATAGTCTTCTTGATTGGCGCCGGTGGTCTCGTTTTATCGAGCCTTGCTCCGATTGTGGGCGACGGTTTTTTCAACTTCGCTGCGGTCTGCCTGATGGCCGGCCCACTCATTTTCTTTTCCTATGTTATTTTTGGGCTGTTCCTGGAGTTCGTCGACGCCAACCGGCCGTCGCTCGGCAGCACGACTATTGCACTTGTGCAGGCGGCTTATGCTCCCGCTTCACCCGGTGAGTTCGCTTCCGAACAGATTCCGGAAGGACTGCGACGCGAGCGCAAAGGGCCATTAAATCCAAGCAGCGGGCGCGCCGCCAGGATCTGATTGCTGGGCAGGTTTTCGCTGGATTTGATTTTGCGCCAAAGAGCCCGTGCACGCAAAGCGGGCCTTCCAAATATACGAAGCCGCCCGTGCGGGCGGCTTCGACGTCCAGCGTCTAAGGAATTGCGATGGAGTTACTTCAACTGGTTTGCGATGTAGTCGAACTTGGCGTTGAGGCTGGAGCCGATCGCATTCACAGCCGCGATAATGACAACCGAAATGCCGGCGGCAATCAGGCCGTATTCGATTGCGGTCGCTCCCGATTCATCTTTGAGAAACGCAACAACTTTGGACATCTGAGGACTCCCAGCTCGGTCTCGTGATTTGGATAATGCTACCTCTCGAGGATTAATGAGAGTTCCAGTGGACCCGAAGAAATGGGTTACTTCGTCTTAAGATTATATTTCCGCCGTAAAATCTCGCCGAAATCGCACAAAACGGCTGCCGATCGATCGCCCGGAAACTGGTTTCTCGAACATCCCACTTCGGCATACAGAAATTAAAATGCATCTATAACTTCGTTCATTTGCATAAGTAAGCGTTGGAACAAATCGACTAGAGATGCCCCCGCGGACGGGGTCTTCCCAACGAGGTCTGAGATGCTTTCGCGTACTATGAAGCTTGCGTTGATTGCCATTGGCACTGTTACTTTGATTGCAAACCCGGCTTTTGCCCGCACCGCCCAGAAGCGCGTCGTGGCGAACGAAGCCTTCGCGTCTGTTTCTGAAATGCCAGGCTCGCTCGGCGGCGTTTATGTCGTCGTCGGCTGGGATGGGCGCGTCGCCGGCGCGGATCCGGACCGCAATATCCGCTTCCAGCTGATGCGCGATGCCTTCGCGAACGAGAACTAATCTTTGCAGCTGCAACGCAAGAAGACCCCGCGCGGGTCTTCTTGCGTTTTTGTTTCAAGGCTGAATAACAGCCCCAATTACAGCCAAATCCCGTTGATCCGCGTGTATTTCGATGTCGATAACGGCGGATATTTACGCCAATTTTGTTCCTGACCGGGTGTTCGACGTCGCGGCGCCTGATAGACTGCTTGCAAGGGCGCGACAAAACAGAAATTCACCGAACCCAAGGAGGAAAAAATGATCAGGCTTTCGTCCCTTGCATTGATCCTCGGAATCACCTTCGCGGGCATCGCCAGCGTTCAGGCCATGCCGGCTGCACCACTCGATCAGGTCCAATCCGGAATCACCGTCCCAGTGGCGGGCGGCTGCGGCGCCGGCTGGCATCGTGGTCCGGGCGGCGGCTGCCGCCGCAACGGCTACTACGGCGGCGTTTACGTCGGTGGAGCGCCTGTGGTGGTTGCGCCGGGGCCCATCGTGGTTGCGCCGGCGCCCTGTGGCGGCCGCGGCACGCACCGCGTCTGCAACCCCTATCGTTGCTGGCGCGTCTGCAACTGAGCAGACGCTCCCACTGATCGATCAGTTATCCGGAGCTCGGCCGCCCGCATGGCGGCCGAGTTTTTTTGTGACTTTGCCCGCGCCCGGCGCCGCGTTTCACGCAAAAGCCGCCCGTTTTTTGCTCATTCCGGCTCCGCTTTCCTGCGTCATTAAGAGCCGGTTAAGCGGTTTGTACCATGGTTAAGCGGCCGTTAACGCCTGTGATTCGACGGCCTGGAGGAGAAGCGGCCGCACCCATGCGGCCGCGATGCAGCGATGACCATGCGCGCGGCAGAATTCAACGATCCATCCAACCGGCGCGGCTCGGCCAGGCGAAGTGCGCAACCCGCCGAGCCGTCGTTTGACGCGCGCGCCTGGCCCGTGGTGGCGGCGCCTCAACAGCGTAACGTCAGCGCGCTTGAAGACATGATCGCAAAACAGTCGGCGGAACTGAACCTGCGCTGCACGCAGGTGGCCGACCTGTACAATCTTCAGCAGCGGCAGGCGAACGAACTGCAGGTCGCCTGCGAGGAGATCGACCGGCTGAGCGGCACGATCGCGACCTTGCTGGAAAAAACATGCGCAGCAAGACGCCGACGCCGCGGAGGCGGCGAAACAGATCGCTCTTCTGGAATCCGAAAAAACAGCGCTGCGGGTTCGCCTCGAAACGGCGCTCGCGGACGCCAGCGACCTCTCGCAACGGCTGCTCTCGGTCGAGACCGCATTCAACGACCGCGAAACATCGCTCGCGTCCGCTCAGGAAAAAATCGACACGCTGAATTCAGAATTGATTGCAGCCTCTGCCGACACTTTCAAGATTGTCGCGGTCACCACCGGCGAAAAACAGCGCTATCGCAGCGAACTCAACCAGCAAAAAGCGAGTTTCGAGGCCCGCATCAAAACACTCGAGGCGACCGCGTCCGCGCAGGATACGCAGGTCAAGACGCTTGAAGAAGCGCGCACCCGACTGGCGCGGCGCGTCGAAATTCTCGAGACGCTGCGGAAAAGCGAGCGCGAGACCGCGGAATTCAAAATAAAGGAACTGACCGAAGAGCTGCAGCGCGAGCGCCTGGGCCATTCAGCGGAACAGCGCGCATTTGCAGCGTTGCGTCAAGAAACGAATTCTCTTTTGCCGATGCCGGTCGCGCAAAGCAACGAGCAACGCCGGACTGGACTCGTTCGTACCCCACAATAGTGCCGCGTAGCGTTCAAGAAGCCGTCGCTTCGCGCGCTTCACATTCTCCGTAGCGTAAGGATCCCAGTTCAAACTTGTGCCGCGAGCAGCGGCCGGCCGTAACATTGAGGAGAGCACACGATGAATCGTTTTAATCTCAGTATGGCTGCCTGTGCGTTGGCTTTCGTTGCGGCGTCGCCGGCCACTGCGGCCGACATGCCCGGCGGCTACCGGCCCGCTTATGTCGCGCCGGCCGCCGGCTGGAGCGGTTTCTATGCCGGTCTCAATGGCGCCTATGGCTGGGGCCAGAGCGACTGGAGCGGTGGCGTCACGACGGCTCCAATAGTCCGGCGGGTGGCCTGTTCGGCGCGACACTCGGCTTTAACGTGCAATCCGGCGCGTTCGTCTTTGGCGCCGAAGGTGACATTGACGGCAACTGGATGCGCGATTCAAACAGCACCGGAACGGGCTTCTGCAGTTCACCCGGCTGCGGAATCCAGACCAGCTGGTATGCGACGACGCGTGGCCGTATTGGCTACGCCTTCGATCGCGCATTGTTCTACGGCACCGCGGGTGCAGCGTTCGGCGACCTCCAGATGATGGCGAACTGGTGGAAGTGTCACCGCGGACAGAGTGGGCTGGACCGCAGGCGTCGGTCTTGAATATGCATTCCTCGGCCCCTGGTCGGCGAAAATCGAGTATCTCTACGCCGACCTCGGCAGCGCGACGTGCGGCGCCGCCGTCTGCGGCACCAACACGGCGGTGAGTTTCACGACGAATATCATTCGGCTCGGCGTCAACTATCGATTCTGGTAACTCGCGACACAAATTTCGAGCGCACAAAAGAACCCCGGCGACGCCGCCAGGGTTTTTCTTTGCGGTGAAAGTTGCAATACAGATCATTACGGGCGTCACCCAATCGTGCGCAGTTAGCGGGCGGCGAAACGCTCGTGCGCCTTCCAAAGCGACGTCACCATCCAGCCGATCGAGATGCCGACGAAGGCACCAGCGATGACGTCGCTCAAAAAATGATAATTGGCCCCGATCAGGCCGATGGCAACGGCCAGGCCCGCGAGCGCGTACAACACACGCACCGCCGGATAAAACAGCCACAGCACCGAGATCACCGCGCAGGTGACGGCCATGTGGCCTGACGGGAACGATGCGTACTCCGGGCCGCCATTAAAAAAATTAAATCCATAGATGCCGTCGCGAAGGAACGATGGATTGTTATGAATCCAGGTGTCGGGCCAGGTCCGTCCAAAGACAAACTTGAGTTGCGCTTTGGTCGCTTCGGCAACGATCAGGCTGATGCTGCAAAGGAGCGCGCAGTTCTGAAAACGCGATAGCAGGCGGCCCGAGAGATTCCAAAGACCCAGGCCGACGAAGGTGATGACGGCCAGTGGCACAAAGGGATCCGGAAGGTGTGTCAGCTTCGCAAATGGTTCCGGATGAGCGACCGTCCTGTGAAAGACCAGTGCGATAGGACGATCGAGGAACTGATAAGAGATAGCGCAGGCGAGGGCGGTTCCCGCGAAACTCAGGATCCATTTTCGCAGCGCAATCATTGAACTTTAGCCATATCGCCTGCGGGAAGAGTGACGGTCAGCGCACTTTGACGTACCGACTACGGCACATTTCAGGCAGGCTTTGGCAAGCGGAATCCGCTCGCTGTCGCCAATGGAAAAGCAAAAGACCGCCGCGATATTGAAATCGCAGCGGTCCTAGGTGACGGATGCCGTATCACCAACGGCAGATTCTGCGGCCGTGGTGCCACCAGCAATGACGGTGACGATGGTAGCCGTAGTAGTAAACAGGCGCGCGCGAATCGATGGCGGTAGCCGCTTTGCCGATTGAACCCACCGGGGCGGCCGAAGCACCAGACATCGGGGCTAGCGCAAGAAGACCGCCGCAAAGTGCGGCAGCAACAAGAGTCAGTTTTATTGTGCTCACGAACGTTTCCTCCAGAGATGCGCCCTTAGCGCGATACTGCCGGAGATTTCAGGCGATACTTGGTCAATTCGCTGAACCTTCTGTTCAGATTACCAAATGTTTAGTTGCGGTTGCTCGGTGTGAACGAGCTATCTTCTTGGCGCGAACACCTGCATATTGCGGGGATGAGCAAATCTCCCCGAGTTATTTTTAAGCCCGAGCGCATTGCGGAGGGTGACTGGCAGATCCAGGCACACTGTCCCGACGCCGAAATTGCTTACGTCAAAGGCTTCCAGGACAAGGTGGCCATTGATGAATGGCTGGCAGGCGACGGCAAGATCAAATGGCTGCGGGCGCGAGGATACGCGAAGTGACTGTTCTGCCAGGCTGGCCGGCGCCGCGTCGCGTGAACACCTCACGCCCATCTGACGATGACCACCATGGCGCCTGTGCTCCGCATCGAAGGTTATGCCATCGTTTCCGAGGACGGCATGCTCGCGAACGCGGCAGGGGTCATGCCGGACTCACTCAAGTTTGAAGCCGATCAGGCCTTCTTCGAAAACGGTCTTGATGGTGTCGATGTCGTGGTGCATGGGCGCCACTCCCATGAAAACCAGCGGCGCTCGGATTTGCGGCGGCGATTGATTTTGACTCGTTCAATTCCGGCGATAGCGGCAGACCCGTCGAATAAGAAGGCGCTGTTTTGGAATCCCGCCGGGGCTTCGCTGGACCAAGCCATGGCTGTGCTCGGCGTGCCGGACGGCAGTGTTGGCGTCATCGGCGGAACAGAAGTGTTCGGACTATTTCTGGACCGGTATCGGACTTTCTATTTGTCGCGCGCGCCCGGCGTGCGTTTGCCGGGCGGCCGGCCGGTTTTTCCCGAGGTGCCGGCGAAAACGCCAGAGGAAGTGCTCACGCAGCACGGCCTTGAGCCCGGACAACGACAGATCCTTGATATGGAAAAAGGCTTGGCGGTCGTCGGTTGGCACCGTCGCTAAGGTTGCGTCGGCGTGCCCATGCTACTTCGGTTGGAATTCGGAAAGTTTCCGGATTCCAGCACCAACTACGTCATCTGTCAGAGTTCTCCCGGGCGCTGGTGAAACTCCAAAGCCGAATTAATCAAGAACATGAAAAGAGACGAACGAGAGACCAGGAGTCCACATTCGCAAAGTCCTCGCGGCTGCGCCGAAGGCGAGGGCTCAGTGGAACGATCTGGCGCCCGCTGGCGTACGGACTTTGTTATGTGGATAAACTCAGCCAGACGATCGGAGACACGTAAACCCGGAGCGAGAGCGTCGCTTCGGCTTGCCTCGGGCAAGCGACGCCCTTGCTGCTTCGCAATGGTGCCGGTAACTCTTCACAAGGCCCTTGCGGGCAACCCGAGGGCGAAGGCTCAGTGGGGCAAGCTCACATCGCTCGAGCGTAGGGACTTTGCTAGCTGGGTCAATTAAGCGGAAGCACTCGGAGACAAGCAGAAAGCGGGTCGAGAAAACCTGTTTGATGCTTGCGGCCGGAAGGCGCCACCCATAACGCTGTAGCTGCATTCGATTTTTTGACAGCAATATTGGCTAAAGAGCAAAAAGGAAAATTAGTAGGAATAAAATCTAAAACAGGATCCATTTTGACCAAACGAACCCAAATGGAATTCTTGAGGAAAAGCCAGGAAGTGTTTGTACACCGGGGCTGTACTCTTGGCGCTGCTTGCGCGCTCTGGTGGGCTGCTGTAGCAGGTCCGCGGTAGGTGCGGGTGTAGCTCAATGGTAGAGCAACAGCCTTCCAAGCTGATGACGACGGTTCGATTCCGTTCACCCGCTCCAGCGCCTCCTTCGCCAAATCATCCCGGGCGAAGCGCCCGCGATGCCCGGGGCGGCGGGGCGGCAAAGGCGGCCTTTTGCCTGAAAATTCGGTCAGAACCGGACCCCGGCGGTCTTGCATTGGGCCCTGTATAATGCATGACATCGCCGCGGCGGGCCTCTATGGTCCGCCGCATCCGCTTTCCGGAGGAGTGTAGCTCAATGGCTAGAGCACCGGTCTCCAAAACCGGGGGTTGGGGGTTGAAGTCGCTCCACTCCTGCCAGGCAGAGTGCCGGCGCTAACCACGTGCCGGCAAGGCCTGCGAAAACGCGGCGGCCGTGACTACATTGGGATTTATTGAGTAGCGAGTTGAGATCAGGGCTTCACTAGAATGGCAACGTCCCCGTTCAAATTTCTCCAGGAAGTGCGCGAGGAGACGCGCAAGGTGACCTGGCCGTCACGTAAGGAAACGATGATCACCACAGCCATGGTGTTCGTTATGGTTGCGATTGCGTCGATTTTTTTTCTGGTCGCGGATCAATTGATCCGCATTGCCGTTACCTTCGTGCTCGGCATCGGGAACCTGAAGGTTCAAGAGCGATGAACGATACAGCTACAGAGACGACGAGATCGACCAAGCCAAAGCGCTGGTACATCGTCCATGCCTATTCGAATACTGGTGTCGCCGGCACCTGGAAGGATCTGACCGACTCGGTGAACGCCATGTGCGGCAACCTCACCGACCAGGTGCGCAACATCGCCCAGGTGACGACGGCGGTGGCGCGCGGCGACCTGTCGCGCAAGATCACCGTCGATGTGCGCGGCGAGATTCTCGAACTCAAGGACACCATCAACACGATGGTGGACCAGTTGAACGCGTTCGCATCGGAAGTGACGCGCGTGGCGCGCGAGGTCGGCACCGAAGGCAAGCTCGGCGGTCAAGCGCAGGTGCCCGGCGTCGCCGGCACTTGGAAGGACCTGACCGACAGCGTCAACTTCATGGCCTCGAACCTGACCGCGCAGGTGCGCAACATCGCCGACGTCGCGACCGCCATCGCCGGTGGCGACCTCTCGAAAAAGATCACGGTGAACGTGAGCGGCGAAATCCTGCAGCTCAAGGAGACCATCAACACGATGGTCGACCAGCTCAACGCGTTTGCCGGCGAGGTGACGCGCGTCGCGCGCGAGGTGGGAACCGAGGGGCGTCTCGGTGGACAAGCCAACGTGCTCGGCGTCGCCGGGACCTGGAAAGACTTGACCGACAGCGTCAACTCGATGGCCTCGAACCTGACCGCGCAGGTCCGCAACATCGCCGAGGTCTCGACCGCCATCGCCAGCGGCGACCTGTCGAAGAAGATCACCGTCGACGTGCGCGGGGAAATTCTCGAGCTCAAGGACACCATCAACACCATGGTGGACCAGCTCAACGCATTCGCCGGCGAAGTGACGCGCGTCGCGCGCGAAGTCGGCACCGAAGGCAAGCTCGGCGGTCAGGCGACGGTGCGCGGCGTCGCCGGTACGTGGAAGGACCTGACCGACAGCGTCAACTCCATGGCGTCGAACCTGACGGGGCAGGTCCGCAATATCGCCGAGGTGGCGACCGCGGTGGCGCAAGGCGACTTGTCGAAGAAGATCACCGTCAACGTGAGCGGGGAAATCCTTCAGCTGAAGGAAACGCTCAACACGATGGTGGACCAGCTCAACGCCTTCGCGGCGGAAGTCACGCGCGTTGCGCGCGAAGTCGGCACCGAAGGCAAGCTCGGCGGCCAGGCGCAAGTGCCGGGCGTGGCCGGCACTTGGAAGGACTTGACCGACAGCGTCAACTCCATGGCGGGCAATCTGACCGACCAGGTGCGCAACATCGCCGAGGTGGCGACCGCGATCGCCGGCGGCGATCTCTCACGTAAGATCACGGTCGACGTGCGCGGCGAGATTCTTCAGCTGAAGGAGACGCTCAACACGATGGTCGACCAGCTCAACCGCTTCGCCGGCGAGGTGACGCGCGTCGCGCGCGAGGTCGGCACCGAGGGGCGGCTTGGCGGCCAGGCGAACGTGCCGGGCGTAGCGGGCACGTGGAAAGATTTGACCGACAGCGTGAACTCGATGGCGGGCAACCTCACCGCCCAGGTGCGCAACATCGCCGAGGTGACCACCGCGGTGGCGCGCGGCGATCTTTCGCGCAAGATCACCGTCGATGTGAAAGGCGAGATTTTGGAGCTGAAGAACACCATCAACACCATGGTGGATCAGCTCAACGCGTTTGCGTCGGAAGTCACCCGCGTGGCGCGCGAGGTCGGCACCGAAGGCAAGCTCGGCGGCCAGGCGCAAGTGCTGGGCGTCGCCGGCACGTGGAAGGACTTGACCGACAACGTCAATTTCATGGCCTCCAATCTCACCGCGCAGGTGCGCAACATCGCCGAGGTGGCGACCGCGATCGCCAGCGGCGACCTCTCCCGAAAGATCACCGTGGACGTCCGCGGCGAGATCCTCTTCCTGAAGGAAACGTTGAACACGATGGTCGAGCAGTTGCGCTCGTTTGCCGCCGAGGTGACGCGCGTGGCGCGCGAGGTCGGCACCGAAGGCAAGCTCGGCGGTCAGGCGGTCGTGCCGGGGGTCGCCGGGACTTGGAAGGACTTGACCGACAACGTCAACCTGCTCGCCGCCAACCTCACGACGCAGGTTCGCAACATCGCCGAAGTGACCACCGCAGTGGCGCGCGGCGACCTCTCCCGCAAGATCACCGTCGACGTGAAAGGCGAGATTCTCGAGCTCAAGGACACCATCAACACGATGGTGGACCAGCTCAACGCGTTCGCCTCGGAAGTGACCCGCGTGGCGCGCGAGGTCGGCACCGAAGGCAAGCTCGGCGGCCAAGCCGTCGTGCCCGGCGTCGCCGGAACCTGGAAGGACCTGACCGACACCGTCAACGTGATGGCGGCCAATCTGACCGAGCAGGTGCGCGGCATCGTCAAGGTCGTGACCGCCGTCGCCAACGGCGACCTCAAGCAGAATCTGACGGTTCAATCCAAGGGCGAGGTGGCGGCCCTGGCCGAGACCATCAACAACATGACCGATACGCTTGCCACCTTCGCCGACCAGGTCACCACCGTCGCGCGCGAGGTGGGCGTGGAAGGCCGCCTCGGCGGCCAAGCCAACGTGCCGGGTGCAGCCGGCACCTGGAAGGACCTCACCGGCAACGTCAACCTGTTGGCCGCCAACTTGACCACGCAGGTGCGCGCGATCGCCGAGGTCGCGACCGCGGTGACCAAGGGCGACCTGACGCGATCGATTCAGGTCGACGCGCGCGGCGAGGTGGCCACGCTCAAGGACAACATCAACACGATGATCAACAACTTGCGGCTCACGACCGACCGCAACACCGAACAGGATTGGCTCAAGACCAACCTGGCCCGGTTCACCAATATGCTGCAGGGCCAGCGCGATCTGGTCACGGTCGGGCGGCTGCTGTTGTCCGAGCTCACGCCGCTGGTCAACGCGCAGCTCGGCGTGATCTATCAGGCAACGAGCGAGGAAGCCCCGAGCCTGCATCTCCTCGCCGCATATGCCGACGATGGCATCAATGGCCACCCCGAGCATCTTTCGCTCGGTCAGGGATTGGTCGGCCAATGCGCCGCGGACAAGCGGCGACTGCTGATCAGCGAAATGCCCGCCGTCACCGCTCCCATCGGATCGGCGCTGTTCAAGGCGGTTCCGCGCAGCATCGTGGTGCTGCCGATCCTGTTCGAAAATCAGGTCAAGGCGGTGATCGAATTGGCCTCGATCAGCCAATTCACGGAGCTGCAGCTGACCTTCCTCGACCAGCTCACGACCAATATCGGCATCGTGCTCAACAGCATCGAGGCAACGATGCAGACGGAAGGATTGCTCAAGCAATCTCAGCAGCTCGCCGGCGAGTTGCAGACACAGCAGCGGGAACTGCAACAGACCAACGAGCAGCTCGAGCAGAAGGCCGAACAGCTCGAGGAGCGCAACATCGAGGTGGAGCGCAAGAACCGGGAAATCGAGCAAGCGCGTCGCGCACTGGAGGAGAAGGCGACCGAGCTCGCGCTGACCTCTAAGTACAAATCGGAATTCCTCGCCAACATGTCGCACGAGCTGCGCACGCCGCTCAACAGCATCCTGATTTTGGGGCAGCAGCTCGCCGACAATCCGGACGGCAATCTCGTGCCCAAGCAGGTCGAGTTCGCCCGCACCATTCACGGCGCCGGCACCGACCTGTTGAACCTGATCAGCGACATTCTCGATCTGTCCAAGATCGAGTCCGGAACAGTGACGGTGGATGCCGAGGAGATCGCCTTCGCGAACCTTCTCGACATGATCGCACGTCCGTTCCGGCATGAGGCGGAGACGCGCCAACTCTCGTTCGAGATCAGCCTCGATCCGAATCTCGGACGCAGCCTCACCACCGATTCCAAGCGTCTGCAGCAGGTTCTCAAGAATCTGCTTTCGAACGCCTTCAAATTCACCGCGCAGGGCGGCGTGCGGCTGAAGGTCGCCGAAGTGCAGAGCGGCTGGAGCGCCGACCACCCTGTGCTCAACCAGGCGCCGACGGTGGTCGCGTTCGAAGTTTCCGATAGCGGCATCGGCATTCCGCAGGAGAAGCAGAAGGTCATTTTCGAGGCGTTCATGCAGGCCGACGCCAGCACCAGCCGCAAGTACGGCGGCACCGGGCTCGGGCTGGCGATCAGCCGCGAGTTGTCGAACCTGCTCGGCGGCGAGATCCAGCTGCGCAGCGCGCCCAACATGGGCAGCACGTTCACGCTGTACTTGCCGCTGCGGTACGTCGGCCCGAGCACCGCGCCGAAGCCGGCCGCCGCCCCCGCGCAGGCGATGCATGCGCCTATTGTCCCCGCGCTGCCGGAGCGGCCGATCGAGGCGATCCCCGACGATCGGCTCGAGATCCGACCCGGCGACTCGATCCTGCTCATAGTGGAGGACGATCCGCACTATGCCCGCATCATGGTCGACCTGGCGCGCGAGAAGGGATTCAAGGTGCTGGTCGCGGCGCGCGGCATCGACGCGCTCGAGCTCGCGAAGCAGTACCAACCGACCGCCGTCTCGCTCGACGTGTTCCTCCCCGACATGCTGGGCTGGACCGTGCTCAGCCAGCTCAAGCAGAACCCGCTGACCCGACACATTCCGGTGCAGATCATCACGCTCGACGAAGACCGTCAGCACGGAATGGCGCGGGGCGCGTTCTCCTTCGTCACCAAGCCGACCTCCACCGAGGGAGTGGAGGCGGCCTTGGCGCGGATCAAGGAGTACGCCAAGCCGCGCCGCAAGCGCCTGCTGGTCGTGGAAGACGACGGCGCCGAGCAGAGGAGCATTTCGGAACTCCTCGGCCACGACGACATCGAGATCGTCACCGCCGCAACCGGGGCGGAGGCGTTGCGCGTCCTGCGCCGCGACCCCTTCGACTGTGTCGTGCTCGACCTGCGGCTGCCCGGACATGTCGGGGTTCGAGGTGTTGGAGGAGCTGCGCGGCGACGCCAAGCTCTCCGACGTGCCGGTGGTGGTGTTCACGGGGCGGGAATTGTCGGCGGAGGAAGATGCCGAGCTGCACACCATGGCGCGCAGCATCGTCGTCAAGGGCGTCGAATCGCCCGAGCGTCTGCTCGACGAGACCGCTTTGTTCCTGCACCGCGTCGTCACCGAGCTTCCGCCCGAGAAGCAACGCATGCTGGAGCGGCTCAACAGCTCCGACGAGGACCTCGTCGGACGAACCGTGCTGCTGATCGACGATGACGCGCGCAACATCTTCGCTCTGTCGAGCGTGCTGGAGCGGCGCGGCATGCACGTGCTCACCGCCACCACCGGCCGAGAGGCGATCGCGCTTGCCGACGCCACGCCCGATCTGGCCATCGCGCTCATGGACATCATGATGCCGGAAATGGATGGGTATCAGACCATCCACGCGATCCGGCAAAAGCCGGATTTCCGGCGACTGCCGATCATCGCGCTCACGGCAAAAGCCATGAAGGGCGACCGCGAGAAGTGCATGGAAGCGGGCGCGTCCGATTATCTGGCCAAGCCCGTGAATACCGAGCAGCTCTTATCGGCGCTGCGCATGTGGTTGCATCGCTGAGCCGCGGAGATTTGCAATGGCCTCGGACGACAAGGTCAACATCCTGCTGGTGGACGATCAACCAGCCAAGCTGCTGAGCTACGAGGCCATCCTCGCCGGGCTGGGCGAGAGGCTGATCAAGGCCGCCTCGGCCAAAGAAGCGCTCGAGCACCTGCTCAAGCACGACATCGCCGTCATCCTCGTCGACGTATGCATGCCGGAGCTCGACGGCTTCCAGTTGGCCGCGATGATCCGCGAGCATCCGCGGTTTCAGCGCACCGCGATCATCTTCATTTCTGCCATCCATTTGACCGACGTCGACCGCCTGCGCGCCTATGAAATGGGGGCCGTCGATTACGTGCCGGTGCCGGTCATTCCCGAGGTGCTGCGCGCCAAGGTCAAGATCTTCGCCGAGCTCTATCGCAAGACGAGGCAGCTCGAGCAGCTCAACCAGGAGCTCGAGCGCCGAGTTGCCGAGCGAACCGCGGAATTGGAGGCTTCGACCGCGCGGCTGTTGCAGAGCGAACAGCGGCGCAGCTTGGCGCTGGCCGCCGGACAGATGGGATCCTGGGAATGGGATCCGGTCAATGGGCGCTTTGTCTGGGACGACGGACAGTATCGGATTTTCGGCGTCGATCCCGCCACTTTCGAGCTCTCGGTCGACAACGTCCGGGCACTCATCCATCCCGAGGACTGGAAACATCTGCAAAACGCCATCAAGCCGGCCGCTCCCAATACGCCGAGCTTTCAGAGCGAGTTTCGCGTCTGCCGCCCCAACGGCGAGTTGCGCTGGTGCATTGGAACGGCGGTGGCAAGCGTCGACGCGACCGACAATGTCGTGCGCATCAGCGGCGTGACCGTCGACATTACCGATCGCAAGGAAGCCGAAGAGCGGCAGGTGTTGTTGGCGCGCGAGGTCGACCATCGCGCGCGCAATGCCTTGGCGCTGGTGCAATCCATCGTGCGTTTGACCCGCTCCGACAACATCAAGTCCTATATCACCGCAGTCGACGGGCGGATTGGAGCGCTGGCGCGCGCGCACACGCTGCTCGCCCAGAGCCGCTGGCAAGGCGCCGATCTCGCCCGTCTCGTGAACGAAGAGCTCGCCCCGTTTCGCACGGACGGCCCGGAAAGGACCACGATTGCCGGCCCCGACGTGTCGCTCGAGCCGCGCACCGCGCAGACCCTCGCGCTCGCGCTGCACGAGCTCGCCACCAATGCCGCCAAGTACGGCGCGCTATCGGTGCGGGCGGGACGGGTCGCAGTGGACTGGGACTTGCAGCCGCACGGCCTTCTGCTGCGCTGGACCGAGAGCGGCGGACCGCAGCCGCAGCCGCCGGTGGCGCCGGGTTTCGGCATCAGGCTGATCAGCGCCAGTATCGAGCGGCAGCTCGCGGGCGAAGCCGTTTTCGATTGGCGCCCCGAAGGACTGTATTGCACGCTGCGCGTTCCGTGCCGCGATCAGATCGAAGCGCTCTCCCACCGTGCCGGCGCGCATGCGAGAGTGAGCGAGGAGAGGTTTGATCTTCCGCTCCGGCTCGACACCGGCAATCGCGTGCTTTTGGTCGAGGACGAGATCTTGGTCGCGATGATGATGAAGGACATCCTGACCGAGCTCGGCTTCTCGGTGGTCGGGCCGTTCAGCCGACTTGGCGAGGCCATGGTCGCCGCGGTGCACGAGGAGATCAATGCCGGCATCATCGACGTCAATCTCGGGGGCGAATTCGTCTACCCGGTCGCCGACGTGCTGACGGCGCGGAAAATTCCGTTCGTCTTCATCACCGGCTATGGCGTCGAGAGCATCGACAGCAGGTTCGGCTACGTGCCGATCGTCAAGAAGCCGGTGCAACGGCAAGTGCTGCAGACGATCTTCGCTGCTCCCGAGACCGGCGAGGCTACAAGATTGTCCAAGCGGCGATACGGCGCAGAACGGGTCGGCCGCGCCGCGTCCGCGACCCAGCCCTGAGCGGCCGGAAGGCGCCCGCAGGCGGGGCAGAACGACCCCCCGAGTTCGCCTCACGCCGGCTGCATAGAATTTCAACCTGAAGCTTGCGGCCTGCCCAGCCGGACGGCGCAGCATGGGCCGCTGGAACAGGGATTCTTCAATAAAAACAATAGCGAGCGCTTGGCATGGTCTTTGCTGCTTTGCAGCATACCGGGCCGGCAAGGCCGTTTGCGCGGGTGCTTGGCCTGCGCACTGCTCAAAAAAGAAGCCGCAAGAGCAAACCATGTCCGGCGATTTCAGCCCCGAACAAAAGCGCTACCTCGAAGGCTTCGTCGCCGGCCTGCAGATCGCCAAGGCCGCGCGCGTCCAAGGCGGCGGCACCGCCAGCGCTGCGCCGGCGGAGCCGAGCGGCCCCGACGCTGCGCACTTGCACGCGCAGGATCGCGTCCTCAAAGCCGGCGGCAAGCTCTCCGAACAGGAGAAATTCAAGCGCGAACTGCACCCCTTCGACGGCTACGAACGGCTCAAGGCGCAGGCGACGAACAACGAATATCCCAAGCCGGCCGACAATTTCCGCTGGCGCTTCTTCGGCCTGTTCTACGTCGCGCCGAACCAGAACTCCTACATGTGCCGGCTGCGCATGCCGAACGGCATCCTCGCGCACTGGCAATTCGCCGGCGTCGCCGATCTCGCCGAGCGCTACGGCGGCGGCTATGCCCATGTCACCACCCGCGCCAATCTCCAGGTGCGCGAGATCGAGGCCAAGAATGCCGTCGCCATGATCGAGGCGATCCAGGATCTCGGGCTGTGCTCGCGCGGCTCGGGTGCCGACAATATTCGCAACGTCACAGGCTCGCCCACGGCGGGCATCGACCCGCAGGAGCTGATCGACACGCGGCCTTACGCCCGCGAATGGCATTTCCACATTCTCAACGAGCGCGCGCTTTACGGCCTACCGCGCAAGTTCAACGTCGGGTTCGACGGCGGGGGCATCATTCCCGTGCTCGAGGACACGAATGACATCGGCTTCCAAGCGGTCGAGGTGAAAGAAGGATGCGAGGTCGCGCCCGGGGTGTGGTTCCGTCTGCTCCTCGGCGGCATTACGGGGCACAAAGACTTCGCGCGCGCGACCGGGGTGGTTGTCAAGCCGGCCGATGCGACCAAGGTGGCGGACGCCGTCGTGCGCGTATTCATCGATCACGGCGACCGGACCGACCGCACCAAGGCACGTCTCAAATACGTCATCGACCGGCTGGGACTGGACAAGGTGTTATCGCTGGTCGAGGACAAACTCGGCCGCAAGCTAGACCGCGTCGGCGGTGATGCGCTGGCGCCGCGAGCACCTTTCGATCGCGCCGCGCATATCGGCGTGCATGCGCAGAGGCAACCCGGGCGCAATTGGATCGGCGTCGTTCTCCCGGTCGGCAAGATGAGCGCCGATCAGATGCGCGGGCTCGCGCAGGTCGCCCGCGATCTCGGCGACGGCGACATCCGCCTCACCGTCTGGCAGAACCTGATCATCTCCGGGGTGAGCTCGCCGGATGTGACGACGGCGCAAGCGTGTATCGAAGCGCTCGGCCTGTCTATCAGCGCTACCTCGATTCGTGCCGGCCTCGTGGCCTGCACCGGCAATGTCGGCTGCAAATTTGCCGCCTCCGATACCAAGCGGCATGCCGAGGAGATCGCGCGCTGGTGCGAGAGCCGCGTCGCGCTCGACTCGCCCGTCAACATCCATCTCACCGGATGCCATCACTCCTGTGCACAACATTACATCGGCGATATCGGGTTGCTGGCCTGTAAAGTGCAGACCTCCGAGGACGGTGACGCGGTCGAGGGATATCACGTTCACGTCGGCGGCGGATTCGGTCCCGACGCGGCAATCGCACCGGAAATCTACCGTGACGTCAAAGCCGAGGACGCGCCGAGACTCGTCGGGCGCATGCTCAAGGCCTATCTCGGACACCGTGTCTCGCCGCAAGAAAGCTTCCTCGCTTTCACCCGACGGCACGACATCGCGGCGCTGCGAAGCCTGATCGACGGCGAGGCGGTGGAATGATCCTGCCGCCGCAGGGGCCGCTGCCGTCGCTGATCCCGGAGAGCGCGCCGTTCAGTGCCGAGCAGCGCGTCTGGCTCAATGGCCTGTTCGCCGGGCTGCTCTCGCTCGAAGGCGGCATCACCGCGCTGTCGCTGGAGCAGGCGGCGGCCTTGCTGCCGGGCGCACTCGATCTCGACCGCCCCGGCCAAGCCGTCCGCCGAAGATGACGATGGCGCGCCCTGGCACGACCCGGCGCTGCCGCTCGCCGATCGCATGAAGCTTGCCGAAGGCCGTCCGCTGCCCCGGCGCTTGATGGCGGCAATGGGACAACAGGACTGTGGGCAATGTGGATACAACTGTCAGGACTATTCGGACGCCATTTTCCTGCAAAAGGAAGCGCGGCTGAATCTGTGCGTGCCGGGCGGCAAGGACACCACCCGCATGCTCAAGGCGCTGCAGGCGGAGCTTGGCAAGCAGCCGGCCGCGGCCGAGAGCCGGACCCTTACGCCTGCCGATGCTACGGCTGCACCGGCGACCGCGCCGGGATATTCGCGCGAGCATCCGGCGGAGGCGGTGTTTCTGTCGCGGACGCGCCTCAATAAGGCGGGCTCGGAGAAGGAGACCTGGCACGTCGAGTTGGATCTGACGGGGAGCGGCATCGAATATGCGGTCGGCGACGCCTTCGGGATATTTCCGACCAACGATCCCGCGCTTGTCGATGCCGTGATCGCGGCGCTCGTGGCACCGCCGGATTTCCCGATCGGCGGGCGGACGCTGCGCGATGTGCTGCTCGACGGCGTTTCCCTCGGTCCCGCCCCCGACATGCTGTTTCAGCTGTTCTCCTACGTCACCGGCGGCGAGCGGCGGCAGAAAGCGAAAGCGCTCGCCGCTGGCGAGGATCCAGACGGCGATGCCTCTGCTCTCGACGTGCTCGCCGCGATCAAGAAATTTCCCAGCGTGCGTCCCGATCCGGAGGCGTTGGTCGAGGCGCTCGATCCGCTGCAGCCGCGGCTCTATTCCATTGCCTGCTCGCCCAAGATCGATCGAAACCGAATGGCGCTGTGCGTCGACGCAGTACGCTATCCGATCGGCGGGCGTACGCGGCTCGGCGTTGCCTCCACCTTCGTCGGCGAGCGGGCACGCCCCGGCGACAAGATTAAAGTCTACGTCCAGAAGGCACCGCACTTCGGTCTTCCGGCGGATCCATCGGCGCCCATCATCATGATCGGGCCTGGCACCGGCATCGCGCCGTTCCGCGCATTTCTCTACGAGCGGATGGCGAGCAAAGGGCGCGGTCGCAATTGGTTGTTCTTCGGCCATCAACGCCGCGACCACGATTTCTTCTACGAAGACGAGCTTAGCGGGATGAAAGCCGCCGGCGCGCTGACGAGGCTCTCGCTGGCATGGTCGCGCGACGGCAGCGAGAAGTTCTATGTCCAGGATCGCATGCGCCAACTCGGCCGCGAGCTGTGGGCTTGGCTCGCCGACGGCGCACACGTCTACGTCTGCGGCGACGCCAAGCGCATGGCAAAGGATGTCGAGCGCGCCTGGGTCGAGATCGTCGCCGCACACGGCGCGGGCACGACCGATGAAGCGATTGCGTTCGTCGCCAACCTGAAAAGGGTCGGCCGCTATCAGCAGGACGTGTATTGATGCACCCGCTCGAGGCTCAACGGCAGCCGCAACAGACCGGCACGCCGCGCATGCAGGCGCTCGCGCGATTGCCGATCTTCCTCGATCTCGACGACAAGCGCGCGCTCGTCGCCGGCAACGGCGCACCGGTGGCGTGGAAGGCTGAGGTCTTGTCGGCGGCGGGCGCCCACGTCGAGGTCTTCACCGAACACCCGTGCGAGGAGCTGCGCGCGCTGGCGGAGGAAGCTCCGCGCGCATCGGTCATCCTGTGCGAGCGGGGGTGGCGCCCAGCGGACTTCGCCGGCGCCGCCGTTGCGGTCGGCGGCTTCGAGAATGACGCGGACGCCGAACGTTTTGCCGCGGCGGCGCGGGCGGCCGGCGTTCCGGTCAATGTCATCGACCGGCCGGCGCATTGCGATTTTTCGTTCGGTGCCATCGTCAATCGCTCGCCGCTCGTGATTGGAATTTCGACGGACGGCGCGGCGCCCGTCTTCGCCCAGGCGATTCGCGCCAAGCTCGAGGCTATGATCCCGCGCGGCTTTGCGCGCTGGGCCGAAGCCGCGCGCCGCTGGCGCAAACGGGTACAATCGCCGCGGCTTTCGCCCGCCGCGCGGCGGCGGTTCTGGCAGCTGTTTACCGCTTGCGCGATCAACCATCCGGCGCACGAGCCGGCGCAAAGCGATTTCGACGCGCTTTTCGACACGGCCAAGGGGCAAGCCGCGGACGCCGGCACCGTGACTCTGGTGGGCACTGGCCTTGGCGATCCGGAGCTGCTCACGTTGCGCGCGGTGCGCGCGCTGCAAATGGCGGACATTATCTTGATCGACGAGCTGGTCTCGCCGGACATTCTCGACTTTGCGCGGCGCGAGGCGAAGAAGATGCTGGTCGGTAGCACCGGAGAGGGTTTCGCTTGCGAGCAGGACGAGATCAACACACTCATGGTCGCGCTCGCCAAGGCCGGCCGGCGCGTGGTGCGGCTCAAGGGCGGCGAGGGCGCGACTTTCGAAAGTGCCGGTGAGGAGATCGCCGCGTGTCGCGCGGCGGGCATCACCGTCGAGATCGTCCCCAGCATCGGCGCGGCGCAGGCCGCGGCCGCGCGCCCTTTGCGTGGGTCTATTCCTGAAACGCCTCTTCCCGTTTGCTGCGGATCGCCGGCAGCGCCACCAGGAGGCAGAGCGCGAGCGATGCGATCAATAGACCGAGGCTGATCGGCCGCTCGACGAAGATCGCCGGATCGCCGCTCGAAATCCGCATGGCACGCCGAAGATTCTCCTCCATCAGCGGCCCCAACACAAAGCCGAGGATCATCGGCGCCGGCTCGCATTCGAGTCGCGTGAAGACGTAGCCGAGCACGCCGAAGAACGCCGCCAGCAACACCGCCGCCGCGCTGTTGCTGACGGTGTAGACGCCGATGCCGCAGAACAAGAGAATCGCGAGATAGAGAAAGCGGTACGGCACCTTGAGCAGCTGCACCCAAATGCCGATGAGCGGCAGATTGATGATGACCAGCATCAGGTTGCCGATCCACATGCTGGCGATCATGCCCCAGAACATGAGCGGGCGTTCGCCCATGATCTGCGGACCGGGCTGGATGCCGTGAATGGTAAGCGCCCCGATCATCAGCGCCATCACTGCGTTGCCCGGGATGCCCAAGGTCAGCATCGGGATGAAAGAGGTCTGCGCGCCGGCGTTGTTGGCGGACTCGGGCCCGGCCACGCCTTCGACGGCGCCGTGGCCGAATTGCGCCGGGTTGTGCGACCAGCGTTTCTCGAGGGCGTAGGCGGCAAACGCGCTCAATGTCGCGCCACCGCCGGGAAGCACGCCGAGGATGGAGCCGAGCGCGGTGCCGCGCAACACGGCCGGAAACGCGCGGCGGAAATCATCGCGCGTCGGCCACAGCCGAGTGATCTTCTTCGCGGCGAGGCCACGCGTTTCCTGTGGCCGTGTCAAATTGGTGATGATCTCGCCGATGCCGAAAATGCCGATGGCGAGGGTGGCGATGTCGATCCCGTCGGTCAGCTCGGTGATGCCGAGCGTAAACCGCGTTCCGCCCGTATTGCCGTCGGTGCCGACCAGACCGAGCAGCAGACCGAACACGATCATGGCGATCGCCTTGATCACCGAGCCATGGGCGAGCACCACCGCGGCGATGAGGCCGAGCACCATCAGCGAGAAATATTCCGGCGCACCGAACGACTGGCCCACCTTGGCGAGCGGCGGCGCAAAGGTGGCGATCAGCGTCGTCGAAACGCAGCCCGCAAAAAACGAGCCGAGCGCCGCCACCGCCAGCGCCGCGCCGGCGCGGCCTTGCCGCGCCATCTGGTGGCCGTCGATGCAGGTGACCACCGATGAGGTCTCGCCCGGCAGGTTTACCAGAATGGCGGTCGTCGATCCGCCATATTGCGCTCCGTAGAAGATGCCGGCGAGCATGATCAGGCCCGACGTCGGTTCGAGATGAAACGTCAGCGGCAAGAGCATCGCGATGGTCGCAATCGGGCCGATGCCGGGGAGAACGCCGATCAACGTGCCGATCAGCGCGCCGGCGAGCGCGAAGAATAGATTCGCCGGCGTCAGCGCCACGCCGAATCCGGTGGCGAGATTGTCGAGGAGCTCCATCTACCACTCCGGCCAAACCGGGATGGTCATCCGGCATCCGGAATTGATATCGTTGTTGTTTTTGCACAGATTTCGGGTCGTACCACGTCTGAGTCCATGACCAGGCTAGTGCCCGTCTTGCCAGTCTGAATCACTTTGACATCACGAGCCAACCGATGGCTGCGAGTAGTACCGCCACGATCAACGGCCAAAAGATTTGACGTCGGCGATGCACGTCTTCGCGGTTGGCTTTGCGGCGGTCGTGCCAGGAGAGCCATTCCTGGCAAAACCCGATTGTCACAGAGGGTTCGGTCCATATGGCGATTGAGCCGCGCGGACCAGCGCCTCTGGCGAGCACAGCCTTCAGCTGCTCACGGACCTGCTCGACGCCCTGACTCTCGCACACTCGGTACCAGCGCCGGCATTGCTCGACGCTGTGGCACCAAGTGCTGCGCTCGTACGGGAAACGCCACCGCTGCCAGTAGAACTGCACGTCGGGAGCCCCCGTGTACATCTGCCGCTGATTTGACCCCATAACAGCGAACGGCCCAAGCGGTATCCTACCGTCCCCAGTCCTCTTCGGCTTCCCGCGTCACCGCCTCGCACGCAGGGTTCTTGCACATGAGCCAGTCGGGCGAACGGCCTGAGCGGTAGGTCGAGGCTCTGTGCTTCGACACTATACCCTCCAAGCCCATCTTATACGCTCGCATCATGCCGCCGATACCGGAAATACGACGAAGCCCTTGGGGCGGGCGTGGGTGCCGCGACGCGATGGGCGAGCGCGGCTGCGTCAGTCAGATAGGGCGACAGCGACGACAATCACGACAACGGTGAGGATCACGCCGAAGAGCACCCATGCAACCACGGTGCGCACTGATCTCGGTGCGCGAGAAAGCAGCAAGCCCAAAATGGCGAGGCAGTAAATGTTCGAGCGCGCCTCATGGTCACTCCACGTCCTTTTTGTTTGGCTTGGTGATGCGCTTAAAATAAGCAGGGTCAGTCTCTAGGAAGAAACACGGATTGTCCCTGGCCTTGCACCGCTCATTTGAGTTGGGACAAAGCTTGCGTATAAACCGCTCATTCAAGACGCGAGACTGATCGCATCGCAGACCTTCCGCTGCGAGGGTGATGCTAGTGGTGGCGACCAGCAGCCCGAGGATCGCAAGGCAGAAGATGTTTGAACGGGCATTCATGTCGATCTCCCTCGCGAAGTGTTATCGGCACCGCATGGGACAGCCGCACGCACGGCTGTTGCTGCGCAGCACGGATTGAAAGTCGCGCGTGTTTGTCGCTACGGGGCCGCCACCCCTAAGTTGTTTCTCGCGCGCGAGGCGCAAAACGCGCGGATCACCGGCGCGGCCTAGTGCTTGTGTGTTTTGGTACACACAGCCATTGCAGGCCCACGAAGCGCATATGTTTTGCTGCTGGGCCTGTGCCGCGCTGGCAACGAGGACGATAGCGACGACTATGATGATTGATTTCATTTCAAACCTCCCTGTGTGGCTGACCATCATCAGGCGACGCCTCACGTCGCGACGGGGCGCGCGCGCCCGTTTCGATCTTTACCTCATGCTCCGTCCCCTCCGCGCCCTCTGAGGCACAGGCTTTCGGCGCACCGCGCTTTGGGTTGTCGGCACAGGCTTGCCCCATGTGCCATGATACTGGACGCCAGGCGTTCCCCAATACGCTGTGTTTCGTTGGGCGTGCGTCTCAGTGGTGAACAGCAATGCCAGCATTGCCGTCCCCGCTATGAGAAGTAGTCTTTTCATTTTCATTACCTTTCTCGTTTCGATCTGACCTTCGTCAGGCAGCGCTTCACGTCGCGACGGCGCATTAGCGCGCCGTTTCGGTCTCATTGCGCGCGGCACGCTCGGCGGTGAGAGCGCTGTAGCGATTGCCAGTCGCTCGTGTTTTGAAGCGACGATGCCGCTGCCATGCCGCCACCGCGACGTTGGGTCTCGCGTGCGAGACGCACAGCACGAGGGTCACCTGCTTTTCGGAGGCCGGTGGTGTTGCGATATGCGCAGCGAGCGTCGCGGTCGAACTTGCGCCATTGGGCTTCTGTCCAGTGCTGCGCCTGCGGCGCATACTGCAACACCTGTTCTCTCGTATATGTCCACTGCTGTGCCTGCGCTGCGCTGGCAGCGAGGACAACGGCGACGATTGCGATGGTTAGTTTCATTTCAACCTCCCTAGGCGGCTGTAGTCGTCATCCTCGGCACGCTCGCGCTGCTCGGGCGAGGCGACCTCCTGGGCTATTCGCAGAACTCGCCCTCGCCACGATCTTGGCGCGCCATGTCCCGCTCGGGACATATTGCGGCCGCTCGTAGCGCTCCCCGCGCTTCTCGCTGCGCGCCGACACTGCGAGGGCAAGCACCACGACGACCAGGAGCGCGCCCAGGACCATGAACACGAGCACCCTTTTGGCCCATCGCGGTGAGCGGGCAACCAGCAAACGACGCGTCTTAGCAGAATTCTATAAGTCGATTAATATCCGAGAGAGGAAGAACCTCACTTGTGATGTCCGCGAGACTGCCGATTTCGAGGTCGATTGGCGAACCAGAGCCAGGTCGAACGATGAATCGAAACTCCTTTTGGTACGAAAATGTATCCGGCTTCCGAAACGGTCCAGTCTCTCCCGAGTAATTCATTGGATCGTATATTCGACGCCCCTAAATTCGTAACTGGAACCCTTCCCGAACAGCCGCTGAGCACATCCGATCAAGAAAGGTTGCCGTGTTCAGGATAACTACAAACGAATCCCAATCCCCCTCAAGATTCCGCTGATCTACAAGCGGAGTTGTCGGTTCCGTTATCCCAAACATGCAGTAGATATTGCAAGGTGCCTTATCTAACCGGATAACCAAGCGATCCGGCGTGATAACAATTTCGCGGTTCTTGTTCTTGATCGTGAGCCTCCTGAGGTCTTTTGGCTGAACCAGGCGGTCGGTTGTTTCAAATCGATCTCCCCTTAGGGGATCGTCAATCCCCTGAAAATACCGTTGGGAGTTCATGTGCAATAAACCGCGATTGCGAAGTTGTTGCAGGTGATCGCGTTTCCCGAATTTAAAAAGAATCAGCAAGTCCTGTCGGCAAGGCATAGGTCTTCCTGGACATCATCGGTTCATCTTATCGTGCTGGCGGTCTTTGTCCCCTTGGATTTCGTCGCCCTTACGCGCCGCCTCAGGGGCGGCAGGTGCAGTTCGTTCGGGAGCGCAACGCGTGCTGGGCGGCGATCCACATACCCGGCCAAGTTATTCCCAACCTACACACTTCCCATTCGGCCGTCGGTATCCAGGCCCGCCGAGATCACCACAGGTGGCCTCAGCAAAGGAGGTCGCGCCCACAAGGACTATGAGGGCGACAAGGCCAATACGTTGCCAGCCGTTGAGGCGCATTGGCACGGTGTTAATTGCCATCATTATGATGGTGGTGGTGGCGGAAAGCCGTGGGTTTACTGCAATTGTACCGATGGCAGAAAGTTCGCCACCTAGGGCCGCCGAAACCGTCTTCATATTCGATGCGGCCCCACACAAAGACAAAGCCCCTCTTGGCACGATATTGGGCGACATCTTGCTTGGAGAGCGGTGGCGTCCCTCGCTCTACCTCAAGGTTGGGCACCAAAAGGATGGTTCCGGGATCCGTTATCTTTACTTCGTCAAAGTCTGACTTATTGCCATCGTCAAACCAACCGATTTTGACTTCGTTGCGGACTTTTTTCGCTGGTAGATTGCCGGAGTTCAAAAAAATAACGTGCGCGATGACAGAGCCGTCAGTCATCGTGTCAATGCCCGCGGGCTTGGCACTCAAATAGGCACGTTGAATTATTCGAGTATCGTTGAACTGATTGTAGATGCCCAGCGACGTGACGGCCCAGAGCAATATCGTCGAGATGGCGAGGACCGCTGTATAGAAACTGACTGGTTCATCCGTCGTCCAGTGCCAGAAGGCTATAATCGGATTGGTAGAGGTCTCCTCTTGATACAAGAGGGGCAACGCGACCAACGTCCAGATTGCCAAAACGGCCAAGCCTCCAAGGGCGAACTTACCCTCACTCAATTTCGGCATTCGGCCCCACCGAGGCGCATTGGCTCACCGAGTTTCGTTCAGCGCCGTCAGAACATCCGTTGTGCTGGCCTGCATTTCAGCGAAAAGTTCACTGTTGCAGGGTCTGTTGAAGACCCCATTTGGAAGGTCGCCTGGGTCTGGCCGGTCACACGATCTATAGTGCCCCAGAACTTCCGCACATGTTCAGTACCCCAGTTCTCGGCACCGCCGAACTGAATGGTTGCCTGGTTTGCGTCAATCTTGACCGGCCTGCCCCTGCCGCACGGCTTTGTCCCGCCCTGCCTGCCCACCAAAGCGCCGCAACCGCCGAGCGGCGATACCTGGGTGCATGAGATCAAGCACGACGGGTTCCGCGTCATCGCACGCAAGGATGGCGAGCGCGTGCGGCTCTACAGCCGCCCCGGCAACGACCTGACCGACCGCTTCCCGCTGATCGTCGAGGCGCTCGCCCGCCTGCGCTCGCGCTCGTGTATCATCGACGGCGAGGCCGTGTGCTGCGACGAGGACGGCATGCCGAACTTCGACCGCATCCGCTACCGACGCTATGATGCGAGCGTCTTCCTCTACGCTTTCGACCTGATCGAGTTAAGCGGCGACGACTTGCGGCGCGAGCCGCTCGAAGTGCGCAAGGCCACGCTCAAGTCCGTCCTGGCCAAGGCTGGTCCGGGCTTGCGGCTCAACGAGCACATCGAGGCCGACGGTCCCACCGTGTTCGCGCACGCCTGCAAGATGGGCTTGGGCAGCGGACGGCGATGACCACCTTCACCATGCGCCGGGTGGGAGGCGATTTCGTCGTCACCAGCCACGATATCGAACCTATGAAATTCAAGACGCGCAGGGAGGCTAGAACCTATCTCAAAATCGCCTGAAGAGGATAAAGAGGCAGGCGAGTTGAACAAAGCCCAGGAAGTTCTGGGCGTGGTACTCCCAGCGGACGAGGATTCGGCGCTGCCATTGGATCCAGGCGAAGAAGCGCTCAATGATCCAGCGGCGCATATAGCGGGTTAGTCGGCGTCGATCTTGCGTAGGCAACTTGCTGCGATTGGCGCGGTGTGGCGCGATCATCTCGATGCCGTCTCGACGCAACTCCTCATCCAGAGGATCGCTGTCGTAGGCGCGATCACCGACCAAATTCTCCGGCTTGGCTTCGATCATGTAGAAGTTGAAGCACAGTTGCACCAGGCGGACTTCGTGATGGTTGGCCGCATGCGTGCTTACCGATAGCGGCAATCCATGGCGATCAACAATCGCCATGATTTTCACGCGTTTCGTTGCTCCGATCTCTGCCCCGCCACCCTTGGCCATCACGAACGTCGCGTCGATGAAGCATTCTTCTTCATCCAGCACACCTCTGTCGCGAAGCTCGTTAGCAACATCCGTCAGCACCCGCCGCAAAATCTCATCGCCGCACCAAGCCTGAAACCGTCGATGTACCGTTTTGTAGTTGGGATAGCTTTGCGGCAGCATATGCCATTGCGCACCTGTGTTGAGAATCCACAGGACTGCTTCAAGAACGCGACGTGTCGGAATGAGTTTGCGTCCGGGACGACAATCGGAAATGTGTTCCTCCGGAAAATGCATCCGGATCCGTTCCCATTGCTCGTCCGTGAGTTAAATCATCCGACCGTTATAGCGGATCGACTCCGGCTCGCAATTTTGAGATAGGTTCTAATCAACCCGACAGACCTGGGGCATTAAAGTCGCAAGCGTTTCGCAGCGCACTCTCTGACGTTGAATGGCTTTTCGGGCTCCTCGGCGGAGTTTTTGTGATAGGCTCGGGCCCTCAAGTACAGTCGCCTCCTTAAGCTATCGGCTACGCGACCGGACCACGACCCGGCGCGGACTCAGCGCTGGCCGAGGAGAGAGACATGGTAAGCAAGATCAAGACGCTCCCCCAGCAGGCCAAGGAAGGGGCGCTGGAGAAGGAGGATCGCGAGACCGTCGCGGATAGCCCGCTGGCCGGCCTCTCCGATGCGGCCGTACAGCTCATCCGCTCCGCCGAGAAGCTCGGTATGCCACTCGAGAAGGTGCGCAAGGTGCTCAAGATCGCCAAGGAGCCGCTGTCGCTCGAGACCCCCATCGGCGACGAGGAGGACTCTCACCTCGGCGACTTCATCGAGGACAAGAACGCGATCCTGCCGATCGACGCCGCCATCCAGTCGAACCTGCGCGAGACCACCACCCGCGTGCTCGCTTCCGTCACACCACGCGAAGAACGCGTGCTGCGCATGCGCTTCGGCATCGGCATGAACAAGGACCACACGCTGGAAGAGGTCGGCCGGCAATTCTCGGTGACGCGCGAGCGCATCCGCCAGATCGAGGCCAAGGCGCTAAGGAAGCTGAAGCACCCGAGCCGGTCAAGGATTCTCAGAAGCTTCCTCCATGATTGATGAGGCGGGGCAGGACCGCGTCTGATTATGACCTCTTGTGCCTTCTCTAAACCTCATCACGCCTGAGAAACTAACGAAGCTGTCGGTTCACTGTCGGAGCTCATCAACGAGCGCGGCCGCAGCCTTATACAAATTATCGAGCGGATGCCGCTTACAATGATCATCAATCCTAGCCATCAGTACTTCAGTGTCTTTTCCTCCAGACACGTCACGCTGAGGCTTAGTACCGTATTGATTGAAGGCGGTTATAAACCCTAGAACCCACGCGGTTCTGGTCGCTGCAAGAGGATTGTCATCCCGGCGATTTTCAATCCAGGAACCACACGAGATATTACCTTGTCCTAAAACGGCTTCTTCCGAGGTCACCTGACTCGGTAGAAACCCAATTAAGATCGCGGCAGAAAAGAGAGCCCAGCGGATCTTCATGATGCACTCCTGTGACAAACTAAAATCTCCTCCGCTAGTGCAATGTGCGTATTGCCCATCAGTGGAGGCCGCGCCTGTCGGGCTGGCGGTCCCAGTCGGCTCCTTATACGAGGCGTCGAAAGCCATGCCTGACACGGGCTCGAACCAGACAAGGTGATCTTTTATGTCCTTGACGCCTGCCACGTTCTCAGCAGCAACGCACCGTGCCCGCCGCTTCTCCTAAGGTTCGTCAACCGTTTTGCGGTTTTCGAAAATGGAGCTTGACCTTGCCGCTCGCGCGTTGTGCCAGAGCCTCGATTTGGCGTCGGGCGGCCGCGAACGCGTCCTTGATCGCGACCTCGACGTGCACGTGGCCCCGGTCATCGGAAGGTTGGTGGCTGACCACGATGTTCTCGTGGGGCGGAATCGTTACCCAGATGTTGATACGATAGACGGCACCGTGGCGGTGCTTCGTACTCGGCGCGACGACGGCAACACGACACCCGGTAATGCGGTGTTGGTATTTCTCCAACCGCTCCACCTCATGTCCAATTGCTGCGCGGACGGCCTCTGACGGTTCCGCATTTTCGAAACTGATTTGCAACGGGATTTGCATGAACAGCCTTTTTCTAAGCTATTTAGATGCTGTCCTTTGACAAGAGCGCGATAGCTTCCTGCACCGTCGTCATAAATTGTGCGGGGAAGATGATGGTCGAGTTCTTTTCGACCGAGATTTCCGCCATCGTCTGGAGAGTGCGGAGCTGAAGTGCCACGGGATGCTGCGTGATGATGTCGGCCGCTTGGCCGAGCTTCACCGCGGCTTGGTATTCCCCTTCGGCAGCGACGATCTTCGCGCGACGCTCGCGCTCGGCCTCGGCTTCCTTTGCCATTGCGCGCTGCATATTGTCGGGAAGTACAATGTCTTTGATTTCGACCGCCGTTACCTGCGTGCCCCACGGCTCCGTGTGCCGGTCGATGACGTTCTTGATCTGCTCGTTGATGCTCGCGGTGTCCGAAAGAAGCTGATCGAGGCTGAATCGTCCGACGACATTGCGCACAGTAGTCTGGCTGATCTGATTGATCGCATTGTAGACATTCTCAATCACGATCACCGCTTTTTCCGGATCGGAAATATGATAGTAAGCGACCGCCGCGATGTCGATCGAGACGTTATCCTTCGTGATGATTTTTTGCGAGGGGATTTGCATCGTGACGGTGCGCAAGGATACGCGCACCATCTGCTGGATGGGAACGAAGATGAGCGTGAGCCCCGGCCCGCGCACGCCCTCAAATTTTCCGAGAAGAAATACGACGCCGCGCTCGTACTGCCGCAGCACGCGAAGCGAGCCGATGAGATATAGGATTACCGCAATACCGAGAATGACGAGAATATAGGGCCAATCCATGGTGTTTCCATTTGGTTGTCTGAATGGTTCAGGCGCGTGCAAACGAAGACGTGCAGATTGTGGGTGCTGCTGCCACCCGCGCCGGCAGCGCGCGGACGCATGAAATACGGCTAACTAACCGCGTAGCCTAGGCGCGTCGGTCGAGCTGCGTCTGAGCAAAATTGCTCACCTAAGGCTCATCGCTGACGAAACCGAGAAGTGGGCAAAGGGGAACCGTGTCTTTTCTCCGGTGGGGCCTCATTTTCTGGAGCGGAGTTAGTTTTAATTTTCTCGTCGTCGCTGGCCATCAGCTTTTCCTGATGCTGATTTGTCTGATCAAGTTGAACTACCACTGAGGTTCAGAGGCCAGATTTTCGTCCATCGCAGGGACCTCAAAACGCATCGGAATTGCGTCAGTGTACCAAGCAATGGGAGCCACAACAACGAAGTCACCGAATCTAAAGGTCTCAAGAAGGGCAGCCGTGTTTAATGCTCACATCGGACACCCGGTTTCACCTACCATACTCAAGATTCCCTATTCGTCGCCCTTCAGAGCGATCATGCAAGCACGTAAGTCAGCGAGCAAGATAGTCGCCTGTTCCCGGGTCTCCAATCTGAATTTGGTGCTGGGAAAATTGGCAAACATTCGTGAGTGACCGGCGAACGAACTCGGCGTCTGCCGATTCCAGTAGGTCTCAGCCCACTTCAAAAGCTCCACGGTGTCCTGATCCGTTGCTCCTCGACGTGGACTACGTGCGAGCAGTCCGGCACGGCAAAGGCTCCATGGAAAATCCAACCAGATGAGTGCCGTTGCCCTCGGAAGAGCGACGTCAGCAAGCCAGCCATATACACCTTCAATGATCCAGAGCGGCTGGGTGGAAACTTCGAGGGTCATTCGCCGTGCGGCATCTTCATCCCGCTTCCGACCGTAGCCATTTCCCTCCCAATTCAGCAGATCGAGATCAATCACAGGAACATGGATTGAAGCGGCAAGACTCTCGGCCAACGCACTCTTTCCTGCCCCACTGTTGCCGATAATCACCGTGCGTTGGCTCAGGGATTCGAACATTGGTCCGACCGCGGAGGTATGCCGTCGCGTTCATCCTAGTTCCGCGCGAGCGGGTTACTGCAACGGAAGCGCCCCGAAAACCCGGGGCACTCCCAAATTGCAACCGGTCAGAACTTCAGGCAGCGACCTTGGTCGGCTTGACCTCCAGAAGCTTACTGGAGCTTGCGATCGGGATCGCCCGAGGCTTCATCGCCTCCGGAATCTCGCGCACGAGGTCGACGTGTAGGAGCCCGTTCTCCAGGCTCGCGCCCTTGACCTGAACATAGTCGGCGAGCTGGAAGCTACGCTCGAAGGTCCGCGCGGCGATGCCCTGGTAGAGCACGTCGCCGGTCTCCTCCTCGTCGTTGGTCTGCTTCTCGCCGTGGATCGTCAGCATATTCTCCTTCGCCTCGATCGAGAGATCAGCGTCGGTGAAGCCGGCGACTGCAACCGAGATGCGATAGGCGTTCTCGCCGGTCCGCGCGATATTGTAGGGCGGATAGCTCGGCACCGATCCGTCCACGCCGACGAGCTGATCGAGCGTAGAGAAAACTCGGTCGAAGCCGACGGTTGAACGGTAGAAGGGAGCAAAATCGAATGTACGCATAGCATGACCTCCTTGTTGAGCGACATGCGAACGGTCCGCCCTCAGGGCCGGACCTTCCGTATCACGCAGCCTCATGGCCTGCGCGTTTCGTATTTAGGGACAACCCAAGGCCATTGTAAGGGACGAGACAAAATATTATCACGGTGTTTGCACGTCACGATACAAGATAATAACGCTAGAATACGCCACGGAAAACAGATCGTTATTTTGAAGTTTTTGTAAATTTCGGGGTCGTTTGCCATTATTACTACAGTAATATTCATGGATGTTGTGATAGGTGCGGCTGAGGTGAGCGCGACTGGCGGGCACCAAGCGCTGCAGGATGGCGAGGCCCTGACGGTAGCTCGCGTTTCAGAATGCGGGGCCTATTTTCCAACAGCCAACAGCCTCCCCCATCCGCCCGACCCATCTACCAGCGGAGTAACCCGATTGGGTCAATTGTGCGAATACAACAGGATCAGGGTAGTGATCGAGATGATGCCAGCGAGAACATAAACCCAGTATTCTCCCAGCATGACCGGGAAGTACCTACGAAGTTTCATATAGGATGCTCCATGAAACATTCCGAGATCATCGAGGAATGAGCGCCACGGTTTCTTCAGGTTGCTCGTTCACGAGGATGTAAACTTGATCACGGTTCCCCCGCTCGGCGACATCGTTTTCGTTCCGTGTCACAGTCACCGCGTTATCGAGGTTTATAAACAACTTCGCTTCATATTGGTGCACTTAATTCAGGTTGCCATCGTTGCCTTCCAAATCAATTTGAATGCCAATACGTCGGCAGAGTATTACAGCCATCGCCACCGCGCGAGATCGTGCAGCGCCTTGAGCGCGGCGCGCATGGCGCCGTAATGATTGACCCACGCGCGGAGCACACGTTACCGCTGAGGCTTTGCCTGTCCGATAATCAATGACGCTACGCTGAAGCAGATCGCGGCAGTCAAAGCGATGGTCAACAAAGGGAACCACATCTGGACTAGAACCACATCTGGCGATCCTTCTGAGGTGACGGCTATCTCATTTGAGCACCGC
>CAWDGS010000002.1:0-318621 GCA_963801955.1 uncultured Alphaproteobacteria bacterium
TCACGTTCGCAGATGTTCGCGGACGTTCGAAACACCCGCAAAAACAATCTGATAGCGCTAGATTTGATCGTGCTCGTTCGGCCATAATCGGGGTCAGCCGAGCGTTTTGTTGGTATTTTTGTTGGTATCGGGTTTTTCGCGCGCGGCGGATACCAACACATCGATGCAAAAGAAATTATGCCGCTCAACGATACAAGTATCCGCAATGCAAAAGTCGGGCGCAAAGCGCGCAAGCTTTCCGACGGTGGTGGCTTGCATCTTCTGGTCCAACCGCGTGGCGCAAAATTGTGGCGTCTGGCTTATCGGTTCGCCG
Organism: uncultured Alphaproteobacteria bacterium; assembly: GCA_963801955.1. GTDB lineage: Bacteria > Pseudomonadota > Alphaproteobacteria > Rhizobiales > Xanthobacteraceae > Pseudolabrys. Next base: position 314 of record CAWDGS010000002.1, read on the forward strand.
GCAAGCAAAAACTATTATCCTTCGGCATTTATCCAGCGGTCTCGCTCGCGGACGCGCGTGCGCGGCGCGAGGTTGCCAAGAAATATCTTGCCGATGGCTCTGATCCGGCCGTGCAACGAGAGATCGAGAAGCGATCGAGGGAAGTGACGTTTCGGTTGGTCGCCGAAGAGCTGATCCGCAAAATGCAGCGGGAGGGGCGGGCCGCTGCAACGCTTACTAAGACACGTTGGCTGCTCGAATTTGCCTTTGCGTCATTCGGCGACAATCCCATAACCAAAATCACTGCTCCTGAACTTCTGCTCGCACTCCGCCGCATTGAATCCCGCGGTCGATATGAAACAGCGCGGCGGCTGCGCAGCACCTGCAGCATGGTTTTCCGCTACGCAATTTCCACCGCGCGAGCCGAACGCGATCCAACCGTTGACTTGCGTGGCGCGCTCACGACACCCAAGGTCAAACATCGGGCCGCCATCACCGAGCCCGATGGCATTGGCGCGCTGCTGCGTGTGATTGATGGCTACGATGGACACATGACAATCCGGTTGGCGCTGCTGCTTGCGCCGCTCGTGTTTGTCCGGCCCGGCGAGCTTCGTCACGCGGAGTGGAATGAGCTCGATCTGGACAATGCCGAATGGCGCATCCCGCCAGAAAAAACGAAGATGGGTCGCCCCCATCGCGTGCCGCTGTCTCGGCAGGCGATCGTCATCTTGCGTCAATTGCAGCCAATCACCGGTAGTGGCCGCTGGCTGTTTCCGTCGGTACGCAGTGTAAAGCGACCAATCAGCGAAAACACTCTCAATGCGGCGCTACGCCGCCTTGGGTACACCTCTAGCGAGATGTGTGCCCATGGCTTCCGCGCAATGGCAGCCACGCGACTCAATGAAATGAGCCGGTGGAATCCAGATGCCATTGAGCGTCAGCTTGGCCATGTGGAGAAAAATTCTGTACGGCGCGCATACACGCACGGTGCCGAGTTTTGGACCGAGCGCGTAACCCTGATGCAGGTGTGGGCCGACTATCTCGACGGATTGCGGGGCGCTGAGAAAGTAATTCCGTTGAGACGCGAGCACCGGTAATCGGGGGCGCACTGCTAGAGGGCGGAGACAGCCTCCTTCTAATTGCGAAACCAAGTTATTGATCGGGCTTGCGTTCACTCAAACGAATTTGCTGTACCCACAAATCTGCCCACGAAGCGGGAGCGGGTAGGGGGACGTTTACGGTCTTTTCGAACGCGGCCGCCAGTGTCCGCTTTCGGGGGTAAAGCGGACATGGCCTGGACAGCGCGCAATGTCCGCTAATGACCCAAAGCGGACATTGCTGAGAACCCACGCCGCCCGGTTACTAAAGGCAGGCCAATGCAGTGATAGTGTAACCTACTCACCCGTTGCTATATCCCCGCAATGGAACAAATTCGTGCCTATAAGGTCCGTGGACTTGATTGCGCTGAAGAAGTAGCCGTCCTTAGGCAGGCCGTAGGGCCTCTCGTTGGCGGCGCGGATCGGCTTGCTTTCGATGTCTTGAATGGGCGAATGACGGTTCCCGCCGACGCGCGAGAGGTCGCCGACGAGGCCATTCTCAAGGCGATAGCCGCCACCGGAATGAGCGCCGTCGCGTGGACGCCTCACGCGAAATCAGACGACACCGACATTCATCGTCATCAGCAGGCGCTATTTACTACGGCAAGCGGCGTAGCTTTGCTCGTCGGCTTCACGCTTCATGTCGTCCTCTCGGGCGGCATCGCGCAGGCTTGGCGGCTCCTCGGAAGCCACGCCAATGCATCCATGCCTTTGCCTGAAATTGCCGCGTATCTCGCGGCAGCTCTCCTTGGAGCGCGGTTCGTCGTGGTCAAGGCATGGTTTGCCGCGCGCAATTTGCGACCCGACATGCACTTGCTGATGACCGTTGCGGTCGTTGGTGCGATGGCAATTGGCGAATGGTTTGAGGCTGCGACAGTATCGTTCCTTTTTGCACTATCACTGGCGCTGGAAAGCTGGAGCGTCGGGCGCGCACGGCGGGCAATTGCGGCACTCCTCGATCTCGCCCCACCGACTGCGCACGTCCTTCGGCTTGATGGATCAGAGGCCACCGTTCCGGTCGCCGAAGTCCGGCGAGGTAGCCGCTTTATCGTGCCAGCGGGCGAGCGTATCCCACTTGATGGCCGGGTTACGGCGGGCAACAGCGCCGTAAACCAAGCGCCTATCACCGGCGAGAGTGTTCCGGTCGAAAAAGGGCCCGGCGCGGAAGTCTTTGCCGGAACGATCAACGGTGACGGCACGCTAACAATCAGAGCGACCAAGCTTGCAGACCGACACGACACTTGCCCGCATCATTCAGATGGTCGAAGAGGCCCACGCACGCCGCGCCCCATCCGAGCAATGGGTAGAACGGTTTGCTCGCGTTTACACGCCTGCCGTCATGATATTTGCCGTTCTCGTGTTCCTGCTTCCACCCGTCGTCCTCGGCCAAGCGTGGGAAGAGTGGTTCTATCGCGCGCTCGTCCTGCTCGTGATTGCGTGTCCCTGCGCGCTCGTAATCTCAACGCCTGTGTCAATCGTCGCTTCGCTTGCCTCCGCCGCTCGCGCTGGCGTGTTGGTCAAGGGCGGCGCATTCATCGAACTGCCCGCGCGCCTCGAGCCATCGCAATGGACAAGACCGGCACCATAACGGGCGGCGAGCCTGAGGTTGTGCAGGTCATTCCGCTCGGCAATCACACGGAAGCCGAACTTATATCTCGCGCGGCAGCACTTGAAGCCCGCTCTACGCACCCACTGGCGCGCGCAATTCACCGCTACGCCGAACGTCAGGGCATTGCGCCGACGCCAGCAGCAGATGTGCAGGTGCTGAGGGGCAAGGGCCTGACAGGCATTTTCGACGGCGAGCAGTTCTGGCTCGGCTCTCACCGCTATGTGGTCGAGCGCGGCCAAGACGCGCCGGAAATCGCTCGGCAGGCCGAGGCTCTAGAAGCAGACGGCAAAACTGTCATCGTCGTTGGAAATTCGCGGCATGTCTGCGGCCTTATTGCGGTTGCCGACACTATTCGTCCCGAGGCGCGGGAGATCGTGCGGCAACTTCATGCAGCCGGTATTGCACACGTGGTTATGCTGACCGGCGACAATCGCGTCACCGCTGAAGCGATCGCACGTGAGGTCGGCATAGACGAGGTGCACGCCGAATTGCTGCCCGAAGACAAGGTCAAGAAAATCGAGGAACTTATCGCGCGCTACGGCACAGTGGCTATGGTGGGCGACGGTGTGAACGACGCGCCGGCTTTGGCGCGCGCTAATCTCGGCATTGCCATGGGTGCAATCGGTTCGGATGCCGCAATCGAGACCGCAGATATAGCCCTCATGACCGATGACATCTCCAAACTGCCATGGCTTGTCCGTCACTCCAAGCGGACGCTTGCAATCATCCGTCAGAACATCGCCTTCGCTCTCGCCATTAAGGCTGTGTTCGTCGTGCTGACCTTTGTTGGAATGGCGAGCCTGTGGGCCGCAATAGCCGCCGACACGGGAGCTTCGCTGTTAGTCGTGCTGAATGGGCTGAGGCTGCTCAACGGAAGCAGGGCGGTCACCTGACGCTGAATGTCCGCTATTGGCACTTAGCGGACATGACGGAGTGCACTGCACATGTCCGCTAATGACCCAAAGCGGACATCAGCAAGGAGCAATTTGGCCTACGCGAAGAGAATACCTTTGTGACATGCAAGCTTGCCGTAGTCTTGACCCAACCAACAAAGATGGTCTTATGCGTTGGAGACAACCGCTGAGTGTTATAATATTCGATTCGGCACATATGATGAATCGAATATTCCAGCGATTTTGGGCTACTGCGTCGGCGATGCGGCGAGGCATCGCAATTCTTTGCGCCATTTCCATAGTCGCGATCAGTTTCACGCATGCTCTCCACCACTCTGGATCTGTGTTTAGCGCTGTGATGGAGACGAGCCTAAGTTCCGGTGGCGAGGAGACGGACACATCGAAGCCGGTTTCTGTTGTGGCCGATCACTGTCTCGGCTGTACGATGATGGTCACATCAGCCTTCTTGCCACAGCTTTCCCCCGAACATATTGCAACTGATTTCCCGGTCGCGGAAACCATCGAGTTTCGACCATTTATTCCGCTCACGGAAACACCTCCTCCTAAATCGCCGATATGAATGTCAGTTCCGCAGCGATAGCCTAACGGCTGTCGCTTCAGTCGCATTCGTCGTTCAGGTCTAAGCATGCTTCCAGGTCCCCCGACGCGGTGGGCATTTGCGCTCGCTCTGCTATCGACAATCCCAATTGTTCCCGCGTTGTCTCAGCAGCGGTCCAACGGACTCGCTCTCGACAGCGCGCTGCGGCGGGCTGTTGCCTCCAATCCGAAACTTGTCGCGGCAGACAGGGACATCGGGATTGCGGTTGGCAAGCAAGGGCAAGCCGGAGCAATTCCGAACCCAGAATTGATATTCGAGCTCGATGATGCTTTCGGAACCGGTGATTTTCGGGGACTGAAGTCCTCCCAAACAATCATCGGACTGGGCCAGTTGATCGAACTGGGAGGAAAGCGCGAAGCACGCGTAGCAGTCGGGGCGGCAGAACTGCAAAGCGCACGATGGCAACGTGAGGCCGTTCGTCTCGAAGTTCTTTCAGAGACAGCAATTGCATTTTTCAACGTACTGGGCGGACAGCGCAAAGTTCAAATTTTTGACGAGCAGACTGCGGCTCTCGACCGACTGATACCGCTGTTGCAGAGACGGGTGGACTTGGGTGCCTCGTCCCCCGGTGAAATTGCACGCGCGCGCGTTGCTGCCGATCTGGTGCGCGCCGAACGGGAGCGGACACGCACAACTCTTGCCATCGCACGGCGCGAACTCGCAGTGCTTATGGGCTCGCCCTCTGTAAATTTTCCAAATGTCGTCGGCGATCTGAGCCAAGTAGGCCGATTGCCAACGTTCGAGGCCTTGCTTCGGCAATTGGAGACGAATCCCCAGTTGGTGAGATGGACAGCGGTGCGTGCACAGAAAGATGCAGAGTTGCTGTTGGCCCGGCTTAAGCCCATCCCAGACTTAAAATTGGAGTTCGCGTGGAAAAATATTCGCGAATCCACGGAGTTCGGTTCGCGAAGCGATCAAGCGCTTCGCCTCGGTGCATCCATTCCGATTCCTCTCTGGGATCAAAACCTCGGCAATATCGCGGCGGCGCAGGAAGAAAGAGCGAAGGTTGAAGCCGAGCGTAGTGTCAGTAAGGCCGCCCTCATCCTTACTCTGGCGAAAGCCTATGACACTCAAGCAGGCGCACTGAGAGAAGTCGAGATACTTCGACTTTCCGCACTTCCGAATGCCCGCCAAGCGGTTGACACGTTCGAAAGCGGGTACAGCCAAGGCCGGTTCACGTTGCTCGAAGTGCTTGATGCGCAAAGCACTGCAGCCCAAGTGGCGCTGCGCGAGCAAGAAGCCTTGGTCAGCTTCCACACCTCAGTCGCAACAATTCAGGGTCTTTCGGGCATTTCGTTCGGGCTGACCCAAGTGAGAAACAGATGAAGCGAATAACCCGCGCTGTAAGTTTTTTCATCTTAGCAATCATCGCCGTGGCTGCCACGATCCTTTGGCGAGGGCCATCACCCGGGAACGTCCCAACGGATGCGCCAAAGGGACATGCCGAACATGCGGCAGGAGGGATCGAATTGTCCGACGCGAAAGTAGCGGCGGCAAAAATCGAACTCGAAAAAGCAGGTCCGGGCGTTCTGCATGACAGCATCACTCTCAATGGCATTCTCCAGCCCAATCAGGAAATGCTGGTTCAGGTTACGCCACGTTTTCCTGGAGTTGTCAGGGAGGTTCGAAAACGCACCGGCAACTCCGTTGAGAAAGGCGATGTCCTCGCCAAAATCGAGAGTAATCAAAGTCTCACGCAGTACGACCTAGTCGCGCCCCTGACCGGGACAATCATTGACCGACAGGTCGCTCTTGGTGAGCACGTTGGCGAGCAAAAGGTAGCCTTTACCATTGCCGACCTATCGAACATATGGGTCGACTTTTCGGTCTACCGGCGCGACCTCAACCGCGTGCGTGTTGGAGATACGGTCATTGTTGATCCGGAGGACGGTGGTCCGAAGATCGAAGCAAAAATCATCTACATCGCCCCGGTCGGAAACAGCGACACACAGAGCGCACTTGCCCGCGTTGTCGTGACAAACGAAGACCAGCGGCTACGACCCGGTTTGTTCGTTACAGGACGGGTCCTGCTATCCGCAAAATCGGTCGGTATAGCGATCAAGTCGAGTGCGCTTCAGACAGTTGAAAATCGCACGGTCGTATTCGTCAGATCAGGCGACAAATTTGAAATTCGCGATGTTGAAGTTGGAGACCGTGATGCGGAGCGCGTCGAAATCACCTTCGGGCTTACCGAAGGCGACATCTACGCCGCCCAAAACAGTTTTGTCATCAAGGCGGAACAGGCCAAAGGGGCCGCTTCTCATGAAGATTAAGCCCGCAAACGTCTGGGTGTCCTGATGATCGACGCAATTCTTGCTTTCTCGATTCGACAGCGTTGGCTCGTGATGATTGCCGTCGTTGGGATGGCGGCACTTGGTGTGTGGAGCTTCACGCGTCTTCCGATTGATGCGGTTCCTGACATCACGAACGTGCAGGTGCAGATTAACTCGAATGCCCCGGGCTACTCGCCATTGGAGGTCGAACAGAGAATCACTTTCCCAATCGAGACCGCAATGGGCGGACTTCCGCATCTTGATTACACGCGGTCGTTGTCACGTTACGGGCTAAGCCAAGTAACTGTCGTCTTTAAGGACGGCACAGATATTTACTTTGCGCGCCAACTTGTGAACGAGCGTATCCAACAGGTGAAAGACCAGCTGCCGACCGGCATCCAGACAGCAATGGGGCCAATTTCGACTGGGTTAGGAGAAATTTACCTCTACGCGGTGGAAGCAAAGCCGAATGCGCGCAATAGCATGGGCGAAACGTACAGCCCAACTGAACTGCGAACAATTCAGGATTGGATCGTCAAGCCGCAACTGCGCACGGTCCCCGGTGTCGTTGAGGTGAACTCAATCGGAGGTTACCAACGTCAGTACCATGTATTGCCCAATCCCGCGCGGTTGATGGCGTACAAACTATCATTCCGTGACGTGATGACGGCTCTGGCAGCCAACAACGCCAACGTCGGAGCGGGCTACATCGAGCGTAACGGCGAACAATATCTAGTCCGCACTCCAGGACAGGTCGCCACCGTGGCGGAAATTCGCGACATCCTGATCAGCACACGTGGCGGCATCGCTGTTCGCGTTGGAGACGTTGCGGATGTCCGCGAGGGACAGGAACTGAGAACCGGTGCCGCAACCCTTAACGGAGAAGAGACTGTACTTGGTACCGCGATGCTGCTCCTTGGTGAGAATAGCCGTACGGTCGCCCAACGTGTCGCTACTAAGCTAGAGGATATTGCGCGGTCCCTTCCGGATGGGGTCATTGCGCGGCCAATTTATGACCGTACCCGCCTAGTCGAAGCCACAGTCGCGACCGTTGAGAAAAATCTGTTCGAAGGAGCACTCCTTGTAATAGTGATCCTGTTCTTGTTTCTCGGAAATATCCGAGCCGCCGTCGCCACGGCCTGCATTATCCCACTGTCTATGCTGTTCACCATGACCGGCATGGTGCATTTCAAAGTCAGCGCTAATTTGATGAGTCTCGGCGCAATCGATTTTGGCATTATCATTGATGGCGCGGTCATCATTGTTGAGAATTGTCTCGCGCTTCTCGCTGCAGCACAGCACCGCCGCGGACGTCTTTTGACAGCGTCGGAGCGGTTCGAGGCCATTCGTGCGGGCGCGAGCGAAGTCGTTCGTCCTGCGCTTTTCGGCATGTTCATAATCGCGGTGGTGTATCTGCCGATCCTCACGCTCACGGGCGTCGAGGGCAAAATGTTTACGCCGATGGCCATCACAGTTTTGATGGTGCTTGCCGGTGCCGCCATCCTTTCGGTCACTTTCCTGCCGGCAGCCATTGTATTGCTCGTGACTGGCCGCGTGTCTGAGGAAGAGAATTGGCTTATGAGGTCTGCGCGCCGCGCTTACGTTCCGCTGTTGGAAAGATCCATTCGTAATCGTCGCAACGCAGTGCTTGCTTCAGTTGCTCTTATCGTTGTGACGGGGGTTGTTGCCTCCCGCATGGGCACAGAATTCATCCCAAGCCTCGATGAAGGCGATGCGGCCCTTCAGGCCCTACGAATTCCTGGCACCAGTTTGACGCAATCCTTGGAGATGCAGTCGGCGCTTGAAAAGCGATTGATGGAAATCCCGGAGGTAAAGGAGGCTTTTGCGCGCGTGGGAACGGCTGAGGTTGCGACCGATCCGATGCCGCCGTCAATTGCAGATGGTTACGTCATGTTGAAGCCCCGCGATCAGTGGCCGAACCCGCGGAAGTCAAAACAAGAACTCGTTGGGGAGATCGAGAAGGCTGCCGAAGAGATACCGGGGAGCAGTTACGAGCTTTCACAACCGATTCAGCTGCGCTTCAACGAATTGATCTCCGGCGTACGTAGTGACGTTGGAATCAAGATATTCGGCGACGATCTGGACACTCTAACAACTGTTGCTGGTCAAGTTCAGGCGGTGCTGAAGACCATAACTGGTGCTGCCGACGTCAAAACGGAGCAAGTTTCAGGCCTGCCAATGCTGACCGTCAAGCTGAATCGCGCGGCACTCGCCAGATACGGGATTAGCGTGGCTGACATGCAGGAAATTGTAGAAATTGCGGTTGGCGGGAAGGAAGCCGGTCACATCTTCGAAGGCGACCGACGCTTCGAGATCGTGGTTCGTCTGCCCGAGCAACTTCGGATCGACATCGACGCGATTAAGGCCCTTCCCATACCGGTGCCGGAAACACAGGCACAAGTGCAAGCGTCAACCGTTCGGGCTGTCTGGGCAAATCCTCCACTTGCCCAAACACGCTACGTGCCCCTGTCAGCATTAGCGCAAATCGATATTGCACCCAGCCCCAATCAAATTAGCCGCGAGAACGGCAAACGGCGCATTGTTGTCAGTGCAAACGTGCGTGGCCGCGACCTTGGATCGTTTGTTCGAGAAGCGCAGCAGAGGATAGCAGAGCAAGTGAAATTACCCGCTGGCTACTGGATTGGCTGGGGCGGCCAATTCGAGCAACTGGCCTCGGCCTCTGAGCGGCTCGCGATAGTAGTGCCAATCGCACTCCTGCTGATCTTCATTTTACTGTTCATGAGTCTTGGGTCTGCTGTCGATTCGCTGCTCGTTTTCAGCGGCATTCCGCTCGCCTTGACCGGCGGAATTGCGGCGTTGCTCCTGCGCGGTATCCCACTTTCTATCAGCGCTGGCGTTGGCTTCATCACCTTGTCCGGAGTGGCTGTACTTAACGGACTTATCATAATCGCCGCTATTCAAGGTCTCCGTGCTGAAGGCCGCTCCGTCATTCAGGCGGTCCGGGAAGGCGCTCTGATGAGGTTGAGGGCGGTGTTAATGACATCGTTGGTCGCGCCTCTCGGTTTTGTGCCCATGGCGATTGCGACTGGGCCGGGCGCAGAAGTCCAACGACCGCTTGCGACCGTCGTTATTGGCGGAATTATTTCATCGGCGTTGCTCACGCTGTTTGTTCTGCCCGCACTTTATGTGCTGCTTCGTCGCGATGTGCCCAAATCCAAACAAAGGAGAAATCCTGCCGCTCTGTCCAATCAAGGAGGACGACGGTGAAATACGTGGGACTTGGAACACCCGCGGCAAAGCTGGTCACAGTGTCATATTTTGTTGCCGCAGTATTTTGCTCAGGCGCGAACGCCAAAGACCTCAATGCGCTCGCGCGCTTACTTGTGCCCGCATATATCGCGCAGAACTATGCAGCGTTGTGTAACACTGAAAATGCGAAGCCAACTCCCAAACGAAAAAATCGAATGATAACGATCAGCACATTTGTTGATCACGTGAGGACAGAGGTGACTTCTGGCCTGGAAGAAAAAGAAGCTGAGGAGGTGCGCACGTCTGCAGCCAATACGGCGCAAAATATAGCGCGCAATGAAATGCTATTTCTCGGTGCGCACGGCACATATGTGCCAACAGACAGTCTCATACGTTGGTGTGAACAATCCGCCGAAACTGTCATATCCGAAATCTTGCAGGTCCACGCACAAAAGCATGATTACTTCGACAGACTCACAGACGACGCCAAAAAGTAATGTCGTCCATTGGGACACGGAGACCATAGTGGCAAAATCGGCAGAAGGCCCGCACGAACACGACCATGCACATGGCCACTCTCATACGCATGCCCCAAAATCTTTCGGGCTTGCGTTTGCTATCGGCGTTTCCCTGAATACAGCATTTGTTGTTGTCGAAGCTATCTTTGGAGTTATCGGCAATTCGACAGCCCTTTTGGCCGACGCCGTACATAATCTAAGCGACGTTCTAGGGCTTCTCGTCGCGTGGGGAGCAGTTGGGTTGTCCCGTCGTCCGCCTACCGCGCGTTTCACCTACGGCCTGCGCGGTTCTTCAATTCTTGCCGCACTGTTCAACGCAATGATCCTTTTAGTTGCCGTCGGCGGGATTGGCTGGGAAGCAGTACAGCGAATTGGCCAACCTGAACCGGTAGCCGAAGTGATCGTTATTGTGGTGGCCCTGGTCGGAATAGGGATCAACGGCGGCACCGCGTTGTTGTTCGCATCTGGGCGCAAAGGTGACATCAACATCCAGAGTGCTTTCCTCCACATGGCGGCGGACGCAGCAGTATCCGCGGGCGTGGTAATCGCCGCGGCAATCATTCTTTATACGGGCTGGCTCTGGATCGACCCCGCCGTCAGTCTCGTTATCTTTGTTGTTATCCTGTGGGGCACCTGGGGTTTGTTGAAGGCATCAATGCAAATGTCGCTTGATGCGGTCCCTGCTGGGATTGACCCGTCAGCAGTCCGCTCGTTTTTGCAAAGACGCCCGGGCGTCGCCGAACTTCATGATTTGCATATCTGGCCAATGAGTACGACTGAGACAGCACTTACGTGTCATTTGGTTATGCCGGGCGGTCACCCGGGTGATGCGTTCATCCTAGAAACCGCTCGTGACCTTCAACACCAATTCAAGATCGGTCACAGCACCCTACAAATCGAAACGAGTATGGCTACGGCTTGTTCCCTCGCGCCGGAGGAAATCGTTTAGGTGAAACGGTATTCGCTTCGACATTCGCTGAAACAGCGCGGTGTGAGAAGCACCACACTAGTCATCTGCATGCTGTTCATCTGCACATCTGCTGGGGCTTCTCCCGAAGCGAAAACGATTTTGTCAAAATGCGTGGACAGATGCGTAGATTATGACTGCTTTGGCTCTCCAAGCAGGATGTATTGCCGCTACGCATGCCAAAAAAAGTGCGAGTTTTACACCGGGCGCAAAAACACCACGCCGCGTTTGGACGTGACGCCATTTAAAGCGAGACCAAAATGAGTAATTTCTGCATTGCAATCCGCTGGCCGATGTCCGCTATTGGCACTTAGCGGAAATTCCAGCGTCGGCTCCGAATGTCCGCTTTCGGGGGTAATGGGGACATGACGTAGGCATTGCGCCATGTCCGCTAATGACCCAAAGCGGACATCTCGCCCCATTTTTCGGGAAATATTCCGTTTTTGGACCGAGCCAACGGTATTGGCTAGCAAAGCAAAGAGCGCGTAAGTTCAGTCAGTCATGTCAGCAGTAGCTCGCTATACAAGTAGGTGGGTTTTATTGCTCCTACTCGGCTCACTGTCGCCAGCATTCGGTAAAGACCTAAATACTCTTACTCGACTACTCTATTCAGCGTTCGTTGCGGAACAGGGCTCTGCGATGTGCATGGTGCCGAGCATCAAACTGTCCGACAGCGATCGGGCGACCTTTGTAGACGCGCACAACTATGCACAGTTGCTCAAGCAAAAAATTAGCGCCGGGCTGAGCGAAGACGATGTTCGTCTAGTTTTAAAGTCAGCCGCTGATAGGGCTAGAGAGGATATGCTCCAAGTGGTTGCGGTAATAAAGTCCAATCCGCCTGATAAAGAATATGCCGAGTTGTTCCGGTGGTGCACGAACAACATGAAGCCGGGCGCAGAAAAAATGCTTCGCGGTTACGCTCAGGCGCCCGATGCTTTGGACAGGCTCATCGATAATGCAAAACGTGATTGATTAGTTTTGGCTGAAGGACTATCTTCTCCGCCTGCAAATTTTGCGGGTGGGGGTTGTTGTGAAGACGTCGCTGCTGCAAGCCATTGCGTTGGGCGCCCTCTCCCTCGGTAGTTCCGTGCACGCTGCCGATATCCAGACGGCACAGACGCCTTCTGACCGACCCTATTACTACTACAACTGGACCGGGTTCTATTTGGGCGGCCACGTGGGTTATGGTCGCGCGTTCGGAGACATCTCCGTTCACGACCCTGTTGCCATGAACACCAGCCCCTCGCTGGGAAGCCTCTTTGGCGGTCTTCAGTTTGGCTACAATTACGTCCTGCCTTCACGTGTGATGATTGGCATTGAGACTGATTTCTCGATGCCAAACTCGTATCAATCTGATGCCGAAGTATGGGCGGGTTCGACGCCGCGCAGCTTGTTGGTAGAACAACTCGACTACCTCGCGACGTTTCGCGGCCGATTTGGCTATGCCTTCGACAAAACGCTGCTCTATGCAACGGGTGGCTTTGCTGTCTCCAGCAGCCACTTTGGCCGCACCGACCCGGTTTCGGGTGACGAACAATTGCAGCCCGGCCTACGCACCGGTTGGGTGGTTGGCGGCGGGCTTGAATATGCCTTCCAGCAGAATTGGAATGCGCGCGTTGAATACCTCTATAGCTCGTTTGGGCCGGCGGGTACGACATTTGCGAACGGTGCCCAGTACGCGTCGAGCTTCGACACCCAGATCGTCAGAGTTGGTCTGAACCGAAAACTTGGCGACCTTGGACCGGGCGACGCGAAATCACCTGCCGATACAAACTCTCTCAGCGACAGTGATCGGTGGGAAATTCACGGGCAGACGACTTACGTCCAGCAAAGCTATCCGCGCTTCCACGCGCTCTATACTGGTGAAAACAGCCTGCCGCCATGGCCGCAGTCCAAGGAAACCTTCACCGCAAGCGCGTTTCTCGGGCTGCGGTTATGGGATGGCGGCGAGCTTTATTATAATCCTGAACTTCTACAGGGCTTCGGCTTGAGCAGCACTGTGGGCGCAGCAGGCTTCCCTAACGGTGAAGCGCAGAAGTCGGACTTCATCTATCCACACTACAATACGTCGAGGCTTTTTCTGCGCCAAACATTTGGATTTGGTGGTGAACAAGAAACAATTGAGAGTGCTTACGGTCAAATGGCCGGGAAAAAAGATATATCGCGGCTCACTATCCAAGTTGGTAAGTTTGCCGTGCACGATGTCTTCGACAACAATAGCTACGCGCAGGATAGTCGGACTGATTTTTTTAATTGGTCGATTTGGGCCGCTGGGGCTTTCGATTATGCTGCCGACAAAGTCGGTTTGACCTACGGTGCCGTCGCTGAGCTCAATCAGAAAAACTGGGCACTGCGAACCGGGTATTTTCTCATTGACGATAAACCCAACTCGAATGATTTCGACCCACAGGTTTTCAGGCGAGGCGGCTATGTTACCGAATTTGAATATCGATACGCCTTGTGGTCTCAGCCCGGGAAGCTTCGTTTAATTGGATGGCTGAACCAAGCGTTTTCTGGAAGCTTCAGCGATGCGGTCAATACATCGAATACTACGGGCATCGACGTGAACACGGCGATTGAGCAGACCCGAAAGGGCCGCACTGAATATGGTTATGTCATCAACATGGAGCAGCAGATCAGCGACGATGTCGGAGTATTCGGGCGATGGAGTTGGAATAGTGGCAAATCAGAACTCATGACTTTCGCCGATATCAACTCCAGCCTGTCGGGTGGTGCAGTAATAAAAGGGAAATCCTGGGGCAGACCTGACGACAAGATCGGACTTGCCGGAGCCATCAATGGGATTTCTAACGATTATCGAAATTATTTGGCGGCGGGCGGCCTTGGCCTTCTCATTGGCGACGGACAACTCAATTATAGCCCTGAGAAAATTCTGGAGACCTTTTACGCGCTTAGCTTGTCAAAGAGCATCACGCTGACATTTGACTACCAGTTTATTATGAACCCCGCCTACAACGCAGATCGCGGCCCAATATCGTTCTTCGCGGGAAGGGTCCGCGCCGAGTTTTGAAAAATGCGAGACGGGTCATAGCTGCGCGAGCTATTTGCATGAAAAAGATCACAATAGCACTTGGGGCTTTGGTGTTGTTCGCGGTTGTACCGCACACACGTCATTCTACTTGTGAAAAGGAATGTCAGAATTTCTGCCGTCCTGGCGGTTTAAGCCGACAATTAGTTTGTCAAAACCAATGTGTTAAAAAATGTCATCCCCAGCGATCTGGGCAATAATGCGCGGAGGTGGCGCTAGGTCCTACCAAGCAGGCCCGTCGGATGTCTGCTATTGGCACTTCGCGGACATCGGCTTGTGCACTGCACAGGTCCGCTTTTGACCCAAAGCGGACATGGAACTTTATATAGATTTAACTCGGAGCATCCCCCGAATCGATAATATTTACTGCGCGAGGGCCTAAAGATGTTCTTCGTCGTGCTTCTAATGATTGGGTTTGCGACGTGGTTCTACGCTGCCGCGATTTATCAAAATCAAGGGCATGTTTGGGTTGATAAAACCTGTTCTAGTCTGCCGAGCTTTTGCGAATCTCCGAACAAAGTTGCAATCGGATGCATTGCAGTCGTCGTATTTTTCTTAATTGTAAGGACGCTTAAAGAATAGGAGGGCGTTCGGGTTCGCTAATGATCCAAAGCGCACATCCGGCATCCACACTCAGCGTGATAGTGTAACCGGCCTCTCGCTGCTATATCCGCGCAATGGGACATGATCACCACGAAACGCATGACCACGATCGTCACGGTGGCCACGTACACGTTCACGCACCAAAAGATTTTGGCCCAATGTTCGCGGCTGCTACGGCCCTGAATGTAGGCTTGGTCGCGGTACAAGTATTCTATGGCATCACTGCACATTCCGTGGCCCTGCTTGCCGACGCCGGACACAATTTTGGTGATGCTCTAGGACTGATGATTGCGTGGGGCGCGCACGTCCTTGCGAAGCTCGATCCTACAACACGCTATACTTACGGCTTCCGTTCAGCGTCCATACTCGCGGCGCTGCTGAATGGGGTGATTTTGCTGGTCGCTACTGGTGGCATCGCATGGGAGGCGATCCAGCGGTTTTTTGAACCGGGCGAAGTTGCGGGCCTCACCGTTATGGTGGTCGCCGCTATCGGCATCGTCGTCAATGGGTTTTCAGCTTGGCTGCTTATGGCGGGCCAAAAAGGCGACCTCAACGTCCGTGGCGCGTTCGTTCATATGATGGCAGACGCGGCAGTTTCAGTCGGTGTAGTCGTCGCGGGCGGTGTGATCATCTTCACAGGGTGGAATTGGATAGACCCCACCGTGAGCCTTGCAATATCGGCGGTGATCGTGTGGGGAACGTGGGGGCTTTTGCGGGAGGCGGTCAATCATTCGCTAGACGCTGTTCCTTCCGAAATAGACCCAAAGGACGTCTCGAAATACTTGAGCGGCCTTCCCGGTGTCGATGCAATCCACGATCTGCACGTATGGGCAATGAGTACGACTGAAACGGCGCTCACTTGTCATCTTGTAATGCCGAAAGGGCATCCCGGCGATGAATTTTTGCAAAAGCTCTATCATCAATTGCACGACAAATTCGGTATCGAGCATCCAACTTTGCAAATTGAATTAGGCAATGCTGGGGTTTGTAAGCTCGCGCCAGACCATGTCGTTTAACTGTACTTCCGCTATTAAGAACTCCATTCAATTCAGATCAAATACGCGGCAAATATTGGGAGTGCCTTATACGGAAAGGCTGCAATTGAAGCGATTTGGAAAGTACTTTTTTAATCTAGGGCGCACGTTTAAATTTGCGCAAACTATTTGCACGATGATCATGCTGGTTATTAGCGGTACCACCCAACCTTTCATTAAGAGGGCACCTGTACCCTGCGCGCGCCTCAAATATGGAGCGCGTTCCATGTCTAAAGTTTTTGCGTTTCTCAAGGATGAGTCGGGAGCTACTGCGATTGAGTACGGCCTAATTGCGGCTGGTATTTCAGTCGTCATCATCGCGGCCGTCAATGCAATCGGCTCCAGCCTCAACGCCAAGTTCGACTACATCGCAAATCAGCTCAAGTAGTAACCCTCTCCACTCGACTCTCAGTCTCTGCAGACTTCACGTGGCTCAAGAGTGCGGTGTAAAGGCCGTCGGCCCACAAGGCCGGCGGCTTCTTTGCCCTTGCGCGGAAACAGCACGACGTACCTGTTAGGTGTCCGGGTCCGCTTTGGGTCATTAGCGGACATGGCGTATTGCACTGCATATGTCTGCTTTTGACCCAAAGCGGACATTGCTGAAATGATAAATTGCTCCGCGACAAAGTGCAGGTCTATCGGGTGATAGTGTAACCCGCTCACCCGTTGCTATATCCCCCCAATGGAACATCGTGCCTACAAGGTGCGCGGGCTTGATTGCGCCGAAGAAGTCGCGGTCCTCCGGCAAGCCGTCGGGCCACTCGTCGGCGGCGCGGATCGGCTTGCATTCGATGTCTTGAATGGCCGAATGACAGTTGCCGCCACTGCAAGCGAGGTCGCGGATGAGACAATTTTAAAGGCCGTAGCCGCGACCGGGATGAATGCCGTCGCGTGGACGCCACATGCGAAAACGGATGACACCGACAGCCATCGCCGGCAGCAGGTGCTGTTTACCGCGGCAAGCGGCGTGGCTTTGCTCATCGGCTTCGCTCTTCATGTCGTGCTCGCGGGCGGCTTCGCGCCAGCTTGGAGGCTCCTCGGCAGCCACGCCAACGCAACTATGCCTGGCCCGAGATTGCCGCTTATCTCGCGGCGGCTCTCCTCGGCGCACGGTTCGTCGTGGTCAAGGCATGGTTCGCTGCACGCAATTTGCGACCCGACATGCACTTGCTGATGACCGTCGCGGTCATTGGCGCAATGGCAATCGGCGAGTGGTTTGAGGCCGCCACAGTATCGTTCCTTTTCGCGCTGTCGCTGGCGCTGGAAAGCTGGAGCGTCGGGCGCGCACGGCGCGCAATCGCGGCGCTGCTCGATCTCGCGCCGCCGACCGCGCACGTGCTTCGGCCTGACGGATCGGAAGCCACGGTGCCGGTGGCCGAAGTCAGGCTTGGCAGCCGCTTCATCGTTCCAGCGGGCGAGCGCATCCCGCTCGATGGCCGGGTCACCGCGGGCACCAGCGCGGTCAATCAGGCGCCGATCACCGGCGAGAGCGTGCCGGTCGAGAAGCAGCCCGGCGCGGAGGTCTTTGCCGGCACGATCAACGGCGACGGCACGCTGACGATCCGGGCGACCAAGACTGCGCGAGGACACGACGCTTGCCCGCATCATCCACATGGTCGAGGAGGCGCACGCGCGCCGCGCTCCGTCCGAGCAATGGGTGGAGCGCTTTGCCCGCGTCTACACGCCGGCCGTCATGGTGCTTGCGCTCCTCGTGTTCCTGCTGCCGCCCATCGTCCTCGGCCAAGCGTGGGACGAATGGTTCTACCGCGCGCTCGTCCTGCTCGTGATTGCCTGTCCCTGCGCGCTCGTGATCTCGACGCCGGTCTCGATCGTCGCTTCGCTCGCCTCCGCCGCGCGCGCTGGCGTGCTGGTCAAGGGCGGCGCATTCATCGAGCTGCCGGCGCGCCTCCAGGCAATCGCCATGGACAAGACCGGAACCATAACGCGCGGCGAGCCCGAGGTTGTGCAGGTCATTCCGCTCGGCAATCACACGGAAGCCGAGCTCATATCGCGCGCGGCGGCGCTTGAAGCGCGCTCCACGCATCCGCTGGCGCGCGCAATTCTCCGCTACGCCGAACGCCAGGGCATTGCACCTGCGCCCGCAGCGGATGTGCAGGTGCTGAAGGGCAAGGGGCTGACCGGCATTTTCGACGGCGAGCCATTCTGGCTCGGCTCTCATCGCTATGTGGTCGAGCGCGGCCAAGATACGCCGGAAATCGCTCGGCAGGCGGAGGCTCTGGAGGCGGACGGCAAGACCGTCATCGTCGTCGGAAACTCGCGGCACGTCTGCGGTCTTATTGCGGTGGCCGACACTATTCGTCCTGAGGCGCGCGAGATCGTGCGGCAACTTCATGCCGCCGGGATCGCGCACGTGGTCATGCTGACCGGCGACAACCGCATGACCGCCGAAGCCATCGCACGCGAGGTCGGCATCGACGAGGTCCATGCCGAATTGCTGCCCGAGAACAAGGTCAAGAAGCTGGAGGAGCTTATCGCGCGCTACGGCACGGTGGCGATGGTCGGTGACGGGGTGAACGATGCGCCGGCCCTGGCGCGCGCAAATCTCGGCATCGCCATGGGCGCAATCGGCTCGGATGCCGCAATCGAGACGGCCGACATCGCGCTCATGACCGACGACATTTCCAAACTGCCTTGGCTTGTGCGTCACTCCAGGCGGACGCTCGCGATCATCCGCCAGAACATCACTTTCGCTCTGGCCATAAAGGCCGTGTTCGTCGTGCTGACCTTTGCCGGGATGGCGAGCCTGTGGGCCGCAATCGCGGCCGACACGGGGGCATCGCTGCTGGTCGTGCTCAACGGCCTGCGACTGCTAAATGGGGGGAAGGCAGCTACCTGAAGCCAAGATCCGTTTGTGGTACTTGGCGGACATTCAGGAGGTGGCAGCATAATGTGCGGTACTAGAGGAGACATCGCACAGACTTGTTGCGGCCTCCGTTAATGCCCCAAAGCGGACATGGAACTTTATATAGATTTAACTTACGGCACCCCCTCGAATTGATACTAGCTATGGCGCGAGGAGCTTACAGATGCTCTTGGTCGTGCTTCTAATGCTCGCAATTGCGACGTGGTTCTACATCGCCGCGACCTATCAAAATCAAGGATATGTTTCGGTTGATCAAACCTGCGCCAGCTTGCCAAGCTTTTGTGAGTCTCCGAACAAAGTTGCAATCGGATGCATTGCCTTCGTCGTATTCTTCTTAATTGTGCGAACGTTGAAAGAATAAAACGGCTTTTGGCGCCGAATAATTAGCATCCTATTTGACGCTTGGAACGACCCTCCTACTTTCCAAATTGTTGCAGTGGACCCGCAGCAGCCAGACGGATGAAGCCCATGCACTCACATTCAATTGAAGATTTTCGTCACCCGCACGTCTTTCTTGGCAAAGCGCACAAACACAACGAACGCAAGACGTGGGCGGTTATTATCATTTGTGCAGCCATGATGGTGACCGAAATATCGGGCGGTTATTGGTTTGGGTCGGTCGCGCTCATTGCGGACGGCTTGCATATGTCCACCCATGCCGGGGCGTTACTCATAGCGGCTTTGGCTTATACCTATTCGCGTCAGTACCTGAATGATCCTCGTCTATCGTTTGGCACCGGTAAGTTCGGTGACCTTGCCGCGTTTACAAGCGCGATAGTCTTGGCAATGATCGCATTGCTCATCGGATATGAAAGTATCGGACGGCTCATGAACCCTGAGCCGATCTATTTCAAACAGGCCATTCCGATCGCCATAGCCGGGCTCGGTGTGAACTTGCTGAGCGCCTTTCTGTTACGTGATGATCACCACCATCACTACGGGAATGATCACGATGACGAGCATGTCCACAATCACGGAAATACGCACGTTGATCGCGATCACAATTTGCGCGCTGCATTTGTGCATGTAATGGCTGACGCCGCCGTTTCCGTGTTGGTCGTCATCGGTCTAGTTGCCGGTCGGCAATTCGGATGGGTTTGGATGGACCCGATGATGGGCCTTGTCGCGACCGTCGTCATCCTAAGTTGGTCATGGACCCTCGTTCGCTCCGCTGGCGCAATACTGCTCGACGCCTGCCCCGACCCGGTCTTGTCGCGAATGATCGCAATTCGGCTTGAGCAGGGAAGTGATCGTGTGTCCGATCTGCATCTATGGCGAGTGGGACCTGGCCACCTTGCGGCTGTAATTTCGTTGGTCTGCGACGAGCCGAAAGCACCGGGGGTCTACAAAAAGCGACTCGCAGGCCTGCCTGGCCTTTCTCATGTGACGATAGAAGTCGAGCGTTGCTTCGATGCTCATGCCTAGCCTAGTGCGGTCAACGCCCACGTCGCCTCATGTCCGCTATTGGCACTTAGCGGACATCGGCGAGTGCACCGCACATGTCCGCTTTTGGAGGTAGAGCAGACATCAGACTGACCGAGATGTCCGCTAGTGACCCGAAGCGGACATTCGTGAATCCCCGCTCTTCATTTGGCGAGCGCCCGATTTCCGCTTCTGGTGCTTATTCGGGCGAGCTTCAGCAGCGCCACAGGACCTTGATTGCGGTTCTTAGTCCGGTATTTGTTGACATGGCGTGAGTCTCCTCGCGCCGGGCAAGCCAACTAACAATGGATTTCGTGGCAATTTCGTAGTCCTCTAGTCCAATTACACAAACATCTTGTTGCCCCTTCGGCCAAAAGTTCTTTGGCAACTAACTCAACCATGGACCGACAATCGTTGAAGTGGCCGGTGCAGTAAGGAACGAATTCGTAAATCTTGTTCGGTGTCCTGGCAAGAACTTCACTGCCCGCCTGAGCTCGAACGATGAGTTCAGAACAGACAATTAATGCCGCGCTAGCGAAAGCAAGTCGAGAAATGTACCGCTTGGTTCGCGATGTTACCGTGATATTGGCAGCCATTTGTAGATCAGTCCAAAGATGCCGAAGTGCACGAACCCCTCAGAAAATCCTAAAAGGGCGCCGACAATAATTCCCGTTCCCGAAATCGAATATCCGTACGGTCCGTAAAATTGCGTGAGCAACTCTGCAAATGGACGCATCCCAGGGATGCCGGCCATCGCAGCAAGCGTCACGATTACGGCGTGAAGTGATAGGAAAATTCCTGCCGCAACAGCGAATCTGAGAGCTGGAAATCTATTCATGCTCGCCTCCCACCATCATTTACAAAGCTAACGAGAGGCGGGCACCGATGGCTTGATCTACGTCAAACGCCGCTTGGCTGAATATGCTTCTGCTCTAGATCAACAAAGCTTGTTGTTCAGCATGACTTTCGGTGTGGAAAATGTCGAACGGCCGACCAGGTGAATTGCCGGCGGCGCTACGGCGGCGGCTTGGCTTGCCTCTACTCGTGCTCTACGGCACCGGGATCACTATTGGCGCAGGCATTTATGTGCTGATCGGCGCGGTGGCGGGCCATGCGGGGAAGTACGCTCCATGGTCTTTCCTGCTCGCCGCAATCGTCATGGCACTCACTGTTGCCTCATATGCCGAATTGTCGACCCGGTTTCCGGTGAGTGCTGGCGAAGCCGCGTACGTAAAAGCTGCCTTCCAATCCCGAATAATGTCGACACTGACTGGATTGCTGACGATCGCGGTTGGAGTAGTGGCCTCGTCCGCTGTCACGCTTGGGTCAGCGGGCTACATCCAACAATTCGTCGATGCGCCGCAGAGCCTCATTGTCGTGATCGTAGTCTTAATGCTCGGCGCCGTGGCGGGGTGGGGAATTCTTGAATCGGTGCTGCTGGCGTGCTTATTCACCCTGATTGAGGTCGGCGGACTACTGGCAATTATAGTCGCCGCCGTTCATGTCGATCTGCCGTTCATGGCCGCGATGGCACAACCGCTGCCGCTAGAGGCTAGTGCGCTTTCCGGTATCGCCTTCGCCAGTCTGCTGGCCTTTTTTGCCTTCATTGGTTTTGAAGACCTGGCCAATGTGGTGGAGGAGGCGAAGGCGCCGCACCGGGATATTCCGCGCGCCATGGTGTTGACGCTTCTGATTTCGACAGTCCTCTATGTCGCCGTCGCTGCGATTGCGATTAGCGCAGTTCCGGTCGAGCGATTATCGTCGTCTGCCGCACCGCTCAGCGTGGTGTTCCGGGAGGTGGCAGGGGTCAGCCCGGCGACCATCAGCGCCATTGCCGTTGTCGCCACGCTGAACACAATTCTGGCGCAGATGACCATGGCGGCACGCGTGATCTACGGTATGGCGCGGCAAGGCGATCTGCCCCGCATAGCTGGTCGCGTACATCCGGTGACAGCGACGCCACTCGTCGCAACGACGTTTATTGTTGTTTTAGTTATCGCATTGGCCTTGACCGTTCCTCTCGTGCGACTGGCGGAAAGTACTTCACTGGCAACCCTTGTAGTGTTCGCGCTCGTCAATTTGGCGCTACTCCGGCTACGTCAACGGCGCGTCCAATCGCACGGGCCACATTTCAGGGTTCCGGTTTTTATTCCAGCGGCGGGTTTCACGACGTGCGTTGTGATGATTATGAGTGCGTTGTTTGGGTAACCGGCCCAAGGCAATATGCGACAAAAATTCGCTGGTGTTCGCCCTCGGGTGTCTAAATCCAGCATCAGGTCACGGGTAGATTTGTGGGTATGCAAGAATCCAATTCATAATCATTTGATTTTGCGGAGAAATTTCCAATCTTGGGAGGACACTCCCTGCTCCCTGAATGTCCGCTCGGTGTGCAGCAGGTGGTGTCCAGCGACAAGCGGCGGCGCTTCGAGGCAGAGCCCTACGAATTAATCCACAGCAGTCGCCTTCCAAAGCATCGACGGGTCGCGGGCGATCCAATCCAAACCGGTCGCAAGGGCCGCACGGGCAATATCCGCTTGTTTTATATAACGCTGGTTAGCCATCCGCGTCATTCGCTCTAGCAGATACGGTGGGAATCGGACGCTCACATAGACGGTGTTGTCCGAAGGCCAGCCGCGCGCCGAAGGCCAGCCGCGCGGTTCGAAGTCTCGGCAAAACTGAAGGCCGATTTTTACAGCTCCGCTGATGATGGTCGACTTGCTATCGAAAAAATGGTCGGCCGCCCGTCCGACGCGGGCGGCTAAATTTGGGGTAACTCGGAAGTGCAGATGCTCCGACATGGGGCTTTTATGCCGCCAAAAAATAGAACGAATCAAACTAAATCTGTGCCCGCGGCGGGTTTTTTGGTGACAGTAATTCCGCCAACGAATTCTGAAAAAAATGTGCCCACGAAAGAAGGAGGCATTCAGTCTTTCTGGTCGGGGTCGCTAGCTATCCTTGTTACGTTTTGGCGCGGAAGAACCTATAAAGTCCACGGGCCAATCGGCAGCTTGTGCAGTTATAATATCACGCTGCACATCACTTCTCGTTGTGCCAGTAAGGTCCTGGCAACTTGGGCAACTCGTGCACTCTTTTAATTGTCAAAGGGACACACTCTCTAAGCGGCAAGTGAAAACAGTGATGCCCAGCCAAGTTGCCAGAGTGCCAGTGCCGCGATAATTTCCCGCCGGCAACTCGGAACAAGGTTACCAGGTTTGCTAACCGAAATCCGGCTCGACCTCGGCGACAACGTGCCACTCATCTTCGGCGGCATTTGTGTCGTGCCACTCGGCGACGCTGGCATCGAAGTCCGGCCACCACGGGTATTCCTTTCGGAAGGCTTCACGCATTCGCTCGAGCATCGGGAACTCCCATTGCGACGTTCCAGACCGGATGCGCATACATCCCCATTCCTTGAGGAACGTTGCGAATCTGTTATCTGACCAGCCAGCGAGCGCGCGGCTCGAGCGTCGAGCCTTGTCATAGAAGTCGCCGGCATACACTTGACGCCCTGCACGGTGAGGCGTCTGGCAATCGAGCACACCTCGACTCGAGGTATCCGGCCAGCCACTCGACCTCCGGCGGTGCGCTCTGCACTTTTTCGGGATTCTTGTCGTCCTCGCAGTCCTCGGTTTGCCGCGGGTGCCAGCCGTCGAGGTCCATGTGCAGCAGGTCATATAGCATCGCCTCATAGCCGCCCGCGTCCAGCTCCGCCTGCATAGCTTTAAAGTAGGTAACGTCGCGCGCGTGCTTATCGCTTACGTCGAACACCATGAAACGGCGATCGGTGCCAGCGACCAAGACAACGTGGTCCTGGTTGCTCGCAGCCGCGACCTTGACGTGATTCGGCATCATATAGGCGTCAACGCCCTTCGGCTCGACCGCGAGACTGTCCTCGGTAAGCAGCGAGTTGAGTGCCGCGGATTCCTTGTTATCACCGAGCGTCATCTCGTCGACGAACAGAAAGCAAGTCATGGATAGGTGTGCGTTGAACCTGCCGGTGAGCAATCCGCTTTTAGATATTTGCATGGCGTGCGCGCCGAACAACTTGCGTACAGTGCGCAGTAAGAATCCTTTGCCGGTGCCATGTGTCGACGATTTGAGGATCAGCGCGACCTCGCATGGCTGGTCGGCATTCTGTAGCGCCCAGGCTACCCACCGGATGATGTAGCGGTCTCGATCGGCCTTACCATTGGCGATGACCTTGCGGATATGTTCACGCATCAATGACCAGTTGCCGGGCTTTGCGGTGACACCGTAGCCGCGCCATAGATTGATCGAATCGGGCGACGCCGAGTCCATCTCAGCGAGCAGCACCACGCCATCATAGGTGTATCGCTTTTTGTTATCCGAGATGAAGGCGTCCGCCACCGAGACGCGAGAGGTCAACTCGTGCCCTTTGGCATTTTTGGTTACTCGTAGGAACGTTTTATTGGCGAGCGCATTCCTGAATTCGGCTACGCTCATGAATGTTGGCACGCGCACGTTGCGGTCGAGCGCCGAGTAAGTCCACCAGACTATGCGTACTTTATTTCCCATGAGCACATAGCGAAATGTCTGAAATACATTGTGAATTGTGACATCGTTCAGCTTTATAATTTCCCGCTTTTTGAAATCGTCGTCATCATCGCCTTCGAAATCTGCGGCAGTCAATTCGCTGGTATCAGTCGCGAAATCGTCAGAGGCTCTCATCACCTGGGCAATGCCTGTCGGGTTTTGCGCATACTTCGCAGCGGAGCAGATGACGTGATTTAGCTCTGTTTCCGCGAGCGGCTCATCGAGCGCGTCATTCCACTCATGGAGTAGCTCGAGCGACTTCTCCGATGAGATAGCGAGATCACGCAACCGGCAGGCGGCGGCATAGGCCGCATTGTTGCGCTCGCCCTGCCCGGGTTTTTCGACGTTAGTGATGTAGGCTCGAGCAGCAGCGACTGCCGCCTCGGTGTCTAGTTCGACTTCCTCGGGAGCATCGATTGGCGCTGCCGGCGCGTGAGGCTTCTCATAGTGGCACGGATGAGCCTCGCGGACGGCCTCGAGCTTACGCCGAGCACCGCGATTGAACCGGAGAATGTGAGATCGAAAGGGTATCCCCTTTTGATGATCGAACCCTGGCAACCTCATCACGCGTGGCGGATCGATGACTTTGGCATCGCCCTTGTAGAATGCCGCGAGCATCGCTTGCGTATCACTCCACAAAGCGAGATCGGTGCCAATCTCGACCAGCCAGTAGAGATGATATCGACCTTTGCTTAACTCGAGGATGATGTGCGGTTCGAGCGGGAATTCGCTCGGCAGCGGTGCTCCATCGAGATCAACAAAGCACGCTCTATAATGCTTTATGTTTTGCCGTCGTCGGCCTAAGCCATCGGTCGCATTGACTGTGACGAATATTCCCGCACCTGATTTGATCTTTCCGATCAGCCATTTTTGCGTCGATACGTCGACGAGCTTGCAATAGCGAAATTCGGGAATGCAGCTTCCACCACGGTCAGAAAAAACTTGAATAGTGACTGCCGCATCGACCTTGTCGGTGAGCGCATCGATGAAGCACCGAGCCCCTTTCCAATTTGGTTTAGTCAAATGTGTCATTGCTTTGTCTCGACTTCCGCGTCGCGTTCTGCATCGACGCGCGCCACATGCGACGCGCGTTCCTCCGGTGTCGCGGCATGCCATCTGCGAGCATTTTCACGAGTCTCGGCAAGCGTGCACAAGTCGATTTGGGTGGTTCTGCCTTGCGCAATGATGCCATACCCGCCGAGCAGGTGTGCAATGAGCCAATGACGCTCATCTTCGTCCGGGTAATCGAACGGCATCATTGGCACGTCTTTTGTGCGTCGATATACACAAAAGCTGAATAGATCGCGGTCGTCCCGGAACATGCGCAGCAGTTCGTCGACAACCTGCTCGGCGAATTTATCGTCCGGCAATGTCGGATCGAGGAGTTCCAGTCCAGCGGGTTCGTTATCATCGATCATGGCGTGCTCGCCTTTTGTTTTGCATACGAAGTTGATTGGAATTGCCTCATTCGCGATTGCGCTGGGGCTCGGTCATCCAGGCGCTCGTTTTTCACAAGCCACGCGCGCACCGCATCAACTCGATAGAAGATCCGTCGCCCAAATTTTATGTACGGTGGTGCCTTGCGCAGCTGCCGGTCGCGCTGGCAGGTTCGCAGAGTGACGCCGCGCCGGCGCGCGTAGTCCGGTTCACTGATGAACCCATCCAGAAAATCCGTGCTGGCGAATTCCGAGAGCACTTCAGTGTTGTCAGATGTGATGGCTTGATCCATCGGCATCGGGATCGGTTCCGCGCAGCACGGCGCCAGGCGCCGTCACGCGATGACATATGCCGACAGTTGGAAGCCTGAATAGCTGCCCGAAAATGTGCCCGAAATTATAATTTCGGGCGTTTGAGGTCCACTTTCGCCGCTAGATACCGGGTCCGCAGACGATTAGCGATGGTCTTAGGCTGATACGGCTGACGGTGAGGGTGGGCAGTCTTGAACCAAACTGAAAGCGCCCGTGCTTCCTTAGTTAACGAACATTCGAGAAGATTGCGCTCCCTGCGTTTCTCGAATTCGCTGTCGATCAGATGAAAGGTCGAGGGGCGCCCCGGCCCATCATGGTGGCCATCGTCCTGCACCCCGAATGGAGCGGTCGGCGGACTGACAATTTTCTGTGCGCCAACAACTCCTGCGACGGCGGAAGAGACTGAGGGGCTGTCTTCCCGAGTAATTCGGATTGCTGCGCGGATCGGGTGGGCTTCCGGGACATCTTTCGTGAATGCGCAACGCAGATCCTCGAATCGGAAGTCATCGCGTCCGACGATGCCCTTTTCAGTGTTAAGTAGCAGAAAGTTCCAGTGATACGGGTCTATCAATTCATGGGCGCTACTGTTGACCCCGCGCCCAATTGCGAACCAAACACCAGCAACGGCGTCTTTAATCATGAGTTGCGTAACAATCGCTCGCAACCAATTTGCTCGATTTTTGTCTTCTTTAATCGAACCAACTACCTCGTCGCGTTGTTCAGCCGGCATCATTTTTTGGACTTGGATGGCTACTTCACGCACGCGTGCTCGTTTTTCGGCGCGCTCGATCGCCTCCGCGGCGCAAATTCCTTCGTCCGAAGGCGTTTGCGCCAGGTAATGATCATACACGTCTTTCAGCGTGCGCCATCCGAGGATCGGCTCTTCGAATTTGATGCTCATGACTGCACCTTGTCCGGCGCAGGTAGTTTCTTCATTGCGGGGCTCATGAACTTTCCGACGGTTTCGGCTGCCTTGCGCAAGCGGGTCGTCGAACAGGTGGGCGTAGCGCTGCGGTCGTCTGCACTTGGGTATGGCCGAGCATCTGACCGATGAGGGGCAGCGAAGCGCCGGCCGAGACCAGAATGCTGGCGAAGGAATGCCGCAGGTCGTGCAAGCGTACGCTCGGTTGCGCAATCATGACCGGCTTGCCGTCCTTGCCCTTGAGCGCCTTGCCGTTGCGTGCCTTCTTCGGGACCTGCTGGGTCA
The DNA here is from genome assembly GCA_963801955.1 of uncultured Alphaproteobacteria bacterium. Taxonomy (GTDB): domain Bacteria; phylum Pseudomonadota; class Alphaproteobacteria; order Rhizobiales; family Xanthobacteraceae; genus Pseudolabrys. Next base: position 28,001 of record CAWDGS010000002.1, read on the forward strand.
ATCCAGCCTTGAGACACACAGAGGCCCAGGTGCGCTTGATGTCGGTGAGCGGTTTGTCGCCCGCGCCTGGGAACACAAATGGGCTCATCACAACCCCATCGTCCCGGGCGGTCCGCGCGACTTCTTCTTTTATTTCGATAAGGAGGCGGAGGGCCGGGCCGTTGAGCGGCACGCGGTGAAGACGTCGCTGTTTGGTGTGGGCGGATGGCTTGGTCCAGATGCCGTTTTCCAGATCAAACATCGCCCAGGTGGCGCCGAGCACCTCGCCGCGCCGGGCGCCGGTCAGCATCAGGAGTTTGATGGCGTTCGCGGATGCCGGCTCTGAATGGTCGTTGAGCGCCTGCGCCAGCGCGCCAATCTCAGTCTTGTTGAGGTAGCGGGTGCGCTTATCCTCTGGGTTTCGGCGCACGCCCGAGGCGGGATTGCGCTCGCACCAGTTCCAGCGGATCGCGAGGTTGAAGGCTTTGCGCAACGTTTCGACGGTCCGATTGGCGCGCACCGGGGTGCCGCGAATGGTGGTGATGTCGCGATGGAGGGAATCGATGGCGTCGTGGTCGATCGCCGCGAGCTTCAACTTGCCGAGCCGCGGCAGGATGATCTTTTCCCAGATGCTGCGCTCGTCGGCCTGCGCACGCGGCGCCTTCATAGGAAGATGTTCGACCTGATAGCGCTCCCAGAGATCCTGCAGGGTCGGCGCCGCGCGCTCATTATGGCGGTCTGCCATGGGGTCGCGGCCAGCATCGACTTCGCGCTTGAGGTCTTTGGCGGCTTGGCGGGCGGCCTGCACCGACCAGTCGGGAAAGCTGCCAATGGTAAAGCGGCGTTGACGTCCTTGGGCGCGGTAGTCGAGCACAAAGGACTTGGCACCGCCCGACGTTACGCGCAGGGCAAAGCCCTTTATCTCGCCGTCCCAAAGCAATGTCTGGCCGCGCGCTGGCGCCAGCGCTTTACGCACGAGATTCTCAGTCAGGCGCTCGGTCATCGGACTTTCCGTGTCAGCACTGTGTCAACACATCGAACGACAGAATCTGTCGTTTGATGGCGTCGAATGCCAGTGACGTTTCGCGGAAAGTCAGGGAAAATCAGCGACTTGGTTAAAATCGGCGGACGTTTCGTTAGGGAAGCGAAAAGTGCCAGGACAGTCTCATAACCTGAAGGTCGTAGGTTCAAATCCTACCCCCGCAACCAAATTCGAGCGCGATATTCAGGTCCGGCGGAGACGCCGGGCCTGTTTATTTGGGCAACTGCGCGCAGTTACCACCAAACGTCTTCAGACACCCAAGCAGTTGGAACGGCCGCTAACATTGCTGCGTTGCAAAAGTGCGGGCCAAATGACTATGAAAAGCGCGGCAAAAAGCCCCGTATCTGCACGAGCCGCCAGCGTCTAGCGAATATGTACTATTTGTTATTGGGCCCTTTCTCGCTACGATGACTATACGGGTGATGAATAGTCGCTGAGCCGACAAGAAGATCGGCCAAGCGGAGGACCTCAGGGAGGAGTGAAATGCGAACTACGACGCAGGTTTTGGGTTTTGCCGCTGCCTTTATTGGCGGCGCGGTTGCGCTGGCGATGCCTGCGCAAGCGTGGGAGCCCACCAAGCCCATCGAAATTATCGTGCCGGCCGGTACCGGTGGTGGTGCGGACCAGATGGCCCGTGTGATGCAGGGCATCATCACCAAGCACAATTTGTCGAAGCAATCGGTGGTGGTGATCAATCAGTCGGGCGGTGCCGGCGGCGAGGGCTTCCTGGCCGCCAAGAATGCGAAGGGCGATGCGCACAAGCTCATCATCACGCTTTCGAATCTGTTCACGACGCCGCTTGCCACCGGCATTCCATTCAACTGGAAGGATCTGACCCCCGTCTCGATGATGGCGCTCGACGAATTCATTCTGTGGGTCAATGCCGACAAGCCGTACAAGACGGTGAAGGACTACGTCACCGCCATCAAGGCCGCGCCCGATAACACTTTCAAGATGGGCGGCACCGGTTCGAAGCAGGAAGACCAGATCATCACGGTCGCGCTTGAAAAGGCGACCGGCAAAAAGATGACCTACATTCCTTACAAAGGCGGCGGCGCTGTCGCTGTGCAGCTCGTTGGCGATCACGTCGATTCAACGGTGAACAACCCGATTGAGGCAGTTGCCCATTGGCGCGCCGGCAAACTGCGTCCGCTTTGCGTGTTTGACAGCAAGAAGCTGGACTATCACGACAAGATCGCTGGCGACATGTCATGGAACGACATCCCGACCTGCAAGTCGCAGGGCCTTGATGTCGAGTACCTGATGCTGCGCGGCTACTTCATGCCACCGGGCGTCACGCCGGATGAGGTCGCCTACTATGTCGACCTGTTCAAGAAGGTGCGCGAGACGCCCGAGTGGAAGAAGCTGATGAGCGACGGGGCGTTCAACACCACCTTTATGACGGGTGCCGAATATGCCAAGTGGGTGGCCGATGCGGAGAAACTGCACGAAGGCCTGATGAAAGAGGCCGGTTTCCTCGCCAAGACCAACTAACTGCGGTTGTTTCGATCGCAGCCACTTGAGGGTGTAATGAATCAGACAACAAACGAAACCGGTGGGACGGGTCCGTCCCACCGGAGCGTCGAAATCGGAGTTGCCGGTTTCATGGCGCTCCTCGCGCTGATCGGAATTTACGGAAGTTTGAAAGTCGGTATTGGCTGGGGTGACGAAGGGCCGCGCGCCGGATTTTTTCCATTCTATGTCAGCCTCATTGTTCTGTTTTCGTGCGCGGTTAATCTTCTGGCGGTGCTCAAGACATCCGGACAGAAGGTGTTCGCGGAGTGGGGCCAGCTTCGGCAGGTCATATCCGTTCTCGTGCCGACCATCATCTATGTGGCGCTGGTGCCCTATCTTGGGATTTATGTTGCCTCTGCGCTGTTGATCGCATTCTTCATGCGCTGGTTCGGAAACTATGCGTGGCACATCGCCGTGGCGGTTGCGCTTTTGGTCCCGGTTCTGACCTTTCTGATGTTCGAGATGTGGTTCCTTGTCCCGCTGCCGAAGGGGCCGCTCGAAAGCTTCCTGGGGTACTGAAGATTTGACAGCCGCCGCGCGCGATGCGCCGGCGATTTGGGGCAATGCTCGGTTAATCAAGAGACGGGTTCATGGAAGATATTGGTAATCTCTTTCACGGCTTCGCAGTGGTGGTGCAGCCGTTCAATCTGGTGCTGATGGTCGTCGGCATTGTGCTTGGCGTGATCGTCGGCGTGTTGCCAGGTCTCGGCGGAGCCAACGGCGTTGCGATCCTGCTCCCGCTGACGTTTTCCATGTCGCCGACGTCGGCGATTATAATGCTCTCGTGTATCTACTGGGGTGCCTTGTTCGGCGGCGCCATAACCTCGATCCTGTTCAACATACCGGGCGAACCATGGTCTGTAGCGACCACGTTTGACGGTTATCCAATGGCGCAGAATGGCAGGGCCGGTGAAGCGCTGACTGCGGCCTTCACGTCGTCGTTCGTTGGCGCGCTGTTCGCGGTGATCATCATCACACTGGTGGCGCCGCTGGTTGCCAGTTTCGCATTGCGCTTCGGGCCACCTGAAATTTTCTCGGTCTATTTTCTTGCCTTCTGCAGCTTCGTCGGATTGAGCAAGGAACCGCCATTCAAGACCGTCGCATCGATGATGCTCGGTTTCGGGCTTGGCGCCGTCGGCCTCGACCAGATGACTGGGCAATTGCGGCTTACGTTCGGCGTCGAGCAGATGCTCAACGGCTTCGACTTCCTGATCGCGGTGATCGGTCTTTTCGGCATCGGCGAAATTCTGCTGACCATGGAAGAGGGCCTGAGCTTCCGCGGCAAGCCGGCCGCACTGAATATGAAGGTCGTGCTGCAGACCTGGGCGAAACTGCCAAGCTACTGGCTGCTCTATCTGCGCTCGTGTCTGATCGGTTGCTGGATGGGGATCAGCCCGGCCGGCGCCACGCCGGCATCTTTCATGAGCTACGGCATCGCCAAGCGCATTTCGAAGCATGGGCATAATTTCGGCAACGGTGAGATCGAAGGCGTAATCGCGCCAGAGACTGCGGCGCACGCCGCTGGGACCTCGGCGCTGCTGCCGATGATCGCGCTCGGCGTGCCGGGCTCGCCTACCGCGGCGGTGTTGCTCGGCGGCCTGCTCATTTGGGGCTTGCAGCCCGGCCCGCTGCTCTTTGTTGAGCAGAAGGATTTCGTGTGGGGCCTGATTGCCAGCATGTACATGGGCAATATTGTCGGCCTGATCATTGTGCTGACCTGCGTGCCGCTGTTTGCCGCGATCCTGCGCATTCCATTCAGCGTGATTGCGCCGGTGATCATGGTGTTCTGCGCGATCGGCGCCTACACCGTGCACAACAACACCTTCGATGTGGTGATGATGGTGGTGTTCGGCGTCGTCGGCTACTTCATGAAGAAGTGCAACTATCCGATGGCGCCAATGGTGCTGGCGATCGTGCTGGGAGACAAGGCTGAAGAAGGGTTCCGCCAGTCGCTCCTCGCTTCGCAAGGCAGCCTCGGTGTGTTCTTCTCGAACGGGCTTGTCAGCACGATCATGGGGTTGGGTCTGATCGCGCTGTTCTGGCCGATGATCCAGGCCGGATGGACGCGGCTTCGTTCAGGCAAGCTGCGGCCGGCGGAATAAGATCCGCTCGGCCGTCGCATTCCGAGATCTGCGACCTTCGTCCTGATTTTCATGGTGATCTCCAAAATCATGGGGGCGGTTGCCGCACGCCGGAGCATCTGGCATATTGTATACCAGCATGAGTACCCGAGATCGTAACCCCCGTCGCGTCAGCGTTTCCGAGCGTGGTGCAGCCGCCCGCGCACCGCTCGCGCCGCACCCCGCGCTTCAGCCGATCGACATCACGCCGAGCTTCAAGCACAAGGCCTATGCCGCGCTGAAGAACGCGATCGTGGCGATGGATATCTACCGCAATCGCGACGATATCCGGCTGGACGAGCGCAAACTTGCCCAGGATTTCGGGATCAGCCGCACGCCGGTGCGCGAAGCGATGGCTCAGCTTGAAAGCGAAGGCTTTGTCCGTTCGGTGCCGCGGCGCGGCATCTATGTGGTGCGCAAAACCAAGCGCGAGGTGATCGAGATGATCACTGCCTGGGCGGCGCTGGAAAGCATGGCGGCACGATTGATTACGCAGACCGCGACCGACGAAGAAGTCGCCGGATTGCGCAAGATGTTCGCAACTTTCGAAAACGGTCAGCTGCGCGCGCATCTCGACGAGTATTCGGACGTCAACATCGAGTTCCACCAGACCATCATCAGGCTCAGTCACAATGACGTCCTGATCGATCTCGCCGAAAATCTCTTCACGCACATGCGCATGATCCGGCGCACCACGATCGGCGAAAAAGATCGCGCCGATCGCTCAATCCGCGATCACATGAACATCATTGAAGCACTGGAAGCGCGCGCGACCGATCGCGCTGGAGAGCTCGTACGCGACCATGCGCTCGGCCTTGCCGATCATGTCGCGCGCTATGCCGATTACCTCGATTAAACGAACAAAAGAGCGGGAGGACTCCCATGGCTGATGCAGCAGTGAAAGAAAAACCGGCAGATGCCGCCGAAACCGAGCGCGAGCTGACGGACGGCTTCCACCTCATAATTGATGCGTTGAAGCTCAACGGCCTCAACACGATCTACGGCGTGCCCGGTATTCCGATCACGGATTTCGGCCGCATGGCGCAGGCCGAGGGCATCCGCGTCATCTCGTTCCGCCATGAACAGAACGCCGGCTATGCGGCGTCGATCGCCGGCTTCCTGACGAAAAAGCCCGGCGTGTGCCTCACGGTGTCGGCACCCGGCTTCCTCAACGGTCTGACCGCGCTCGCCCATGCGACGACCAACTGCTTCCCGATGATCCTGATGTCGGGCTCGTCGGAGCGCGAGATCGTCGACCTGCAGCAGGGCGATTACGAGGAGATGGATCAGCTCGCGATCGCCAAACCGCTGTGCAAGGCGGCTTTCCGCGTGCTGCATGCGCAAGACATCGGAATCGGGCTGGCGCGCGCGATCCGCGCGGCCGTGTCCGGGCGTCCGGGCGGGGTCTATCTCGATCTGCCAGCCAAACTCTTCGGGCAGGTGATGGACGCCGAGGCTGGAAAGAAATCACTTGTAAAAGTGATCGACCCGGCACCTGCGCAGATTCCGGCACCTGACGCCATCAAACGCGCACTCGATGTACTCAAAAGCGCCAAGCGGCCGCTGATCATCCTTGGCAAGGGCGCAGCCTATGCGCAGGCCGACGATGCAATCCGCGCGCTGGTGGAAAAGAGCGGCGTTCCCTTCCTGCCGATGAGCATGGGCAAAGGCTTGCTGCCTGACACGCATCCGCAGTGCGCGGGTGCGGCGCGTTCAACGGTGCTCAAGGACAGTGACGTCGTCATGCTGATCGGAGCGCGGCTGAACTGGCTGTTGTCGCATGGTAAGGGCAAGACTTGGGGTGAAGCACCGAAAAAGTTCATTCAGATCGATATCGAGCCCAAGGAAATGGATTCAAACGTCGAGATCGTCGCGCCCGTCGTTGGCGATATCGGCTCATGCGTCGCTGCGCTGCTGCACGGCATGGGCGGAAACTGGCCGGCCCCGCCGGCCGACTGGACCAGCGCCGTCAGTAAGAAGCGCGAGGAGAACGTCACCAAGATGGCGCCGCGGTTGATGAACAACAATTCGCCGATGGACTATCACGGTGCGCTCGGCGTGCTGCGCACGGTCATTAAGGAACGGCCGGACGCGATCCTCGTCAACGAGGGCGCCAACACGCTCGATCTCGCGCGCGGTATCATCGATATGTACCAGCCGCGCAAGCGACTGGACGTCGGCACCTGGGGCATCATGGGCATCGGCATGGGCTATTCCATCGCTGCGGCCATCGAAACCGGCAAGCCGGTCCTCGCCGTGGAAGGCGACAGCGCTTTCGGCTTCTCCGGCATGGAGGTCGAGACCATCTGCCGCTACAAGCTCCCGGTTTGCATCGTCATCTTCAATAACGACGGCATTTATCGCGGTACCGATGTCAATTCCGTGAGCTCGGATCCTGCACCGACGGTATTCGTGAAGGGCTCGCGCTACGACAAGATGATGGAGGGTTTCGGCGGCGTCGGCGTCAACGCGACGTCTCCGGACGAACTCAAGCGGGCCGTTAACGCCGCGATGGATTCCGGTAAGCCGACACTCATTAACGCAGTGCTCGACCCGGCGGCCGGCAGCGAGAGCGGCCGCATCGGCAATCTCAATCCGCAAAGCAAGCTGAAGAAGAAATAAGGGGAATGCGGCGCCGCAGCGACTGCTGCGCTGTACATCAGGGACATCAGGCAGAACTGGATTCGGAGGAAAGGCACATGGCCAAGAAGAAACGGAAAAAGGTGAAAGCCGCATCGAAAAAGCGCGCTCGCAAAGTGGTGAAACTCGCGGCCCGGAAGCCGGCAGCTAAGAAAGCCAATGGCAATGGTCACCTGCCGAGGCCGTCGTCAAAGCCGTTTGGCCACGATGGCAAAGCACTCACCGGCGTGCGGATTCTCGATTTCACGCACGTGCAATCGGGCCCGACCTGTACGCAACTGCTCGCCTGGATGGGCGCCGACGTCATCAAGGTCGAGCGTCCGGGTGTTGGGGACATCACCCGCGGCCAGCTGGTCGATGTGAAGGGCGCGGACTCGCTCTATTTCACGATGCTCAACCACAACAAGCGTTCGATCACCATCGATTCCAAGCATCCACAGGGCAGGCGCGTGCTCGATGAGCTGATCAAGAAGTGCGACGTGCTGGTGGAAAATTTCGCGCCGGGCGCGCTCGACCGCATGGGGTTGACCTGGGAGCACATTCACAAGCTCAACCCACGCATGATCGTCGCCTCGGTCAAGGGCTTTGGTCCGGGTCCCTATGAAGATTGCAAGGTCTACGAGAACGTCGCGCAATGCGCCGGCGGCTCGGCTTCGACCACGGGATTCCGTGAAGGACCTCCGCTGGTGACCGGTGCGCAGATCGGCGACAGCGGCACCGGCCTGCACCTGGCGCTCGGCATTGTCTGCGCGCTCTACCAGCGCAACCGAACCGGCCGCGGCCAGAAAGTGCTCGCCGCCATGCAGGATGGCGTGCTCAATCTCTGTCGCGTCAAGCTGCGCGACCAGCAGCGCCTGAAGGCTGGCCCGCTCACCGAATACAGCCAGTACGGCGAGGGTGTCGCGTTCGGAGATGCGGTACCGCGCGCCGGCAACGATTCCGGCGGTGGCCAGCCGGGCTGGATCCTCAAGTGCAAAGGCTGGGAAACGGATCCGGACGCCTACATTTACTTCATCACCCAGGCTCCGGTCTGGCAGGCGATCTGCGATCTGATTGGTGAGCCCACCTGGAAGTCCGATCCGGAATACGCCACGCCGCGCGCGCGGCTGCCGAAGCTCAAGGCCATTTTCGGACGGATCGAGCAGTGGACCATGACCATGACCAAGTTCGAGGTCATGGAGAAATGCAACGCGGTCGATATTCCGGTCGGTCCGATCCTGTCGATGAAGGAAATCGCCGAGGAGCCCTCGCTGCGCAAGACCGGCACTGTGGTCGAGGTCGACCATCCGACCCGCGGCAAATATCTGACCGTCGGCAACCCGATCAAGATGTCGGACTCGATCTCCGAGGTGAAACGGTCACCGCTTTTGGGCGAGCACACGGATGAAATTCTTACGGACGTGCTCGGCCTCAAGGCTGCGGACGTCAACGAAATCAAGAACTCCGGCGCCTTGAGCGCGCCGAAGAAGGAAGAAAAAGCGGCTTAGTCTTTGTCATGCCCGGGCTCGTCCCGGGCATCCCGGACTAGGGACGCAGTGCCCGAGTAATCGGGATCGCCGGGACATACCAGGCGATGACAAGTTGGGGAGGGAGTTGACTATGCGTATCGTCGTTCACGGGCAGCAGGCCTTTGGCAAGGCCGTGCTCGAGGCGCTGCTCAAGCGCGGTGAAAATGTGATTGCGGTCTATGTCGCCCCGGAAAAGGAAGGCGCCAAGGCCGATCCACTCAAGGAAGCCGCGGTCGCCGCCAAGCTGCCCATCTATCAGCCGGCGTCCTACAAGGACCCGAAGGTCTGGGAAGAATTCAAGGCGCTCAAGCCCGATCTGCAGGTGATGGCCTTCGTGACGCTGTTCGTCCCGGAGGACTTCCTCAACATCCCCACCCACGGCTCGATTCAGTACCACCCGTCGCTGCTGCCAGCCTATCGCGGCGCCTCCGCCATCAACTGGCAAATCATCAAAGGCGAGAAGGAAGCCGGCCTGTCGATCTTCTGGCCCGACAATGGCCTCGATACCGGCGACATCCTGGTCACACGGAAAACGCCGATCTCCGCCACCGACACGCTCGGCACCGTCTATTTCGACCGCCTTTTCCCGATGGGTGTCGAGGCGATGTTGGAAGGCGTTGACCTCGTGAAGGCCGGCAAGGCGCCGCGCATCAAGCAGGATGAGTCCAAGGCCACCTATGAAGGCCGTTGCGGCCCGGGCAACGCCAAGATCGACTGGGGCAAGCCGTGGGAGCAGATCGATCGCCTGATCCGTGGCTGCAATCCAGCGCCGGGCGCCTGGACGACATTCGATGGCAAGACGCTGAAGATCTTCGACGCTAAGCCGCTGCCGGCGAAAGATCCGAAGGGCATCGCCGGCAAGCTCGGTGAAGTGGTCGCGATCGATGCCGACAGCTTCACCGTGGTCTGCGCCGACGGGCGTTTCAAGATCACCCGTGTTCAACCTGACGGCGGCAAGAAGATCGATGCCGCCGAATTTATCTCCACCGCCAAGCTCGCCGTCGGGGCGCGGCTTGGTTAGTTTTCATTTCAAATAACGGAAAATCTCCAATGCCCGCCTCGCAGCATCAAAGCCCGAAATCCGACATCGAAATTTCGCAGGCCGCCAAGAAGCGGCCGATCCTCGACGTTGCCAAGGAAAAGCTCGGCATCGCAGCCGAGAATCTCGACCCTTTCGGCCACTACAAGGCCAAGGTGTCGATGGACTATATCAAGTCGCTGCAAAGCAAGCCGAACGGCAAGCTGATCCTCGTCACGGCGATCACGCCGACGCCGGCGGGTGAGGGCAAGACGACCACGACGGTGGGCCTGACTGACGCGCTCAATCACATCGGCAAGAAGGCAATGCTGTGCCTGCGCGAGCCGAGCCTGGGGCCATCGTTCGGCATGAAGGGCGGCGCTGCCGGCGGCGGTTACGCCCAGGTCGTGCCGATGGAGGACATCAATCTTCATTTTACCGGCGATTTTCACGCCATTACGTCGGCGCACAACCTGCTTTCGGCGTTGATCGACAATCATATCTACTGGGGCAATTCCCTTGGCATCGACTCACGCCGCGTGGTGTGGCGTCGCGTCATGGACATGAACGACCGCGCGCTGCGCGAGATCGTTTGCTCGCTCGGTGGCGTCGCCAATGGCTATCCGCGCGAGGCCGGCTTCGATATCACCGTTGCGTCCGAAGTGATGGCGATTTTCTGCCTCGCCAAGAACCTCGACGACCTCAAGGAGCGGCTCGGCAACATCATCGTGGCCTATACCCGCGACAGAAAGCCTGTGCGCGCTCGTGACCTGAAAGGTCATGGCGCCATGACCGTGCTGCTCAAGGAGGCGCTGTCGCCCAACCTGGTGCAGACACTGGAAGGCACACCCGCCTTCATTCATGGCGGGCCCTTCGCCAACATCGCGCATGGCTGTAATTCGGTGCTCGCCACCACCACCGCGCTCAAACTTGCGGACTACGTCGTGACCGAAGCCGGCTTTGGCGCCGACCTTGGTGGCGAGAAATTCCTCGACATCAAGTGCCGCAAGGCCGGGCTTACGCCCGATTGCGTGGTGCTGGTCGCCACGATCCGCGCGCTCAAAATGCACGGCGGCGTCAAGAAGGAAGACCTCAAGTCCGAGAATTTGAAGGCGCTCGAAGCTGGCATGGCCAATCTTCAGCGCCATGTAGAGAACGTCAAGAAATTCGGCTTGCCGGCGGTCGTGTCGATCAACCGCTTCTCCGCCGATACCGATGCCGAAATTGCGCTGGTGAGAGAGAAATGCAAGGCGCTGGGCGTCGAGGCGCTGATGGCCGATCACTGGGCCATGGGCGGGGCGGGCGCCGCCGATGTTGCCAAAGCGGTGGTCAAGGTCATTGACGAGGGCAAGAGCAAGCTCAAGTTCCTCTACCCCGATGAAATGCCGCTCTTCGAAAAGATTGAGACCATTGCGCGTGAAATCTACCGCGCGAAGAACGTGACCGCCGACAAGTCGGTGAAGGACCAGCTCAAGGCCTGGGAAGAAATGGGCTACGGCAAATTGCCGATTTGCGTGGCCAAGACCCAGTACTCGTTCTCCACCAATCCGGACGCCAAAGGCGCGCCGGCCGATCACACGATCAACGTACGTGAGGTCCGGCTTTCTGCCGGCGCTGAGTTCGTCGTGGCAATCTGCGGTGAGATCATGACCATGCCCGGCCTGCCCAAGGTGCCGTCGGCTGACTCGATCGACGTCAACGCGCAGGGCCAGATCGTCGGATTGTTTTAAGACTTTGCGCCGTGGCATGATGAATGAGAAAGGCCCGCCAAAAGCGGGCCTTTCGTCATTTCGGCGTGGCAATTCTGGCTGCGAACGCCTGCATCGCGGCGGTCAAATTGCCTAAAATTTTTTGCACTTTTGCATGGTGCTTGTAGAGCGAGTTTTCGGAAGTTTCCGGTAGGTTGCTACCCGCTACGGTCGCGCGGAATTCCCCGCAGGACCGCAAGGCGATCAGTAACCACCGGTTAACCAGCATTACCCATGCCAGCCACCGCCGCGTCCCAGAATTCCAACGCACTCGCGCAGAGCCGTTCAGTGCTCGATGAATTGATCGCTTCGGCATCAATCAGCAGCGTCGACCAGCGTCTGCGGATCCTTCAGCGTATCGCCGATCTATTCGCGGCGGGCTCGCGCAGCTATTCGCACGACCAGATCGCGCTTTTCGATGACGTGCTCGAACAGCTTTCCGCTGATATCGAGGTCAAGGCGCGCGCAAAGCTTGCGGAGCACCTGGCCGTGATGGAAAGGGCTCCACCGAGGATGATCCGCTCGATGGCATTCGATGATGCGATCGAAGTCGCGGGACCGGTGCTGGTGCACTCGCAACAGTTGACCGATGATGACCTTGTCGAAAACGCCACCACCAAGAGCCAGGATCATCTGTTTTCGATCGCGCAGCGCCTGAAATTGAGCGAAGTGGTCACCGACGTCCTTGTCGAGCGTGGCGATCAACGGGTCGTTCACCGGGTCGTCAAAAACAAAGGTGCGCGCTTTTCACTTGCCGGCTACGGCAAGCTGACGACCCGCGCGCGTTATGACCGCAAGCTGACTTTGGCTCTCGGCGAGCGCAGCGATATTCCGCGTCAATACTTCCTCAAGTTGCTGGAGGCGGCATCGTCAAATGTCCGCGCCAAGCTCGAGGCTTCCAATCCGAAATTGGCCGCCGCCATTCGTGATTCCGTCGACGACGTTGCAACGGAAATGCAGCAAGAAGTACGCAAAGAATCGCGCGCGCATACCGCGGCCGTGCGCGAAGCCAAGCGGCGCTTCAACGTGCGCCCCATTACTGAAGCCAGCGTGCACGGCCCGGCGCACGCGCAGGATTTCGAAAAGACGGCGGTGGCGCTCGCCCGACTGGGTGTGTTTCCGATCGATCTGGTGGAGCGCGCGCTCCTCGACGAGGGTGAAGACATGGTGCTGCTCCTCGCCAAGGCCGCCGGGTGTTCCTGGACGACGGCGCGCGAGCTGCTTGTTATGTACGTCGCAAACCGGAGCCTGCAGCCCGACGAGATCACCGAGGCCTTTGAGCGTTACAGAAAGCTCAGCAAGGAAACAGCCCGCAATATCGTCAATTTTTACGAACGGCGCATAAAAGAGCGGTCGCAGCGGGGTGCAAAGAAAAAGGCCCCTACCGCGCAAGACCTGAAACAGGCAGCGAGTGACGACACTGACATTGTTGAAACGCCGTCGCCGTCCCTCGCGCCACTCTAGATCTCGGCTAGTCGAGTTCGATCGGCGTCCAGCGGATAGCCGCATTAAACATGGCGGCGCGAACGCGGTTCACCGAATAGGACGTACCGAATAACCGCAGGGTTTCCTTGGCGTATCGACTAAAGACTAGTGTGAATCAATCCGACAATAAAGGCGCAACGCGGCGCGCTTCGGCAACAAGCGCAGCCGTCAAGGTTGTCATCGGCTCACGGGCCGGTGCAACCAAGCCAATGGTGTGCGATGCTTCGGGCCCAACAATTGGAATTGCCCGCAGAACGTCTGTGAGCCCGAGCGATGCCGCCAGGCGCGCCGGCATGACGCTGGCCCAACGACCTGTGCGGACATGCGAGTACAGGAGGATCATAGAATCCGACTCGAGCGTGATGTGCGGATCAATGCCGGTCTCACGCAGCAGTCGCTCGATGATGCGCCGGTTCTGCATATCCGGAGTGAGCAGGCACAGTGGCACCTGCGCGACTTCCGACCAGGATACCGACTCGCGGTCTCCGAGCGGTGCGTCGGATGCGACCAGCAGACGATACCGCTCGCGGTAGAGGGGAATTGCGGTCACACGGCCGAGCGGTTCGTTGTCGAGATAGGTTAGTCCGGCATCGATCTCGAGATTTTCCAGATGTGTGAGGATCTCGATCGATGTACGTGACAAGACCGTGAACTGAACATCCGGATGCCGCGCGCGGAATGGCGTGGTCAAGGTTTCCACCATCGCGAGGGCGGTCGGAATTGCAGCGAGACGAAGCCGTCCGGCGAGTCCGTGACGGAGGGCATCAACCTCCTGGCGCATGGCCCGGGTATCGCCGACGATGCGGCGCGCCCATTCCAGCACGCGCTCGCCTTCGGCGGTGAACCCCTGGAAACGGGAACCGCGATTGACCAGCAGGACGCCAAAAGTTTCCTCGAGTTGCTTCACGCCGGCCGACAGTGTCGGTTGGGTTACCCCGCAAGTTTCGGCCGCTCGGCCAAAATGCTTCTCCCGGGCCAAGGCGAGGAGAAATTCCAGTTTTTCCAGCAAATTATTGCCCAATCTGTGCGGATATGACGCGTTTCCGGATTGCCCTCGATAGCGGAGCCAGACGCTATTCGCGCTGCCAATTAAGGCAGCATCATCGGAAATTACAAGCACAACGAGCGTATTAATAGAAAACGTCTATCACTCGATTTGGGTCGAGGGCTTGCCTCAGGGGATTCAGAAGCGTTTTTCTAAAGTTCAGAGGGAGAAGAGATGAGCGTCACAGAACAAGGGGCCGCCGCGGTTCCGGCTGGCGCGCCTGCCGGCCGGCGGCGTCCGCCACGCACGCCCAAGGGACGCCAGGTCGATCCGCAGGCGCTGGTCGAAATCCGGTCGCTCCTCACCGACCGCCCGCGCCGGCGCGATCTGCTGATCGAACATCTGCATCTTATTCAGGATCAATACGGCTACATCTCCGCCCCGCACCTCGCTGCGCTCGCCGCCGAAATGAAAATGGCGCTGACCGAAGTTTATGAGGTTGCGACCTTCTACGCGCATTTCGATGTGGTGAAGGAAGGCGAGATGCCGCCACCTCCCGTCACAGTGCGTGTTTGCGATTCACTGTCCTGCGCGATGGCTGGTGCTGAAAAATTGCTGAAGGATCTACCCGGCAAACTTGGCCGCGATGTTCGAGTTGTTCGCGCGCCTTGCATGGGCGCCTGCGATCATGCACCGGTCGCCGCGGTCGGACACGTGCAGACATTCAAGGCGACTCCAGAAAATGTCGCCGCCGCGGTAAAGGCAAAGCCGCACGCGCACGCGTGGACCCCGGGCGCTGATTTTTCCGCTTATCAGAAGGCGGGCGGTTACACGCTGCTGAAATCTTGCCTGACGGACAAACGTACACGCGATGAGCTGATCAAGATCGTCAGCGATGCCGGTCTTCGCGGTCTCGGCGGCGCAGGATTTCCGACCGGCCGCAAATGGTCTTTGGTGCGTGCAGAACCCGCGCCGCGCCTGTTCGCGGTCAACGCCGACGAAGGCGAACCTGGCACCTTCAAGGACCGTTACTATCTCGAACGGGATCCGCACCGCTTCATCGAAGGCGTGCTGATCGCCGCCTGGGTCGTCGAGGCGCCCGACACTTACATTTATATTCGCGACGAGTATCCCGAGCTGCGGCTGATGCTGCTCGACGAGATCGAGAAGGTCGAGAAAGCCGGCTTGTCGCTACACACGAAGTTGCATCTGCGCCGCGGCGCCGGTGCCTATATCTGCGGCGAAGAGTCGGCGATGATCGAGTCGATCGAAGGCAAACGCGGTCTGCCGCGCCATCGTCCGCCCTACGTCGCCCAAGTCGGTCTCTTCGGCCGTCCGACGCTCGAGCAGAACGTGGAGACCATGTTCTGGATCCGCGACATCATCGAGAAGGGCGCCGAGTGGATGACCTCGCAAGGCCGCCATGAGCGTAAGGGCTTCCGCAGCTTCTCGGTGTCAGGCCGCGTGAAAAATCCCGGCGTCAAACTGGCGCCCGCCGGCATCACCATGCAGGAGCTGGTCGACGAGTTCTGCGGCGGCATGCAGGATGGCCATGTTTTCAAGGCTTACCTGCCGGGCGGGCCGTCGGGCGGCATTTTGCCTGCGTCCATGGCCGACATTCCGCTCGATTTCGGCACCCTAGAAAAATATGGCTGCTTCGTGGGATCGCATGCGGTTGTCATCCTGTCCGACAAGGACGACATCAAGGCGGCGGCCTTGAATCTGATGAAGTTCTTTGAGGATGAAAGTTGCGGCCAGTGTACCCCCTGCCGCGCCGGTACGGAAAAGGCGGCCAAGTTGATGGCGAAGGGCCCGTGGGACGTAAAGCTGCTGGAAGAGCTCTCGACCGCGATGCGCGATGCCTCGATTTGCGGCCTTGGCCAGGCGGCGCCGAATCCGCTGCTGTGCGTGCTAAAATATTTCCCGGATGAATTGTCGAAACCGCTGGGAAGCTGGTGACGGCGAAAGGCGAAAACAATGAGCGCAGGTAACGGCAAGGGCAAGAGCGTGAAGTTCATCCTCGATGGCAAGGAAGTCGAAGCGCTGGAGGGCGAGACCATCTGGCAGGTGGCGAAGCGCCTCGGCACCGACATCCCGCATCTCTGTTACTCGCCAGAGCCCGGCTACCGCGCTGACGGCAATTGCCGCGCCTGCATGGTGGAGATCGAAGGCGAGCGCGTGCTGGCGGCAAGCTGCATCCGTAAGCCGGCGGAAGGCATGAAAGTGAAGGCGACATCGGACCGCGCCAAGACCGCGCGGCAGATGGTGTTCGAACTGCTCATTTCCGATCAGCCCGACCGCAAGACCGCCGCGCACGATCCGCAATCGAAGTTCTGGGAATGGGCCGATCGCATGCACATCGGCACCAGCCGATTCCCCAAGCATGGTACGCCTGCACCCGATCGCAGCCACCCGGCGATGGCGGTCAATCTCGATGCCTGCATCCAATGCAATCTTTGTGTCCGCGCCTGCCGCGAAGTGCAGGTCAATGACGTGATCGGCATGGCCGGCCGTGGCCATGGCGAAAAGATCGTCTTTGATTTCGACGACCCGATGGGCAACTCCACGTGCGTGGCTTGCGGCGAATGCGTCCAGGCTTGTCCGACCGGCGCGCTGATGCCGGCGACCCTGGTCAACGAGAAGAATGTCCGCACTGAATTCGCCGATCGCGAGGTGAACTCGGTCTGCCCGTATTGCGGTGTCGGCTGCCAGCTCACCTACAAGATCAAGGACGACAAGCTGCTTTACGTCACCGGCCGTGACGGCCCGGCCAACGAAAACCGCTTGTGCGTGAAGGGTCGATTTGGCTTTGACTATGTCAGCAACCCGCAGCGCCTGACCAAGCCGATGATCCGCAAGGATGGCGTGAAAAAGGCCGCCGACGACCTGGTCGATCCGTCAAACCCTTGGACGCATTTCCGCGAGGCGACCTGGGAAGAGGCGATGGAACGCGCGGCCTCGGGCCTGAAGAAAATTCGTGACCGTGACGGCCCGCGCGCGCTTGCCGGTTTCGGTTCCGCCAAAGGCTCCAATGAAGAGGCCTATCTGTTCCAGAAGCTGGTGCGCACCGGCTTTGGCTCCAACAATGTCGATCACTGCACGCGGCTCTGCCACGCATCTTCGGTCGCGGCATTGCTCGAAGGCGTCGGCTCGGCGGCGGTGACTGCAACGTTCAACGAGTGCAAGAATTCCGACTTCATCATCGTGATCGGCGCCAACCCGGCCGAAAATCATCCCGTCGCCGCCACCTTCTTCAAGCAGGCGGCAAAGCGTGGCGCCAAGCTTGTGGTCATGGATCCGCGCGGACAGGCGCTTAAGCGGCACGCCTGGCGCATGATGCAATTCAAGAACGGCGCCGACGTCGCCATGCTCAACGGAATGCTCAACGTCATCATCGGCGAAAAGCTCTACGACCAGCAGTACGTGCAGACATACGTGGAAGGCTTCGACCAACTCGCCGAGCACGTGAAGGACTTCACGCCGGAAGAGATGGCGCCGATCTGCGGCATTCCCGCCGACACGCTGCGTGAAGTGGCGCGCGGCTTTGCGCGCGCGGAAAATGCGATCATTTTCTGGGGCATGGGCGTGTCGCAACACACCCATGGCACGGACAATGCGCGCTGCCTGATCGCACTGTCGTTGATCTGCGGCCAGGTCGGCCGGCCTGGCACCGGCCTGCATCCGCTGCGCGGACAGAACAACGTGCAAGGCGCGTCGGACGCCGGTCTGATCCCGATGTTTTTCCCCGATTACAAGTCGGTGGAAAGTCCGGAGATGATCGCGAAATACGAAAAGGCCTGGGGCAAAAAGCTCGATCCCAAGCGCGGCAAGACCGTGGTCGAGATCATGGACGCCGTCCACAACGACGAGATCAAGGGCATGTACATCATGGGCGAAAACCCGGCGATGTCGGATCCCGATCTCAACCACGCGCGCGGCGCGCTCGCCCACCTCGAACACCTCGTAGTGCAGGACCTATTCCTCACTGAAACTGCGTCCTATGCCGACGTCGTTCTGCCGGCCTCGGCCTGGCCCGAGAAAGATGGCACCGTCACCAACACCAATCGCCAGGTGCAGATGGGCCGCAAGGCGTTGCCACTGCCGGGCGATGCGCGACAGGACCTGTGGATCATCCAGGATCTCGCCCAACGCATGGGTGAAAAATGGAACTACAAGCACGTCAGCGAAGTGTTCGAGGAGATGGCGCGGCTGATGCCGGCGCTCGACAACATCACCTGGGACCGCGTCGAGCGCGAGGATCACGTCACTTATCCGGTCGACGGCCCCGACGTGCCGGGCCGCGACGTGGTGTTCGACAAGGGTTTCCCACGGCCGAATGGCATGGGCAAGCTGGTGGCGGCGAAATTGCTGCCGCCGAATGAAACGCCGGACCACGAATATCCGTTTATCCTCACCACCGGCCGCCAGCTCGAACATTGGCACACCGGCGCCATGACGCGGCGCGCAAGCGTCCTCGATGCATTGGAGCCGGCTGCCGTCGCTTCGCTGTCGCGCGGCACTTTCGCCAAGCTCGGCATCAAGCCGGGCGATATGGTGAAGGTGACGACACGGCGCGGCGAGGTTGAACTTAATTCGCGACAGGACGACGCAATCCCCGATGGCGTTGTGTTCATCCCCTTTGCTTACGTGGAGGCGGCGGCCAACATCCTCACCAATCCCGCGCTCGATCCGTTCGGCAAGATTCCGGAATTCAAATTCTGCGCCGCGAAAGTGGAAGCGGGCAAACCGCGGATGGAAGCGGCGGAGTAGGGGCCGCCGGACCACAATTGGACGTGCGTCATGGCCGGGCTCGTCCCGGCCATTCGCGTTTTGGGCATGGCCAGGTGAAATCTGGACGACCGCAAGCGGTCCAAGTCTTGCATAGAATCCCGCCAGAGCTATCGAATCTTGGGGGAATCGTAAGCGTGATGAACATTCAATCAAACGTACCGGCGCGCCAAACTGTCGCACCGACAGTATCCAATCCGCTCGCAGACTTTCTTGCCAGCACCCACGCGGCACTCGCGCACGAGACCGGCGGTGCGGTCGCGGATTACATCCCAGAGCTGCAGAAGGCGGATCCCGGCCATTTCGGCATCGCGCTCGCGACCATGGATGGGCACGTCTACGAAACCGGCGATACGACCGTGCCGTTTACAATTCAGTCCATCTCCAAGGCTTTCGTATTCGCGCTGGCGCTCGATGTACTCGGCGCCGAGCGTGTTGAAGCCAAGATTGGCGTCGAGCCGAGCGGAGATGCGTTCAACTCCATCCGGCTGCGCTCCGACAATCGCCCGTTCAATCCGATGGTGAATTCCGGCGCGATTGCGTGCTCCGGGCTGCTGTACGAGGCCGAAGGTGAAAACGCTACGGAGCGTATTCGCGGCGTGCTCAGCCGGCTCGCGGGACGCGACCTCACCATTGACGAAGCGGTTTTTGCGTCCGAGCGCCAGACCGGCGATCGAAACCGGGCGATCGCCTACCTCTTGCACAATTACGGCATCATCAAAGGCAATGTCGACGCGGTGCTCGATGTCTATTTTCGGCAATGCTCGGTGCTCGTGACGGCGCGCGATCTTGCTTTGATGGCGGCCACGCTCGGCAATGGCGGCGTCAATCCGGTGACCGGCGAGCGCGTGATCGGTCCTTATGCGATTTCGCGCACACTTTCAGTCATGACAAGCTCGGGAATGTACGACTATGCCGGTGAATGGATCTACCGCGTCGGATTTCCCGCCAAGAGCGGCGTCGGCGGCGGGATTCTGGCCGCCTTTCCATCGCAGTTCGGGCTCGGCTCTTTTTCACCACGCCTCGATGAACACGGAAACAGCGTTCGCGGTTTGAAGGTCTGCGAGGCCGTTTCGGCACAATTCGAATTGCACATGCTCAATCGCACCAGCGACGTGCGGACCTGCATTGTTGCGGACTACGATTTCGAGCGCAGTTCTCCGCGCGGCCGTCAGCCGCACGAACAGAAGCTGATCGATGCGCACATGAACGCGATGCGCGTTATTGAACTCACCGGCACGATTACCTTCGCCAATGCTGACTTTATCGCGCGCCGCATCGGGAACGGTTCATCGCCCCTGGTTCTCATTCTCGATTTCAGCCGTGTCCCGCAGGTCAGCAATGGTGCGGCCAAGCTATTGGCCGACCAGCTCGATAAGCTCCCGGCGCTCGGCATCATGCCGGTTCTGTCGGGACTTGAGCGGAGCTCGCGCAATTGGACAGCGCTGGCTACGCATCTTGGCGAAGGCGGTCAGTTGCGCCATTTCATCAGGCTCGACGAGGCGATTGAATGGGCCGAAGACCAGGTCATTTACCGCTTTGGCGGGTTTACGCATTTGATGGATTCAGTTCCTCTCACCGAACAGGAATTGCTGCACGAGATGCCGGCGGAGTTGGTCGAAGAAATCGTCAAACTTTGTACGGTGCAGAATTTCAAGGCCGGTGAACGCATTATCGCCAGCGGCGATGCATCGACATCCATTTTCTTTCTCCAGAGCGGAATGGTCAGCGTAAAGCTTGCCGACGGGGTGCGGCTGGCGACGCTGGTCCCTGGAATGGCATTTGGCGAAATGGCTTTAGTGGAAAGCCGTCGTGGTGCGAGCGTCTGGGCGGACACCGCAATAAAATGCGTCGAGCTTCCGCTCGAACGGTTTTATGGCTTTTGCGAGATCTACCCGAAAATGGGCCAGCGCATTATGCGCAACCTTGCCGGTCTCCTGGCACGGCGGCTAGGGCGCGCAAACCGGCGCATCGACTTGCTGAGCGCGACCTAGCGAGCCAAGTCCGCGTCTTTGCTTAGAAATCCGGCAATGTCGTATGACGGCGTAAGAGCGGAGGAGGCATTGGCTACAAGATTGCCGGCCTGTAATTTTCCCGCCCATTTCCCGCCGTTTTCGCGGCCGAGAGTTCCGGTGCCTTCGATGGGACGCGAAGGCAAGTGGACGGAGGGTAAAACCATGAAAATTGCGTCGCGTATTCTGGGGTTCGCCATCGCCTGCATGGCGGTGCCGGCAATGGCCAAACCCGCTTACATCGCGTCAACCGTAAATTTGCGCGCAGCGCCCGGGACTGGGAGCGAGATTGTCGCCAAGATTCCCGGCGGTAGTCTGGTCGACACCGGCGGGTGCGACGAAGGCTGGTGTGAGATCACCTGGCAGGACAAGAAGGGTTTCGCAATCCAGACGGCGCTCGACATGAGTGGCCGCGTGCCGCAGCAGCGTGCTGCCGCGACAGCTCCGGCCTATCGGCAAGCGCCGCGCGGCGAGCAAATAGTCGAAGGGCCGGAGGTTATTGACGGTCCAGTCTATTATGATCCGCCGGCCGTCGTTTACTACGGCGGGCCTTATTACCGTCCTTACGGGGGGTGGCACCGCCGCCACTGGTGGTGACGGCTATTTCGTCTGTTTGCTGCCGCCGAATATCAGGCCGAGCACCACCAGCGTGATGACATAGGCAATAATCCCACCCGGTATCGCGACGTACAGCTTCGCGCCGAGTTGTTGCTCCAGTACCAACACCACGGCGGCACCGACCAGCACAGCGGCAAATCTGATCATGCGGTCGCGATTCATGCGGCGGCTGCCTAGCGCTTGTTATCGTTTGTCGCGGGTGCGCGCATGTTCGCCCAAGGGTCCGTGCGCACAGGCGTCGCACCATCCTGCTTCAGGCGCTTCATCGTCGAGTCGTACTGCTTGCTGACGGCCTCGGTTTCTTTTTTCTTCAGGATATCTTCGGTTGTCTCCGTACTGCCGCCGCCGCCCCGTTGTGCGGAGGCGGGGACCGCCAGCAGCGCCAATAAAATGACGCCGATTGTTACTCGTCGCATAGCCATTCCCTGGATTGTCTCACCCGCCCGGCAGGCTAACACTTTCGGGCAAACCGCTCAATGCAATGAAATCATTGCGCGATCGGGCTTTGGCCCTTATGAGGCTGCGGTATAGGATAGCGAACCTCCGCGTTGAGGGGCCACTTATTGAGATCAGGGAATGTCGCTCGCTCACGACACATTGCCGCGCCCACCTATGGATCTGGTTCGCCACGACTGGACACGCGAAGAAGTGAGCGCGCTGTTCGCGTTGCCATTTCCGGAACTAATATTTCGCGCGGCAGCAGTGCACCGCGAGAACTTCGATCCTGCGGAGGTCCAGATTTCCACGCTGCTGTCCATCAAGACCGGCGGCTGCCCGGAGGACTGCGCCTATTGCCCGCAGTCAGCCAAATTCGACACTGGCATTAAAGCCGAAAAATTGATGGAGCTCGACGCGGTTCTCGCCGAAGCGCGTGCGGCCAAGGCGGGCGGGGCAACGCGGTTTTGCATGGGCGCGGCCTGGCGCTCGCCGAAGGATCGCGACCTCGACAAGGTCTGCGCCATGGTGGAGGGCGTAAAGGCTCTCGGAATGGAAACCTGCGTGACGCTTGGCATGCTGACCGGTGAGCAGGCGCGGCGCCTGAAGAGTTGCGGCCTCGACTACTACAACCATAATCTCGATACGTCGCCGGAATACTACGGCGAGATCATCACCACGCGTACGTATCAGGATCGACTCGACACCCTCGAATATGTGCGCAATGCGGGCATCCATGTCTGCTGTGGCGGCATCGTCGGCATGGGTGAGGGGCTGGATGACCGCATCGGAATGATCGCGACGCTTGCAAGCCTGCCGGTGCATCCGGAGAGCGTACCGATCAACATGCTGGTGCAGGTTGAAGGCACGCCGCTCGCGCACCAGGCGAAGCTCGATCCACTGGATTTCGTGCGCACCATTGCGGTGGCGCGCATCTGCATGCCGGCATCGGTCGTGCGGTTGTCTGCCGGCCGTGAAGAGATGAGCGAGGAGACGCAGGCCCTGTGTTTTATCGCCGGGGCGAATTCGATCTTCTACGGGCCGAAACTGCTCACCACGGCCAATCCCGGCCGCGACCGCGACATGGCGCTGCTCGAAAGGCTGGGCTTACGGCCGATGGAGTGAGGCTTGCTGCGCTAGGCGAAATTTCGCACCAGCGCGAGGCCGGCGAAAAGCCCACCAATCGATAGTGCAACCGACAGCAGCACGTACAAAGCCGCCATGCCGGCTTCGCCGCGTTCATAGAGCAGCGCGACATCGAGCGAAAAAGTCGAGAAGGTCGTGTAGCCGCCGAGAATGCCGGTGGTGAGGAAGAGCTGCCAGTGCTGCGGGATGCCGCTCTTGAACGCGAAGAAGGCCACCAGGCATCCCATGACGATCGACCCGGAGACGTTTTCGAACAGCGTGGCGTAAGGGAATGCGGTACCCACAAGCCGCGCGAAGACAAGATTGAAGCCGTGGCGGAGCGCGGCTCCGACCCCGCCGCCGATAAACACAATGAGAAAGCCCATTATTCATCCCCGAGGTTGGGCCAATGAAAAACCGTCCTATGGCAGACGGATTCCCACCGCCGTGTGTCGCGGTAGGAGTCATCAGCCCCAAAAATTCATAGCTTGCGGGCGGTTGTCGGGGGACCCCATCCCCATCGGGCCGAAACTACCGGCGGCACATGGCAGGGTCAACGGGGACGCGGCAGACAATTCACACGCAGTCGATTAGTGTTCGCGCCGCTTTGACCCACGCCGCTCCACCCCGCCGCCGCCGCCGCGCTTTCGACTGGTCGACCGCAGTCATTGCGGCGATGGCCCTTGCGTCAGCCGCTACGGTCTATGCGCGCGACGGGCGCGAGCATTTTTTCGCGATCCTGCTCGGCGACGTGACATTGTTCGCCGAGATGCTGCCGAAAGTCCTGGCCGGATGCCTGATCGGGGCTTTCGTAACGCTGCTGCTGCCACGCGAAATGGTGGCCCGCTGGGTCGGGCACGAATCCGGGTTTCCCGGACTGCTGATTGCCGCGTTTTTTGGCTTCCTGCTCCCGGGTGGCCCGATCACGATCTATCCGGTGGCTGGTGCCTTCCTTGTCATGGGGGCTGATGCCGGCGCTGTCGTTGCATTCATCGTGAGCTGGACGCTTATCGGGTACACCCGCGCGCTGGTGTGGGAATTGCCGTTCTTCGGATCGGACTTCGTGCTCTGGCGTATCATCGAAGCGCTGCCGCTGCCGATCATCGCCGGATTGCTGGCGCGGATTGCCGTCCGTGCGGGTTTTAATTATCGCGACGATAATCAATGACGCTCGCCATCAACATTCTCCTTTGGCTGGTGGTTGCAGGTCTCGCCTTCATTGCCGCAATGCGTGGCCAGGCGCTGCTCAGGGATGGCGCGCGTGGCGGTGCGATGGAATTCCTGCTTCTGCTGCCGCGCATCGGCATCGGCGTGGTTGGCTCCGGATTTCTCGCCGAGGCCTTGCCGAATGAATGGATTGCGCCCTGGCTCGGTCCGCAGTCGGGCTTTTTCGGCGTGATGATTGCGACGATCGGTGGCGCATTGACTCCGGGTGGTCCCGTGGTCGGTTTTTCGATCGGGGCCGCGGCGCTGAAAAGCGGAGCGGGCGCGCCACAGGTCATCGCCTATTCGACTGCATGGGCTTTGTACGCGATCCACCGTTTGCTGATCTGGGAAGTTCCGCTGATGCCGGCGCGCGTGGTGTGGCTGCGCGCGTTGGTGTCACTGCCGTTGCCGTTTCTGGCAGCCGCGATCGCGATCTTGCTCGGGCGGCCTTAAAGCCGCGTTTTCTCAGGTATTCCCACCGCTGCCGCCCATGCTAGCCTTCCTCCCGGAAGGCGGGGTCACACCGCCACCGGGGTGAGGGAACGATGGCGGAAGAAGTCAAAGCCGGCGCTGAATCGCAGGTCATTTCCGAAGAACAACTCCGCAAGGCGGAGGAATACGTCCAGCAGGAAGAAGGCGCCGCCAACCGGCTCGCGGGCTGGGTGGGCGTTACCGTGACCGGTATCGCCGTCGTGATGACGCTGTTTCACCTCTATGCGGCCTACGACATCGTGCCAACCCAGGAGCTGCGCTATATCCACGTCGCGTTTGTGTTGCTGCTGAGCTTCCTGTTATTTCCGCTCGCCTCGCGTTTCCGCAACCACGTGCAGTGGTTCGATATCATTCCGGCGCTGGCGGGCATCGCCATTATTGTCTACGCGCTGTCCGGCGGGGACGATTTCCTCGATCGCGCCGCGGTGCCCGACCGCTGGGACGTCATTCTCGGCGGCATCTTTATCGTGCTCGTGCTCGAGGCCGCCCGCCGGACGACCGGCCCGATCATGCCGATCGTGGCCATCCTTTTTATTGCCTACGCCATGTTCGGTCCGTATTTGCCGCCGCCGTGGACGCATCGCGGCTTTGACGTCGCGCGCCTCGTCGGACACCTGTTCATTACGCTTGAAGGGATTTTCGGCGTTGCCGTCGACGTGTCCGCGACGCTGATCATCATGTTCACAATCTATGGCGCCATCCTCCAGCATTCCGGTGCCGGAAAGTTCTTCATCGATTTTTCGCTTGCGGTCATGGGCGGCAAGCCATCGAGCGCTGGCCGCGCGGTGGTTGCATCATCGTTCCTGCTGGGCGGGCCGTCCGGTTCCGGCGTCGCCACCACGGTGATGATCGGTACGGTCGCATGGCCAATGTTGAAGAAGGCCGGGTTTCAGCAAGACGCAGCCGGAGGGCTGCTCGCCGCGGGCGGGCTCGGTGCCATCATCTCGCCGCCCGTGCTGGGCGCGGCTGCGTTCCTCATCGCCGAGTTTCTCAAGATCAGCTATCTCGATGTGATCTGGATGGCGACCATCCCGACCTGTCTTTACTACCTGTCGCTGCTTTTCATGGTCGAACTCGACGCGATGCGGTTCGGCGCGCAAGAGGTCATATTCAAGCAGGAGCTGACGATCGGGCAGATGGTGCGGCGCTACGGGTTCCATTTCGTATCGCTGGTCGCCGTCGTTGTATTCATGGTGATCGGCTATTCGCCGATGCTCTCGGTTTTCTATTCCACCATGCTGGCGTTCACGATGAGCGCGCTAGCACCGGAGACCGCATTAGGCCCGCGCCAATTGTTGATACCGCTGCTGGCCATCCTGGCGGTGACGGCCGTGATCGGCGTGATTCCTGGCTTGGGCACGTCGGCGCCTGCAGTGATGATCCAGACGAACTTTCCGATGCTGATTTTGATCATCATCGGCGTCCTGGCGATCCTCGGCCTGACGCCTGCGGGTCAGCGCGCCATACCGTCAAGCAAAAAACTCACCGCGGCGCTGGCGGACGGCTCGATTGGAGTCCTCAGTGCAGCGACGACCTGTGCTGCGGCCGGCATCATCGTCGGCGTCGTCACGCTGACCGGTCTTGGATTAAAATTCTCCGCCATTGTCATCGATTTTGCGGGTGGCAGTCTTCTGATGACTGCGATCTACACATCGCTGGTGGTCTGGATCATCGGCCTCGCGGTTCCGGTCACGGCGTCCTACATCATTTGCGCGGTGATCGCCGCGCCGGCCCTGATCAAGCTGGGCGTGCCTGACTACGCCGCCCATATGTTCATCTTCTATTACGCGGTTCTTTCCGAAGTCTCGCCGCCGACCGCGCTGTCACCTTTTGCGGCCGCCGCGATCACCGGGGGCGATCCCTACCGCACCACGATGCAAGCGTGGAAATACACGCTGCCTGCATTCCTAGTGCCGTTTGTGTTCGTGCTCGATCCGCTGGGCATCGGCCTGTTGATGAAGATCCCGAAGGATGGGTCGGTCTACGACATCATCTGGATTACGGCTGTCACCGGAGCCGGACTGGGCGCGCTCTCGGTCGCAGCGCAGGACTGGGCAATCCGGCGCACGACACCGGTCGAGCGCGGCCTGTTCCTGCTGACCGGGCTGCTGCTGGTATTCCCGAGCCTTCTGGAGGCCATGATGGAAAGCATAACCGGCCTCGACATTCCGCATCCGGCACCTTTCGGGCTCGCGCTCGGTGCCGGCTTGCTGTTATGGCAATGGTTCAGTCGGGAACCTGCACCGGCTCGCGTTCCTTAGTTGGGTTAAGAAAAAGTAGGGAGGATAACAATGAAACGAGGATTTACACTGGCACTTGCGGCGGTAGCGGCCGCGACTCTCGCTTTGGGTGGCGCCGTCGCCCAGCAGCGGGCGATCGCGATCGGCACCGGTGGCACTGGCGGCGTTTATTATCCGATCGGCGGCGCGCTCGCGAACCTGATCTCGAAGACCTTTCCGAACATGCAGGCGACCGCGCAGGTCACCGGCGGTTCGGTCGACAACCTCAAGCTGATCAATTCAGGACAGAGCGAACTGGCCTTCTCCATGGCCGACGCTGCCCTCGATGCATTCAATGGCGTCGACAAGTTCAAAGGCACAAAGGTGCCGTTGCGCACATTGATGGTGCTCTATCCGAACATCATGCACGTGGTGTCCATCGAAGGCACTGGCGTCAACACGCTCGCCGACCTCAAGGGCAAGCGTGTGTCGACCGGCGCGCCTGGCAGCGCCACCGAAGTGATGGCGTTTCGCGTCATCGAGGCGGCCGGGCTCGACAAGGACAAGGACATGAAGCGCGAGCGCCTGTCGGTGGCGGAATCCGTGAACGCGATCAAGGATCACAAGATCGACGCGTTCTTCTGGGTCGGCGGCCTTCCGACCGCCGGCGTCACCGATCTTGCCGCCACGCCCGGCACGAAAATCAAAATGATCGATCATTCCGACGTCGTCGCCAAGATGAACGCCAAGTACGACAATCTTTATTCGACCGCGGTCATCAAGGCCGGCACCTATCCGGGCCAGGACAAGGACAACCAGGTTTCCGCGGTGTGGAATATCCTGGTTACGAACGACAAGATGTCTGACCAGGACGCCTACGACATCGTCAAGCTGATCATCGACAAGAAGGCCGATCTCGTCGCCGTGCACAAGGATGCATCGAGCTTCACGGTCGACAACCAGGTGAAGGCCAATTCGCCGATCCCATGGCATCCGGGCGCGGTGAAGTTCTTCAAGGAACACGGCGCGAAGATGTAAATCGAGCTACTTCGAGCCAGGTTCGCGGCGGCCCCGTTTCGGCGGGGCCGTTTGCATTTCAGGCTGCGGCATGCGCGTGGACCGCTCGTCTGGGCAGCGCCAGGCAAATGAAATAACCAACTGCGCTGAGGCACGCGATGCAGAAGCTCACCGGCCAATCGGTGTAGAAGGCCATCGTGAGGCCGAGCCACGCATCGGCGAGCGCAAGTGCGGCCGAGACGACAAGGCCGCTCCAGAGACCGGTGGTGACGCGTTGCGCGGCGGCCGGCGGCCCGACCATCAGGGTGAATACAAGAAGTACACCGACGATCTGCGCGCAGGCTGACACCGCAATCGCGACCAGGGCGAGGAAAGCAATCGATACGAACCGCAGCGGCACGCCCTTGGCTTCCGCCAATTCAGGTTGAAGACTGGAAAATATCAGTGGGCGCATGATAGCGGCGAGCGCTGCAAGCGTGATTGTCCCGAGCGCGGCCAGTGTAACGATCATCGTGTGATCGACCGCCAGCACGTTGCCGAACAGGATCGCGGTCGCCTGTGTGGCAAATGACGTGTAGTAGTGCAGGAACAAGAGGCCAAAGCCGAGCGCCAGCGACAGCACCACGCCGATGGCGATATCCCGGTTGCTGATGCGCTCGCTGAGCGCGCCTATCACAATGCCGGCAGCCAGAGTGAAGCCAAGCAGGCCCCACAGCGGGGCAAGCCCGATCAGTCCGGCACCGGTGGCGCCGGCAAAGCCGATATGGGAGAGCGCGTGGCCGGCGAAAGTCTGGCCGCGCATAACCAGGAAATAGCCCACAAGCCCGGACACCACCGCGACAATGCCGGCGGCGGCGAAGGCGTTGATCATGAATTCGTAAGCGAACATGTCAGTGATGATGGTGCTGGCCATGCTCATGGCCGTGGTGATCGTGCAGATGATCGGTGCGTTCGACGTCGCGCCCGCGCGACATCACGAAAATATGGCCGTCGGCGCGCACCACATGGATCTCGGTGCCATAGAGCCTGGACAAGACCGGGGCGGTTACCACTTGCTCGACCGTGCCGAGCACAGCCTGGCCGCTGCCGAGATAAAGCACGCGGTCGAGCGTGCCGAGCAGTTGATTGAGTTCATGCGC
Organism: uncultured Alphaproteobacteria bacterium; assembly: GCA_963801955.1. Taxonomy (GTDB): domain Bacteria; phylum Pseudomonadota; class Alphaproteobacteria; order Rhizobiales; family Xanthobacteraceae; genus Pseudolabrys. The sequence goes on from CAWDGS010000002.1 coordinate 57,092, forward strand.
GCTGAACAGCACCGTGATCTTGCGCTCGCGGCAGACCTTGCGCACCACCTCGATCGCGACCTCCTGATGACGGGCGTCGAGGCTGATCAGCGGCTCATCAAGCAGCAAGAGCTTGGGCTGCCCGATCAGGGCCTGCGCCAGCAACAGCCGCTGGCGTTCGCCGCCGGACATGTCGGACAGCGGCCGGGCGGCCAGGTCGCGTGCGCCAACGGCCTCAAGCGTTTCCTCGATTGCGCCACCATCGTAGCTACTGAGCGACGGCAGCCCCCACCGCTCGCCATTGAGCGAACTTGCGATGAAATCGCGCCCGCGGACGCGCAAGTCAGGCAGGACCGTGCGTAATTGGGGCAGGTAGCCGATGTCCGGCGCTGCCCCGCTGTGGGTTGCGGCCGAACACCTTGACGCTGCCTTCGCTCGGCGAAATCAAACCAAGAATGGCGCGCATCAATGTGGTCTTGCCGGCGCCATTGGGGCCGAGGACGCCAATGAACTCGCCCGCCTCGATCGCGAAGCTGACATTTGACAACACGGCGCGGTCACCGACGTGAAGCGTGGCATGGTCGAGCGCAATCACGTTCACGAGTTCGGCCCGCTCAACGCCTTGTCGACTACGTCCAGTTCGCCAAGCACCCAGTCCTGGAATGAAATATTCGCCGGCATCGTCTCGGTGACGGCGATCACGGGGATCTTGGCCGCGCCGGCAATCGCACGCATCCGCTCGGTCAGCTTTTCCGATACCTGGCTGTTGTAGATCAAGGCCTTGACCTTGTGCTCTTTCAGATCGCTCTCCAGCGCGGCGACGTCACGCGCGCTCGGTTCGGTATCGTTCATCATCGCAAGTTGAAATCGCTGATTGCGCATTGTGAGGCCGAGCGCCTCGACCATGAGGCCGAAGACCGGCTCGGTGGCGGTCACAGAAATTCCGGCATGTTTGGCCTTGAGCTGGGCAATTCGTTGCGTGATGCGCGCAAGTGAGGCGAGCGTTTCTTTAAGCCGCGCGGCGTAATCCGCGGCATGTGCACTGTCGAGATGTGTCAGCGCGCCGGCGAGGGCGGTTGCCATCGTAGGCATGGTCGCAGGGTCGTACCACAGATGCGGATTGTCGCCCGATTTCCGGCCGTTGAGTTGCGCGGCGTTGATGACGACGCGTCCCGGGCGCGGCGCGGCGGACAGAAGCTTGTCCATCCAGGGATCGTAGTTGGCGCCATTGAGAATCACGAGTTGGGCATTGGCAAGCTGGCGCACGACCGCCGGTGTTGTTTCGAACAGGTGCGGATCCTGATCGGGATTGCTCATGATGCTGACGACCGCAACACGGTCGCCACCGACCTGGCGCGCGATGTCGCCATAAAAATTTTCCGCGGCGACGACAGTGATCTGTGCGATCGTCAGCTGCGGCGTATGTCGCGTGTCCGCTGGCGATGACCAGGGCGAGAACCAATCCGGCGGCGGCTTTCATCTCTCAAGCCTGTATTTGGGCCATTTCTTAGTCAATGTAACATTATAACATTTCATATGACAAGGTGCCAACGAGCTTGGGGATTGGTCCATAGGAGCTGGGTTAGGCGTCGGCTTTCGCGAGCCCGCGGACGAGCCAAAAGCGCACCATCCGGCGAGCGGTCGCCACAGACAGTTTGATGAAATCACTGCGCGCCTGGGCAGCGTCAGTGGCGGGGACCTCATACGGCGCAAACCGCAACTTCAGGATCGCGCTAAAGGTCTGCCAGCGCAGTTCGGCGGCCTTGCAGGCTACCAGGATGCCGTCGTAGCGGATATTTTGCATCAGCCGCTCGATCAATTCGACGGGCGTCGCGCACATGCGCGCGAGACAGACGACCGTTTCTTCGTATTGACCGGCATCGGCAAATCCGGCGATCGCCGTTTCGTTGAGCTGACCAGTCCCCTGAAGTTTGTCGACCAGCGCCGTCGCGTGGCTGAAGTCGCGCGGCGCCGACGCTGTGCGCAGAACCTTGTCCGATACTGAGAAGAGAACCTGCTGAATCGCGGCCCGCCCTTCAGGCGGGACCACTGCCAGCAGCCGCGCGCGAACTGTATCGGTCGCCTTCGAAACCAAGTCCTGGAGCAGTTGCGGCGGCATATCCATGCGCACACCGAGATTTTCGGCGAGCCGCTCGTCGCTCTCGGCACGATGCGCGAGCTCGACATAACCGCCTTCGGAAAAGGTCGCACCTTGATTCTGCGAAAGCTTGTGCACCACGGTGGTGTCGCCACGCTGGATCAGGATGTCGGTGACCGCCGCCGCGAGACGTTTTCGTTCTGAGATGGCACCGAGATGGCTCTGGCCCTTCTGCGCAGCAATTTCGATCAGGTCGTTGTCAGTGAGCTGCGTCGATTGCGCCAGCACGGGTCCCGCGACCGCTATTTCATCATGATGCGCAAGGGTACGAATGACGCCCGTCGGAGCGTTGTCGATCGGTGCGAGCTTGGCGCCAAGTTCGGCGAGCGCCTTGGTCTCAACTTGCCGCACGAGATGGGCGAGCACGTCGTCAAACAAGCCGACTTGCTCTTGATTGAACGCCGCGGCGTCGCCCAGAAATAAATCGGTTACGCGCCTGAGGATTTCCGTACGCCGGTCGCTTGAGCCTGCGGTCAGGACAAGTTCAAGTTCGTCGATAACGGACGCGGCCTGCGACATTTCTTGTCTTGGGCGGGATTCTTCCCGCCGCCTTCCACTGACTGCCGGGGGGCACCTCGGCGCGCCAGCGCACCATATCGGCGGGCCGTAAAGCTTAGGTAAAGCCGCGCCCAGCCGAGGCTTGCAGCAATTCTATAAGTATCACAATGGTTTAGTTTATTGGCTATTGTGCGTGAATGTTGCCTTCCTTCACCACGCGGCCCCATTTGGTGATTTCCGTTTGGATGTAGTCCGCAAACTGGGCGGAACTCATCTCGACGACGGCGGCGCCCTCGCGGTCGAAGGCGGCTTTCAGTTCAGGCGATTTCAATGCCGCCTGGGTGGAGGAGTAGAGCTTGTCGACGACCGCCTTGGGCAGACCGGCGGGGCCCACAAGTCCCCACCAATTGTCCGCGACATAACCGGGCACTCCGGCCTCGGCAATTGTCGGCACATCCGGCAGCACCGGGTTGCGCTTGGCGCCGCCGGTGCCCAGCGCAATCAGCTGGCCCGATTTGATGAAGGGCGTGGTCTGCACGAGCGAGGAAAACATGATCTTCACATGACCGGCGACCACGTCCTGCATCGCCGGTCCGCCGCCTTTGTATGGGACGTGCACGAGATTGACGTGAGCCTGCAGCTTGAACAACTCGGCGCCCAAATGCTGGAAACTTCCAACACCCGCGGAGGCGTAGTTGAGTTCGCCCGGCTTCTCTTTGGCGAGTTTGAGCAAGTCCTTCACCGTTTTGATCGGCGACGTCGGATTGACAACGAGCACGTTGGGTCCGGTCGCGAAGATCGAGATCGGCGTGAATGATTTGATCGGGTCATATTTGAGGGTGTACAGCGCCGGGTTGACCGCGTGCGCAATCGATATCACGCAGATCGTATAGCCATCAGGTGTTGCGGTCGCACAATTCTCGGTGCCGATGGTGCCACCGGCACCGGCACGATTGTCGACGTAAACCTGCTGCCCGAGTTTTACGCTGAGCTGCTGCGCGACCAGCCGGCCGACGACGTCGTTGCTGCCACCGGGCGGGAACGGAATGATCAGCCGGACCGGCTTGCTCGGATAATCGTCGGCAAGAGCCGAGGGCGCGAGTGCCAGCAACACGGCCGCGGCCGCAATCCATCGTGGCAGCAATTTCGTCATGGTGCCTCCCAAACGTCGCTTCTTGTTCAGTGCCAGTAGGGCGGGTAGTCGGTATTCTTTTGCTCGGCGTCGAGTCGGCGAAGCATGGCGGGCCACTCGAGGATGCCATACGGCCGGCGCGTGCCCGGCTGATACAGATCCGCGGTGTGCGCGAGCACGTTTTCGCCGGGCATTGTCAGTTCGGTCCGCGCGGCCATGGCATCGACCTGCGCGCGGCAGGACAATTCGAGTTGATACATGGTGTTAAACGCCTGCTGCACCGTCGCGCCGCAGGTCAGCAGGCCATGGTTGCGCATAATGAGGGCATCATGCGGACCGAGATCGCGCACCAGCCTTTCGCGCTCGTCGAGTTCGAGCGCCGGCCCCTCATACTCATGATAGCCAATATGACCAACGAAGCGGATCGACGTCTGCGATAGCGGCAAGAGCCCACATTTCATGGCGGCGACCGCCATGCCGGCGCGCGTATGCGTGTGCAGGACACAGGCGACATCCGGCCGGGCCTTGTGGATCGCGCCGTGGATGACGTAGCCCGATTTGTTGATGCCGTAGTCGGTATCGGGTTTCCAGATAATTTCGCCGTCGACATGGATTTTCACCAGGCTGGAGGCGGTGATCTCCTTGTAGAGCAGGCCATAAAGATTGAGCAGGACAACATCTTCTTCGCCGGGAACGCGCGCGGTGATGTGGTTGTAGATCAGGTCGGTCATTCCATAGGTGTCGATCAGCCGGTAGCAGGCGGCGAGATCGACCCGCGCCCGCCATTCTTCCGGCGACACCTGGTCCTTGATCGACGGAAAATCGGTCGAATAGTTCATGGCGTTCCCTTTTTCAGCGGGCGTAGACCGCCCTGCCATGCTTGTTCCGCAACCATATCCATGGGGGTGGCGCGATCAATAGCCCGTGAGGGGGGTGCATGCGCCAAGGCAACCCGCTACATTCCGCCGTTCTGAATAGGGGCGAGGCTGATGAATCGTTTATTTGCTGCATTGATTTCGACTATCGTCGTTGTGCCGGTCGTGGGTGCGAAGATTGCTTTGGCGGCGGATATGCCGGTCAAGGCGCCCGTTCCCAAAGTTGCCAAGCTTCCATACGATTGGTCCGGCCTCTATCTCGGCGGCCATATTGGCTACATGTGGGGTCGCACGCGCGTCGAAGATGACGGCGTCGTCACCGAACCCAATGCCAAGACCAATGGTACCGTCGGCGGCGTCCTGCTCGGGTATAATTGGCAGACTGGCCCCGTCGTATTTGGCCTCGAAGGTGATTTCGGCTGGACTAATGCCCATGGCACCGGTTTAGCCGTCGTGCTCACGACCCAGGCGCCCAACACTTACGACGTCAACTGGACGTCACACGTGCGGGGTCGTGTCGGCTACGCATTCGACAACTGGCTCTTTTTCATAGCCGGAGGACTTGCCGTCGCCGATTTTGATTTTCACGAGGGCGCAATCACCACAGTTGTCCCCACTGGCGCAAAATACACCGGATGGTCGATCGGTGGCGGCGCCGAAGTGGCATTCACGCGCAATCTCGTCGGCCGTGTCGAATATTTGTATGACGACTTTGGCCACAAGGATTACACCGGCGTGACCGGCGATCCCTACCGCGTTTCTTTCCGCGGCCAGACCGTGCGCGGCGCGCTGGCGTGGAAATTTGATCCGTTTGGCATGCGACCGTAATAGCTCGTTCGCAGCCTAAATCCAAACTTCGGCAAAATGGAACGGTAACGTAATAGGGCGCGCGCGCCGGCATTGCGTAATGTTACGTAGGAAGTTTCACACAATTGCAGGCGTGTCCTTAACGCGCCGGCAGATATTTTCTGGCAACGTCTGTTGGTAAAAACCGGGGACATCCTCCAGTGTCGGCACAACGCGTCGAACTATTGGGAAAACCCGCCTTCCAGCGCGGCGTGGTTGCCTGCAAAAAATGCGGGGCGCTCATCCCTGTACAAAATTTCAGCGCACTGCCTGACGAATTCTCGGTGCGTTGCCCGGGCTGCGGTGAGCGCGCTTTTTATGCAAAGCGTGCGGTTGCGATCCAGCAACTGCCGGAACGGCGGAAGAAGCCGCGCCGATAGGCCTTCCGACAGCCGCCAATCGGGCCTTTTGTAATCATCCTCGAGATTGCCTATATCTCCGTCATCACGGAGCCCTCATTTTCATGTCTGCCCCCCGTCAACTGACAAGATCCCTGTAACCGTACTGACCGGCTATCTCGGCGCCGGAAAGACCACGTTGCTCAATCGAATCCTGTCCGAGCCACACGGCAAGAAATTTGCCGTCATCGTCAACGAGTTTGGCGAGATCGGCATCGACAACGAACTGGTGGTGAACGCCGACGAAGAAGTGTTCGAGATGAACAACGGTTGCATCTGCTGCACCGTGCGTGGCGATCTGGTGCGGATCATCGATGGGCTTATGCGGCGCAAGGGCAAGTTCGACGCCATCATCGTGGAGACCACGGGTCTGGCCGATCCTGCGCCGGTCGCGCAGACCTTTTTTATGGACGAACAAGTCGGGGCGAGGACAAAGCTGGATGCTGTCATCACGGTTGCCGACGCCAGGTGGCTTAGCGACCGGCTCAAGGATGCGCCCGAGGCCAAAAATCAGATTGCGTTCGCCGACGTCATCCTGATCAACAAGACCGATCTGGTTAGTTCGCAGGAATTGAATGAGCTGGAAGCGCGTATCCGTGGCCTGAATCCTTACGCACGACTCCACCGCACCGAGCGCGCCAAAATCGACATCAATGAAATCCTCGGCCGCAATGCATTCGACCTCGATCGCATTCTCGACATTGAGCCTAATTTTCTCGAAAGCGAGCAGCATGACCACGATCATCATCATGACCATAGCCATGGCGATCATGGCGCCCATCACCATCATCATGGCAACGGTCTCAAGCACTATCACGACGAGGACATGCAAAGCTTGTCGCTCCGGAGTGACGCGCCGCTGAACCCGGACAAATTCTTTCCCTGGGTCCAGGATCTGGTGGCGACCGAAGGACCCAACATTTTGCGCAGCAAGGGGATACTCTCGTTCAAGGATGATCCCGAGCGCTTTGTATTTCAGGGCGTGCACATGATTCTCGATGGTGATCATCAGCGTCCGTGGCGTGCGGACGAGAAACGCGACAGCCGCATCGTCTTCATTGGCCGCAATCTGCCTGAAGACAAAATCCGCCAGGGCTTCAAAAGCTGCATCGCCTAACGTGAGCGACACGCAGGCCCCAATCCCCTCCCTTGCCGACCGCGTGCGCGCCATGGACACGGGCGCTCCCGTTGTTGGCGTGCATTTTCTCGGCGAGACACCGGTTTTCGTGCTCGGCGAGGAGGCGCTGCTCTTCGGGGCGGAACCAGGCCGCCGCATCCCTATCCATTCCGGTGCAATTCTGGCGAGTGCATCGGACGGCATGCGCATCGTCACAGGCGGCGACGATGGTGCGCTCGTCGAAACCGACGCGGGCGGATCGCATCGTCAGCTTGCCGCCGATGACAAGAAGCGCTGGATTGATCAGGTGGCGCTCGGGCCGGATCACGCGGTGGCGTGGTCGGCGGGCAAAACCGCGCACGTTCTGACGAAAAAGGGCGAAGAGCGGCATTTCGAAGCGCCCTCGACGGTGGCGGGCCTGGCTTTTGCACCGAAAGGATTCCGCCTGGCCATAGCGCATTACAATGGCGCCACGCTCTGGTTTCCGAACGCCGCCGGCGCAAAGCCGGAACGGCTCGAATGGAAGGGCTCACATCTCGGCGTCACCGTCAGCCCGGATGGCAAGTTCCTGATCACCACCATGCAGGAGTCGACGCTCCATGGCTGGCGCATTGCGGACGCCAAACACATGCGCATGTCGGGCTATTCAGCGCGAGTCCGCTCGCTCAGCTGGAGCGCGGGCGGAGCGTTCCTTGCAACATCGGGCTCCGAACAGCTCATCCTTTGGCCCTTCGACGGCAAGGACGGTCCGATGGGCCGGCAGCCGAAAATTCTTGCGCACTCGGAATCGCGGGTGGTTGTCGTCGCGTGCCATCCCAGGCAACCCGTGGTGGCGGTAGGTTATGCCGACGGCGCGGTGAAGCTGGTGCGAATTGACGATGACGCCTTGATTTTGGTTCGCCAGAACGACGGACAGCCGGTGAGTGCGCTGGGTTGGGACAATACGGGCCAGACCCTCGCATTTGGCACGGAATCGGGCGAGGCCGGGATTCTCGCCCTGTGATCGCCGCAATGGCAATTCTCACTGTGCCGGATTGCCCGCCTTCCCGGTGCGGCACTAACCTGTAGGGCAAGAGATTCGGAACTAACGCTGGTGTCGCGACTTATCTGGCTTGCGGCCGCGCGAACCTCGAGGGGTAGGGGAATAAGTATGGCTATCACCGATCAATTGCGTCGTCTGGCTTCCGTCGTCGTGATTGGCGCCGGATTGGCCTTCGCGGCAATCTCGACTCCGATCGTGCTCGGAGCGCTTACGCCGGCTGCGGCGCAGATTTCCGAGGACGCCCAGGTTGCACTTGAGCAATACGGCAGCTGGCGCCCGCATCCGCGGTTCGGCAATGTTTGGGTGCCGACGCGCGTGCCGCCGGACTGGCGTCCATACGCTTATGGACACTGGGTCTACACCGATGAGTGGGGCTGGTACTGGGTCTCCGACGATGTCGAAGCCGATTGGGGCTGGGTCGTCTACCACTACGGTCGCTGGGCATTCGAGCGAGGTTTCGGCTGGTATTGGGTGTCGGGTGACGAGTGGGCACCGGCTTGGGTCGATTGGCGCTACGGCGACGACTATTCCGGTTGGGCGCCGCTGCCGCCGGACGAGTTGATCGGCACGTATGAGGTGGAACCGACGTATTGGGTGTTCGTGCCGACCCGCTACATGGCTGCGCCGCGTCTGCGCACTTACTTCGTACCCGTTCAACGTCGTTCGGTAATTTTGCGCTCTACACACATCGTCAATCGTACCTTTGCGGTGCGTGGCTCGCGGCTCGCGGTCAATCCCGGCATCTCGCCGGCTTTCGTTGCCCGTGTGAGCGGCGCGCCGGTGTCAACCTACCGGGTGCGACCGCGCGTATTTGCTTCGACGCAAGGTGTCGCGGGTGCCGTGCAAGTCCGCCGCGAAGATTTAGGCGGCGCGCGAGGCGGCAGGCCGGGAGGCCCGGGTCCGGCGGGGCCCGGTCCCCGAACGCGTCTGGGCCCGGTGTCTGTCGAGCGGACAACGGCAGTGATTCAGCCAAGCGCTGCGGTCACCGCTCCGCAACCACTGGGGAAAAACGAGCCCGGCCGACTGGGAACACATCCGCCGCGCGCGGCGCAAGGCGCAGGCCCGACGCCGTCGGTTGCGCCTGTGCAAGGACAGCCGCCGTCACCGCCCCCGCCGAATGCCGGCGGTTCAACAGCGCCACCGGGTTCCGGTTTGCGTTCGGGGCCGCCGCCGAGCACGACTGCGCCAACGACTACGCCTACGACAACCCCATCCACGACTTCGTCAGGCGGTAATGCACCGGCTGAGCGGCCGGAGCGGCGCGAGGAACGCCGCGATCTGCGTCCACCAACGGTGCAGGCGGCGGAGCGCCGCCGGCTGGGCAGCCGGCTCCGCAGACGCAGCCGAATATTGTGCGGCCAATTCCGCCACAGGCGCCGCCACCACCGGCTCCGCCTCCGCCGCAGCAACGGCAGGTGCAGCCGCCACCACCACCGCCTCCGCCGCAGCAACGGCAGGTGCAGCCGCCGCCGCCACCACCTCCGCCGCAACAACGGCAGGTGCAGCCGCCACCGCCGCCCGCGGTGCGTCCGCCTCCGCCACCACCGCCGCCACAACAGCGGCAAGTTCAGCCGCCGCCACCACCGCCACCGGCTGCGCGCGCGCCCGCGCCGCCACCGCAGGCAGCGCCGCCAAAGAAGCCTCCCCCGAAGCCGGGTGAGGAGCCACCGAAGTAGCGCGCGTTCGTCGGCACAAATGAAGCGGGCGGCCTTAGGCCGCCCGTTGTGCATCTGATTTCCGTCGCCTGTGCTGTCAGCGCACGAGCACGTTCTTGAACTGCCAGGGATCGCGCTTGTCGATGTCTTCCGGAAACAGGCCGGGCCGCCCGGTGAGCGGCGTCCAGTCGGTATAGGTGCCGACCACCGGCCCGAGATAGGGCGTCTGCACCTCGAGACAGCGGCGGAAATCCATCTCGTCGGTTTCGACGATGCCGGCGTTGGGGTTCTCCAGCGCCCACACCATGCCGGCAAGCACCGCCGAGGTCACTTGCAGGCCGGTGGCGTTCTGGTAGGGCGCGACGTCGCGCGTTTCGTCGATCGAGAGCTGCGAGCCATACCAGTAGGCGTTCTTCTTGTGGCCGTAGAGCAGCACGCCGAGTTCGTCGATGCCGTCGGCGATCTCGTGTTCGTCCAGAATGTGGATTTGCTTCTGCCGCTCGCCCTCGCGGCCGAACATCTCGTGCAGCGACAGCACGGCGTCGTTGCAGGGGTGATAGGCGTAGTGGCAGGTCGGCCGGTAGACGAGCTTGCGGCCCTGCCGCAGCGTGAAGTAGTCGGCGATCGAGATCGACTCGTTGTGGGTGACCAGGAAGCCGTATTGCGCTTGCGCCGTTGGCGTCCATGAGCGCACGCGGGTGTTGGCGCCAGGCTGCAACAGATAGATCGCCGCGCCACAGCCCGACTTGTGCTTGCGCGCGTTCGCCGGCGTCCACTTCTCGTGCGTGCCCCAGCCGAGTTCGGCCGGCTGCAAGCCCTCCGACACGAAACCCTCGACCGACCAGGTATTGACGAACACGTCCATCGGCTTGGGTTGCTTGGCGCGCTGGGTGTCGCGCTCGGCGATATGGATGCCCTTGATGTTGGCTCTCTTGGCGAGACGAGCCCATTCCTCGCGCGTCTTCGGCTCCTTGAACTTGAGGCCGGTATCGCGGGCGATATTGAGGAGCGCCTGCTTGACGAACCAGGACACCATGCCCGGGATTGGCGCCACAGCAGGACACCGCGGTGGTGCCGCCCGGGCGCTTGCGCCGCGCCGCGAGGATGGTTTCGCGCAGCGCGTAGTTCGAGCGCGCTTCCGGCCCGAGCTTTGGGTCGAAGTAAAAGCCCGACCAGGGCTCGACGACGGTGTCGATGTAGAGCGCGCCGATCTCCCGGCAGAGCTCCATGATGTCGAGCGATGAGGTATCGACCGACACGTTCACGCAAAAGCCCTGGCCGCCGCCGGCGGTCAGCAGCGGCGTGAGCAGGTGCCGGTAGTTATCCTTGGTCACGGCCTGGTGGACGAAGCGGATGCCGCGCTCGTCCAGCATCTTGCGGTCCTTGTCCTCGGGGTCGATGACCACGAAGCGGGTCTTGTCGTAGGCGAAATGGCGCTCGATCAGCGGCAGCGTGCCTTTGCCGATCGAGCCGAAGCCGATCATCACGATGGGCCCGTTGATGCGGGCATGCACTGGCCATTTGGGCATCGTCAACGTCTCCCCCCGGGGCTCGGTCATATCCGTGCCAGAGCGCGAACGGAATAGTGGCCGGGCAAAAGCCCGTCCGGCGTCCACGACATTCTGGCAGATTATGCGGCGGAGACCGCGAGGTTCGGCTGAGAAATCGGCTGCCCGGTCGGGCGCAACAGGCCGCGGGCGCCATCGAGCGCGCCTGGCACAAGCTCGAGGGCAAGCAGGCGGTGGCGCTCAAAGGGCCCCGGCATGCGCAGGTCGGCGGTTTTCTCCGCCGAGAAGCCGAATCGACTGTAATAGGGTGCATCGCCGACCAGAACGATGGCGCGGTGGCCAAGGCGGGTCGCCGCGGCGATTGCACGACGCACCAGCGCCGCACCAATGCCGCGGTTGCGGCAGTCGGCGGCGACCGCGACCGGTCCGAGCAGCAATGCCGGCTCGCCGCTGCCACAGGCGAGCGTCCAAAGCCGGGCGGTGCCGATGACGCGCTTGCCGTCGGTTGCGACGAAGGCGAGGCCTTCGGCCGGCGAGCGGCCATCGCGCAGGCGCTGCGAACTTTTGCGCCAGCGGCGTTTGCCGAAGGCCTCGTCGAGCAGCGCCTCGCGCGCTGCGGCGTCGGGAGGGCGTTCTTTTCTGATCGAGATCATCGCGTTTGCTCCCGCCCCGGCGCGCGGTCGCGCGCGCTGCAAGGGCGTCAATTGGGAAATGGGGGGAGCCGGCGGCGCCGGCTCCCGGGATGTCAGATGTGATAGGTCTTCAGCGGCGAGAAGCCGTTGAACGCCACCGACGAGTAGGTCGCCGTATAGGCGCCGGTGCCCTCGATCAGCACCTTGTCGCCGATTTCCAGGCTGACCGGGAGCATGTAGGGCTCCTTCTCGTACAGCACGTCGGCGGAGTCGCAGGTCGGTCCCGCCAGCACGCATGGCGCCATGGCGTCGCCGTCGCGCGGGGTGCGGATCGGGTAGCGGATCGACTCGTCCATCGTCTCGGCGAGGCCGCCGAACTTGCCGATGTCGAGATAGACCCAGCGCACGTCGTCTTCCTCGCTCTTCTTGGAGACGAGGACGACTTCGGCCTCGATGGTGCCGGCATTGCCGACCATGCCGCGGCCCGGCTCGATGATGGTCTCCGGGATGCGGTTGCCGAAGTGCTTGCGCAGCGCCTTGAAGATCGCCGTGCCGTAGGTTTTCACCGACGGCACGTTCTTCAGGTACTTGGTCGGGAAACCGCCGCCCAGGTTGACCATGGTGAGCTGCATGCCGCGCTCGCCGCATTCCTTGAACACCGCTGCCGCCGAGGCGAGCGCGCGGTCCCAGGCATGCTGGTTGCGCTGCTGGGAGCCGACATGGAACGAGACCCCAACCGGCTCCAGGCCGGCCTTGAGGGCGTGTTCCAGCACGTCGACGGCCATGGCCGGCTCGCAGCCGAACTTGCGCGACAGCGGCCATTCGGCGCCGACGCAGTCGGACAGGATGCGGCAGAACACACGGCTGCCGGGCGCCGCCCGGGCGACCTTTTCGACTTCGGCCTTGCAGTCGACCGCATAGAGGCGGACGCCGAGCGCGTAGGCGCGGGCGACGTCCCGCTCCTTCTTGATCGTGTTGCCGTAGCTGATGCGGTCGGGCGTCGCGCCCGCCGCCAGCGCCATCTCGATCTCGGCGACCGAGGCGGTGTCGAAGCAGGAGCCGAGCTTGGCCAGCAGCGCCAGCACTTCCGGCGCCGGGTTGGCCTTCACGGCGTAGAACACGCGCGTGTCGGGCAGGGCCTTGGCGAAGGCATTGTAGTTGTCGCGCACGACGTCGAGGTCGACGACGAGGCAGGGCCCTTCGTCGGTACGTTTACTTAAGAACTCACGGATGCGCTCAGTCATTGGCGCTATTCCCCACGGCTGACGGGACCATCAAGTCCCGGATGTCGCGGTTAACGACGGGCAAGCGTCTGCGCGCGATGGGGACGCGCCAACGCTACACTCGTATCCCGCTCATGCTGCCTTGGATTGGATGGGGGAGACCCCCGCCCGCACGGCCGGCAAAGATGAACAAGCCTCTTCGGTGACCCGCGCCGGTGGTGGAGACCGGCAGAGACCAAGGAAGCCCGATCGTCGTTGCTTTAAGCCGCGTCCCCTGCTGAGAGCAGAGTGTGCTGGTTTCGCCTCCGGCTGCCGGTCAGATTTCTTGGAGAGTTTTGGCTTCTCTCTCCAGGCGGCTGGCGGGCCTCTTGTCCCGCTACCTACCGACCGACACACGGCCACAGGCACGTGCGAAATTGGGCACAATCGAAATAACATTTTTTTCGCGTTGTGCAAGCGAATTAGTTCGCTGCACCAAAAAACTTTCTTAACTTTTTCTTTCGGAGTTTGATCGCGACGCGTTCAGTCGCGCGCGGTGAACGGCTCGATGCGATGCGCGTTGCGGACGAACTGCGCCATGATGGCGATGCCGCAGAGCACGAACAGACCGTCGAGGACGTCGCTGCCCGATGCCGCCGAGGTCGAACAAGGTGGCGAGCGCCCACGAGCCGGCGAAGGCAGCGCCGAACACCTCGGCGCCAATCAGGATGGCGGCGCTGATCACGGTGACGACGTTAAGCCAGACGATGCGGCGGTTTTGGGCCATTCGGGCCTCCCTTGCGAGGCCGCAATGTCTCTGAATCCGGCTGCCGGATCAAGTCCATAGCGACGGCGCCAGACCCCGCCACGGCGCCTTTGATCTTGCTCATGGCGCGGCCGGCACGCGCCGTTAAAAGTTAACAGCATGGCTCCGGACAGCGAACTCAAGATTGCCCGACCGTACCTCGCCGGCCTCGCGGCGGCCGGGCTGACGACAGGCGTTGCGGCCAAGTCTCGCGGGTCACGGCGACTGGGCGAGGCTGATCTGGACCGCGGCCACGCTGCCGGTGCTGATGGCGCTCCTCGTCGAGATTGTGACCAGCTTGCGGCGCGGAGACGTCGGCCTCGACATCGTTGCGGCCCTGTCGATGACAGCGGCGCTGACCTTCGGCGAGAGCCTCGCCGCCTCCATCGTGGCGCTTGATGTATGCCGGCGGCCAGTATCTCGAGAGCTTCGCCGAAAAGGCGGCCCGGCGCGAGATGACCGCGCTGCTGTCGCGGGTGCCGCGCACCGCCATCCGGCACCGGGACGGCCAGCTGGAGGAGGTCGCCCTCGAATCTGATCCAGCCCGGCGACCGGCTGCTGATTCGCCGCGGCGACGTGGTGCCGGTCGACGGCACGGTAGCCGAAGGCGTGGCGGTGCTCGACCAGTCGGCGCTGACCGGCGAGTCGCTGCCGGTGCAGATCTTGCTGGGGGAAGCCGGTCCTGAGCGGCTCGACCAATGCCGGCGAGGCCTTCGATCTGGTGGCGACGCGGCGGGCGGCGGAGAGCACCTATGCCGGCATCGTCCGGCTGGTCGAGGCAGCCCAGCGCTCGCGCGCGCCGATGTCGCGGATGGCCGACCGCTACGCTCTCCTGTTCCTCGCGGTGACGGTCGTCCTGGCCGCGGCCGCCTGGAGGCTGACCGGCGATCCGATCCGCGCGGTGGCGGTGCTCGTGGTGGCAACACCGTGTCCGCTGATCCTCGCGGTGCCGGTCGCCATCGTCGCCGGGCTCTCGCGCGCGGCCAAGCTCGGCATCCTGATCAAGGGCGGCAAGGCGATCGAGACGCTGGCGCAGGTCCGGTCGCTCGTCATCGACAAGACCGGCACGCTGACCGTCGGCCAGGCGACGATCGTGTCCGCCAAGACGACCGATGGGATGTCAGGCCGATGAACTGCTGCGGATCGCGGCATCGCTCGACCAGGCCTCCAAGCACGTGATCGCCCAGACCATCGTCGCCGAGGCGCGCAGCAAGGATTTGATGCTGGCGGTTCCGTCCGACGTGGTGGAGACGCCGGGTGAAGGCATCACCGGCACAGTGGAGGGCCGGAAGGTTGTCGTCGGAGGCCTGCGTTTCGTTGCCGCCAAGATTGCCGACGCGGGCCTTTCGTTGCTGCCCGACGACCGGCCGCCCGGCGCGCTCGCGGTCGCCGTGGCGATCGACGGCAGGCTCGCTGGCGTCCTGGTCCTCGCCGACGAGCTGCGCGCCGGCACCGCAGCATTGCTGCGCGAGCTGCGGAGCATGGGCATCGAGCGCATCGTGCTGGCGACCGGCGACCGGCACGAGGTTGCAGAATTCATCGCGCAGGCCTCTCGTTCGACCTGGTGCGCTCGGAACTGACCCCCGACCAGAAGATCCTGGTGGTGCTGTCGGAACGCAAGAATGGCCCGGTGATGATGATCGGCGACGGCGTCAACGACGCGCCCGCGCTGGCGGCGGCCGATGTCGGCGTGGCGATGGGCGCGAAGGGGGCGGCGGCCTCGGCCGAGGCGGCCGACGTGGTGCTGCTGGTCGATCAACTCGACCGCATCCTTCCCGCTATCAGGATCGCTCGCCGCTCGCGCTTCATCGCTCTGGAAAGCGTCGTGGCCGGCATCGGCCTCTCGACCATGGCGATGATCGCGGCGGCGTTCGGCTTGCTTGTGCCGGTCGAGGGAGCGCTGCTGCAGGAAGCTGATCGACGTGGCGGTTATCTTCAACGCGCTGCGCGCCTTGCGCGGGTAAACCACGCGGCCGCCGCGGACCCCGCTATGGCGGTCCGCCGTCATCTGATAGCGTCAATGTCGGCAGGGGACCTCGTTCTGCAATTCCAGTCTGACCAACGCAAGCAACGGGGCAAGGAGCTCAACGATGCGATACCTACTGGACCACATTCATAGTGTCACTCGCCGTGCTGCTGGTAACCGGCGATTGCGGCATTGCCCAAACGGCGACACCGGCGCCCATGAGCAAGCGGGAATTGCGCAAGCAAGACAACCAGGTGTGCACGCAACAGGCGGCGCATGAAAATGTCGCGCGCCGAAACCTGGCCGAATTTGTCCGCAAATGCATGGCCGACCGGCAGGCGGAGCGAAGAAAGCAGAGTGCGGATGAAAGGCGCATGAAAAGAGGGATGGCGGTCGAAGAGGGGGCCGCCATCCTGGACGTGCGGAACCGGGAGCGGCGCGAGCAGCTCGAAAAGGAAGCGACCAGGCGCGCCGACTGCAACAGGCAAGCAAATGAGCAGAAACTCCGCGTCGCCCAGCGCAGGGCCTTCATCAAAAAATGCATTGCCCAGTAAAATCTTTTTGCTGATTTTGTCCTCTTCTTATTGAATGCAGCGTCCGGTTTTCCGCATATATAGGCTGCATGAAACCTCCAAAGACCGCCGCCACATCCGGACGCCAAAATCCCTTGCTCGCCGACTGGACCGGCGCCTTCGGGCTGCCGCCATTCGCAGCGATCAAGCCGGAGCATTTTCGTCCCGCCTTCGACCATGCGCTTGCCGCGCATCGCGCCGAGATCGACGCGATCGCCGCCAACGCGGCGGCGCCGAGCTTCGACAACACCATCGTGGCGCTGGAAAAGAGCGGCCGCGCGCTCGATCGTGTCGCCAATGTCTTTTTCGTGCTGACCGGTGCCGATACGTCGCGACGAAATCGAGGCAATCGAGCGCGAGATCTCGCCGCTGCTCGCCCGCCACAGCAACGCGCTCTATCTCAACCGGGCGCTCTATGCCCGCATCGCCGTTCTCTACGAAAAGCGCGACGCGCTCGGCCTTGACGCCGAACAGGCCCGGGTCCTCGAGCGCTATCACACCCGTTTCGTCCGGGCGGGCGCGGCGCTCGACCAGCAGGCGGCAGGATCGCCTCGCTGCAATCAATGAGCGGCTGGCAAGCCTCGGTACGCAGTTCGGCCAGAATGTGCTGGCGGACGAGAAGTCCTTCGCTGATGGTGCTGGAGGAGGGCGACCTCGCCGGGTTGCCCGATTTCGCCCGTACTGCCGCGCGCGCCGCCGCCGAAGAACGCGGCCACGCCGGCAAATATGCCATCACTCTGGCGCGCTCCTCGGTCGAGACCTTCCTGCAGTTTTCGTCCCGCCGCGACCTGCGCGAAAAGGCGTTCCAGGCCTGGATCCAGCCGCGGCGAAAACGGCGGGGCAACCGACAACCGCGCGCTGATCGCCGAAATGGTGGCCTTGCGCGCCGAGCGGGCGAAGCTGCTTGGCTTTGCGAACTTCGCCGACTACCGGCTCGACGACCAGATGGCCAAGACCCCGGCGGCGGCGCGCGAGTTGCTCGACGAACGTCTGGGCGCGCGCGCGCGCGAAGGCTGCCGCCGAACGCGACGCTCTTCAGGCCATGATCGCGGAAGAGGGCGGCAATTTCGCGCTGGCGCCCTGGGATTGGCGCTACTACGCCGAGAAGCTGCGCAAGGCGCGGTACGATCTCGATGAGGCCGAGATCAAGCCGTATTTCCAGCTCGACAAGATGATCGAAGCAGCCTTCGAGACCGCGCGCCGCCTGTTCGGCCTCACCTTCACGCCGGCCACTGTGCCGCTTTATCACCCGGATGCGCGCGCGTGGGAGGTGACGGATGCGCAAGGCCGTCACGTCGGCCTGTTCATCGGCGACTATTTCGCGCGCAGCTCCAAGCACAGTGGCGCCTGGATGACCTCGCTGCGCGATCAGGAGAAGCTGATCGGCGACATCCGGCCGATCATCCTCAACGTCTGCAATTTCTCCAAGCCCGCGGCCGGCGAGCCGGCGCTGCTGTCGTTCGACGACGCGCGCACGCTGTTCCACGAATTCGGCCACGCGCTGCACGGAATGCTGTCGAACGTGACCTATCCGCTGCTCGCCGGCACGGCGGTGCCGAGCGATTTCGTCGAACTGCCCTCGCAGCTTTACGAGCATTGGCTGGAAGTGCCGGGGATATTGCAGCAATACGCGCGCCACGCCGTCACCGGCCAGCCGATGCCGAAGGCGCTGCTCGACCGGCTGCTGGCGACGCGCACGTTCAATCAGGGCTTCGCCACGGTGGAGTATACCGCCTGCGCGCTGGTCGATCTCGACCTTCATTCGCACGCCCGACGTGCCGGCGCTCGACGTGGCGGAGTTCGAACGCAAGGATCTCGAGCGCATCGCCATGCCGGCGGAAATCGTGATGCGCCATCGCCTGCCGCATTTCCAGCATCTGTTTTCCGGCGGCGGCTACGCGGCTGGCTATTATTCCTACATGTGGTCGGAGGTGCTCGACGCCGACGCCTTCGCGGCTTTCGAGGAGACCGGCGATGCCTTCGATCCGGCAGACGGCGAAACGGCTGCGCGAGTTCATCTACAGCGCCGGAAATCTGCGCGATCCGGTCGAGGCCTATAAAGCCTTCCGCGGCCGGCTGCCGACGGTCGATGCGCTGTTGAAGAAGCGCGGGCTCGTGGAAGCTGCCGTCAGTGAGCGATAAGTGCTATCGAGGCGGGGCTGGCCGTGGCCTGTGTCGTGTTGAAGGCCGGTTGGCCTGAGAACAGCGAGAAACAGATCAGCGCTATGATGACGATCTCGAAGCAGATCTCGACGAACTTTTCCATGATGTCCTCCCTCGCGGCGGTCCCAAAATCTTCAGGAAGCGATGTACGTCCCTGCCCATTTGTGTGCGGCAGGCGCTCCAAGGTTCACGTGGAAAAAAACTCAAATATTTCAATGATATTGGCGTCTGGCGCGGGGGCTGAATGAGTCTTCATACCGCCGGACATCGCCGCGGCGTCGTTTGCGCCCCGCATGCGGCTGCCGTCGAGGACGGCCGCGCGATCCTGGCCGAAGGCGGCAATGCGATCGAGGCGATGCTCGCGATGGCCGCGAGCATCGCCGCGGTCTATCCGCACATGAACCATATCGGCGGCGACGGCTTCTGGCTGATCCGCGAGCCCTCGGGCCGCGTGCGCGCGCTGATGGGCGCGGGCCGTGCCGGCGCCAAGGCGACGCCGCAGCTTTATCGCGATGCCGGTTACGACGAAATTCCGTCGCGCGGGCCGCTCGCCGCGCTCACCGTGCCGGGCGCGGTGGCGACCTGGATGCTCGCGCGCCGAGGCGGCCAAAGCGCAATCGGCGGGCAAGCTGCCGCTCGACGTGCTGCTTGCGGCCGCCATCAAACATGCGCGCGAGGGCTACATGGTGACGCGCAGCCAGGCGCGGCTGACGGCGGAAAAATTGCCCGAGATGAAAGACGCGGCCGGCTTCGCGCGGCGCGTTCCTGATCGACGGCAAGGTCGCCGGAGGTGGGCGCGCGCATCAAGCAAACCGCTTTCGCCGCCACGCTCGACCATCTCGCGCAAGCCGGGCTCGACGATTTCTATCGCGGCGATGTCGGCCGCGAGATCGCCGCCGATCTGGAACGTATCGGCAGCCCGGTGACGCGCGCCGATCTGGAGAAATTCGAGGCCAGGATCGCCGAGCCGCTCAGCGTCCCGATCCAGGCCGGCACGCTCTACAATACGCCGCCGCCGACGCAGGGACTTGCCTCGCTGATCATCCTCGCGCTGTTCGATCGTCTGCGTGTCGCAGCAGGGTGAAAGCTTCGAGCACATCCACGGCCTGGTCGAGGCGACCAAGCGCGCCTTCCGCGTGCGCGACCGCGTCGTCACCGATCCCGACACGATCGAGCGGCGATCTCAATCAATATCTTTCGCCGGCATTCCTCGACGCCGAAGCCGAGCAAGATCGATCCGCAAAAAGGCCGCACGCTGGCCGGCGCCTTACGGCGAAGGCGACACGATCTGGATGGGCGCGGCGGACGCCAGCGGCCTCGTCGTCTCCTACATCCAGTCGCTCTATTGGGAGTTCGGCTCCGGCTGCGTGCTGCCGGCGACCGGCATCGCTGATGCAGAACCGCGGCGCCAGCTTCTCGCTCGATCCCAAGGCGCTGAACGCGCTGGCGCCCGGCCGCCGTCCCGTTCCACACGCTCAACCCGGCGATCGCCGCGCTCAAGGATGGCCGCGTCATGGCCTACGGCACCATGGGCGGCGACGGCCAGCCGCAAAGCCAGGCCGCGGTGTTCACGCGCCACGTCACATTCCGCCAGCCGCTCGAGCAGGCGCTCGATGCGCCGCGCTGGCTGCTCGGCCGCACCTGGGGCTCGACCCATACCAATCTGCGGATGGAATCCCGCTTCGACGGCAACCTGATCGATCGCCTGATGTCGGCCGGCCACGACGTCGCGGTGCTGGACGAGCCTTATTCCGACACGATGGGCCATGCCGGCGCCGTCGTCCTGCATCCCGACGGCACGCTGGAAGGCGGCCACGATCCGCGCGCCGACGGCGGCGCGGCGGGCGTCTGATCTCGGGTGTTTACGCTAAAGCTATTTGCAACATTGTTACACGTCACCTTTGCGCCGCAGTCCATGATATGTTGCACGCGCATGACCGCCGCCATTCGCATTCTCCTCGCCGCATTCGCTGCCTCGTCATCGCCGCGCCCGCGCAGGCGCATCCGCATGTCTGGGTCACGATGAAGTCCGAGCTGATTTATGCGCCGGACGGCAGCATCACCGGCATTCGTCACGCATGGTCGTTCGACGACATGTTCTCGACCTTCGCCATGCAGGGCATGGAGAGCAAGGAGAAGGGCAAGTTCACGCGCGAGGAACTGGCGCCGCTTGCCAAGGTCAATGTCGAGTCGCTGAAGGAATACGACTACTTCACCTACGCCACCGCCGACGGCAAGAAGGCGGAGCTGACCGATCCCGCGCCGGACTACTGGCTCGACTACACGGATCAGGTGCTGACGCTCAATTTCACGTTGCCGTTCAAGACGCCGGTGAAGGCGAAAGAGCTTGCAAGATCGAAATCTACGATCCGACCATTTTCGTCGACTTCTCGTTCGGCCAAGGACGAGCCGGTGCAGACTCGTCGGCGCGCCGCAGTGCAAGCTCGAAGTGGTGCATGCCGCGCGAAATGACCTTTGCCGAAGGCAAGAAGCTGAGCGAGATTCCCGCCGACCAGAAGAACACGACGATGGCCTGGGGCGCGCAGTTCGCCAACAAGATTCTGGTGCATTGTCCGTAATGCGTGAAGCGGGGCGGCGCGTCGGCAAGAGGTTTATGCGGCGATGACGTGGTCGGCCCCGAAATCCCCATGGCGCAGTGCGCGCTTGCGCTTGTCGGCATTCTCCTCGTTACCGTCGCGATCGACGCCGCGCTGGCGCAGCCGTTCGGCATGACGCGCGCCGCATCGCCAGCGGAGGTCGGCGGCTTGACCGGCTGGATTCTCGCCAAGCAGGCCGAGTTCTACCGCATGTTGTCGGCTTCATCCGCGCCGCCAAGGCCGACGGCAGCGCCGCCTATACGCTGCTCGGCATCTCGTTCCTCTACGGCATTTTCCACGCCGCCGGCCCCGGCCACGGCAAGGCGGTGATCTCGTCCTATCTGGTCGCCAATGACGAGACCTGGCGGCGCGGCGTCGTGCTGTCGTTTGCCTCGGCGATTCTTCAGGCATTCACCGCCATTGCCATCGTCGGCATCGCCGCCGTGCTGCTCGGCGCCACCGCCAAGGCGATGGGCAATACCGTGCGCGTCATCGAGATCGTCAGCTACGGCTTGATCGTCCTGATCGGCTTGCGGCTGTTGTGGGTAAAGGCCGCGCATTTCTCAAACTGCTCCGCGCGGGCGCACACGAGCACCACACCGCACGGCCACGCGCACGATCACGGCCACCATCATCACGGTCACGCGCATGATGCATCATCATGACCATGACGACGAGGCCTCTGCCTGGGGCCACGCCCACGCGCCGGAGCCGCGGGAACTGACCGGCCAACATTGGCTGCGACGCGGGCTTTCGGCGATTGTCGCCGTCGGTTTGCGGCCCTGCTCGGGCGCGATCATCGTGCTGGTGTTCGCGCTGGCGCAGGGGCTGTTCTGGATCGGCGTCGCGTCGACCTTCCTGATGGGGCTCGGCACGGCGATTACGGTTGCGGCCATCGCCACGCTCGCGGTCGGCGCGCGCGGTCTCGCCGGCCGCTTGGCAAAGGCAAAGCCGGGCGCCGGAATGATCTTCGTGCGCGGGCTGGAAACCGCGGCCGCGCTCGTGATCATCGTGTTCGGCGTTGCCTTGCTCACCGGCTACATGGTGAGCGAGCGGCTGATGGGCGTTTAGTTACGGAAATCCTCTGCTCGTCAATTCGATCGGCTGGCCGTGCGGCGTGCGGTCGCAGGCGCGGTCCCAGGCATCGCGATAGCGATGCAGCGTGTCCCGCGTCGTCACGCCTTTTTCGGCCACCAGTTTTTCCAGCGTCTTGAGCCAGTGCGAGTAATAGGTCTCGCCGGTGTCGGGATCGCCGGCGGCCTGCGCGCGCTTGATCTCGGCCGCAAGCGCGGCCGCCCATTCCGGCCACGAGAATACGCCGCGCTCGTGCAGCGCCAGCGTCATCGCGAAGGCTTGCGCCTCCCACGGCTCGCGGAACACCGGGCCGTCGGCATCGCGCGGGACGCCGGGCACGGCGATCGCAGCGCGCATTGCCGCTTGCGGGTCCATTCCCATCAGGCAGGCTCGAGATAAGGCTCCCAGGCGTCGACCGACACCTTGGTGGTCGGATCGCCTTCAGGCCCCCACAATTCGCGCCCGTCGAAACGCACGGTGTAGAGCCATTGCGGATTTTCGCCGGCGCCGGTCGCGTTGCTGTCGGGAAACACGTGGCAGCCGATCACGCGCTCAACGGTGCCGACACGGCCGCGCACATAGCGCGGCAGCCGCGTGTGGGTGACGGGATTGATGTTCTTCGTCCGCACTTTGTCGCCGGCCTTGAACGCTGCCGACGTGTTTGTCTCGCGCTCGGTCGGCCCGCCGCGATAGAGAACTTTCGCGACGTCGCCGGGCGAGAGGATGCGCTTCACCGGCTTCGGCGGAGTCAGCGCGTGTCCGGCATCGATTTCCTTCTGCGTCACCAGTTCGCGTTCCTTAAGCAACGTCACCAGCCCGGCGAACCAGATCTGGTAGTAGCTCATCGACAGATATTCTCCGGCGGACGGTTCTCGCGCGCGAAGCGCGACATGTCGATGTTCCAGCCGCCGGGCATGCCCATCGCGAGCGTGAGCGCGAAGGCGCGCTTCTCCCATTCGCCGTGAAACACCGGCTCGTTCGGCTCGGGCTTGACCGGGCCGTGGCCGTGCGTGCCGCCGAGATCCTGACCGCCGTTCACTTTGCGATGTCCTTCGGGGATTTCGGCAGCCCGGTGCCGATCATGGAATCGCGCGTGACGAGTTCGGCGAGCTTGTCTTCGCTCCAGCCCTCGGTGCCGGCAGGACGCATCGGCACCACGAGGTAGCGGATTTCGGCGGTCGAATCCCAGATGCGGATTTCGGTGTCCTTCGGCAGCGCCACGCCGAAATCGGTCAGCACGCCGCGCGGATCGGCAACCGCGCGCGAGCGATAGGGCGCCGACTTGTACCAGACCGGCGGCAGGCCCAGCACCGGCCACGGGTAGCAGGAGCACAGCGTGCACACGACCATGTTGTGCAGCTTCGGCGTATTCTCGAGCGCGACGATGTGCTCGCCCTGGCGGCCGGCATAGCCGAGTTCGGCGATGGCCGGTGTCGCATCCTTGAGGAGGCGCGCGCGATAGGCCGGATCGGCCCAGGCCTTGGCGACCACGCGGGCGCCGTTGCGCGGGCCGACTTTCTTTTCGTAGGTCTCGATCAGGAGATCGAGCGAGGCCGGATCGACATAGCCTTTTTCGGTCAGCACGGTTTCCAGCGCGCGCACGCGCAACTGGGTTTCCGACAGCTCGGAATGGTCGTGATCGTGGTGATGGTGGTCGTGGTCGTGCCCGGACATGACCGCACTATAAGCAAAAGGTCGGCCTTTGTGCCATCATTGGCGCCATGAGTTTTACGCATATGACCGCATTTGCCGACCGCATCGACCGCCTGACAGCGGCGATCGGCCGCGCCGTCGCGTGGCTGGTGCTGGCGGTCGTGCTGCTGCAATTCGCGCTGGTCGTGGCGCGTTACCTGTTCGGGGTCGGCTCGATCTGGCTCACCGAGACGGTGATCTATGCCCACGCCGCGCTGTTCATGCTGGCGGCGGCCTGGACATTGCAGATCGGCGGCCATGTGCGGGTGGATATTTTCTATGCGGACGCCTCGGCGCGCACGAAGGCGCTGATCGATCTTGCCGGCAGCGCGCTGCTTGCTGTTGCCGTTTGCGTTCGTGCTGTTCTTGCTGTCGGTGCCCTATGCCGCGCGCTCGTGGGCGATCCTCGAGCACTCGCAGGAGTCGAGCGGGCTGCCGCTCGTCTTCGTGCTCAAGACGCTGATCCCGCTGTTTGCGCTGCTGATGGCGTTGCAAGGCATCGCGCAGGCGATCCGCGCGGCGGCTGCGCTGTCGAGGGCGCGCTGATGCTGCTCGCCGAAACACTCGCGATCCTGATGGTGGCCGCAGTCGTCGTCGCGCTGATGGCCGGCTATCCGGTGGCGCTGACGCTCGCCGGCGTGTCGCTGGTGTTCGCGCTTATCGGCGATGCGCTGGGCATCATGAGCTTCGCCATCCTCGGCGCGCTGCCGCAGCGCATCTTCGGCGTCATGACGAATGAGGTGCTGCTGGCGATCCCGTTGTTCATCTTCATGGGCGTGATGCTGGAGCGCTCGCGCATCGCCGAGGATTTGCTCGAGACGATGGGCCGCCTGTTCGGCACGCTGCGCGGCGGGCTGGGCATTTCGGTGGTCATCGTCGGCACGCTGCTTGCCGCCGCCAAAGGCGTCGTCGGCGCCACCACGGTGACGATGGGCCTGATCATGCTGCCGGCGATGCTGCGTTTCGGCTACGACCCGCGGCTTGCCGCCGGAACGGTGGCCGCCACCGCGACGCTGGCGCAGATATTTCCGCCGGCGACCGTGCTGGTGTTGCTCGGCGACCAGCTCGGCAATGCCTATCAGGCCGCGCAGCTCTCCAAGGGCATATTCTCGCCGCGCTCGCTTACGGTCAGCGATCTGTTTGCCGGCGCGCTGGTGCCGGCATTTGCGCTGGTTGCGCTTTATCTGCTGTTCCTGATCGCGGTCGCGATCCTGTGGCCAAAAGCGTCGCCCGCGCTGCCGCCGGACCCGAAGGCGCCGCGCGGCTTTGCGCTGGTGCGCCGCCTGGCGGAGGTGCTGGTCGCGCCGCTGGCGCTGATCGCCGCCGTGCTCGGCTCGATCCTCGGCGGCATTGCGACGCCGACCGAGGCGGCATCGATCGGCGCGGTCGGCGCGATTTTGCTGGCCGCGCGCAAGGCGTCGCTCACCACGTTGCTGCGGCCGGTCTGCGAGAAGACCACGCAGATCGTCAGCATGATTTTCCTGATCCTGATCGGCGCCACCATGTTCAGCCTGGTGTTTCGCGCGCTCGGCGGCGACGACATGGTGCATCGCGCGCTGTCCAATCTGCCGGGCGGCGCGCCCGGCGCCGTGCTGGCGGTGATGCTGGCAATGTTCCTGCTCGGCTTCGTGATGGACGCCTTCGAGATCATCTTCGTGGTGGTGCCGATCGTCGCGCCGACGCTTCTGGCAATGCCTGGCGTCGATCCGGTCTGGCTCGGCATCATGATGGCGGTGAACCTGCAGACCTCGTACATGCACCCGCCGCTCGGGCCGACGCTGTTTTTTCTGCGCGGCGTCGCGCCGCCGCAGATCACGACGCGGCATATCTACGTCGGGATCATTCCGTTCGTGCTGATCCAGCTGTTCGCGCTGGTGGTGCTGTGGTTCGCCCCGGCGCTCGCGACCGCGGTGCCGCACGCGCTCTACGGCCGCTAGCCCAGGAAGCGCTCGACCGCGATCCAGATCCACACGGCGCCCGCGGCCAGCAGCGACAGGCCGACCGCGGCCGAGCCCATGTCCTTGACGGGCTTGATGGCTGCATCGTTTTTGCGGGTGACGCGGTCGCTCAGCTTCTCGATCGCCGTATTGAGCAGCTCGACGATCAGGATGAAAACGATCACCCCGATCAGCACGAACCGCCTGCCGACGTCGTCGGTCAGGACGAAGGCGAGCGGTATCGCCAGCGCCAGCAGCACCAGCTCCTGGCGGAAGGCGGCTTCCGATCGCGTCACCGCGACCAGGCCATTCCAGCTGTTGATCATCGCTTGCCAGATCCGGTCCACGCCAGCCGCCTATCCCATGCTCCGCACGATAGGTACGGGTTTTTCGGTGTCTATTCCATATCGTTGCGGCCCCCGTGTATAACGGCATCCGCATGAAAGCCGCCGAGATGTTCAGCCTGAAAGGCCGCGTGGCGCTGGTGACCGGCGCGTCCAGCGGTCTCGGCGTGCAATTCGCCAGGGCGCTGGCCGACAACGGCGCCGCGGTCGCGCTGGTGGCGCGGCGGGCGGACCGGCTCAAGGCGCTCAAGGACGAAATCGAAGGGAAGGGCGGCAAGGCGATCGCGATCGAGGCCGACGTCACCGACCGCGCCGCCATGACGCGCGCCTTCGACGCCGCGGAGAAGGCCTTCGGCACCGTCACGATCCTCGTCAACAATGCCGGCATCGCGCATGGCGGCCGCGCCGTCGAAATGCCGCCGGAGGAATGGCGCAAGGTGCTGTCGACCAATCTCGACGCGGTGTTTTTCTGGGCGCAGGAGGCCGCGCGCCGCATGCTGGCGGCGAAGAAGCAGGGCGCCATCGTCAATATCGCCTCGGTGCTGGGGCTTGCCGTCGCCAAAGGCGCGGTCGCCTACGCCACCGCCAAGGCCGGCGTGGTGCAGGTCACCAAGGCGCTGGCGGTCGAACTCGCGTTCAAGGGCGTGCGCGTCAATGCCATCGCGCCGGGCTGGTTCGTCACCGAGATGAATGACGACTATCTCGCGAGCGAAGCCGGCGCCGCGATCAAGCGCGAGATTCCGATGGGCCGTTTCGGCAATGCCGGCGATCTCGACGGCGCGCTGCTGCTGCTCACATCGGACGCCGGCAGCTACATTACCGGCGCGACCATCGTGGTCGATGGCGGGCAGGTCGATCGGGATCAGGGGGTAAGACATGGACTTCACGCTATCGCCCGAGATCGAAGACCTCCGTCTGCGCGTGCGCGCCTTCGTCGAAGAGCACGTGCTGCCGCTGGAAGCCGATCCGGAAAATTTCTCCGAGCATGAGAATATTCCGGAGGCACGGCTCGCCAAAGTGCGCGAGAAGGCGAAGAAAGCCGGCCTGTGGGCGCCGCAGTCGCCGAAGGAATTCGGCGGCATGGAGCTGCCGATCGTCGCCTGGGCCGCGATCTACGAGGAAGCGGCGCGCTCGATCTTCGGCCCGCTCGCCATCAACTGCATGGCGCCGGACGACGGCAACATGAACCTGCTCGCGAAAGTCGGCACGCCGGCGCAAAAGGAAAAATGGCTGAGGCCGATCGTCGACGGCAAAGTGCGCTCGGCTTTCGTCATGACCGAGCCGCATCCGGGCTCGGGCTCCGATCCCGGCAATGATGCTCACGCGCGCCGAGAAAAAGGACGACCGCTACATCGTCCGCGGACGCAAATGGTTCATCACCGGCGCCGACGGCGCCGCGCATTTCATCCTGATTGCGCGCACCTCGGACGATCCGCGCCGCGGCCTCACCGCGTTCCTCTATCACAAGGACCAGCCCGGCTGGCGCATCCTGCGCCGCATTCCGATCATGGGGCCGGAGGAGCACGGCGGCCATTGCGAGCTCGAATTCGACGGGCTCGAAATCCCGCTCGAAAACGTCCTGATGAAGGAAGGCGACGGCCTGCGCGCGACGCAGATCCGGCTCGGCCCGGCGCGGCTGACGCATTGCATGCGCTGGCTTGGCTTTGCCAAACGCTGCATGGAGATCGCGCAGGAATACGTCGAACGGCGCGAGGGCTTCGGCATCAAGCTCGCCGATCGCGAAAGCGTGCAGATCAAGCTGGGCGAGGTGGCGCAGCAGATCCAGATCGGCCGGCTGCTCACCATGCACGCGGCCTGGAAGCTCGATCAGGGCTCGCGCGCGCGCAAGGAAGTGTCGATGGCCAAGGTGCAGGTCGCCGACACGCTGCATAACGCGGCCGACGTCGCGATCCAGCTCAATGGCGCGCGCGGCTATTCCAAGGACACGATCCTTGAGTGGATCTACCGCTACGCGCGCTCGGCGCGGCTCGTCGACGGCGCCTCCGAAGTGCACAAGATGGTGCTGGCGCGCTTCATGCGCGAGGAAGGCCGCGACTTCTGGCAGTGGGGCTAGGCGCCCGGTCGCCTTCCGCAGAGCTGCGACTTCGGCCCGCGCGGATTTCATCAGGTACTGCACGTCGGATGCTGCGATCACGAAACGCGCGCCGAGCTTCACCAGCTCGGCGACGTGCTCGACATCGGCGCGAATGCCGCCGACGCCGAGATGCTTGCCGTGCGCCTTGCAGGCTTTCGCCGTCGCTTCATAGGCAGCGCGCAGTTTCGGGCTGTTCAGCTCGCCGGGAATGCCCATGGCGGTGCAGAGATCATTGGAGCCGATCAGCAGCACGTCGATGCCGGGCACCGCGGCGATGGCGTCGGCATTGGCGATGCCCTCCGGCGTTTCCAGCATGGCAATGAGAGCGGTCGCGGCATTGCCCTGCTTGTTGACGTCGGCGAGCGGCGTTGCGCGATAGCCCTGCAACGGGCCGGCGCCGCCGACCGAGCGCTCGCCCAGCGGCGGAAAGCGGCAGGCGCGCACAAAAGTCTTCGGCTTCGGCGCGCGTGCTGACGTTCGGGCAGATAATGCCGAGCGCGCCCATGTCGAGCAGGCGCGTTGCGTCCTCGAACTGGTGGCCGGCGATGCGCACCAGTGGCGTCACGCCGACCGGCAGCGCCGCAACGCAAATTTGCGCCGCCGCGTCGAGTGAGATCGTGCAGTGCTCCATGTCGATGAAAAAGGCGTCGAAACCGCACGAGTCCGCGATCATGGCGATCTCGGCGGTGCGCGCCAGCCGCGTCGCCATGCACAGCGCCACCTCGCCGCGCGCCAGGCGCTCCTGCATGCGGTTGGTGACGGCCACGGCGTTATTTTTCAGTTGCGGTAGCTGGTGTCGATCTTGTCGAGGATGCGCAGATAGGCCGCCCAGTCGTGGCTGCCGCGGCCGGCGTCGTGATGCTCGTATTGCTCCGCGGTCTTGGCGCAGACGTCCGGCGGGATTTCGATCAACGGATTGCCGGTCGCTTCCATCATCAGCTGGATGTGCGCGGCTTCGAGCAGATGCGACATCAGCACGAAGGCTTCCCGCGCGGTCTTGCCGACGGTCAGCATGCCGTGATTGTGCATGATCATCGCGCGGTTCTGGCCGAGGTCCTTGTTGATCCGTTCGCGCTCGCCGAAATCCTCGGTGATGCCTTCATAGGCGTGATAGCCGATGCGCTTGTAGAACCGGACCGCCGGCTGCGACAGCATGCGCAGACCGCTCTTGAGGCCGGCGAAAGCCATGCCGATCTCGGTGTGGACATGGATCGCGCAGTTCACGTCGGCCCGCGCCGCCAGCACGCCGCCATGCAGCGTGAAGCCCGGGCGGTTGACGCCGGACTTCTCGTCCAGGTCTTCGTCCATCGATACCTTGGCGAGATTGGAGGCGGTCACTTCCGTGTAAAGCAGGTCGTGCTGCTTCATCAGGAACATGCGCGGCTCGCCCGGCACCCGCATGGATGAGTGGTTGTAGATCACGTCGTCCCAGCCGTAATGCGCCGTCAGGCGATAGACCGCGGCGAGATCGACGCGCGCCTGCCATTCGGCCGGTGAAATTCCATCCCGTGAAATTTTGGAAACGCTGGCGAGCTTGTTCATCGGCGCCGTCCTCCGTGAATTTGACCGGTACTCTACCATACCGGTGCTGCTTGGCCAGATCGCACCGCGTCAGTATAGAAGGTGCCTCAAGCGCATGATCCCGAATAGTGGGGACCGGTTTTCGGAAAAGATCATGCGCAAAATGCGAGAGAAAATGACCCAACCAATCAAGATCCGCATGGGCGGCTACGGCCCGCCGACCACCGGCTTCAGCAAATCGCTGAAATTGATCGGCGACAAACTTGAAGCCCAGTTCGGCAAGGACGTTGCCGTCGACTACGTCTACAACATCATGGATCACGGCCATAAGGCCGAAGACATTCTGACGATGGTCGAGGATGGCGCGATCACGCTCGGCTACCAGTCGTCGAGCTATCTCACCGACCGCGTGCCGGAACTGGGCTTCGTCGATCTACCGTTCCTGTTCAGCAGCAACGCGCAGGCGCGCGCCGCCATGGATGGTGAGCTTGGTGCTTTCCTCGTGCGCAAAACCGAAGAGCGTATCAACTATCGCATTCTCGGCTGGTTCGAGAACGGCTTCCGCCATATCTCCAACCGCCTGCGGCCAATCCATCTGCCCGCCGACATGAAGGGCATGAAAATTCGCGTGCTGCCGAGCGAAATCCAGAAGCGCACGTTCGAATTGCTCGGTGCGGTCGCCATGCGCATGGACCTCACCGAGGCCATCGCCATGATCAAGGCCGGCACGCTGGATGCGCAGGAAAATCCGCTTGCCAATACGGTCACCTATGGCGTGCACAAGTTCCACAAATTTCACACGCTCAGCTATCACTTCTATATTTCCCGGCCGATCTTCCTGCATCGGCCCTCGTTCGCTTCCTGGCCGGCCGAACTTCAGCGCGCGATGCAGGCCGCGGTGGACGAGGCGGTCGCGTATCAGCGCAAGCTGGCGGTCGAGGAACATGAACAGTCCTACAAGGCGATCGAGGCGGAAGGCTGCGAGATCAATGAGCTGACGCCGAAGGAACACGACGCGTTTGTTGGCGCGGTTCAGCCGCTTCTCGCGGACGCACGCAAGAGCTATGGCGACGCCATGTTCAAAATGGTGCCGAAGGCGTGATTGATTGATCGCGCGTTTAAGCTCACCGAAACCTTAACGCACTCGCTGCAATTCGAAGATTTACGCCGCTGAAACAACTCTTGCGTACAGAGCAGGTGTCAATTTATCCGGGCGGTGGCGGTCCAATGAATTCCCAGAACTATCCTGTCGCGCTTGCGCTTCGCGGAGTGAGCAAGCGCTTCGATCGTCCTGCGGTCGATGCGCTGGATCTCACCGTCTATGGCGGCGAATTCTACGCGTTGGTCGGTCCTAATGGCGCCGGCAAGACGACGACCTTGCGCATGGTGGTGGGGCTCCTTGCGCCCGACGCCGGCTCGATCTGCATCGATGGCATTGACGCGCTGTCCGATCCGGTTGCGGCGAAGCAGGTCACCGCCTGGGTGTCGGACGAACCGATGATCTACGACAAGCTGACGCCTTACGAATATCTCGAATTTGTCGCCGGTCTGTGGCGCATTGATCCGGCTGCGGCGGAGGCGCGCGCGCGCGAGCTGATCGGCTGGCTTGGCCTCGAGCCGCATGCGCACGAACGCTGCGAGGGCTTCTCCAAGGGCATGCGGCAGAAGGTGGCATTGGCCGGCGCGCTGGTGCACGATCCAAAGCTGATCATTCTCGACGAGCCGTTGACCGGCCTCGATGCGGGCACGGCGCGCCAGGTGAAAAACGTCCTGCGCGAGCGCGTGCGTGCGGGCGGTACCGTCATCATGAGTACGCATATTCTTGAGGTGGCTGAGCGCATGGCCGACCGCATCGGCGTCATCGCCGGTGGCCGCCTGATCGCAGAAGGCACGCTCGATGACCTGCGCCGGCAGACCGGTGAGACCGCGACCACCCTGGAGGATACGTTCCTTACGCTGGTGGCCGAGCAGGTGGCCGCCGCGTGAACCAGGCCGCATCACTGCCCTGGTTGGCCAGTCACGAGTTCCGGCTGGGCTGGCGCGACTGGGTCGCACTCATGACCGCGGGCGGGCGCCGACGCGCGCGCACCGCAGTGATTGCGCTGATCATCTTTGCGGCCTTTATGCACGTCTTCGCTTACTGGACGGTGGCCGCCTATGCCAACGCCAATCTGACGTCTGATACGGCAACACTTGTCGGTCTCACGGGCACCCTGGTCCTGTCGTGGTCGCTGCTGCTCTCGCAGGCAATGGAATCGGTCACGCGCGCCTTCTATTCGCGATCGGATCTCGATCTCATTCTCACGTCACCTGCTTCTGCGCGTAAGGTATTCGCGGTCCGGATGGGGCGGATTGCGACTGCCGCGGTTGCAATCGCGGTGCTGCTGGCGGCGCCGTTCATCAACGTCCTGGCGTTTCTCGGCGGCAGCCGCTGGCTCGGTGCCTATGGCGTTGTGGCGACGATGGGTGCAGTGGCAACTGCGGCGGCGCTCGCTTTGACCATCGCATTGTTCCGTGTCGTCGGCGCCAAGCGTACGCGCCTCATTGCGCAAATCGTTGCAGCGGTGATCGGCGCGGCCTTCGTGATCGGCCTGCAGATCGTGGCGATTTTCTCTGCCGGCAGCCTCTCACGTTTCACTGCCTTGCAATCGGATTGGACGCTGCGGCATGCGCCCGTCGCCGGCAGCGCCTTTTGGTGGCCGGCGCGCGCCGTGCTCGGCGACCAGGCTGCGCTCGTCGCGGTCTTCGCGTTCGGCATGCTCTTCCTGATCGGGTCGATCGCGCTGTTTTCACGCCGCTTCGGCGAGCACGCGGTGGCTGCGGCCGGCGTCTCCAGCACCACCGTACGGCAGCGCCGCTGGTCGCTTCACTTCCGCCGCCGTTCGGCCAGCCGCGTCCTGCGGCACAAGGAGTGGACGCTCCTTCAGCGCGATCCCTGGCTGATCTCGCAGACGTTGATGCAGATTCTCTATCTCATTCCGCCGGCGTTGCTGCTGTGGATCACGTTCGGCAACGGCAACGATGCCTTCGTCGTGCTGATTCCGGTGGTGGTGATGGCGGCCGGCCAGCTTGCCGGCGGTCTTGCGTGGCTGTCGATTTCCGGGGAGGACGCGCCGGATCTCGTCGCGACCGCTCCGATCGCCGCACAACGTATCTTGTGGGCCAAGATCGAAGCCGTCATCGGCATGATCGCGCTGGTTTTTGCGCCGATCGTGGCCATGATGGCCTTCGGTGAACTGTACGCAGCGCTTGTTTGCGGCCTCGGTATTTTGGCGGCAGCGGCCGCGTCGACGATGATTCAGCTTTGCTTCAGAGTGCAGGCGCGCCGCAGTCATTTTCGCCGGCGACAGACCTCATCGCGCATCGCCACCTTTGCCGAAGCCTTTTCGTCGATCGCCTGGGCGGCAACAGCCGCGCTGGCAGCGGCGGGAACCTGGACCGCGCTCGGCGGGGCGGTGGTCGCGCTGGGCTTGTTGGGCGCGATCTGGCTCATCAGCCCCTCGCGGCTGTGACGATCAAACGTAGACCGGGCGAAAGCGCCACCGCCCGACCAGCGTTCCGATCACCAGCAGATTGAGGATATTGGCGCCGACACCGGCGGCAAAAGCCGGCGCATAAAATCCATAGTGATCGTAAAGCAGTCCGGCCAGCCAGCCGCCGAGCGCCATGCCAAGGCCGCTGAACAGCAGCAGCGTCGGAATTCGCCACGATGCTTCGGAGGCCGGAAACAATTCGCGCAGCGCGAGCACGTAAGCCGGAATAATTCCGGAAAAGCCGAGGCCGAAGGCCGCGGCAATCGTGAACAGGCCGGCTTCGTTCTGCGTAAACAGAAACGCGGTCATCGATGCGGCCTGCCATGCAGAACCGATCAAGACAGTGGCAAGTCCGCCGATGCGATCGGAAATCGCGCCCCAGATTTGCCGGCTCAGGAACGCAGTGCCGAGCAGAACCGACAACATTAGTGCGCCAGTCGAGCGGCTGATGCCGAGGTCGCTGCAGAAGGCCACCAGGTGGCCCTGTGGCATCGCCATTGGAATGCAGCATAGTACCGCGGCGGCGCACATCATGCCGAACACCAGATTGGGCGGCCAACCGAGCACGCGGCTTTTGCCGGCGGCGTTAGCGGTGGCGGTCGCGGGCACAATGAGTTCGGGTGGCGCCCGGAAATAAATTGCCGCGAGTGGGACGATGACGACGATTTCGGCAATCGCATACCACAGCATCGTCTGGCGCCAGCCGAAGCCCGCGATGACGCGCTCGAATACCGGCGGCCACATCGCGCCGGCCAGATAACTGCCGCTCGAGATCAGCGCGAGGGCCGATCCGCGCCGCCGGTCGAACCAGCGACTGACATAGATGTACATCGGGGCATTGATGCCGCCGAGCCCGATTAATCCAATGAAGAGGCCGTGCCCGATCCAGAGGGGCCATGGTGGTCCAAGCGTCGAGATTGCAAGGCCGAGCCCGATCATCAGCGCGCCGCAGATGACGGTCCAACGCGTCCCGACGCGATCGGCGATGCGGCCCATCAGAATGCCGCCGAGGCCCGAGCCGAGCCAGGCCAGCGCACTCGCCAGCGCCGGAATTGAACGTATGCCGCCAACCTCGGCGGCGATGTCCTTGAGGGCAACGGCCGTAATCCACGCGGCGCCGAAGGCCATCAGCATCGTGACCAGCGCCACGGTGGCGACGGTCCACGAGGATCGTGATTCAATTGAAGTCGATAGTGGCTGCAACATCAGGTGGGGGTCCGGCCGGCCAGTCTTTTGACAGGCCGCACAGAATTTGACCACCCGCGCCAGCGTCGGGGCTGCTCTGTCTGCTGCATTGCGCCATAATGCGTAGCGGCAGGGTTAAAGGAAATTTCCTTCTAGAGTGTGCGAGAACAACGAAATTGACCCCATTACCTCGACGTATAGCCTCAGTAATGCGGCCAGGGTGCTTTGCGCCGCGAACGCCAAGCCTATATGAGTGCTCCCGGCAAAACAGTTGCCGCGTTGACAAGGCCGTCCATGCCGCTTCGACCGGTTAGTCTCGACGACAAATATGACCTTACCCAGTCGCATGTGCTGGTGACCGGTTATCAGGCGCTGATCCGTGCCTGCCTTATGCAGCATGAGCGCGACCGGCGCGCCGGCCTGAATACGGCTGGCTATGTCACCGGTTATCGCGGTTCCCCGCTCGGCGGGCTTGATCAGCAATTTATGCGCGCGGCGCGCCAGATTGCCGCCGCCAACATCAAGTTCCAGCCGGGCATCAATGAGGAACTCGCCGCCACAGCGTTGTGGGGCAGCCAGCAGGCCGAGCTGCGCGGCGAGGGCAAATTCGATGGCGTCTTCGGCATGTGGTACGGCAAGGGGCCTGGCGTTGATCGCTCGGGCGATGTCTTCCGCCATGCCAATTTCGCCGGCACGTCGAAAAACGGCGGCGTTCTCGCTCTGATGGGCGACGATCATACGGCCGAGTCATCGACCACGGCGCATCAGTCGGAATTCCACTTCGTCGACGTGATGATGCCGATTCTCAATCCGGCTGGTGTCCAGGAAATCATCGACTACGCGCTCTACGGCTGGGCGATGTCGCGCTTTACCGGCACCTGGACCGCGCTCAAGTGCATGCACGAGACGGTCGAGTCGACCGGCGTCGTTGATGGTGGGCTCGATCGGGTGAACATCATCACGCCGGCCGACTTCCGCATGCCGGACGGCGGCCTCAATATTCGTCTCGTCGACACCATCCTCGGGCAGGAAGCGCGCCTGCACGATTTCAAGCGCGACGCCATGCTCGCGTTTGTGCACGCCAACAAGCTCAATCGCACCGTCACGTCGGGCGGCCGCAATCCCAAGATCGGCATCATCACCACCGGCAAGGCCTATCTCGACGTGCGTCAGGCCTTCGACGAGCTCGGCATCGACGAGGTCAAATGCAACGATCTCGGCCTGCGGCTGTTCAAGGTCGGCTGCGTGTGGCCGTTGCCGCGGCAGGAACTATCCGACTTTGCGAAAGGCCTCGATCTCATCATCGTGGTCGAGGAAAAGCGATCTCTCATCGAGGTGCAGGTACGCGAAGAGTTGTACGGCACCGCGAACCAGCCTGTCTGCATCGGCAAGAAAGATGAGCAGGGCGACTGGCTGTTCCCGGTCAAGGGCGCGCTTGATCCGAACGATGTCGCAATCTGCATCGGCGAACGGCTGCTGCGCTATGGCGCCAACGAAGAACTGGCGGCGAATGTTGCGCGGCTGAAATCGGCGCAGCGGGCCCTGTCAGAGACGTCCGACGTCGCTCAACGTATTCCCTACTTCTGCTCCGGCTGCCCGCACAACACATCGACGCGCGTTCCGGATGGCAGCCGCGCTTATGCCGGTATCGGCTGCCATTACATGGCGCAATGGATGGAGCGCAAGACCCTCGGATTCACCCAGATGGGCGGCGAGGGCGCCAACTGGATCGGCGAGGCGCCGTTCTCGAAGCGCGATCATGTTTTTCAGAACATCGGCGACGGAACCTACAACCATTCGGGTTATCTCGCGATCCGCGCTGCAATCGCCTCCGGCGTGACGATGACCTACAAGATTCTGTTCAATGACGCGGTCGCGATGACCGGCGGACAGGCCAATGACGGCGGGCTCACTGTGCCGCAGATTGCCGCGCAGGTTGCAGCCGAAGGCGCGGCTCGCGTCGTCGTGGTCACCGATGAGCCGTGGAAATATGCCAAAGGCACCGAATGGCCGCGTGGTCTGACAATTCACCATCGTGATGAGCTAGACGCAATCCAACGCGAGTTGGCGACCGTTCCCGGTGTGAGCGTTCTGATCTACGATCAGACCTGTGCCGCCGAAAAGCGCCGCCGCCGCAAGCGTGGCGCGTTCCCGGATCCGGACAAACGCGTGGTTATCAATGACCTCGTTTGCGAGGGTTGCGGCGATTGCGGCGTCAAATCGAATTGTGTCTCGGTGCAGCCGCTCGAAACCGAGTGGGGTCGCAAGCGCACCATCGATCAATCCAGCTGCAACAAGGACTATTCCTGCATTAACGGGTTTTGTCCGTCGTTCGTGACCGTCCACGGCGCGAAACTGAAAAAAGGCGAGCGCGTCGTGGAGCCGGGGAATTGGTCCGCATTGCCGGCACCGTCGGTGCCGCTGATCAACCATCCGTATGGCGTTATTGTCACCGGTATTGGCGGCACCGGCATTGTCACGATTGGTGCGATTGTCGGCATGGCCGCGCATCTGGAAGGCAAGGGCGTCGGCGTCATCGATATGGCTGGGCTCGCGCAGAAAGGCGGCGCGGTCTACAGCCACATCCGTATTGCCAATACGCCGGACGAAATCCACGCCATCCGCGTTGCCGCCGGCGGCGCGGATCTTGTACTGGGTGGCGATATTGTTGTGGCCGGCGCCAAGAAAGTGCTCGGCGCGATGAAGGCCGGCAGCACGCGTGTCATCGTCAATACGGCTGAATTTCTGCCGGGCGATTTTACGCGTAACACCGAGTATTCGCTTCCGACCGAGCGGCTCAAGCGCGCGATTACCGGGCACGCCGGGCGCGAGCGCAGCCATTTCGTGGATGCGAGCCGCCTTGCCACGGCGTTGCTCGGCAATTCCATCGGCGCCAATATGTTCATGCTCGGTTACGCTTACCAGCTCGGGGCACTGCCGCTCTCGGCCGAGGCGATCGAGCGTGCGATCGAGATGAATGGCGAAGCCGTGCCGATGAATATTTCGGCGTTCCGCTACGGCCGCCGCGCCGCGGTGGATCCCAAGGCGCTTGAAGCGCTGATCGAGCCGCGGCCGCAGCAGCAAAATGATTCACTCAGGCTTTCGCAATCTTTTGCCGAGACCGTGGAACGGCGCGCGGCGTTCCTGACGGACTACCAGAATGCCAATTACGCGCGCCGCTACCGCAATCTGGTTGAAAGAGTGCGTACGGTGGAAGCCGAGAAAGCGCCCGGCCAATGCGGATTGGCGGAAGCGGTTGCGCGCTACCTCTTCAAGTTGATGGCGTATAAGGACGAATATGAAGTCGCCCGGCTGTACAGCGGGACATCATTTCTCGATCGCGTGAGATCGAACTTCGATGGTGACCGGCTGCGCTTTGAGTTTCATCTGGCGCCACCATTGCTCGCGCGGCGCGATCCGCAAACCGGCGAGCCGAAGAAAATGTCATTCGGGCCATGGATGTTGAAGGCCTTCGCGGCACTCGCCAGGCTCAAGTTCCTGCGCGGCACGATGTTCGATCCGTTCGGCTACACCGCGGAGCGGAAAACGGAGCGCCAACTGGTTGCCGACTACGAAAGACTGCTTGGCGAGATCGTCGAGCAGTTGACACCCAGCAACCATCGTATCGCGGTTGAGCTTGCAATGGTTCCGGAGAAGATTCGGGGCTTTGGGCCGGTCAAACAGCGTCATCTGGCCGCGGCCAAGGCTGAGGAAGCGGCATTGCGCGAGCAATTTAAGGTTGGTGCGGCGCCGTTTCTCAAGGCTGCGGAATAGCTTAGCCGTTCCCCGTCGCCGGGTTCATTCCATCTGATACTTGACCGCCCTTCGGCGGTGTTTTCATATCGAAACAACAAGTTCGTCCACCAAAGGACGGCGAGGGGTCAGAGTCGCGCCACAGCGCGCGGCCACACGGGAGGATCGGGCTGTGGCGAATGCCGCCTCGGGCGCGGATACGTTTTCCAAGCTGTTGGTTCGCAATGCCCATCTGTACGGGGCGCGTCCGGCCATGCGGCACAAGGATCTCGGGATCTGGCAATCCTGGACCTGGCGCCAGTCGCTCGATCTGGTGCGCGCCTATGCCGTCGGCCTGCACCGGCTTGGCGTCAAACGCGGCGAAACCATCGCGATCGTTGGGGCCAACCGGCCAAAACTCTATTGGTCGGTGATGGCGGCGCAAATGCTGGGCGCGATTCCGGTCCCGGTCTATGCCGACGCGGTGGCCGACGAACTGGCCTATGTGCTCGCGCACGCCGACGTGCGCTTCGCCGCGGTCGAGGATCAGGAGCAGATCGACAAGATCCAGTCGGTCATGCAGCGCCTGCCCAAGCTCGAATTCATGGTCTACGACGAGAAACGCGGGCTGCGCGACTATGACCACAGCCATTTGCGATCGATGGACGATGTCATCGAGGAAGGACGCAAGGCCTTGGCCGGTGATCCGGCGGTCGCAGAATGGCTCGATAAAGAAATTGCGGCCGGAAAGGGTGCCGATCCGTCCATCATTCTCTATACGTCGGGGACCACCGGTACATCCAAAGGCGTGGTGCTCTCAAACGAGCGCTCGATCCATGCAGCGACGGACACCGCCACCTTCGACAAATTGAACGAAAAGGATGTGGCCCTGGCTTATCTCCCGCTCGCCTGGGTCGGCGACCATTATCTGAATTATGCGCAAGGCATGGTGTCCGGGTTCTGCATGGCCTGCCCGGAAAGCGCGGACACCGCCATGCAGGATTTGCGTGAGATCGGCCCGACTTTCTACTTTGCGCCGCCGCGCACACTCGAACTACTGCTGACGCGTGTGATGATCCGGATGGAGGATGCTGGCTTCGTCAAGCGCAAGCTCTTCCACTACTTCATCGATGTCGCCCGCCGCTATGGCGAACGCATCCTCAACGGTCAATCGGTGCCGATCAGCGGCCGGTTGCTTTATTGGCTCGGCAATATTCTCGTCTACGGCCCGCTGAAAAACGTCCTTGGTTTTTCAAAGGTGCGCGTTGCCTATACCGCCGGCGAAGCGATCGGGCCGGATTTGTTTAACTTCTACCGCTCGATCGGGTTGAACCTGAAACAACTCTACGGACAGACCGAGGCCTTCCTCTACGTGACTGCGCAGCCGGACGGAGAAATTTACTCCGACACGGTCGGTCCGGCTTGCCCGAACGTCGACATTCGCATCGCCGACAATGGCGAGGTGCAGTTCAAATCGCCTGGGATGTTCACGGGCTATTTCAAGGATGACGCCAAGACTGCGGAGGCGATGACACCGGATGGCTACGTGAAGACCGGCGATGCCGGTTTCTTCGACGAGAAGACCGGCCATCTGAAAATTATCGACCGGGCCAAAGATGTCGGCCGCCTCAATGACGGCACGCTGTTTCCGCCGAAATACATCGAAAACAAGCTGAAATTCTATCCCAACATCCGCGAAGTCGTCGCGCTTGGCGACCAACACGACTTCGTCGCGGTGATGCTGAATATCGATCTCACAGCGGTTGGCAGCTGGGCTGAGCGCAACAACGTCGTCTATGCCTCCTATCAGGAGCTTGCCGGCCACCCGCTGGTCTACGAGATGATCGCGAAACATGTGGCCGAGGTGAACCGGTCACTGGCTGCCGATAAGATCATGGCAGGCGCGCAGATCAAGCGCTTCCTCATCCTTGCACAAGGAGCTCGATGCCGACGACGGCGAACTTACGCGCACGCAGAAAGTCCGGCGCGGCTTCATCGCCGATCGCTATGCACCGCTGATCAAGGCGCTCTACGACGGGTCCAAGGAAGCCGACATCTCCACCGAGGTCACCTTCGAGGACGGTCGCAAGGGCGTGATCAGCGCACGCGTCAAAATTCGCGATATGCAGACCGAGCCTCCGCCCATGGAGAGAGCGGCATGAGGGCACCGGGCGGTCCCGAAGTGTCGGTCGGTGATGTTTTATTGTCCGTGGACGACGTCTCGCTGTCATTTGGCGGGGTGAAGGCGGTCAGCAACGTTTCCTTCGATATCCATAAAGGCGAGATCCGTGCGATCATCGGGCCGAACGGCGCCGGCAAGACGTCGATGCTCAACATCATCAATGGCTTCTATCACCCGCAACACGGCCACATTACTTTCAAGGGCAAGACGCGCACCAGGATGCAGCCGCACGAGGCAGCCTATGGCGGCATTGCGCGTACGTTTCAGAATGTCGCGCTGTTCCGCGGCATGACGGCGCTCGACAACATCATGGCAGGCCGTTCCCTGAAAATGCACAGCAACTTCTTTTGGCAGCTTCTGCGCCATGGTCCGGCGATGCATGAAGAAGTCGAACACCGCCACCGGGTTGAGGAAATCATTGATTTTCTCAAGATCCAGGAAATCCGGCGCGTGCCCGTCGGCCGTCTGCCCTACGGATTGCAAAAACGGGTTGAACTCGGCCGCGCGCTCGCCATGGAGCCGGACCTCCTGCTGCTCGACGAACCGATGGCCGGCATGAACCTCGAGGAAAAAGAAGACATGTCGCGCTTCGTCCTCGATGTTAACGACCATTACGGCACCACCATCGCGCTGATCGAGCACGACATGGGCGTGGTGATGGATCTGTCCGACCGCGTGGTGGTCCTTGACCACGGCATCAAGATCGCCGACGGCACGCCCAACGAGATCAAGGGCAACCAGGCGGTGATCGACGCCTATCTCGGGGTGGCGCACTGATGAGGGCGATGCGATGCATCTGATCTATCAGATCTTCGTCGACCCCTTCGTGCAGATGGGCAGCGCGCCCGATTTGCTCGTGCAGACGCTGTGGGAAGGCCTGGTCGCGGGCGTGCTTTATTCCCTGATCGCGCTCGGCTTCGTTTTGATTTTCAAGGCCTCCGGTGTCTTCAATTTTGCCCAAGGCATTATGGTGGTGTTCGCGGCACTCACGCTCGTCGGTTTCTACGAGCACGGGGTTCCGGCCTATCTCGCGCTTGCCCTGACGATCGCGGTGATGTTCGGGCTCGCGTTCGCGGTCGAGCGCCTGATGCTGCGGCCGCTGGTGAACCAGCCTGACATCATCCTGTTCATGGCAACCTTCGGCCTCACGTATTTTCTGATCGGCTTTGGCGAGCTTGTGTTCGGCGGCGATCCAAAGGTGATGATTGCCTCGCAGCTCGGGCTGCCGAAGGGCGCGGTCGAGTTCAAGATGGCGGGCGGATTCGTTTCGCTTCAGAAAATCGATATAGCGGCCGCCATCATTGCGTCGGTGATGGTGGCGGCGCTCGCCGTATTCTTCCAGAAAACCCGGGTCGGACGCGCACTGCGCGCCGTCGCTGACAGCCACAAGGCAGCGCTCTCGGTCGGCATCTCGCTCGAATATATCTGGGTGATAGTGTGGTTTGCGGCCGGACTCGTCGCGCTTGCGACCGGCATCATGTGGGGCGCACGCTCGGAAGTGTCCTTCGCGCTGGAGATCATCGCGCTCAAGGCCTTGCCGGTGCTCATTCTCGGCGGCTTCACCTCGATTCCCGGCGCGATCATCGGCGGTGTCATCATCGGCGTCGGCGAGAAGATCGGCGAATTCTACTGGGGTCCGCTGCTCGGCAGCGGCATCGAGACCTGGCTCGCTTACGTCATCGCGCTCGTTTTCCTGCTGTTCAGGCCGCAGGGCCTGTTCGGCGAACGCATTATCGAGCGGATTTGACCGATGTTTTATCGCGAGGTCGGACAGTACAAAACGAATTATTCCGCCGACATGTCGGTGATGCCGCTGCTGCAGGATCGCGTGGGCATTGGCATCATTCTATTCATCGCGGTGGTGATCATTCCGTCCTTCGGAAATGCCTTTTTCATCCAGGCGATCATGATTCCGTTCCTGGTGTTCTCGCTGGCCGCAATCGGGCTCAATCTGCTGACCGGCTATACCGGCTTGTTGTCGCTCGGTACCGGCGCGTTCATGGGCGTGGGTGCCTATGCCTGTTACAAGCTCACGACCTATTTCCCGGGCGTCAACATTCTGATCTGGATTGTTGCATCCGGTTTCTTCTCGGCGGCGGTCGGCGTCGTATTCGGGCTGCCGTCGTTGCGCATCAAGGGCTTCTACCTGGCGGTGGCGACGCTCGCGGCGCAATTCTTCCTGTCATGGTGTTTCATCCGGCAGCCCTGGTTTTACAATTACAATGCTTCGGGCGCGATCGAGGTACCGACGCGAACGCTGTTCGGCATTCCCATCACGGGAGCCACGGCTTCGGATACCGCCCGTTACTACGTCGTGTTGGGCGTCGTGGTCGCGATGACCTGGCTCGCGTCCAATCTTGTGCATGGCCGAATTGGCCGCATGTGGATGGCCGTGCGCGACATGGATCTGGCCGCCGAACTGATCGGTATCAGATTGTTGCGCACCAAGCTGCTCGCGTTCGCGGTGTCGTCATTCTATTGCGGCGTCGCCGGCGCGCTTCTCGTCTTCCAATGGTATGGCAGCGCCGAGCCCGCGGTGTTCGACGTCAATCTGAGTTTCTTCATCCTGTTCATGGTGATCATCGGCGGCCTCGGCAGCCTGACAGGGTCGTATCTTGGGGCGGCGCTGATCTTCATCCTGCCCATCGTGCTGCGCTACATTCCGCCGCACCTCGGCATCCCGATCCGGCCGGCGACCGTCGACCATATTCAATACATGATCATCGGCGCGCTGATCGTGCTGTTCCTGATCGTCGA
The DNA here is from genome assembly GCA_963801955.1 of uncultured Alphaproteobacteria bacterium. Classification (GTDB taxonomy): domain Bacteria; phylum Pseudomonadota; class Alphaproteobacteria; order Rhizobiales; family Xanthobacteraceae; genus Pseudolabrys. The sequence goes on from CAWDGS010000002.1 coordinate 100,289, forward strand.
GCCGAATGGCCTCGCGCGCCTATGGCAGATCGGCAAGCAGAAACTGAGGGTGTGGCCTTTCCCGTACTAACAGGGCAAACTGTCCTCAACCCCGATTGAGGGGAGGCCAAAGCAAAAGGCCGTTGAAAAACAGGCGGTTCGCCGCCGGAGATAAAGGGAGGAAATCCAATGCGACTGCATCAAGTTCTGCTGGGGACGGCGATCGCCGCCGCCACCTTGCTGGCAGTGCCGCTGACGGCAAGTGCCGCCGACGGCATTTACGTTCCGCTGCTTTCCTATCGCACCGGTCCGTTCGCGGGCTCTGGCGCGCCAATCGTCAATGGCATGTCCGATTACCTCAACATGCTCAACGAGCGTGATGGCGGCATCGGTGGCGTCAAGATCATCGTTGAAGAATGCGAGACCGGCTACGACACGAAGAAAGGTCTCGAGTGCTACGAGCAGGTCAAGGCGAAGAACCCGGTCGTGCTCAACCCTTATTCGACCGGCATCACGCTGCCGCTGATTCCGAAGGCCGCGATCGACAAGATTCCGATCCTGTCGATGGCCTACGGCCTCTCGGCGTCGGCTGACGGCACGACCTTCCCATGGATCTTTAATCCGCCTGCAACGTATTGGGATGGCGCCTCGATGTTCATCCGCTATGCCGGCGGCAAGGAAGGCGGACTCGAGCGGCTCAAGGGCAAGAAGATCGGCCTCGTCTATCTCGATGCTCCCTACGGCAAGGAACCGATCCCGCTGCTCGAAGCGCTGGCCAAGGACTACGGCTTCGAGCTCAAGCTCTATCCGGTGCCTGCGGCCGAGATGCAGAACCAGTCGTCGCAGTGGCTCAACATTCGCCGTGACCGGCCGGACTGGATTTATCTCCAGGGCTTCGGTGCGATGAATCCGACCGCGATTAAGGAAGCCGCGAAGATCAATTACCCGATGGACCACCTGATCGGTAACTGGTGGGCCGGCAATGACGACGACGCACGTCCGGCCGGCGATGGCGCCAAGGGCTACCTGTCACTCGACTTCAACCAGGTCGGCACCAACTACAAGGTCATCCAGGACATCCTCAAATATGTCGTGGACAAGGGGAAGAGCCAGACCCCGAAGGACCGGGTTGGCGAGAATCTCTATAACCGCGGCGTGCTCAACTCGATCATCATTGCGGAAGGTATCCGTAATGCGCAGAAGGTCTCCGGCAAGAAGCAGATCACCGGCGAAGATATGCGTCGTGGGCTCGAGACGCTCAACATCAACGAAGCGCGTCTGAAGGAAATCGGCGCCGATGGGTTCGCCGCGCCGATGAAGGTCGCGTGCGACGATCACAACGGCCACAACGCCGCCTACATGGCCAAGTGGGACGGTACCAAGTGGGTCAAAGGCTCGGACTGGATCGAGCCACTCAAGAGCAAGGTCCGTCCGCTGATCGAATCTGCCGCCAAGGACTATGCCGGCGCCAACGCCGGCTGGCCGAAGCGCACCGAGCCTTGCGACAAGTCCTCCTAATTCGCACAACACAATCCCTCTCCCCGCCGGTGGCGGGGAGAGGTTCTTGTCGGGAGTCAGCATGTCGGTAGCAGTGCAGACCACCACGACGTCCGTTGCGGCGGATAAAATACTCTCGGTCAACAATATCGAGGTGATCTACGATCACGTGATTCTGGTGCTCAAGGGTGTTTCACTGGACGTGCCCAAGGGCGGGATCGTGGCGCTCCTTGGCGCCAATGGCGCCGGCAAGACCACCACGTTGAAGGCGATTTCAAATTTGCTGCATGCCGAGCGCGGCGATGTCAGCAAAGGCTCGATTGTGTTCGAGGGCGCCGAGGTCCAGGATCTTTCACCAAACGAACTGGTCCGGCGCGGCTGCATCCAGGTGATGGAAGGCCGGCATTGCTTCGGCCACCTCACCATCGAGGAAAATCTGCTGACCGGCGCATTCACGCGTCGTGACGGCAAGGCCGCGATCAAGCGCGATCTTGATCTGGTGTATTCTTATTTCCCTAAAATCAGCGAGCGGAAGGGCTCGCTTGCCGGCTATACGTCGGGTGGCGAGCAGCAAATGTGCGCAATTGGCCGCGCGCTGATGTCGCGGCCGAAGATGATCCTGCTCGACGAGCCTTCGATGGGTCTGGCGCCGCAAATCGTCGAGGAGATCTTCGACATCGTGAAGGACCTGAACGAGAAGGAAGGCGTTTCATTTCTGCTGGCCGAGCAGAATACCCACATGGCGCTGCGTTTCGCGCGCTATGGCTACATTCTGGAAAATGGCCGCGTCGTTCTGGACGGCGACGCCAAAGCGCTGGCCGAGAACGAGGACGTGAAGGAGTTTTACCTTGGCGTCTCGGAGGGCCGGCGCAAGAGCTTCCGGGACGGCAAGCATTACCGGCGGCGCAAACGCTGGCTGGCGTAAACCATGCCCGAACACTTCGACGCCCTGGAAACACGTGATCCGGCTGCGCGCGAACGCGAACAATTCGCGCGATTGAATGAAATTATTATCCGCGCGACGGCTGCCCCGGGTTGGGCGCGGCACTTATCCGGTGTCGATGTAAAGGCGGTGAATTCTCGCGCAGCATTGTCAAAAGTACCTGTGCTTCGCAAATCCGACATTTCCGCCTTGCAAAAAGAGCATCCGCCGTTCGGCGGCCTCAACGTCACGCCACCTGGCAAAGCGCGCCGTCTGTTGATGTCGCCCGGGCCGATCTTCGAACCGGAAGGCGAGGGCGTCGACTGGTGGGGCGCGGCGCGTGCGGTCTACGCCGCCGGCTTCCGCAGCGGCGATATCGTGCACAATTCCTTTGCCTATCACCTGACGCCCGGGGGTTTTATTCTCGAGTCCGGCGCGCGCGCGCTCGGCTGCGCGGTGGTGCCCGGCGGCGTCGGCAATACCGAGCAGCAGCTCGAAGCAATCGTGCACTACAAGCCATCCGGCTATGTCGGCACGCCGGATTTTCTGAAGATCCTGCTCGATACCGCCGCAAAATCGGGCAAGGACGCGACTTCAATCAAGCGCGGGCTCGTGTCCGGCGCCGCATTGCCGGCATCGCTGCGTGAGGAGCTTCGTGGCCGCGGTGTCGCCGTTTTGCAATGCTACGCGACGGCAGAGCTCGGTGTGATTGCCTACGAGAGTGACGCTCGCGAAGGGATGATCGTGAACGAGACGTTGATCGTTGAAATCGTACGGCCGGGTACCGGCGACCCTGTACCGGAGGGCGAGGTGGGGGAGGTCGTCGTGACCTCGTTCAACTCCGACTACCCGATGATCCGGCTCGGCACCGGCGATCTCTCGGCGCTGATGCCAGGGACATCTCCATGCGGCCGCACCAATGCGCGTATCAAGGGATGGATGGGCCGCGCCGACCAGACGGCGAAAGTGAAAGGCATGTTCGTGCATCCCAAGCAAGTTGCCGAGATTGCCGCGCGCCATCCCGAACTCAAGCGGCTGCGGCTCGTCGTCGACCGCGAGGCGGAGCAGGACACGATGACCTTGCTGGCCGAATGTGCGCCGTCAAGCGCGGCACTCGAATCGACGGTTGCAGCCACCTTGCAGTCGATCACCAAGCTCAAAGGTTCAGTGCAGCTGGTTGCGCCAGGCTCGCTGCCGAATGATGGCAAGCTGATTGCCGACGAGCGCAAGTCATGAGTCCCGACATGCTTCAGCGTGCCGGCGGCCGCATCGGCGTACTTCTGGTCAATCTCGGAACGCCGGATTCAACCGGCTACTGGGCAGTCAGGCGCTATCTGAAAGAGTTTCTCTCCGACCGCCGCGTGATCGAGGAGAACCGTCTGAAGTGGTGGTTGGTTCTCAACTTGATCATTTTGACTGTCCGGCCCGGCCGCAAGGGCCGCGACTACGACAAGATCTGGAATAAAGAGCGTAACGAGTCGCCGCTCAAGACGATCACGCGTTCACAGTCCGACAAACTTGACGAGATGATGGACAAGCTCGACAAGCGGATTCGGGTCGACTGGGCGATGCGCTACGGCAACCCATCGATCGCCTCGCGGCTGGAGGCGCTCGTTGCCCAGAATTGCGAGCGGATTCTGGTCGTGCCGCTGTATCCGCAATACGCCGCGCCGACCACGGCCACCGTGTGTGACGAGGTCTTTCGCGCGCTGACGCGCATGCGCTTCCAGCCGACGATACGCGTTGCCGCGCCTTATTTCGCCGAGTCTGCATACATCGACGCGCTTGCCTCCTCGATCAACGCCGCGCTGGCAAAGCTCAGCTTCAAGCCGGACGTGCTCATCGCCTCTTATCACGGCATGCCCGAGGATTACGTCGCCAAGGGCGATCCGTACCAGCAGCAGTGCGGCGAGACGACCGTGCTTCTGCGCAAGAAGCTCAAGCTCGATGAGGAGCGCTTGATCATGACGTTCCAGTCGCGCTTCGGCACGGCTGAATGGATCAAGCCCTATACCGACGCGACCGTGAAGTCTCTCGCCGAACGCGGCGTGAAAAAGATTGCCGTCGTCACGCCCGGCTTTTCCGCCGACTGCCTGGAGACGCTCGAAGAAATCGCCATGGAGAATGCCGACATTTTCCGCCACGCGGGCGGCGAAAACTTTGCCGCCGTTCCTTGCCTCAACGATACGCCGGGGGGCATGGCGGTGATCCGTGATGTCGTCACACGCGAGCTTAAGGGCTGGATCTAGCCCGTAATCAGGGCGCTTCCGTCGATCAACGTCCCATTAACCATAAGAATTTAACGTCCGTTAACCATGTCCGCGGCGCGGCGGGCGGGCGCTCTCGTCATGGGCGCGCGCTCGGCGTGCGCGCGGCCTTTGGCGATGTACGGACGAGGAGACATTCGAGCGGTGGCGCATCTTCGCAATGCCCGCTTGGCCACGCTGCGCGGCGTCGGCACGTTAGCCGCCGCGTGCGTGATGCTTGCGTGTAACGATGCGCATGCGCAGCTTGCCAGCCCGTCCTACACCGATCCGCTGACGGCGAAGTTGCAAACCAGTCCGCGCAACCCGCCGCGCTTCCAGAAATTCGACAGAGCGGCGCTCGCCCAATTGGCTGCCCCGACAACATTCACGCCACCGGCATCCGGCGCCGGAACAACCGGCTTTGATTCGACCAACAACCGAAAGGCCAGAGCTAAAACGAAGATCAAGGCTTCGGCCGATGCGCGGGCCATTGCGCCCGGGGCGGCCGCGCCGGCCACCGGCTCGGCTTACGACAAATCAGCCGCAGTGACCGGCAGCATTGCCGCCGGCGCGCCGGGCGCGCCGCCGGTGCAGATCGGTCCAATCCGGACATTCCCGAAGAAACGCATTGCGCACAGCGAACCCGATGATCCTTATGCCCCGCTTGGCATTCCCGCCGGTGCATTCGACCTTTTCCCAGCGATCGAACTGATCGGCGGCTACAACACCAATCCGGGACACGAGTCCGGCGGCCAAGCCGCGTGGTTCTATACAGTCGCGCCGGAATTGCGCGTGCAATCGAACTGGTCGCGGCACGAGTTCAAAGCGGATTTGCGCGGCAGCTACATTGGCTACAGCCCGGATGAGACACCAACGCTGAGCCGTCCATACTTCAACGGCAAAATAGATGGCCGCCTGGATGTCACGCATGACACGCGCATTGATCTTGGCAGCCGCATGTTGATGTCCACCGACAATCCCGGCAGTCCGAATTTGCAGGCCGGACTTGCCAAGTTGCCGATCTTTGTCACTGGCGGTGGCACGATCGGACTGGGGCAGCGATTTAACCGCTTCGATGTCTCGATCAAGGGTGACGTGTCGCGGACCATCTACCAGGAATCTACGCTGACTGACGGGTCGACGGCCAGCAACGACGACCGAAACTTTGATCAATACGCCGGCACGCTTCGCGGCGCCTACGAGCTGTCGCCCGGCTTGATCCCGTTCGTTGAGGTCGGCGCGGATACGCGCGTGCATGATCTCAATTCCGACTTTTCAGGTTACCAGCGCAATTCGAATGGGTTGATTGCCCAGGTCGGGGCGAAGTTCGAGCTCACGCGCTTGTTCACCGGCGAGGCGGCGCTTGGATACACCCAGCGGGTCTACGAGGATCCCCGGCTCGCAAACATCGATGGGCTGATTGCGAACGCTTCATTGCTGTGGACCGCGAGCGCACTGACAAACGTGAAGCTGAGCGCGTCATCGTCGGTGGGAGAATCCACGATCGCCGGGGTATCAGGCGTGCTCTATCGCGACATCGGCGTCCAGGTAGACCACGCCTTCAGGCGCTGGCTGATCGCCAGCCTCAAGCTCGGCTACGGCAACGATAACTATGTCGGGCTCGACCGCATCGACAACCGGTTCTCGGCGGGTGTCGGCTTGACCTATAAGCTCAACCGTTCGGCGCAGGTCAAAGGCGAATTCCGGCAGGATTGGCTGCGTTCGAACGTCGAAGGCGCCGATTACACGGCGAGCATCTTCACGCTCGGCCTGCGTCTGCAGCGATAGTCATTTCCCATCGAGCAAGCGTCGCATCTCCGCGCGCAGCTCCGGCGCAATGTCGGCGCGTTCCAGCCCATAGGCGATGTTGGCAGACAGAAATCCGATCTTTGAGCCGCAATCGAAACTGCGGCCATCGAACTTCAGGCCATAGAAGGGTTGTGTGCGCGCAAGCGCCACCATCGCATCGGTCAGCTGGATTTCTCCGCCGGCACCGGCCGCCTGCTTTTCCAGAAGCTCGAAGATCTCGGGCTGCAATATATAGCGTCCGGTGATGCTGAGATTGGACGGCGCCTCGCTCGCCTTGGGCTTTTCGACCATTTTGGTGATGGCGAATGCCTTGCCCTTCGCCGCACCCACGCCGACCACGCCGTACATATGCACGCGTTCGGGCGGCACCTCTTCCACCGCAATGATGTTGGCGTTGGCGTCGAGGCCTTTGGCGGCATCGATCATTTGGGCAAGGCAGCCGCGCTTGTGTTGCACCAGCACGTCAGGCAGCAACAGCGCGAACGGCTCATGACCAACCAATTCGCGCGCGCACCAGATCGCGTGTCCGAGGCCAAGCGGCGATTGCTGGCGGGTGAAGCTGACGGTCCCTGCTTCGGGCAGATCCTCCGACAGGAGTTCCAGCTCAGCCTTCTTGCCGCGCTCCATCAAGGTTAACTCGAGCTCGAACTGGCGGTCGAAATGATCTTCGATCACGCTCTTGTTCCGGCCGGTCACGAAGATGAAATGCTCGATGCCGGCCTGCCGCGCTTCGTCGACCACGTGCTGGATCAGCGGGCGGTCCACGACGGGCAGCATTTCCTTCGGCATGGCTTTGGTGGCCGGCAAAAATCGGGTTCCGAGGCCGGCGACTGGAAATATGGCTTTGCGGATGCGGGTCATGCGAGAATTTTAGGTATGCTGCTGAGTTGTGAATTGCCGCCGGGCAGAAAGCACGGAGGCGGGCGAGGGTCCAGATGCGCGCGAGGGCAGTAGACCATTAACGCTACGGAAATGAAATCGGGTCACCCATAGTTTGAGGGTCCGGGTGGAGACGGGATAGGGATGCGCAGAGCGAAGCATATTGTCGTTGCCGCGGCCATTGCTATGTCCGCAAGCGGCGCAGTCTTCGCACAAGCCGTGCGTGATGGCCGTTATCCGGCCACGACCGGCACTATTTCGCCGCCGACTGCTCAACTGCCGCCCGCATGGAGCGGCGAATCAGGCGCTTCCGGCCACCCGTTGATGACTGCCGAGGCGATTCGCGCGGCGGCCGCAAATTTTCACGCCTGCATCGAGCGCATATGGCCTGCGGCGGCCCGCCGCGGGATTTCGCGGACTGTCTTTCAAAATTACACCGCGTCGCTCACGCCCGACCTGCGGATCATGGATCTGCTCGACAATCAGCCCGAGTTCACCAAGTCGTTCTGGGATTACCTCGACATCCTGGTGACCAATGAACGCATTGAACAAGGCCGTGCCCTTCTTGAAAAATACCGGAGTGCGTTCGAGGCGGTTGAACGGACCTACGGCGTTGACCGCTACACAATCGCTGCGATCTGGGGTGTCGAGACCAACTACGGGACGCTGGGTGGCGATCGCTCCGTCGTTCGTTCAACCGGCACGTTGGCCTGTATTGGCAGGCGGCAGAATTATTTTCGTGAGGAGTTTCTTTCCGCGCTGGAAATCCTGCAGCGGGGTGATGTCCGGCCCGACCGTCTGGTCGGATCCTGGGCGGGCGCATTCGGCCCAACGCAGTTCATGCCGACGGCGTTTAAAAAATACGCGGTTGATTTCGACCGTGATGGCCGCCGGGATGTGGTCGACTCCGTTCCCGATGTGATCGCTTCGACCGCCAACAATTTAAAGAAGGATGGGTGGCTCACCGGGCAGACCTGGGGTTATGAAGTCGTTGTACCGGCGACGATCGATTTCCGGCTCGCCGATCGTGCGCAGACGCTGTCGATCCGCGACTGGACTCGCTACGGAATTACGCGCGCGGACGGCAAACCTTTCCCGCGGCCCGACGATCGCGCCTTCTTGCTCGTGCCGGCCGGCGTGCAGGGACCGGGTTTCCTGATGCTGGAAAATTTCCGCGCCATCATGAAATACAACCCGGCAGAGGCCTATGCGCTCGCAATCGGTCACCTTGCCGATCGGCTGCGGGGTGGTGGACCGTTCGTGCAAGCCTGGCCGCGCTACGAGCGCGTACTGTCGCGTACGGAACGCCTGGAACTTCAGCAGCTGCTCGCTCGCCATGGGTACGATATCGGCGAGCCGGACGGCCATTTCGGCCTCAAGACTCGTGCCGCAATTCGCGAATTCCAGGTAAAAAGCGGGCGGATTCCCGATGGTTTTGCCTCCGCGGGTATCCTGGACCAGCTGCGCGCGCGTTAACGATAGATCCCGCACCGCCACCTTTGAGTTGACATTTTTCAGGCGCTATTGGTCCATGGCAGCGAGATTAGGCGCTTGGGCGATCGGCATGCGTGGCAAAGACCGGATTTCACGTTGGCTCGTTGGGGCGGTCATCCTGGCCGCCGTCGACTGTGCCGGGCTGGTTGCCATCGAAGCCGCACTCACGTCGCCGGCGCAGGCGCAATTCCGTGACGACCGCTTTCCGTTTCTGAGCAGGCAACGTCCGCAACGGTCGGGCGGTGGCTTCTTCGGCGGCGGTGGTGGACTCGGGGGACTTTTTGGCGGCTCGCAGCGGCCGAACGAAAACGAATACGAGCAACAGGCGCCGGTCGACAATTCGAAAGCGCCGCCCCCGCGTAAGGTCGATTCAAAAACAGAACAAGTCGCGCCGACGACATCAATTGTCGTGTTGGGCGACGGCATGGCGGACTGGCTTGCGTACGGGCTGGAAGATGCATTTGGCGACTCGCCGGAAGTCGCCATCGTTCGCAAGAACAAGCTTCACTCGGGCCTGTTGCGCTATGAACAAAAAGGCGATCTCGACTGGTGGCATGTTGCGCGCGACACGCTGGCCCAGGAAAAAGCAAACTACGTGGTGATGATGCTGGGCGTCAGTGATCGCCAGAGCATTCGCGAACGCGACCTTGCCAAGGAAGCCGACAAGAAAAAGAAGGACAAGGATCAGGCCGCCAAGACTGCGACCGACAAGACTGCGACCGACAAGCCCGCTACCGACAAGGACGCGCAAAACAAAGACCAGCCTGACGAGCAGGACCAGTCGATTGTAGCGCCCGAACAGCCGGCAGGCACAAAGGCCAACGGGGTCATTGAGTTTCGAACGGATCAATGGGCCGAGATCTATTCAAAGCGCATCGATGAGACGATTGCCGCGCTCAAAAGCAAGGGCGTGCCGGTCTTCTGGGTCGGCCTGCCGTCGATCCGCGGCCCCAAATCGACGGCCGATGCGGTCTATCTCAACGATCTTTACCGCGCGCGCGCCGAACGCGCCGGCGCTGTTTACATCGACATCTGGGATGGCTTCGTCGACGAGGGTGGCAAGTACTCGAACTTTGGTCCGGACTATGAAGGCCAGATGCGCCGCCTGCGCTCGAACGATGGTGTCTTTTTCACAAAATACGGCGCGTTCAAGCTCGCCCATTATGTCGAACGCGAAATCCGCCGTTATATGAACAGCCGCGTGACTCCGGTTGCGCTGCCTTCGGGACCAGTCGCGCCCGCGACACCGGATGGAAAACCAGCGGCGCGGCCTCTGGCAGGACCTGTGGTGCCGCTGACCGTCACGCCAGGTAACTCCGAAGAATTGCTCGGGGGAGCCGGCAATAGCTCCCCGCATGGCGATGCCATCGCAACGCGGGTTCTGGTGAAAGGCGAGCCGGTGCCGGCGCCGCGCGGCCGGGCTGACGATTTCGTCTTGCAGCCGGGCAATGCCGCTGCCGCGATTTCTCCGGCTCCCGTTGTCCCGCCGGATGCATTGGCATCGGCGCCGGCCAATACGCCACCGGCCAATGTTGCGCCCGCCGCGCCGCAAAACAAGGCGTCGGCGCCACCGAAAAACAACGCCGCCGCCAAAACCACGCAAAACACCGCGGCCAAACCGAAATCGCTGCAGCCACTGCCACCGCCGCCGCGCGACGACGCGCCGCGGCCGCCGCGGCCGGTGTCCCGATCCGGCGGCAATCCGTTCGGCAGCTGGTTCCGTTAAGGCAGGCCGCTTAACGCGGCAGCGTCGTCGATCCCATCAGGTACTTGTCGACCGCGTGCGCCGCCTGACGGCCTTCGCGAATTGCCCATACCACCAGGGACTGGCCGCGGCGCATGTCGCCTGCGGCGAATACCTTGGGAACGGATGTGACGTAGGCATTTGTGTCGGCGCTGACATTGCCGCGCTGATCCAGTGCGACCCCAAGGGATTTCAGCAGACCCTCGTGGACCGGATGCACGAAACCCATGGCGAGCAGCACGAGGTCACCCTCGATCTCGAATTCGGTGCCGGCGATCGGCTTGAACTTCGCGTCGATGTGGGTGCAATGCAGTTTCTTCACCTGGCCGTTCTCGCCGGTGAATTTCTGCGTCAGCACCGCGAACTCACGCGTGACGCCTTCCTCGTGGCTTGAGGAGATGCGTAGTTTGAGGGGCCAATCCGGCCACGTCAGCATCTTGTTTTCGTGTTCGGGAGGTTCGGGCATGATCTCAAAGTTGGTCACCGAGGCCGCGCCCTGGCGGATCGAGGTGCCGATACAGTCGGACCCGGTATCGCCGCCACCGATAACGATGACTTTCTTGCCCTTGGCGAGGATCGGTTCAACATTGCCCTGAGGTTCGTTGCTGACGCGGCGGTTCTGCTGCGGCAGGAATTCCATGGCGAAATGAATGCCCTTCAGCTCGCGTCCGGGAATGGGCAGGTCGCGCGGCTTTTCGCTCCCGCCGGTCAGCACCACGGCGTCATGGTCCTTGAGTAGTTTGTCGGCCGGCACGTTGACGCCGACATCGGCGTTGTAGTGGAACACCACGCCTTCGCCCTGCATCTGCTCGACGCGGCGATCGACATGGATCTTTTCCATCTTGAAGTCGGGAATCCCGTAGCGAAGCAGCCCGCCGGCCTTGGCCCAGCGCTCGTAAACATGAACGTCATGACCGGCGCGCGCGAGCTGCTGTGCGCAGGCGAGCCCGGCCGGGCCTGAGCCGACAACCGCGACCTTCTTGCCGGTCTTGCGTTGCGGCTTGTCGGGCTTGAGGCCCTGTGCGATCGCGCGATCGGCAATCTCGCACTCAATCGACTTAATGGTGACAGGGTTTTCGTCGATGTTGAGCGTACACGAGGCCTCGCAAGGCGCCGGGCAGACGCGGCCGGTAAACTCGGGGAAATTATTGGTCGAGTGGAGATTGCGCGCAGCCTCTTCCCAGTTGCCGCGATAGACCAGGTCGTTCCAGTCGGGAATCTGATTATTGACCGGGCAGCCCGTGGGCGCGCCGGTGATGCGGCTGGTGCCGTGGCAATAAGGGACGCCGCAGTCCATGCAGCGCGCGGCCTGCTCGCGAATATCCTTTTCCGGAAGCGGCAGCACGAATTCGTGCCAGTGCTTCACGCGCTCCGCGACGGGTTGATAGTCGCGATCCTCGCGCTCGATTTCCAGAAACCCGGTGACCTTACCCATACCTACTCCGCGGCCTGCATCGTGGCGGCCTTCTCCTTTGCCATCTCAGCGAGCGCGCGGCGGTATTCGACCGGCATCACTTTACGGAACAGCGGACGATAGCGGTCCCAATTGGCGAGGATCTCAGCGGCGCGCTTGGATCCCGTATAGCGCGCGTGATTGGAAATGAGCAGGTTCAGGCGCTCGGCGTCCTTGGTCGTCAAATCCGACATGACGTCGACGCGGCCATGGGATTCAAGGTCAATGCCGAACTCCTTCTCGGCGATTTCTTCTTCTTCCGGCACCGGCTCAAGTTCGACCATCGCCATATTGCAGCGCGACTTGAAGGTGTTGTCCTCGTCCAGCACGTAGGCGATGCCGCCCGACATGCCGGCGGCGAAATTGCGGCCGGTGCGCCCGAGAAGCACGACGACACCGCCGGTCATGTACTCGCAGCAATGGTCACCGGCGCCTTCGATCACGGCGATGGCGCCGGAGTTGCGAACGGCGAAGCGCTCGCCGGCCACGCCGCGGAAATAGCATTCGCCCTCGATCGCGCCATACAGCACGGTGTTGCCGACGATGATGGATTCTTCCGGAACGATGCCGGAGTCGGCCGGCGGCCGGATGATCAGCCGGCCACCCGAAAGGCCCTTGCCGACATAGTCATTGGCATCGCCCTCGAGTTCGAAGGTAATGCCGCGCGCAAGCCAGGCGCCGAAGCTCTGTCCGGCGGTGCCGGTGAAGCGCACATGAATGGTGTCATGCGGCAGGCCTTCATGGCCGTAACGCTTGGCCACTTCGCCCGAAAGCATGCCGCCGCAGGCCCGGTCGGTGTTGCGGATGACGGATTGCAGACGCACGGGCGCGCCGCGATCGAGCGCCGATTGCGATTCCGCGATCAGCTTGCGATCGAGGATCTTGTCGATCTTGTGGTCCTGTGGCTCGCACCTGAAGATCGGCGTGTTCTTGTCGGCCGGCGGCTTGGTGAACAGCTTCGAGAAATCGAGGCCCTTGGCCTTCCAGTGCTCCACCAGCTTGCGGCGGTCGAGCATCTGCATCTGGCCGACCATTTCGTCGAAGGTCCGGAAGCCGAGTGTGGCCATCAGCTCGCGCACTTCCTCGGCGACGAAGAAGAAATAGTTGATGACGTGTTCGGGCTGGCCCTTGAAGCGCTTGCGCAACACCGGATCCTGCGTGGCGACGCCGACCGGGCAGGTGTTGAGATGGCACTTGCGCATCATGATGCAGCCGGCGGCGATCAGCGGCGCGGTGGCAAAACCGAATTCGTCGGCACCGAGCAGGGCGCCCACGACGACGTCGCGGCCGGTGCGGATGCCGCCGTCGACCTGCACCGAAATGCGCGAGCGCAGCCGGTTGATCACCAGTGTCTGGTGCGTTTCGGCGAGGCCGATTTCCCACGGGCTGCCGGCATGCTTGATCGACGTGAGCGGGGAGGCGCCGGTGCCGCCCTCGAAACCCGCGATGGTCACATGGTCGGCGCGCGCCTTGGAGACGCCGGCAGCGACGGTGCCGACGCCGACTTCAGAGACAAGCTTCACGGACACATCGCCGGCCGGATTGACGTTCTTCAGGTCGAAGATCAGCTGCGCCAGGTCCTCGATCGAATAGATATCGTGGTGCGGCGGCGGCGAGATCAGGCCGACGCCGGGCGTCGAATGGCGCACCTTGGCGATGGTCTTGTCGACCTTGTGGCCCGGCAACTGGCCGCCTTCGCCGGGCTTGGCGCCCTGCGCCATCTTGATCTGCATCATGTCCGAGTTGACGAGATACTCGGCGGTGACGCCGAAACGTCCCGAGGCCACCTGCTTGATCGCCGAACGCATCGAGTCGCCATTCGGCAACGGCTTGAAGCGGTCGGATTCCTCGCCGCCTTCGCCGGTGTTCGATTTTCCGCCGATGCGGTTCATGGCGATGGCGAGCGTGGTATGGGCCTCGCGCGAGATCGAGCCGAATGACATGGCGCCGGTCGAGAAGCGACGCACGATGTTCTTGGCCGGCTCGACGTCTTCGAGCGCGACCGGCTTGCGGCCATCGTCCTCGGCATTCTTCAGCCGGAACATGCCGCGGATGGTGAGCAGCCGCTCGTTCTGGTCGTTCACGATCTGCGCGAAGGCGCGGTAGTGATCCTGCGAATTGCCGCGCACCGCGTGCTGAAGCCGCGCCACCGTCTCGGCGGTCCAGACGTGGTCTTCGCCGCGCACGCGCACGGCATAGTCGCCGCCGACATCGAGCATCGAGCGATATATTGGTGAATCGCTGAAGGCGTCGCGGTGGCGGCGCACCGACTCTTCGGCAATCTCGGCGAGGCCGACGCCCTCGATGCGGGTGTGCGTGCCGGTGAAATATTTGTCGACGAAGTCCTGGCGCAGGCCGACGGCGTCGAAAATCTGCGCGCCGCAATAGGACTGGTAGGTCGAGATGCCCATCTTGGACATCACCTTCAGCAGGCCTTTGTCGATCGACTTGATGTAGCGCTTGATGATTTCTTTTTCTTCGAGCTTCTGCGGCAGATCGTCCTTCATCGCGATCAAGGTCTCGAAGGCGAGATACGGATTGATCGCTTCCGCGCCATAGCCGGCAAGGCACGCAAAGTGGTGCACTTCGCGCGGCTCGGCCGTCTCCACCACCATGCCGACCGAGGTGCGCAGGCCGTTGCGGATCAGATGATGGTGCACGGCCGCGCAGGCCAGCAGCGCGGGAATCGGAACGCGGTCGGCGCTGGCCTTGCGGTCCGACAGGATGATGATGTTGCAGCCGTTGCGCACTTCTTCTTCGGCGCGCTCGCACAATGCGTCGATCGCCCAGCCCATGCCGTCGGCGCCGTGCTCGGCCGGGAATGTGATGTCGAATGTGTGCGACTTGAAATGGTCGCCGCTCATCTCCGAGATCGAGCGGATCTTCTCGAGATCTTCATTCGTGAGAATTGGCTGCCGCACCTCGAGGCGCTTGGTGTTCGACATGCCCTCGTGGTCGAGCAGGTTCGGGCGCGGCCCGATGATGGAGACAAGGCTCATCACCAGCTCTTCGCGGATCGGATCGATCGGCGGGTTGGTGACCTGCGCGAAGTTCTGCTTGAAATAGGTGAACAGCGGCTTCGGCTTGTCCGACAGCGCCGAAATCGGCGTGTCGTTGCCCATCGAGCCGATCGCTTCCTCGCCGGTGGTCGCCATCGGCGTCATCAGGAATTTCAGGTCTTCCTGGGTGTAGCCAAAGATCTGCTGGCGATCGAGCAGCGACAGGTTCGAGATCGGCGCTTCGTTGGCCGTTCCGGGCAATTCTTCCAGCACAATTTGCGTGCGCGCGAGCCATTCCTTGTACGGATGGCTCTTCGCAAGGGTTGCCTTCAATTCCTCGTCCGGAATGAGGCGGCCCTTCGTCGAGATCGACGAGCAGCATCTTGCCGGGCTGGAGCCGCCACTTCTTCACGATGTCCTTTTCCGGAATCGGCAGTACGCCCATTTCCGAGGCCATCACGATGCGGTCGTCGCGCGTGAGCAGATAGCGCGCCGGGCGCAAGCCGTTGCGGTCGAGCGTGGCGCCGATCTGCTTGCCGTTGGTGAAGGCGATCGCGGCCGGGCCGTCCCACGGCTCCATCAGCGCGGCGTTGTATTCGTAGAAAGCGCGCCGTTCCTCGTCCATGAGCGGATTGCCCGCCCAGGCTTCCGGAATCATCATCATCATCGCGTGCGCCAGCGAGTAGCCGCCTTGCACCAGGAATTCGAGCGCGTTGTCGAAGCAGGCCGTATCGGACTGGCCTTCGTAGGAAATCGGCCACAGCTTGTTGATGTCGGTGCCGAACAGCGGCGAGGACACCGAAGCCTGCCGCGCCGCCATCCAGTTGACGTTGCCGCGCAGCGTGTTGATCTCGCCGTTGTGCGCGATGTAGCGATACGGATGCGCCAGCGACCAGGTCGGGAATGTGTTGGTCGAGAAGCGCTGGTGAACCAGCGCGAGCGCGCTCTCGAAATCCGGATCGTGCAAGTCGGGATAGTAGGCGCCGAGCTGGTCGGCAAGGAACATGCCCTTGTAGATCACCGTGCGGCAGGAGATCGACACCGGGTAATAGCCCGACGTGCGGCGCTCGCGGCGCTTGTAGATCGCATTCGAGATCGACTTGCGCAGGATGTAGAGCCGGCGCTCGAACTCGTCCTCGGAAAATTTCTTTTTGCCGCGGCCGATGAACACCTGCATGTGCTTCGGCTCGGTCGGCTTGACCGAATAACCGAGCGTCGAATTGTCGGTCGGCACGTCGCGCCAGCCGAGCAATGACAGACCTTCGCGCGCGATCACCTCTGCATAGATGTCACGAATGATTTGCCGCCAGTTCGCGTCCGTCGGCATGAACAGATAGCCGACTGCGTACTCGCCCGGCTTCGGCAGTTTGAATCCGAGCTCGGCCGTCTTCTTGGCAAAGAACTTGTGCGGAATCTGCACGAGGATGCCGGCGCCGTCGCCCATGCGCGGATCCGCGCCGACCGCGCCGCGATGCTCGAGATTGCAGAGAATGCGCAGACCATCTTCGATGATCTGATGCGACTTGCGGCCCTTTGATGTCCGCGATGAATCCAACGCCGCACGAATCCTTGTCGAGCGCCGGATCGTAGAGACCCTGCGCGACGGGTGTGCCCGGATCTGCGGTCGAACCGCGTCCGGTGAATCCTGCGTTGCGTTGCTCCTCGCTCATCTCATCCTGCCTCGCCGGCGCAGCCGCTGCTCCGGCGTACTCACCTCGTCCGCGCGCCGTTACGCCCGCGGTCAATGCTAACTGATCTCGAGAAGGGCAGCCCTGTCCGGCTTATCGCCGCCCGTGGCTGCTCCTGTCGGGCGCCACCGATGTCTGCCCCTGCGACTTAAGAGCCGCCACCCGTGCCCGCCATGCATTAGGACAGTATTACTGTCCTAATGGACCATGCCAAATTTTGCCCCGCCATACAAGACTGGTCCACGCCAGATTGGCTAAAACCTTTCGCTTTCTTGCGCGGGTGCGTCTGAACCAAGCAAGAACAGGACCACGGACGCGAAATCCGCGCAATGCCATTGCGGGCGGTGGCCCAAAAACTGGCGCTAAACACGGAATGGCCCAAACGAAAGCGCCCCGGCTTTTGCCGGGGCGCCGCCGTCTTGCAAATAACCCTTACAGTTAGGCCGCGGCCTTGGTGTCGATCACCTGGGCTTTGGCATTGCCATTGCCGATCGGGATCTGGCGCGGCTTCTTGGCCTCGGGGATTTCGCGCACGAGATCGACGTGCAGCAATCCGTTCTCGAGGCTCGCGTTCTTGACCTGGACATGGTCGGCCAGCTGGAAGACGCGCTCGAAATGCGCGGGCAGCGATGCCCTGATAGAGCACCTCGCCGTTCTGCTCTTCCTTGGCTTGTTTGCCGCCTTTGATCGTCAGCGTGTTTTCTTTCGCCTCGATCGAAAGGTCGTTTTCGCCGAAGCCGGCGACCGCGACGGTAACGCGATAGTCGTTCTCACCGGTGCGCTCGATGTTGTAGGGCGGGTAGCCCGGAGCAGCTTCGAAACCGTCCAGCATCGAAAACAGCCGGTCGAAGCCAACGGTGGAACGATAGAGGGGGGAAAGATCGAAAGTTCGCATGGCATATCCTCCTTGAGTTGAGCGACATGCGGCGGTCCGCCGGATGGCCAGACCTCGCCGTGCGCAGCCATATGGCCTGCGCAACGGTGATATGGGAGCGGTTTTTGGGGCCTGCAAGAGGGCCGATGTGCGCGTATAAAGTATTGAAAATAATTATCTTTTTTGCACGCAGCCACATTCGATTGAGCGTGCTCGCCACCCTGTTATAAGGCCGACACGCCGCTTCAAGGCTTACGCCTGCTCACCTTCCGGCCTCATGAAACTCGTCTCCATTCCCGCCAACCCGGTTCCCGATGGTGTCGTGACCGGCGCGATCAAGACTCCGGACGGAGTAACTTTGCGTTTCGCCCGCTGGGCACCGCCGCCGGGTCGCAAGGGCACCGTGGTCGTGTTGCAGGGCCGCGCAGAGTTCATCGAGAAATATTTCGAGACCGTGCGCGATCTGCACGCGCGCGGGTTTGCGGTGGCCACGTTCGATTGGCGTGGCCAGGGTCTTTCGGACCGCAGGCTGTCCGATCGCCACAAAGGCTATGTGCGGAATTTTTCCCATTACATCACCGACCTTGAAGCAATCATGGAGCAGGTGGTCATGCCCGACTGCCCGCCGCCGTATTTTGCGCTGGCGCATTCCATGGGCGGCGGCAGTCGCCATCCGTGCCTGCCATGACGGCAGCCGTTGGTTCGAACGCATTGTGCTGTCGGCGCCGATGATCGCGCTGCCGGCCGGCCGGCTCACGCGTGTCGCCGGTCCGCTCGCGCGCTTCATGCGGATGATCGGACGCGGAGGAGCCTACGTGCCGACCGGCGATTCCGCTGCGACAGGCAGCGAAAGTTTCATTGGCAATGTGCTCACCTCAGATCCGGTTCGCTACGCGCGCAACGCCGCCGTTCTGGAACAGGAGCCCGAACTCGGGCTCGGCGCACCGACCGTCGCATGGGCTGACGCCGCCATGCGTCAGATGAAGGCGTTCGCCGATAGCTCATACGCCGTCAGAATCCGCCAGCCGATCTTGATGGTGGCCGCCGGTCGCGATGAAGTCGTCTCCACGCCGGCCATTGAGGCTTTCGGGCAGAATCTGCTCGCTGGCCGCCACCTCATTCTTGCCGGCGCCAAGCACGAGATCCTGCAGGAGCAGGATCAGTATCGCAATCAGTTCTGGGCTGCGTTCGATGCCTTCGTGCCCGGCACGCCGCGGTTCTAGCTGTTCAGGATTTCCAGCGCTGCCTGATGCACGCGTTTGTCGCCGGCGACCACGATGCGGCCGCCATTCTGCGCCGGCCCATTCTCCCAGGTCGTGACGATACCGCCGGCACCGGCGACAATCGGGATGACCGCGACGATGTCGTAAGGCTTGATCTCGGTTTCGATGATGAGATCGATCAGGCCGGCCGCCAGCATGCAGTAGGCGTAACAATCGCCGCCATAGCGTGACAGCTTCACCTTGTCTTCCAGGCGGCCGAAAGCGGCACGGTCGGCGCGGTTCATCAGCAATGGGCTCGTGGTGAACATCAACGCGTCATCGATGCCCGCACACCCCCGCACACGCAGATCGCGGTTGCCGTTCGGGCCTCGATAGTGCGCGCCGCCGCCGTCTCCGGAAAACCGCTCGCGCGTGAACGGCTGGTTCATGAGACCGAAGACCGGCTCGCCGAACCGCATCAGGCCGATCAGCGTGCCCCAGGCGAGCATCCCGGAAATGAACGACTTGGTGCCGTCAATCGGGTCGAGCACCCAGACGTATTCGGCATCGGTGTGCTCGGAGCCATATTCTTCGCCGAGGATTCCGTGGTCGGGAAACTGCTTGCGGATGATCGCCCGCATGGTTTGTTCGGCCGCGCGGTCGGCTGCCGTAACAGGGTCGAATCCGCCCACCTTTTTGTTCTCGATCGCAAGCGCGGTGCGGAAGAACGGAAGAATAGTTTCGCCGGACGCGGTGGCGAGCTGATCGACGAAACTGCTGAAGTTGATGGCCGACATGCCGTTTGCCTGTTTAAGCCCACCGCCTATCGGAGAGCCAGCCTATCGACAACCGCACGCTCGAATGCGCCAGAGGGCGTTGTCAGAAGCGCGGTTTTCGGCAGTTCTGCTGCGCTGCGAGGTTCCAACCGGTCCATTTTCGCATGGACACCCCGTAAAGAGACGCAATGGGATGCAGTTATGCAAAAATAGCATAGGAAAGGGGCCTTTGAATCTTGATTTTTGTGCGTCGCGGTGTAGCTTATTGCAGTGCGGTAGCGAGAGCTACTGCTGCCCTCCTTGGGCGTTTCCTCCCTAGACTTGGGCCGCTTGCCATCCGCGAGCGGCCCTTTTTCTTTTCTGGTTGTCCTGGCAAAGACTATTCGGCGGCCGCCCGATAAGGGCGCAGTTGCTCGAAGCGGAATTTCGCCCAGGCGCCTGGCCAATGTTTCCAAATCAGCGGCCAAGGCGGCCGAATGCCGAGGACCGCTGATAACGCCGTTCGTCCATGTAGAGGGCCCGATTGATTTCGAGCTGGATGGCGTGCAGGCCGGCGGCCGGGTTGCCGTAGTGCTCCGTGATGAAGCCACCGGCATAGGGTTTGTTGCGGCTGACCGTGTACCCGAGCGTCCGCAGCGTCTTTTCGACGGTTTCGGCCACCACGCCGACGCAACTGGTGCCGTAGCGGTCGCCAAGGACGAATTCGGGACGTGGGCGTTCATCCCGATGCCCCGCGGTTGACGGCATGGAGTGGCAATCGATCAGCACGGCGGCACCGAACTCCCGATGCAGGCGGGTGAACAGGCGGCGCAGAGCCCGATGGTAGGGCTTGTAGAGACTTTCGATGCGCCGCAGGGCGTCGTCGACCGGAATGCGTTGGTCGTAGATTTCCTGGGCGTCACCGACGACACGGGCGACGGTGCCGAGGCCCCCAGCGACGCGCATCGAACGTGTATTCGCGAAGGACGGCAGCCGGCCCTCGAACATGCGCGGATCGAGCTCATAGGGTTCGCGGTTCACGTCCACGAAACAGCGCGGAAAATGCGCGCGCATCATCGGATAACCGACGTCGACCACGCCCGCGATCAGCTCGTCGACGAAGCTGTCCTCGGAGCGGCGCAGCGTCGCGATATCGAGCCGGCAGGCCGCCAGGAACTCGCGCGGGTAGGTTGAGCCGCTGTGGGGTGAATTGAACAGCACCGGGCCCTGGCATGCCTTGGGCTCGAGAATTTCGAACGGTGGGTCCAATTCGTCGCGAATTTCGCTCATGCGGGCAAAGCCATGGTGGTCAGGCGGGCATTAACGCCTCGTTATAACCTCTATTGTTCATGGTCAGGGCACAAAGCCAAGCCATGCTTTTGGTTCACCCGTTGTTTACCGGGCATAAGTCTTAATCAGCCGGCTGAGGCGGTCCAAGGCAGTCATCCGGCGGCCAGACGGGGTGTTGAGTGGTAATGTCGAAAATCCTTCTGGCTGAAGACGACACCGACATGCGGCGCTTTCTGGTCAAGGCGCTCCAGAACGCCGGATTTGATGTCACCTCCTATGACAATGGCCTGTCGGCCTATCACCGGCTGCGCGAGGAACCGTTCGAGCTTCTGCTCACGGATATCGTGATGCCGGAAATGGACGGCATCGAGCTTGCACGCCGGGCGGCCGAACTCGATCCCGATATCAAGATCATGTTCATCACCGGCTTTGCGGCGGTCGCGCTCAATGCCGATTCCAATGCCCCCAAGCACGCCAAGGTGCTGTCAAAGCCCGTGCACCTGCGCGAACTGGTGAGCGAAGTGCAGAAAATGCTGGCGGCCTAGCGCTTTTGCGCGGTCTTGCCTCGCCGGTTTGGAGCCGATAGATCAATCCCGGTTGACGGGCGCGTAGCTCAGCGGAAGAGCACCTCCTTGACATGGAGGGGGTCACAGGTTCGATCCCTGTCGCGCCCACCATCCTTCGCTTGCTTCGCAGGCCGTGGCTCGACAAGCCATCCAAGGACTCTGATGGCAAAGCGAGCGAAGGATGCCGCGCCGCAGTTCCGCAGGAACGAAGGCGGGCGCGTTACTCTACAATCGACTGATAGACCAACGTGCGCATGAGATAGCGGTAGTGCATCCGCTGGAGCGGCGCCTGCATCATCAGCACAGCGATCAGCTGCTGCTGCGGATCAATCCAGAAATAGGTGCCGGTGACTCCGGTCCAGGAATAGTCGCCGACCGAGCCCGGCAGCGGGCTGCGTCCCGGGTGCGTGCGAACGGCAAAGCCGAGACCAAATCCAAGTCCGAGTTCTGCCGTCGGGGCCAGCGCGCCGAATAAAATCGGAGTCGACGGACTGCGGCGGGTCTCCGGCGTCAAATGATCGGACGTCATCAACCTCACGATGGCTGGCGACAGCAACCGTGTGCCGCCGAGTTCACCACCATTCAACATCATCTGACAGAAACGCACGTAATCGCCCGCAGTGGAGAGCAGCGCGCTGCCGCCCGAGATCCAGTTCGGACGCGTTGTTATGTCACGCATCGGCGGCCGCTTGCCGGATGCGGAGTTGATCTGCGGCTGCGCTGCGCGCTCGGCATCGACAGGCCCGAAGCTGGTGTCACCAAGGCCAAGCGGCTTGCAGATACGTTCGATAATGAAACGATCGAGGGTCATACCGCTGGCAACTTCGACCACGCGGCCGAGCACGTCGGTCGACATGCCGTACTGCCACGTGCTGCCGGGTTGATAGGCGAGGGGGACCTTTGCGAGCTTGGCGACCATCTCCGCGTTGGTCTGCTTTTCATCCATGCAATTGGCGTCTGTGTAGGCCTGCTTGAGCAGCGGACCCGCCAAATGCGCGTAACTTAGCCCCGACGTATGACGGAGCAGATCCTGCACCGTCATGTCTCGCTGCAGCGGTTCTTTTGTGAGTTTCTTGGCCGAAGGATTGTCGGAGTCGACGGCAACCTTAAGCTCGGCGAATTCGGGAATGTACCGCGCGACCGGGTCCGCAATGAGCAATTTGCCTTCCTCAGCCAGCATCATGGTTGCGACCGAGGTGAGCGGCTTTGTCATCGAGGCGATGCGGAAGATCGTGTCGACTTTCATGGCGGCGCCGGCTTCCCGATCCCGGTAGCCAAGCGCGTCCAGGCAGACGATTTTCCCGCGTCGGGCAATAAGCACGACCGCGCCGGGAACCAGGCCTTTGTCGATGTCTGCCTTGAGTGTGTCGCACACGCGTTGCAGGCGCGCGGAGGACAATCCGACATCTTCGGGTTTGGCGGCCCGCGGCATTTCGAAAGTCACGATGGTCCCCTTATTTCCAGAACTGCCGCGAGGCGAGGGCGGCGCCGTCCGCCATGGCCTTGAGCTTTGCGAATACCACGTCCGGATCGACGGCCGCTTGCCCGACCCATGTGCCGTAACCGCAATCGCTTCCCGCAATCACATTCTCGCGCCCCACCAGCGTCGCATAGCGGGAAATGCGCTGTGCAATCAGCTCGGGATGCTCGATGAAATTTGATTTCGATTCGATCACCCCCGGAATCAGCACTTTGCCGTCCGGCAGCTTCACTTTTTCGAACAGCGTCCACTCATGCGCGTGCCGCGGGTTGGCGGCTTCGAGCGAGATTGCAACCGGTTTTGCGGTGAAGACGATGTCGATGACGTCGGCGAGCGGAACGTCACGGTGGTGCGGGCCCTCATAGTTGCCCCAGCATAGATGCATTCGAAGTTGCTCGGCCGGTATGTTGGCAACCGCGTGATTGAGTGCCGCGATGTGAAGCTGGGCGCGTTTACGAAAGTCCGGGAGGCTGAGATCCGCGTATTGGATGTGCCGTCCCATCGCGAGGTCGGGGCAATCGATCTGCAGCACGAAGCCTGCTTTGGCGACCGTTTCGTATTCATGCCGCATGGCATCAGCGATGGCGTAAATGTAGCTCTCAAAATCCTTGTAGTGCTCATTGCGAAAGAACAGCGACACGACGCCGGGCGAGGCCGCGCTCATGAAGCCGCCCGTTGACGTCACGCCCGCCAGTGCTTCTTTGAGATTGTCGGCGTCGATCTGCGGCGCTGTCTTGTCGCGCACTGTAATTGGGGCATTGCAGGCCGGCGTCTTGCGCCGCGAGCGGCCGGGATCGCCGAACACGCGTTTTTCCAGGCGCGGAAAGTCGGCAAGGTCCTGATACACGAACGTGTTGCCGGTGCCGCCAAAGCCGTCGAGCCGGTCCTTGATGTAGGTGGCGTAGCTCGGCTTCGACATTTCACCGTCGTTGATGAGATCGACGCCGGCATCGGCCTGTTTCTTGACCACCTCGGCCACGGCCGCACGAACGCGCGCGGCCAATGCGCTCGGATCAACCGGAACGCCTTCCTCCTTGGCGTACATCATGCGGATAAGGTCGTCGGGCCGCGGCAGGCTGCCGGTATGAGTGGTCAAAAAGCGGTCACGGCTGCGCTGCACGGCTTGAACTCCCGCCCGGACTGTAAATCAGGCTGCGGCCGGTAACCACCGGTGGGCAGCTTGCGTTGACAGGCGCGGGTGGGCTGCGTATGTACCCGGCAAACAGCAACCCGAGATTGTCATGAAAGTCCGTAACTCACTGAAATCCTTGCGCGGCCGGCACCGCAATAATCGCCTGGTGCGCCGGAAGGGTCGCGTTTACATCATCAACAAGACCAACCGCCGTTTCAAAGCCCGCCAAGGCTAATCTAGGCTGGCTGATCCCGGCGCCGCTGGCGCCAGTTCCATCGCCGTATATTGGCCACGAAGGGCGGAGACGTTACACTCCGTCCATGCGCACTCGATTCCTCGTAGCGCTCTTCGCCGTCGTCGTGGCTTGTGCCGCGCCGGCCGCCGCCCAGTCGGACAAGTGGATCAAACCACCCGACAAGCTGCCGCGCGTGGCCCCCGGCGACCGCGTCCATAATCTCGATTTTCTGTTTGGCGCGCTCAAGGTAGCGCCGGATGACGTCACAGCCAAAGCGATCGAAGAGCGTATCTGGGCGATGTGGACACTCACGCGGAGTGACACCGCCAATCTTTTGATGACGCGCGTCAAGACCGCGATCGAGGCGAAAGATCTCGATCTTGCGATCAAGCTGCTCGATGGCATCGTCAAGGTGAAGCCGGACTACGTGGAAGCGTGGAACCGGCGCGCGACGATTTATTACATGCAAAAGGATTACGGGCGCGCGCTCGCCGACATACGCCAGACCCTCAAACGCGAGCCGCGTCATTTTGGTGCGCTGGCGGGCCTGGGCCTGATCCTGCAGGACATCGGCGACGACAAGCAGGCGCTGGAAGTTTATCGCCGCGCGCTCGCGCTCTATCCGCGCATGGAGCGCATTCCCGATCTCGTCAAGACGCTAAGCGAAAAGGTCGACGGCCGCGATATTTAGCGGCGCTTACGCGGTAACACGCGGTCAATCGCCCAATTCTTCCGAGCCCACATAGGCAATGCGCAGCATATTGGTTGCGCCCGGTGTGCCGAGAGGAACGCCGGCCACGACGATTACGCGCTGCCCGGCTTTGGCGAAACCTTCCCTGAAGGCGATACGACAGGCGCGATCGACCATGTCATCCTGGTCGTGGGCATCTTCAGTCACGACGCAATGCACGCCCCATACGACAGCCAGCCGGCGCCCGGTCGCGATATTCGGAGACAGCGCGACGATGGGCGAACGCGGGCGTTCGCGCGCCACGCGCAGGCCGGTCGAGCCTGACGATGTCCAGCAGATAACGGCCGCCAGATCGAGCGTATCGGCAATCTGGCGCGCGGCATCGGCGATCGCATCGGCGCCGGTTGCCTCCGGCTCCGCACGTTGCGCGGCAATGATATTGCGGTAGAGCGGGTCGCCTTCCACTTCTTCGGCAATGCGGTTCATCGTGGCAACCGCTTGCACCGGGTACTGTCCGGCCGCTGATTCTGCCGACAGCATCACCGCATCGGCGCCCTCGAATATCGCGGTGGCAACATCCGACACCTCCGCGCGCGTCGGCACCGGGGAAGTGATCATCGATTCCAGCATTTGCGTCGCAACGACAACCGGCTTGCCGGCGACGCGACCCGAACGGGTCATCTGCTTTTGCACGCCGGGCACTTTTTCCAGCGGCATCTCGACGCCGAGGTCGCCACGCGCGACCATCAGTGCGTCTGTGAGATCGATGATTTCGTCAAGCCGTTTGACGGCCTGCGGCTTTTCGATCTTCGCCATAACTGATGCGCGCCCGCGCGTGATCTTTTTTGCTTCCGCGATGTCTTCAGGGCGCTGGATAAACGACAGGGCCACCCAATCGATGCCGGTTTCAAGCGCCGCTTCCAGGTCGGAGCGATCCTTATCGGTCAATGCGGAGAATGGAATCGTTGTGTCCGGCAGGCTCACGCCCTTGCGGTCCGATAGTTTGCCCCCGACGTCGACACGAGTGGCAATGCGTGTGGGCTGCGCTTCCGTGACCGTGAGTTTTACTTTGCCATCGTCGATCAGCAGCGCGTGGCCGGGCTTGATCGCAATGAAAATCTCCGGGTGGGGCAGGTAGGCGCGCTTGGCATTGCCGGGCGCTGGATCGGTATCCAGCACGAAGGTGTCGCCGTTTTTGACCATCGCCGAGCCGCCGTCAAAGGTGCCGAGACGCAGCTTCGGCCCCTGCAAATCCACCAGCACGCCGATGGGCCGCCCGGTGTCGCGTTCCACCGCGCGGATCATTCCGACCAGTTCGCGCATGCGGTCCTGGGTGGTGTGGCTCATATTGATGCGGAACACATCGGCGCCGGCCGCAAACAGCTTTGCGATCATGTCGGCGTTGGACGAAGCAGGTCCCAGCGTTGCGACGATCTTGGCGCGGCGCAGGCGTCTCATTGCTTGCCACCCCCGGCCGGAGGAGGTGTCAGCGTTGTCGGGGGGCGCGAGAGGCCCAGCGGTGCGCGGGGCGGCAATGGACGTTCCGGCGTCTGCTCGGCGGCGTCAGTCAATTGCACGGTCCATGACCGCTGCTCGCTGGTATCCACCTCAAAGAACCCGGTGCGGTCATAGCCGCGCGCCAGGCAGTTCTCGGTTCCGCGAATGGTGAACTCCTTCTCGCGTGAGCACATGTAAGCCTTGCCGGACCATTCGCCGCCGCGGTCATAATCGACCGCATAGATATAATAGTAACGCGCAACCAGTGCGCCGCGCAGCAAGGTTTCACAAGAGCGCGATGAAACATTCCACCAGCCTTCCGTGGTCCATCCTTCGTTGTCTTTGTAGCCGATGGCGACGCCGACCCGGCTGCCGGTGTTGTTGCACAGCCTAAAATCGGCTTTGGCCGGATGTGCCGAGGCCGCCAGCAGCAGCACGGCGGGGACCGCAGCGCGGGCAAGGATTCGGGACAGGCGACGTCTGGCGGCGGCAAGTGGCAATGCGGTCACGATTCTCGCCGGTTTCGAAGAATGCGCGGTTGTGGCGTGATCGGTCACGGCCTGTCAACGATGATGGCGCGGAAATCGTTCACGTTGGTGTAGGTCGGCCCCGGTACCAAGAGGTCGCCCAGTGCCGAGAAAAACTCCGTCGAATTGTTGTCGGCGAGAAAGGCGGCGGGATCGAGGCCGCGGGCTCGCGCGCGGGCCACCGATTCGCCATCAACGATGGCGCCGGCGGGGTCTTTTGCGTCTCCCGCGCCGCCGTCAGTCCCATCCGTGTCGGCGGCAATCGCGGCAATGGCGGACATCCCCTCGATCGCCATGGCCAGTGCCAGGGCATATTCCTGATTGGGTCCGCCGCGGCCTTTGCCCCGGATGGTCACCGTCAGCTCCCCGCCGGAAATGATCACCGCCTTCTTTCCCTTCGCGCGGAGTTCGCGCGCAAGATCGGCGTGCGCGGCGGCGACGGTGCGCGCTTCACCCTCGACACGATCGCCAAGCGAGATGCATTCGTAACCGGCTGTGCGTACGGCGACCTCGGCCGCCTTCATTGCGTCTGCCGGACGCGCGGCCAATATGAATTGGCTTTTGGCAAATGCCGCATCGCCCGGCTTGGGCGATTCATTTTTGGGTTCGCTGAGTGCCCGGGTCACCGCTTCGGGCAGCTGAAGTTTGTATTTCGCAGTAATCGCGCGCGCATCTGCAAGTGTTGTGGGATCCGGAACGGTTGGCCCCGAGCCGATCGCAGACGGGTCGTCGCCCGGCACATCCGAAATCGCGATGGTCACGAGTTTTGCCGGATGCGCGTGCCGGGCGAGCCGGCCACCTTTGATGCGTGAGAGATGTTTGCGGACCGTATTGATTTCGCCGATGACCGCGCCCGAGCGCAGTAGCGCACGAGTTAACGCCTGCTTGTCCTGGAACGAGATGCCGTCGGCGGGCGCGATCCAGTTGGCAGACGCGCCGCCGGACATCAGGACCAGCACGAGATCGTTAGCGCTTGCACTGTCCGCCAAAACCAGCGCGCGGTCGGCGCCTTCCAGCCCTGCAGCGTCCGGAATGGGATGGCCGGCTTCGATCATGCGCACGCGCCGCAGACGCCGCCCATAACCGTGGCGTGCAACCGCAACGCCACTCAAGCGCTCGGCCGCAATCCGCAGTTTGTCGAGGTAGTGCGCTTCGGCGACTTCGGCCATTGAGCCCGCGGCTTTGCCCGCCGCCAGCACGATGATCCGGCCCGTTGGCGGGGCCGGCAACAGTGGCGGCAAACAGGACGCCGGATGCGCGGCGGCAACCGCCGCGCGGTACAGGCTCTCGAGAAATGAGAGATGCGGAGCCATCGTTCGAATCGGTCCTTGAAGCTTTCGCGTAGAGTCTACTAAGCTTTGCGCGGCCAATAGTAGCCCGGGACTGCCGCTTGTGATCGACGAAATTGTTCAGATCGACGTTCGTGACGGGACCTCGATCGGCGCGCGCGTTTATCGCCCGGACGGTGCGGGGCCTTATCCGGCCTTGTTCGGCGCCGCTCCCTATCGTTTTGACAACAACAGCCTGCCGGCAAGTGCGCAGTTTCTCTGGCGCGAGACGGGCCCTATCGAGTGGTACGTCGAGCAGGGCTACGCCTATGTCCATATGGATGTGCGCGGCAGCGGCCGTTCCGGCGGTGAATTCGAATTTCTCGGACGCCGCGAGCAGCAGGATCTCTACGACGTCATTGAATGGACCGGCGGACAGCCGTGGTGCAATGGCAAGGTCGGCGGAATCGGCCAGTCGTATTTTTGCATGTTGCAATGGTTCATGGGCGCGCTGCGCCGCCCGCGCTTGCATGTCTTGCGGCGCATGATGGCCTCGCCGACGTCTACCGCGCCGGCACCTATCACGGCGGCATCCCTTGCGATTTCTTTTCCGGTTACTGGTGGTATCAGAACCGGTTCATCAATCGTTTTCCGGCGAACGGCCCGTCGCGCGACCAGGAAACCGACCTGACGGAACTGGTGGCATCGCATCCCACCTTCGATGACTTCTGGCGCGAGCGCAGCGCCTGGGAGGTGCTCGACCGGATCAAGGTGCCGCTCTATTCGAGCGGCGTCTGGGCAAAGATGCAGCTGCACACGCGCGGCAACATCGATGCCTATCACCGCGCTGCAGGCCCAAAAAAACTGCGGATGTCCGGCGTTCCGAATGCATGGGCCGCCGCCGCGGAATTTTCCAGCATCGAGTTTCACAAGACAGTTCTGCTGCCGTTCTACGACCACTACCTCAAAGGCAAATCGACCGACTATGCAGCGCGTCCGAACGTTGAATACGCGGTGCGCGGATCAAACCTGGTGCGCAAAGCCGACAGTTGGCCGCCGCCCGGTACGCGTTACACGCGCTGGTATCTTAACGCTTTGTCGTCCGGCAGTGTCAGCTCGCTCAACGACGGCGGGCTTTCACCGCAGCCGGCGACGGGCGCGGCCGCGACCACTTACAAGTACCCCAATCCGGGCTGGGTGTCGGGCGTGGTCGGGTTTGGTCCTGCCGGGCCGCCCGGCGGCTTTGATCCCGCGCGCCGCGTGCTGACGTTCACGACCGCGCCACTGGAAAGCGACCTTGAGATTTGCGGGCCGATCAAGCTGGTGCTCTACGCTTCGTCGACCGCGCGCGACACCGATTTCTTCGTCAAGCTCTCCGACCAATTTCCTCAGTCGCCCGACGATCGCGGCAAGGGACTCAATCCGTTTGCCGAGCTGATCACGCGCGGCTGGCTGCGCGCATCGCACCGCGCGCTCGATTCGGCGCGCAGCACGGAGATGGCGCCGTATCACAGCCATTCCGATCCACAGCCGCTCACCCCTAACGAAATCTACAAATTCGAGATCAGCCTCGAGCCCATGGCCTATCTCATCAAACAGGGCCATCGTTTGCGGCTCGAGATCGTCAACGGCGATTCACCGGCCACCGAAATTCTGTGGTCCCACTATTACCGGCCGGACAAGATGGGCAGCGATACGATCCATCACGACTCCGCACATCCGTCCGAACTGATTTTGCCGGTGTCTCCCGCTTCGGTTTGAACGGCTTTCCATGGCCGCGCGGGTGGCATAGCATTCGTCCAAGGGCCAAAACGGTCCGCTCGATACTAAAAAATACATCCCAGGGGAGGGGACCATGGCGGAAGTCGTGCAGGTGTCGCGTCTGCTTGATCAGCGCGGGCTGACCTCGTTCCATTACAATCTGATATTCTGGTGCGTACTGCTGTCGCTGATCGATGGATACGATATCGCCGCCATTGCGTTCGCTGCTCCGCACCTGGTGCGTGAATGGGGGCTCAAGCCTGGCGCGCTGGGTCCGGTGTTCAGTGCGAGCCTGATCGGCATCCTGTTTGGCTCGGCGGTGTTCGGGTGGGTTGGGGACCGCTATGGCCGCAAGACCGCGCTGATCGCATCGAACCTGCTGTTCGGCATATTCACTCTGGCTGCGGCCTGGGCGACCAACCTCGACCAGTTGTTCTGGCTGCGCCTGCTTGCCGGCCTCGGCATCGGCGGTGTCATTCCGAACGTGGTGGCAATCAATACCGAATCCTCACCGCGCAATCTCCGCGCGACGCTCGCATTGATTGGTGTCGGCTTCGTGCCGCTCGGCGGCGCCATTCCCGGCGTTGTCGCAGCGACGTTGGTGCCGGCCCATGGCTGGCAGATTCTTTTCATGATCGGTGGCATCGTCCCGATCATTCTTGCGTTTGTCGCGCTGTTCACGTTGCCGGAATCGATCAAATTCATGGCGTTGCATGAAAGCCAGCGCGCCAAGATGGAGAAAACCATCGCGGCGCTCGATCCGGACTTCAAGGTACCGGCCAACGCGAAGTTCATCATCGAGGACGAGCAGCAATTCCCGGGCTTCAACCCGGCCTATCTGTTCCGCCAGGGTCTTTGGCTGATCACGCCGCTTCTTTGGCTGCTCTTCGCGCTCAATTTGATGGGCTATTTCTTCCTGCTGTCGTGGACACCGACCTTGATGGCGGTTTTGAAATTGCCCCCATCCGTCGGTGCGCTTGCCGGCGCCATGATCCAGGTCGGCGGCACAGTCGGTTCGCTCATCCTTGCGCGCTGGGTTGAACGCCGGCGGTTTTTCGCAATTGCGATTGTCTTCGTGGCTGCGGTGCCCATCGTGGCGTCGATTGGTTATGCCGGTCAAAGCTCGACGACAGCGCTGGCCATTGCAACGTTCTTTGCCGGCTTCTGCGTGCTGGGCATCCAGACCGGCATCAATGTGGCAGGTGCTCTGGTCTACCCGACCTCGCTGCGCGCCAATGGCTCGGGCTGGCAACTGGGCATCGGCCGGATTGGCTCGATCGTTGGGCCGCTCGTCGGCGCGTTGTTGATCGGACTTCCGGTCGAGAAGCTCTATACGTGGTCGGCGTTGCCGTTCGCCGTTGGCGCGGTCGTTTGCTTCGCGATCTGGAAGCTCAACGAGACGCGCTTGCGCGAGCATCCAGAGCTCCAGGCCGCGCAGGCACCGGCCTGAGCCGGCGGCTGATGCTCTAGAACGGTTCGTAGCTACGCAGCGCGGGGATGACCTGCTCGCCGAATAACCGGATCGAGCGCAGCAGGTCGTTCTCGGGCAAGTCCGAGAAATTGAACTCGCCCATAAAGACGTTGAACAGCCCGGCCTTTGCCGCGGCGTGAATTTTCTCCGCAACCGTTTTCGCTGAGCCGATGAAGACGAGTTCGTTCTTCATCAGGTAGTCGGCATCGAACAAGTTGGCCATGATCTCGGATGCGCCCGGCTCGCCGCGACCGATGTATTTCTTGGCGTGTTCGCGCACGCGCTCTTCGAAGGTTTCGCCGGGCTTCGGTGGCGGCAGAAAGCCCTCATAGGCGCGCGCGGCGCGCGCCAGCGCAACGTCGAGCGCCTTCTCGTCGGTGTCGTCCACGTAGACGATCGTGCAATAGGCAATTTTCGGCGGTTGCGGCCGGCCGGTGGCAGCCCAGTCGGCGAGAAATTTGCGATAACGCGGCGCCGCGTCGGCGCGCGGATACACCAGAAAATAACCCGGATTGATTGCATTGCGCGCGCAGAATTCGAGCGTCTGCGGGTCGCGGCTCATCATCCAGAGTGGCGGATGCGGCTTCTGCAATGGCTGCACGGCGAGCTGCGCGCTCTCGGTGTGATGAACGTCGCCGTGAAAGGAGAACGGCTGCTTTTCGCCATAGGCCGCGCGCAAATATTCGACGAATTCGAGCGTTGGCGACTTGCGCAGATTGTAGTCGAGCCCGAACGGCTTGAAATAATCGGGATTGATGCCCGGCACGAGCCCGAGCTCCATGCGCCCGCCGACGATCTGGTCAACGAGCGCAATCTCCTCCGCCAGCCGCAGCGGGTGATACAGCGGCACCACGTAACCCATCGGGCCGATGCGCATGCGGCGCGTGCGCGCCGCCGCGCCGACAACATAGAGGCTTGGCGAGGAGACCCAGCTTTCGTCCGGGCGGAAATGATGCTCGACGCAGAAGCTGTAGTCGAAACCCAGCTCGTCACACAGCTGAAGCTCGCGCCACAGCTCTTCGTAGCGCTGGTGCGCGGTCATGCCTGGCTTGGCCCAGACATGGGAAAAATGGGCAAACTTCACGCTCTGGTCTCCTCAGGTCCCTGTTTGGGGCCGTTTGGGGCCTTCAAAGGCGGGCAGGTCATCTCTATCTTCCGTAGAGTGGAGGACACCACTATGGACGACAAGACCCGCACCGAGCTTGAAGCCGCCGTATACCGGCGCCTGGTCGAGCACCTGCGTTCGCGCACCGACGTGCAGAACATCGACATGATGAATCTCGCCGGTTTCTGCCGCAATTGCCTGTCGAACTGGATGAAGGATGCCGCCGACGCCAAGGGCCTCGCCATGACCAAGGACGAGAGCCGTGAGATCGTCTACGGCATGCCCTACGACGAATGGCGCAAGAAACACCAGAAAGATGCCTCGCCCGAGCAGAAGGCGGCATTCGAAAAGTCCAGCCCCCGGCACTCGTAGTCACCGTTTGCATGTGAACAGCGTGGATGACGGCGTCATTGGCTTGACCTGAGGGCGCTCAATTCAGAAAGCTTCTTGGCAAATGGCGGTGATCGTCCGCCATGTGAAGTCAAGGAGACGTCGATGCCTTCCACCGCTGCGGCTGAAAAAGAACAACCAGCCACCCGCTTCGCCAAGGATCAGCTCAAAGCCGTCATCGAACGCATCGAGCGGCTGGAAGAAGAGAAAAAGGCAACGTCGGACGATATTCGCGACGTCTATGCCGAGGCCAAGGGCACCGGTTTCGATACCAAGGCGCTGCGCGCCATCGTGCGACTGCGCAAGCTGGACACCGATGAGCGGCGCGAGCAGCAGGAAGTGCTCGACACTTACCTGCACGCGCTCGGGATGGCGAATTAGGCAATCAGCGCAGCGACGCGGTCGACTGGAACGCGAACGAGGTGGTGGCCACAAAGACCACCGCCGGACCATCGAAGCGGCTGGCGACCATGCCGAGTTGCGGGTCGGTCGAGAATGACATCGTCACCGACATAGACGGCTTGTAGAGCAGCCCCTGAAGCGGCCGCATGTCGACGGCGCCCATGCGCGTCGCCGTCATGAAGGTGCTCACGCTCGGGGTGAGCATCGCCGCGCGCAGCCACGGGCTGTCGGAACGCAGGCCGCTGTTTGCGCTCGCCGTCGCAAGCGCCGGTTTCGCGACCGTCGTCGTGTTCCCCTGCGCCGGCAGGACGCTGGCTTCCTGCGGCAATTGCGGCATCCGCGATCCCATTGGACGGGTGCGCGCCGGCGCGAGATCATCGGATGCGGAGGCGTAGGCCAGCGCGGTACTGCCAGTTGCTTTCGGCTCGATGCTGGCAGTCTCAAAAACCTTCTGAGCAGCGGCCGCCGTCGGCAGGTCTGGGCCTGTCTCGACAGCCCCGCGCCAGTAGCCGCGATTGTCAAACAGATTGCCGCCGAGTGAGGCCGTCACAACTGTGCGAGGGGCGGGCTTTGGAGTGGCAGCGGCGACAGCGACGGCAGCTTGTTGCGGCCGCGCCGTCGGAAGCGGCACGATGTTTTCAACCGCCACCGGGCGCGCTTTCGGCGGTGCCAGGCTTGCGACCGCCATCGGCGTGCGCGCCTGCTTGGGCGCCGGCTCTTCGCTTATTTCGTCGGCATCCTTGTGGCTGCCGAACAGCTTGGCGAAAATGCTTCGTTTCGGCTTGGCAGCGCCAGGCTCAAGACTTGCGGTGATCACGCCTGCCCCGCGCGCCGCTTCCAGCGACGTTTCGGACGGCTGACCGCCGCGCCGTTCGACGTCGGCGAGCGCAAGCGCATAGCCGCGCAATGGCTGGCCGTCAGACGGAATGTGTACGGTGCGGCCATCCGGGAATACTTTTGCCAACTGGTCATGCGTCATGCGCGGCCAGTGGCGGATCGTTCCCGTGTCCATGTGCACGAAGGGCGAGCCCGAGGTCGGATAAAAACCGACGCCGCCACGCTGCAGGCGGAGGCCGATCTCGCGGATTTTCTCCAGCGGTACGCCGGGAATGAAAAAATCCATCGCCTGGCCATTGATGTGCTGGCTGTTTTGCGCGACTCCGCTTGAGCGCGCGCGCAACATGGCGTTGGTGTCTGGCGAACGATAGCCGCAGACGACGTCGATCGGCTGCGTCGCGCCTACTTCGCGATAGGCTTCCCACAAAAGATCGAACAAATGCGGATCCATGTGGGTCTGCTGTTCCTTGCGCCAGTCGCGCATGAACCAGTCGAGCTTCTTCAGCGCGTCGTCGTCGTAGCGCCCGTTGCGCTTGAAGGTGATGGTGATGTCTTCGCCGGTGTGCAGATGATGGAAAGAGAGAGTGCGGGTGTCGCCTTCGGCACTGGCATTTTGCAGCGCGTCGTTGGCGCCGAGCATAAAGAGACCGGCCATACCCAGGCGGGCGCCCGCGCGCGCCAAAGTCACAACGAGTGAACGCTCGCGCAGCGAGGCCAAGTTCACAGCATCTTTCCGTGAAAGAGTCCGTCCCACGTCGCCGTCACGTCCCCTCGGGCTGCCGTGACGGCAACCCCGTGAGTGTTATCGGGATCGGTTAATGAGTTGTTAGCGCCGTTCCCCGTCCAGCCCCTCACTATGCGGGCAATTGGGCCGAAAACTTGGCGGTTCTGGATCGGGGCCCCGGAAATTTGCGCGTGCCAAAACGGGATGAGTCGGGGGCTAACCCCATAGCCCGGGTGGTATTTTAGGCTGGCGGCGTCGCAGGATTCGCTTATTGCGCCGAGATATCCTCATCGAGGCCGAGCCCCTCCAGCTTTCGATAGAGGGTGGAGCGCCCGATTCGGAGCCGCCGCGCCACCTCCGACATTTGCCCACGATAGTGCGATATTGCGAAACGGATGGCGTCCCGTTCGATGTCATCCAAAGGGCGGACATCGCCCTGTGGGTCCGTCAGCGGCAGCGAATGCGCGGATGTGAGGGGTAATGCGTCCCGTCCGATCAGACGTTCGGGTTCCGGCCAAGACGCCACCATGGCCGGTGACGGCTCGATCAGGGGCTGGACGGCGAGGGCGTCCGACGAAACCTGCGAAGCAATCTGAGGGAACTCGTCGATGCCGATCTCGTCGCCGTCCGTGAGCACGACTGCGCGGAATACCGCGTTTTCGAGCTGCCGCACGTTGCCGGGCCAGCGGTAGGCGGCGAGCAATGCCATCGCTTGCGCACTGATGCCGTGCACGCGCTTGCCTTCCTCCGCCGCGATGCGTGTAAGGAAATGGCGGGCGAGTTCCGGAATGTCTTCACGCCGTGCACGCAGCGGCGGCACCGATATTGGAAACACGTGCAGCCGGTAGAAAAGGTCTTCCCGAAACCGTCCGGCTTTGACGTCTGCGATCAAGTCGCGATTGGTCGCCGAGATGATGCGTACGTCGACCTTGACCGACTTGCGGCCACCGACCGGCTCGACTTCGCCTTCCTGCAACGCGCGCAACAGCTTGACCTGGGCCGGGCCCGGCAGTTCGCCGACTTCGTCCAGAAACAGGGTGCCGCCGTCAGCCTCGACAAATTTTCCGGGGTGCTTTTCGGTGGCGCCGGTGAAGGCGCCTTTCTCGTGGCCGAACAAGATTGACTCGACGAGATTTTCGGGCAGGGCGCCGCAGTTGACCGCCACGAACGGCTTGGCGCGCCGCGCCCCACTGCCGTGGATGGCGCGCGCGACCAGTTCCTTGCCGACGCCGGATTCGCCTTCGATCAGAACGGGGATGACTGAAGCCGCCGCTTTCTCCGCCGACTTGAGCACCGGCTGCATGGCTGCTGACCGTGTAACCACATCGGCGATGCTCAGCGTGCCGTCCTGCCGGCGCTTGAGCCGCTGCAATTCGCCCGCGAGCGCCTTGGTAGCGAGCGCATTGCGGAGCGACACCTGCAACCGCTCGGCGCTCGCAGGTTTGACCACGAAGTCGGTTGCTCCGGCACGCATGACCGACACGACATTGTCGATGCCGCCATGTGCCGTCTGCACGATCACGGGGATGTTCAGGCCGGCGTCGCGCATGCGCGCCAGCACGCCGAGGCCGTCCAGGTCGGGCATCACCAGGTCGAGCACGACGCCGTCGATGCGTGCCGCGTCCGGCCCAATGAGCAAGTTGAGCGCGGCATCGCCGCCTTCGGCGACGATCGCCTGATATCCGAAACGCTGGACCATGGCTTCGAGGAGGCGACGCTGAACCGGATCGTCGTCGACGATGAGCACGACCTCAGACATAGAACCCCCTCACGCACGACTGTGCCGAATTGGTGCAATGTGGCCTCTCTGCCTTAATGGGTTATTAAGTGGACCGAACAGCCTTACCCCCGTTGCTCGTGCGGCCGGAAAGCCAAAGCAGCATGCGATGTGTTGAAAACCTGTGGCCTGCCATCGCACCGCCATGAGCCGCGGCCTAAATGGTGCCCTATCCCGCCCGCATTTCTCCCAAAACGATTGCCCCCATGCCCAAAACCGCGTCACGCCGAAAACCCCCGAAAGCCGCCAAATTCGGTGCTTTGCCCGAGTGGAACCTCAACGACCTTTATCCGGGCCTCGACAGCCCGGAGCTCAAGCGCGATCTCGAGCAGGCCGACAGCGACTGCGTATTATTTGAAGAGGCCTACAAAGGGCGTCTGGCGGCCATGGCCGCCGGCGAAGGGGCGGGCCGCACGCTCGCCGAGGCGCTTCGGCAATATGAAGCAATCGACGACCGGCTTGGCCGGCTGATCTCCTATGCCTCGCTGGTCTATGCCGGCAACACCACTGATCCGATCCGCGCCAAGTTTTATGGCGACGTGCAGGAACGCATCACAGCTGCGTCGTTGCATCTCCTGTTCTTCACGCTCGAGCTCAATCGCATCGACGACGCGCACATTGATGCCGCCATGCGCGACCCCGCGTTCGGCCATTACCGGCCGTGGATCGAGGACGTGCGGAAGGAAAAGCCCTACCAGCTTGAAGACCGGGTCGAAGAACTTTTCCACGAAAAATCCGTGACCGGCTATTCGGCCTGGAACCGATCGTTCGACGAGACCATTGCGGGCTTGCGCTTCAAGGTCGCCGGCAAGTCGCTGGCGATCGAGCCGACGCTCAATCTGATGCAGGACGTCGACGGCAAGAAGCGCAAGGCAGCGGCTGAGGCGCTCGCCAAAACCTTCAAGGACAATCTGCGGCCGTTCGCGTTGATCACCAATACGCTCGCCAAGGACAAGGAAATTTCCGATCGCTGGCGCGGCTTCAAGGACATCGCCGACGCACGCCATCTCTCAAATCGTGTCGAACGCGAAGTGGTGGAGGCCCTGGTCGCGGCGGTGCGTGCCGCCTATCCAAAATTATCGCATCGTTATTATGCACTGAAGGCGAAGTGGTTCGGGAAAAAGCGGCTTCCGCACTGGGACCGAAATGCGCCGCTGCCGAAGGTTGCGCAGCGCACGATCCCCTGGAGCGATGCGCGTGCCACGATCCTCACGGCCTATGGCGCGTTCTCGCCGAAAATGGCGGAGGTCGCCGACCAGTTTTTCACGAAAAACTGGATCGATGCACCGGTCCGTCCCGGCAAACAGCCGGGTGCTTTCTCGCATCCGACCGTGCCGTCGGCCCATCCTTATGTGCTGCTCAACTACATGGGCAAGCCGCGCGACGTGATGACGCTCGCGCACGAACTTGGCCATGGCGTGCACCAGGTGCTGGCAGCGCCCAATGGCGCGCTGATGGCTCCGACCCCGCTCACGCTTGCCGAAACGGCATCAGTGTTCGGTGAAATGCTCACCTTCAAGAAACTGCTGGCGCAAACCACAGACAAGAAGCAGCGCAAGGCCATGCTCGCCGCCAAGGTCGAGGACATGATCAATACCGTCGTGCGGCAGACGGCGTTCTACAGTTTCGAACGCAAGGTGCACACAGAGCGGCGCAACGGCGAGTTGACGGCCGACAAGATTTGCGAACTGTGGATGTCGGTGCAGAGCGAGAGCCTGGGGCCGGCGATCGAACTCAAACCGGGTTACGAAACATTCTGGGCCTATATCCCGCATTTCGTGCATTCGCCGTTCTATGTCTACGCCTATGCCTTCGGCGACTGCCTGGTGAATTCGCTTTATGCGGTCTACGAGAAATCCGCGGGCGGCTTTGCCGAGCGCTATCTCGCCATGTTGTCGGCCGGCGGCACCAAGCATCATTCCGAGTTGCTGGCGCCCTTCGGGCTCGATGCGCGCGATCCGAAGTTCTGGGACGGCGGCTTGAGCGTGATCGCGAACTTGATCGACGAATTGGAAGCGCTCGAAGGGCGCTAGTCTTCGCCGCAGCCTTTGCGGCCGCCGCGCGTGGACAACTGATATTCAAAGCATTGCATGGTGATGTCGCGCGCCGGCTCGTCCTCGCGCTGAAAGCGGTACACCTTGCGGAAAATGTCTTCGTCCTGGTCGCGGCCGCAAATAAGCCTATGCGAGTGGGAAATCTTGCGCGAAGATTTCTCGGTCAGCACAATCTTGCGCTTGGGATCATCCGCGCGCGTAAAATCCATGGTCTGGATGAGGCCGCCGTTGATATCCCCTGGATTGTAGTCGACATGCGGTGGCGCCGACTTCGGCAGTTCGATCTTGGTCATCCGCAGCTTTCGGATATCTCCCATCTTTTGCCTGGTGTCGACGACCACCATTGACTCGCGGTTGAAGATCACCTGCTGGTCGCCCAGTTGACCCTGGCAACCCCATTCCCAGATGGCCGCGGACGCACCGCTCGATAGCGCGATCACCCAGAGCCCGGCACAAAAACCTGAAAATATCCGGGCGGTCATGGCTCGTTTCCTCCGCGGCTGCTTCCCATATTCGTAACACACTGGTACCCCGAGGTTCATGACCACCGACCGCGAAAAAAACCGCTTCTCTGCCCGCGCGCGGCGCTATGCCCGGGTCGGCACCAAGGTCGGCGGCGTGGCGGCGCGCATCGCCGGCCAGCGTCTGGTCGGTGCGCAGGGTGGCCGCGCCGGCAATGCCTTGGCGCTGGCCGCCGCGCTCGGCGGGCTCAAGGGCCCGATCATGAAGGTGGCGCAGTTGCTCGCCACCATTCCCGACGCGCTGCCTGCCGAATACGCCGGCGAATTGATGAAGCTGCAGAGCCAGGCACCGCCGATGGGCTGGGCTTTCGTCAAGCGCCGCATGCAGGCCGAGCTTGGCGCCGGCTGGGAGAACAAGTTCAAGAGTTTCGAGCATCACCCGGCGGCGGCCGCGTCGCTCGGCCAGGTCCATCGCGCGACGGCGCTCGACGGAGCGGAGCTTGCTTGCAAGCTGCAATATCCCGACATGCAGTCGGCGGTCGAGGCCGATCTCAATCAGCTCCAGTTGCTGATGTCGATCCGCAAACGATTCGATCCGGCGATCGATGCCAGTGAAATTGCGATCGAAATCGCAGCACGGCTTCGCGAGGAGCTCGATTACAAACGCGAGGCGCGTCACATCGCGCTGTATCAGGACATGCTCAAAAGTCATGACGCCATCCGCGTGCCGAAAGTCTGGCCTGCGCTTTCGACCGGCCGCCTGCTGACGATGGACTGGCTGACAGGCCGCAAGCTGCTCGATCATAAGGATGCGCCGCTGGCCGCGCGCAACCGGCTCGCGACCGCCATGTTCACGGCCTGGTGGTTTCCGTTCAGCCGCTTCGGCGTCATCCATGGCGACCCGCATCTTGGCAACTACACGGTATTTGACGATGAGAAAGGAAAGCCGGCCGGCATCAATCTGCTCGACTACGGCTGCATCCGCATTTTCCCGCCCAGTTTCGTTGCCGGCGTGGTCGACCTCTATCGCGGATTGCTGCACGGCGATGACGCTCTGGTGGTGCACGCCTACGAGACCTGGGGGTTCAAGCGGCTCAACCGCGAACTGATCGACGCGCTCAATATCTGGGCCCGCTTTATCTACGGACCGTTGCTCGACGACCGCGTGCGCACCATCGCCGACGGGGTGAAGCCGTCGCAATACGGCCGCAAGGAAGCCTTTCGCGTTCATCAGGCCCTCAAGGCGCGCGGCCCGGTCACGGTGCCGCGCGAATTCGTATTCATGGACCGGGCGGCGATCGGTCTTGGCGCCGTGTTCCTGCATCTGGCGGCGGAACTCAATTTCTATCGATTGTTCAACGAGGCGATCGCGGATTTCGAGACGGCGAAGGTCGCCGCGCGGCAAACGGCCGCGCTCGATCGGGCAGGCTTGCAAGCATCCACCAAAAGCTGAGGCGGGCGGCGTTGCCCTTGGGCCGCAATTGCGCTAACCCCTCTGCGCCTGCCTTTTAAGCGACTCGGAGAGCTTCCCCCATGGCCGACCACGGCAACGTCGAATACGCCACCGCCACCGGCAACGACTATCCAGCGCACGAGCAAAGCTATGAAAGCTTCGTGCATTTCACGTTGGTCGGCATTCTCTACGTCATCACCATTCTGTTCGGCCTGGCGACCGGCGGGGTGATGGGCCATTGGTTTCTGGCAGCGTCGATTTTCGTCATTGGCGCACTGGGCGCCATTCCCGGCCTGGTCAGCAAGGCAACCACACCGAGCTATGTTGCGTTTGCGATTTGCTTCCTGATCTTCGCGTACACCGGAATTTCGCCGCACTGACGAAGTTCACGGCGCGGCGGGGAGGCGCAAATGCAAATTGCCGTACCGCGTGAGACCGACGCCGGTGAACCGCGCGTCGGCGCTACTCCTGAAACGGTCAAGAAACTGAAATCGTTCGGCGCCGAAGTCGCGGTTGCGCGCGGCGCCGGCATTGCGTCCGGCATTCTCGACGCCGAGTTCGAGGCGGCCGGCGCGCAGATCGCCGATGCCGTCACCAAAGATGCCGACATCGTCCTGAAGGTGCGGCGGCCTGCGCCCGGCGAACTCGCCGCCTACAAGAAGGGCGCGCTTGTCATCGCCATCATGGATCCATACGGCAACGAGGCCGCGCTCAAGCAGATGGCCGATGCGGGGATTGTCGCCTTCGCCATGGAGCTGATGCCACGCATCACGCGCGCGCAGTCGATGGACGTGCTCTCCAGCCAGGCCAATCTCGCCGGCTATCGCGCGGTCATCGATGCCGCTGAAGAATATGGCCGCGCGCTGCCGATGATGATGACGGCGGCCGGCACCGTACCGGCCGCGAAGGTATTCATCATGGGTGTCGGCGTCGCCGGCCTGCAGGCGATCGCGACCGCGCGGCGCCTCGGCGCCATCGTGACCGCGACCGACGTGCGGCCCGCGACCAAGGAGCAGGTGGAAAGCCTGGGCGCCAAGTTCCTCGCGGTCGAAGACGAGGAATTCAAGAATGCGCAGACCGCCGGCGGCTACGCCAAGGAAATGTCGAAGGAGTACCAGGCCAAGCAGGCCGCGCTGACCGCCG
The DNA here is from genome assembly GCA_963801955.1 of uncultured Alphaproteobacteria bacterium. Taxonomy (GTDB): domain Bacteria; phylum Pseudomonadota; class Alphaproteobacteria; order Rhizobiales; family Xanthobacteraceae; genus Pseudolabrys. The sequence goes on from CAWDGS010000002.1 coordinate 142,094, forward strand.
AGCATATCAAGAAGCAGGACATCGTCATCACCACCGCGCTGATCCCGGGCCGCCCGGCGCCGCGTCTCATCACGAAAGAGATGGTGGCCTCGATGCGCCCCGGTTCGGTGATCGTCGATCTTGCGGTCGAGCGCGGCGGCAATGTCGAAGGCGCCAAGCCGGGCGAGGTTGCGCAGGTCGGCGGCGTCAAGATCGTCGGCCATCTCAACGTGGCGGGACGACTGGCGGCGTCCGCGTCGGCGCTCTACGCGAAGAATTTGCTGACCTTCGTCGAAACCCTGATCGACAAGAAAGAGAAGAAGCTCGCCGTCAACTGGGACGACGAGTTGGTCAAGGCGACGCTGCTCACGCGCGACGGCGCCGTCGTGCATCCGAACTTCCAGCCGAAGACGGCCTGAGGAGACTCGACATGGAACAGATGGCCAATGCAGTCGACCCCTTCGTGTTCCGGCTCTCGATTTTCGTGCTGGCGGTGTTCGTCGGCTATTACGTGGTCTGGTCGGTGACGCCGGCGCTGCACACGCCGTTGATGTCGGTGACCAACGCGATTTCCTCGGTGATCGTGGTCGGCGCGCTGCTGGCGGTCGGGGTCGCCCTTGCCGGCGACGACAACGGCCCGGTGTGGGCGCGCGCGCTTGGTTTCGTCGCGCTGGTTTTTGCCTCGGTCAATATCTTCGGCGGCTTCCTGGTCACCCAGCGCATGCTGGCGATGTACCAGAAGAAAAAGAAATGACGACGACAATGAATCTTCTTCGCAAAATGTCGTCGTCATGGCCGGGCTTGGCCCGGCCATCCACGCCTTTCTTGAAGCCACGTCATGAAGACGTGGATGCCCGGCACAAGGCCGGGCATGACGAGGATTTGACCATGTCACCCAACCTCGTCGCGCTGCTCTATCTGGTCGCCGGCGTCCTGTTCATCCAGGCGCTGCGCGGGCTGTCTTCGCCCGACACCAGCCGGCGCGGCAACTATCTCGGCATGATCGGCATGACGATCGCCGTGCTGACCACGCTCGGCTCGCATCCGCCGACCAGCCCACTCGCCTGGGGTCTGGTCGTCGGCGGCATCGTGGTCGGCGGCGGCATCGGCGCGGTGATCGCGCGGCGCGTGCCGATGACGTCGATGCCGGAACTGGTCGCCGCCTTCCACTCGCTGGTCGGCATGGCGGCGGTGCTGGTCGCGGCCGGCGCCTTCTACGCACCGGCGGCCTTCGACATCGGCACGGAAGGCCATATCCACGGGCAAAGCCTGATCGAAATGTCGCTCGGCGTGGCGATCGGCGCCATCACGTTCACCGGCTCGGTGATCGCATTTCTGAAATTGTCCGGCCGCATGAGCGGCAAGCCGATCATGCTGCCGGGGCGCCATGTCATCAATATCGCGCTGTTCGCCGCGCTGATCTTCTTCATCTACGGCTTCTTCGTCTCGCAGAGCGCGCTGGATTTCTGGATGATCGTCGGCTTGTCGCTTGACTTTCGGCGTGCTGATCATCATCCCGATCGGCGGCGCCGACATGCCGGTCGTCATCTCGATGCTCAACTCCTATTCGGGATGGGCGGCCGCCGGCATCGGCTTCACGCTCGGCAATTCGGCGCTGATCATCACCGGCGCGCTGGTCGGCTCTTCGGGCGCGATCCTGTCCTACATCATGTGCAAGGGCATGAATCGCTCGTTCATCTCGGTCATTCTCGGCGGCTTCGGCGGCGAGGTGGCGGGACCGGCGGGTGGCGCCGCCGAGCAGCGGCCGGTCAAGCTCGGCTCGGCCGAGGATGCCGCCTACATCATGAAGAATGCGCAGAAGGTCATCATCGTGCCGGGCTACGGCATGGCGGTGGCGCAGGCGCAGCATGCGCTGCGCGAAATGGCCGACCGTCTCAAGAAAGAAGGCGTCGAGGTCAAATACGCGATCCATCCCGTGGCCGGCCGTATGCCCGGCCACATGAACGTTCTGCTTGCGGAGGCGAACGTGCCTTATGACGAGGTCTTCGAGCTCGAAGACATCAATTCAGAATTCGCGCAAGCCGACGTTGCCTTCGTCATCGGCGCCAACGACGTTACCAATCCGGCCGCGGAAGAAGACAAGAGCTCTCCCATCTACGGCATGCCGGTGCTGCAAGTGTGGAAAGCCGGCACCGTGATGTTCATCAAGCGCTCGCTCGCTTCCGGCTATGCTGGAATCGACAATCCATTGTTCTATCGCGACAACACGATGATGCTGCTCGGCGATGCGAAAAAAATGACCGAGAGCATTGTCAAAGCAATGTAATTGGCGACGCGCGCCGCGACGCGTCGCGCTGAATACTTTCATCTGAATCAAATTTGAATCGGTGCGCGATCATCTCGTTAACCGCGAGAGGAGTCGTCTGAGGATTGTGCGGTGCAAGGTATGGACGGCGGCGTGCCGTTAAATGTCTTATGCGGCCCGAAACCTGTGGCGTAACCAGACGGGGAGGGAGCGCAGCCATGATCCGCGACCATAATGACAAACGTCGAGGCGAGGTCGTCCAGTTCGGGCGTAGGCCAATTCCACCACGAGCCTGCGTCGTCGAGAACAAGACCCATGTGCGCATGTTTCTGGCCGAGATGCTCGACGAGCTCGGCTTCATCGCGTGTGAAGCCGACACGCTCGATATCCGCGGCATGCTGCGTGAATTCCGCCCCGACCTGATTGTGCTCGGCCCGCTCAGAGGCGGGGGTGAGGTGCGAACCCTCCTCCACGCGTTGAAGGCCCAGCTTTACGGCGGCAAAGTCATGCTCTTCGGCGGCCGCAGTTCGACGGCGCTGATACGGACCCATGAATTTGGCGAGCAAGCCGGTCTGGCGATGCTGCCGCCGCTCGGGACCCCGTTTCGCGACCGCGACCTCAACGCAAATCTTGCTTCATTCCTGCCGGTTCGGCCGCCACCGGCATTGCCGGTCGACGTCGATGAGGCGCTCTGCAATGGCTGGCTCGAATTGTGGTACCAGTCCAAGATCAATCCGCGATCGCTGGTACCGAAAGGCGCAGAGGCGCTCGTCCGCGTACGGCACCCGACATGGGGTGTCGTATCGCCGGCCTATTTCGTACCGGCCGCCAATGATCCGTATCTTCACAGCTTGTCGCAATTCGTGATTGCGCGGTCGCTGGCGGATTCCATGCAATTCGCCGCGGCCAATCATCAGGTGCAGATTTCCATCCACCTGCCGCTGCTGGCGCTGGAGGACATGCATTTCATCGACAGCATGATGCGGCATCTTCCGGACAAGGTTAGGCAAAACGGGTTCCTGATTGCGGTCGATTGCGTAGATCTGATCAATGAACTTGAGCTGGTCCGGCGCGTGGCGGGCCAGCTCGCTGCGCGCAATATCGGAATCTCGATCAACAGCATCGATGCGCAGGGCGCCTCACTCGCCGGTCGCCGCGAACTGCCGGTGGTGGAAATGAAAGTCGACCGCAAATACATCCGCGGCTGTGCCGATGACAGGGTCAAGCAGGCGCATTGCGCGGAAATCGTGGCGATCGCGCGCGATACAGGCGCCAGGTCGGTTGCCGAAGGCGTGGAAACCCAGTCGGATTTCCTCGTTGTGCGCGATCTCGGCTTCGACCTGCTGCAGGGCCATATGTTCGCCAAGCCGATGGCACCGCGCAAATTTGAACGGTCGATGCTGGCGCGCCGCTACGCCGCCGTGGCCTGACGTCAGAGCGCCGCCGTCATTTTGCCCATGGAAACAGGACGGCCGGGAAATCGGCCGCGGAACGGTGGTTTTCCTGCTTTGATGGGAACGTTGGCGTCGGCGCTCCATGCGGTTCGACGGCCTTGCGGTAAAGATGCCAGGTCGCGTGACCGAGGATCGGCATGACCACGGTCAAACCGAAAAAGAGCGGCAACGAACCGATGACCAGCAATGCGCCGACGATCAGGCCCCATACCATCATGGTGGCCGGATTGTGAGCAACCACGCGCATCGAAGTCAGCACCGCGACCGCCGCGCCGACGTCGCGGTCGAGCAGCAGCGGGAATGAAACGACGCTGATGGTCAACACTAAAATCGCAAACAGAAGACCGACGCCGTTTCCGACCACGATCAGCGCCCATCCGGCGGGCGTCGTGAGCACCTCGTGGAGAAATGCCGTGACGGATGCGGGCGGCGCGTAGCCGAAGGTCGCGATGTAGATGGCGTTGGCGACTGCCACCCAGATCATGAAGATGACAAGCAGAAGAAGGGCGAGCGCAGCGATGGCGCCAACAGATGACGACTCAATCACATCGAGCGCATTGCCCGCCGAGGTCTCAAGGCCTGCTTCCTTGCGCCGGCTCATTTCGTAGAGGCCGAGTGCAGCAACCGGGCCAATGAGCGCAAATCCGCTCATGAGCGGATAGAGCAGCGGCAGAACGGAATAGCCGAATGTAAGACGCGCGAGCACAAAGCCGACGATCGGATAAATAATGCAGAGGAACATGGCATGCGTGGGCATGGCATAGAAATCGTCGACGCCCTTGGCGAGAGCATCGCGCAAATCACTGACACGAATGGTGCGAATGAGCGGTTGCGCGGGACGTGTCCCCGCGCCGACCAGTACGTTTGAAGTTTGCATGACGCCACCTCCATGGACTTGCGGCCCGGATGGCGTGGCGCCTGGAGTCGGATTCGAAACTGATATACCGGCTCTTGATCGCGTCACGTCGCGAGCCACTGACAAGCATTGTAGTGCTGTCCGGGCGCGTTTGTGATCACAAGTCCGCGCGCGGCCTTTGTCTCAAATCTGGTCGGCTGGCAGCGGCACCACGCAATGCAAGCGCAGGCCGTCGCGGCCATAGACAATTCTGGTCTTTGCCTGGATTTGTCCCGGCAGCACAAACTCCAGAAGCCGGGTGCCGAAACCTTTTCGCGTCGGTTCCATGACAGGCGGCCCGCCGCTCTCGATCCAGTCGAAGGCCAGCGTCCGCCGTTTGGCATCGATGGTGACACTCCAGGTCACTTCGACTTGGCCGCCAAAGACCGACAATGCGCCGTATTTCGCGGCATTGGTGGTGAGTTCGTGGATGGCCATGCCGAGCGAAACGGCAAGCTGGGACGATAAAGCAACCTGCGGCCCCTTTAGCGAAATACGTCCGGTAGTGCCGTCGTCGAATGCATCGAGCTCACTGCGCAGCAGTTCGACGAACTCCGCCGCGCGCTCTTCGTCGGCGAGCAGCAAGTGCGTCTTGGAAAGTGATTGGATGCGGCCGAACAGCGCTGTCTTGAAGTCCTCGATATTGTCGACCACGCGCGCCGTCGAACCCATGATGGCTTGTACGGTCGCGAGCGTATTCTTCACGCGATGATGCAGTTCGCGCACCAGCAGCGCCTGCTGCTCCTCGGCGCGCTTGCGGTCCGTAATATCGACCAGCATGTTCACGGCGCCGATCAGTTTGCCGGTCTCGTCGTGGAGCGGGGTCGGATAGGGAATAAACGGCACGCGTGTGCCGTCCGGCCGCTCGGCGGCAGCTTCCGTGCCGCGTACCGCACGGTTTTCCTTGAGCGCGACCGCCATCGGACATTCGTCGTGACGCAGCGGAGTTCCGTCCGGCCAGAACAGCTTCCAGGAACCGCACCATTCGCTCGATCCGAGCGGCGGCCGGTGACCCCAAAGCTTCGCAGCAGCGTCGTTGTAATAGGTGATACGGCCGGCGGCATCGGTCGTATAGACCGCCGCGGGCAGGGCATCGAGCAGTTCGCGGAACCGCCGTTCGCGTTCGCGCACGAGGCCATGTGAACGCACTGCATCGGAGATCGAAACAACATTGTCGGCTGCGGGCGGCGGATGCATTGCGGCAACCGCCCGCTCAAAATCGCTTTCAAGAAATCCGTTTGACTCGTCCATTGGCGGCGACTGCCTACGCGGTTACTCGTTCAGGGCGTCATGATCAGGCCGCTTCACTGACGAAGCAGGGACCCCCGCAGCGGCAACGTGCATGCGTACAAATGGTTGCGCGGGCCGCGGCAAATTTTCACCCTCCCGGCGCACTATCCTTAACAGATGCTGGCGGCCTGGCCCGCTGCCGGCCTGATAATCGAAGCGGATCAGAGGTTTCGCATCATCACGTAGGCATCGACGAGACCAAGCCGGGGGTGGCGGAAGGCGCCCGGGAGTCGGCCGGCAATGGCAAAGCCGAGGTCCTGCCACAGCCGGACGGCCCGGTCATTGGAAGCGATTACGAAGTTGAACTGCATGGCGGTGAAGCCCTGTGCACGCGCCTGATCGAGCGAATGGGCGCACATGGCGCGGGCGACGCCGCGGCCGAACGCGTCTGACGCAACGACATAGCCGCAATTGGCCACGTGCTCGCCGCCACCTCGGTTGTTGGCGCGTAAATAATATGTGCCGACGACCGTGCCCGCGTCTTCCGCGACGAACACGGCATGGCCCGGCGAATGCCAATAGGCGAGCGCGTCGCTCCGCGAAATATCGCGTGGTATCGGATAAGTTTCGCCCGCGCGAAACGTTGGCCCAAGAATGCGCCAAACAGCATCGTCGTCTGCGGCAGTGGCCGCGCGGATACGCACTATTCCGCCGCGACCTGACCTACGCCCTCGGTGAGTTTGGGGTTGAGCGCGCAGGCGTCCTCCCAACTCAGCACGTTCAACGATTTCACGAACTTACCGACGCCGTCGGTCTGGGCGCAGAGCATGCCGAGCTCGATAATTTCTTCATCGCTGAAATGCTTTTGCAGCTCGATGTAGACCTCGTCCTTGTCGATCGCGTGTTCGCCCTGCTTGAACAAGTCGGCGTAGCGCAGCGCCGCCTTCTCGCGCGGCGTGAAGTGCTTGCTGGTTTCGTACGAGAACAGGTCGTTGATCATCGCCTCGGTCAGACCTTCCGCCTTGGCGACGTTGGAGCGCACAGTCGAGCAATAGCCGCATTGATGCGCGACCGAAATCTTGATGCGGCACATCTCCTTGAGCTTGTGCGGCAGCTTGCCGGTGTAAAGCACCTTGTTCCAGCACTCGACCCAGGCGGTGCCGACGTCGCTGCGCGTCATAATGCTGACCACGCGCGGATCCGGTGCGCCGGTCTTTTTGGCCGATTCAATCAGCGCGCTTGTGTGCGGAGTCTTTCTCGTTCTCGTCGATGTAGCGCAAACGCGGCATCGTAGGCCTCCTGTGGTTTGCACAAGGCTAGGAGGATGGGTCGTTGCGGCAACACGTCCGGAGATTCCCGTGCTATGGGAAAGCATGATCGCCCTGAAATGGCTCCTCATTGTCGTCGTGCTTGGCTACGTCGGATTGCTGGCGCTGATGTATCTCTTCCAGCGCTCGCTGATGTATTTCCCCGATACCACGCGCACGCCGCCGGCCGCGGCCGGCTTGCCGCAGGCCGAGGAGGTCACGCTGACCAGTGCTGATGGAGAAAAGCTGGTTGCCTGGCACGTCGCCCCGAAAGGGGCAAAGCGGGTGGTGATTTATTTCCAGGGCAACGCCGGAGGCCTCAACCTGCGCGCCGGCCGCTTCAAATGGCTGATCGAGGACGGAACCGGGCTCCTTGCGCTGTCCTATCGCGGCTACGGCGGGTCGACCGGCAAGCCGAGCGAAGCCGGGTTTATTCGCGATGCAATCGCCGCCTACGATTTTGCGGCCGCGCGATACTCCGCAAAACGCATCGTGCTCTTTGGCGAATCGCTCGGCACCGCCGTCGCCACGGCGCTCGCGGCGGAGCGTGACGTCGGCGCTCTTATTCTCGATGCGCCCTTCACATCCGCGGTCGATGTCGGTGCTGCGGCCTACCCGTTCGTACCCGTACGCTGGTTCATGAAGGACACCTTCCACTCGGATGAGCGCATTGTCCACGTGGACGCGCCGCTTCTGGTGCTGCATGGGGAGCAGGACCGCATCGTGCCGATCGCCTTCGGCGAGCGCCTGTTCAAGCTCGCCCCCGAGCCCAAGCGAATGGTTCGTTTTCCGCTCGGCGGCCATGTCAATCTTGACGATTACGGCGCGGCGAAAGTGGTAAAGGCATTTTTGAGCGAGCTGCGGCCGCCGGGCGATTGAGCGCATGGGTAGCACCGCGTAAATTTCGTTAGGGGGCACTGCATGACGATGAGAATAAAGATGCGGCTTGCATTGGTTACGACCGTGTTTGTCTGGCCACTGTTAGTCCTCGCGGCCGAGCCGGTCCGGCAGATCAGCGTCTACGTGCAGCCGTTTTACGAAGCCGGCCGCACGCCCGGCGAGCCGCCGCAGGTTTCCGTCGGCCAGCAGTACAACGAGCTGCTCAGCTCGAACCGGCGCGAAAATATCCTCGCCGTGCGCGATCTGATCGTCGCCAAGCCGGCCGTGGTCACGCCGATGGCCATGATGGTGCTCGCTATTCGTCTCTATGACGTCGGCTTGCGCGACGATGCCGTGTTCTGGTTCTACGTTGCCAAGGAGCGCTACATCGTGATGTCGGAAGTGCTCGACGTGAAGACGCAAGCCCTCGCACAAGCCGATGATGCGGTCCGCAGCTTTGCGACGCTGGCAGGGCCCGTGATCAATGGCTATGCCTTCTGCGACCTCGCCAAACAAAAAGAACTGCATGCGAAGGCGGTCGAGTGGGTCGCGGCAAACCCTTACGAGGTGATGTTCATGGCGCGCGCGCCCGCTTTACCGGGCGACCGTGCCGAAAACGCCAAACGCGCAATTGCGAATGCCAAAGAGCGCGCGGCCAAGGAAAGCGCCTATTTCGACGATGCCAAGACGCGCGAGGCATATTACGCGACGCGCAAGCGGAACGAAGCCGACGTGAAGTTCTGCTGGAAATAGGTCGCGGCGATTTACGCCGCGCGCGTCTGTGTGGGTTTCGGCGCGGACGCGCAAACGAAATATTGCCCACCCATCGGCAACCAGCGGAGATATTTTTCGAACGGGCGTAATGCCGCAAGTTGCTGCGGGAAAAACAGACAATAACTCAATTCATCGACATTGAGATGTGCGTTGCGCATGCGGTCGATCGTCTCGCGCATGCTCAGCAGCACAGCATCGGCGTCGAACGGACAATTCTTGACCAGGTGACGCGTCACCGGGTTGATCGGATTGTGCTCGAAGATGATGAAATGCCCGCCCTCCTTCAGTCGGCTGTAGCAATAGCGGATCGCCATCTGCCGATCCTGCGGCGGGATGTGGTGGAAGACGCAGGATGCGATCACCAGGTCGAATTTGGTGTTCTCGCCGAGTTCGTCCATCGAGACGAAACGGCAGCTCGGATTCTGCTCGCGGGCGATCGCGAGACTTTCGTTGGAAGGGTCGCAGCCGACGATGTCCGCCTTCGGAAAGACTTCGCGCAGGTGCGGCATGCTGCGGCCGATGCCGCAGCCGAAATCGAGAACCGTGTCGACGTTGCCGACGAGTTGCTGGGCGAGCTCGATTTTGTAGCGGGCGAAATAGTTGCTGTCGCCGTCGAAGAAATTCGTCTGCGCCGCGAGGATGGCCTCGTATTGTCCGGCATATTGATCGAAATCGACGCGTTCCACGAAGCGGCCTCCTGTAAGGATCAAGGGGCACCAGGCCGGCCAAAAAATGTCACGGCCATGTCCGGGTATCTGCCGCGAGGGATACGCGAACAAAAATAATAAACAGTTGCGTGGATGCGGGGGATTGCCGCTTGTCGATGATTTTTAGGAAGAAAAAGCCTTCAAAAACAATAGCGCGGGCTGCTTGAGGCCCGCGCCACCATCAACGCGAAATCTTTAAGGCGAAACGGCGATCAGCCGAAACGCGGCGAGCTGCCACGGCCGCGGCCGCCGCCAGCGCCACCACCCGGTCCGCCCGGGCCACCGGCGCCGGGAACGACACGCGGCTTCATCGGCAGCAGGCCTTCGCGCTGCATCTTCTTGCGCGCGAGCTTGCGGGCCCGACGGATCGCTTCCGCCTTTTCCCGTGCCTTCTTTTCCGATGGTTTTTCGTAATGACCGCGAAGCTTCATCTCGCGGAAAATGCCCTCACGCTGCATCTTCTTTTTCAGCGCCTTCAGGGCCTGGTCGACGTTGTTGTCGCGAACGAGAACTTGCACGCTTGCTCCTTCGTTGTTGGTCCGACGGGTTAAGGCAAAAGCCCCGAAAACGGGGGCTTTGAGTCGGGCGGCTCTAGCAGAAAAGGCATTAAGAGTCCATTCGCAGGCACCCAATGTGCCCGCCGTATGGGCGTTTTCCTGATATGGGGTGAGGGGTTAGCCGCCGCCAGCGCCTAGCGCTGCCAGACCCGCGTTACGTGCCCCATTTTGCGCCGCGGACGCGCCTCGCCCTTGCCGTAGATGTGCACGGAGGCACCCGGCACGGTGAGCCATCGCGTTGCCTCATTGATTTCCGCGCCGATCAGATTGGTCATCTCGACGCGGTGGCCGAGGCGGACGGGCTTGCCCAGCGGCCAGCCCGCAATCGCGCGGATGTGCTGCTCGAACTGCGACACAGTCGCGCCGTCGATCGTCCAGTGGCCGGAATTGTGCACGCGAGGGGCGATCTCATTCACCAGCACGACATGGCGGCGGCCTTTGCGCACCACGAACATCTCCACCGCCAGCACGCCGACATAGTCGAAAGCCTTGGCGATGCGCGTCGCGACCTGCCGCGCCTGCTTTGCGATTGCCGGGGTGATCTTTGCCGGCACGCGCGAGGTCTTGAGGATGTGGTCGCGGTGCTCGTTTTCAGTCACCTCGAAGCATTCGACCTTGCCTTCGCGCGTCCGTGCGGCCACGACCGACACTTCCCGCTCGAAGCCGATGAAGCCTTCCAGGATGCACGGTTCGTTGTGCACCGAGCGCCAGGCCGCGATGGGGTCGCCGCCTTTGGCGATCTTGGCCTGGCCCTTGCCGTCATAGCCGAGCCTGCGGGTCTTGAGCACCGCGGGAAGGCCGACAGCGGTCACGCCCTCGGCAAGTTGCATGGCGCTGTGAACGGACGCGTAGGGCGCAGTCGCGATCTTGAGCGCGCTGATGAAGTTTTTCTCGACCAGCCGGTCTTGCGTTGTTTCCAGCACCTGCGGGTCCGGCAATACCGGCCGCCGCCGTGCAAGAAATGCAGCGGTTTTGGCCGGCACGTTCTCAAATTCGTAGGTAATGACGTCGACCGCGCCGGCGAAACGGCCGAGCGCGGCTTCGTCATCATAGCTGGCGCAGGTGCCAGCGTGCACGACGTCGAAAGCGCAGGAATTCTTTTCCGGCGAATAGACGTGACAGCGCAAACCCAGGGGCGCTGCGGCCAGCGCAAGCATGCGGGCGAGCTGGCCGCCGCCAAGAATGCCGATGGTCGCGCCTGGTTTCAGCAAGGGTTCAATCTTTGGGCCGTTTGGTCACAGCTTTTGTCTGCCGCGCGCGCCAGGCATCCAGCCGCTTGGCGATCCGCGGCATCCGACAGCGCCAGCACGGCAGTCGCCAGCAATGCGGCATTGATCGCGCCCGCTTTGCCGATGGCGAGCGTGCCGACCGGGATGCCGCCCGGCATCTGCATGATGGACAGCAGTGAATCCTTGCCCTCGAGCGCGTGGGTGTTCATGGGGACCCCGAGCACCGGCAAAGGCGTCAGCGAGGCCGCCATGCCGGGCAGGTGGGCGGCTCCGCCGGCGCCGGCGATGATTACCTTGAAGCCGTTTTTGCGGGCGCTGCCGGCGAACTCGTAAAGCCGCTTGGGAGTGCGATGTGCGGAGACGATGCGCGCCTCATAACCGATCTTGAGGGCATCAAGCGTCTTGGCGGCATGCTTCATCGTGGCCCAGTCCGACTGGCTGCCCATGATGATCGCGACTGGTTTTGACGCCATTTTGCCCCCGACTCCGCGTGTCCCCGCGGAAGGAAGCGGCGGATTATAGGTTGAGGCTCCCCGCTGGCAAGGCGAAACGGGTATTCTTGCGACATGACAGCTGCGATTCGCGAGGGTTGAACGATGGGCCTCCCCCAAGAGCGTCTTTCCGAAGAATTTCCTCCACTGGCTTCACTTCTGGCCGAAAATGAGCGCCTCAAACGCGAGCTTGCGGTCGTGCGCGCGCGCGTCAGTGACCTGGAGGCACGTGCCGACGTCGATCCGCTACTGGATATCCTCAACCGGCGCGGCTTCGAACGCGAACTCAAGCGCGCGCTGGCCCATATCAAGCGCTACGGAACGGAGGCGGCGCTGATGTTCGTCGACCTCGACGGCTTCAAGGGGGTCAACGACCGGTATGGCCATGGTGCTGGCGATGCGCTTCTCAAGGCGGTGGCGCGCGAGCTCGTCGGCCACGTGCGCGCATCCGACGTGGTCGGACGGCTCGGCGGTGACGAATTTGGCGTGCTGATCTGGCATGCCAGCGAAGAACAGGCGCTCGCGAAAGCGCGGGAACTGGAATCGCTCATCGCGCGCGTGGTGATTATCCACGGTAAGGCGCGCATCGAGGCCGCGGCCAGCGTGGGAATGGCGCTGCTGGTCGCCGACACCACCCCCGAGGACATGATCGGCGCCGCCGACCACGCGATGTACGCACGCAAGCAGGAGCGCCGGGGGTAAAGACTTACGCAATAATGTCCGGCGTGAGCTGATCTTCGATGCGGCGGATCTTGTCGCGCAGCACTAATTTGCGCTTTTTCAGCCGCTGCACCTGGATCAGGTCGGAACCGGGCGAGGTCATCAGTGCCTCGATGGCTGCATCGAGGTCACGGTGTTCCTGAAGCAGGCGCGCCAGCTGCTCCCGCAACGTGCGTTCGTCCTCGTCGGTCATTGCCACCGCTGGTTTGCTTACGACTGGCCGATCCGTCTCGGCAGAAGCCGGCCAATTATCGCGTTTTCCACAAGGGGTTCAAGCGCGGCCGAAAAAGGAACTCCAATCAAAGACTTTGCGCCGGTTTGCCGCGCCTGAAAAGCAGGTTTACCGTCGCTCTTGTGGCGAGTCTGCGCTACACTTAGATCGTGGAGAGCCACTGATTGAGGAGACATACTGCATGTCGATGCAATCGCACCTTGCGGAATTGGAAAAACGGCATCAGGCGCTCGAAGACGAAATTTCCGAATGCCTGACCCATCCCGCGGTCGATGACCTGAGAGTCGTGGAGCTCAAGCGGCGCAAATTGCAAGTGAAGGACGAGATCGAAAAGCTGCGTCATAACGGGCACGCCAGCGTGCACTGACCGGATCGGTCTCTGGTTCAATTTTCGGTGGAATGATCGGCTTTTGCCGAACCCGGGTGTGCCCGGTTGTTGATGTTTTTTCCCAGTCACTGAATTCTAGAACCGCGAGCGAGCCCATTGACGTGAGCGCGGAGTTTTTGCGCTATAGTCGCCCCCAATAAGAACGATACGTCGTCCTGGGAACGAATATCATGTCTCGAGTAGCCGCCGCCGTCGTGCCGGCGTTTGCCGCAATATTGATTGCCGTGGGTGTTGCAGCGGCAGCCGACTATCCAACGCGCAACGTCACGTTGATTGTGCCTTATCCGCCCGGCGGCGGGGTTGATGCGATGGCGCGTGTCGTCGCGCAGAAGCTGTCGGAGGCCTTTCATCAGCAATTCATCGTCGACAACCGGCCGGGCGCCGGCGGCACCATCGGCACGCGCGCGGTTACCCAGGCCGCGCCCGACGGCTATACATTGCTGCTCGGCCACACTGGCACGGTCTCGATCAATCCCAGCCTCTATCTCCATGCCGGCATCGACCCGCGCAAGCAATTCGCGCCGATCGGGCTGGTCGCTTCGATGCCGGTGGCGCTGCTTGCCAATCCATCGTTCCCTGCCAAGACCGTGGCCGACGTGATCGCGCTCGCCAAGAAGGATCCCGGCAAGCTCAATCTGGGCTCATCAGCGGTGGGGACCGGCGGCTACATGTGCGCCGAGCAGTTCAAGGCGGATGCCGGCGTTGACGTCGCCATCATTCCCTACAAAGGCACGGCGCCGGTCATGAACGATCTGCTCGGTGGCCATGTGCCGATGGCCTTCGGCGTGTTGCCGCCCGCGCTCGGCAACATCCAGGCCGGAAAACTTCGCGTCATCGCCGTCACCAGCAAGAAGCGCTTCTCGCTGTTGCCGGATGTGCCGACGTTCGATGAATCCGGGCTGCCCGGCTTCGAAGCCGTGTTGCATTACGGTTTGCTCGCGCCGGCGGGCACGCCGAAGGAGATCGTGGACAGGCTCAACGCGGAAGTGCGCAAGCTGGTCGACACTCCGGAGGTCCAGAAGCAAATTCACAACGAGGGCGGCGATCCGATGACATCGACGCCGGCCGAATATGCCGCCGATATCGACAAGGAAGAAACGAAATGGGGCGGCCTGGTGAGGAAGCTCGGACTCAAGGTCGAGTAACACAGGGGAACACCATGCGTTTGTTGCGGGTCATTGCCCTTACAGTCCTCGCGCTCATCGGTGTACTGGATCTCGCATGCGCAGATGATTACCCGACCCGGCCGATCACATTGATCGTGCCGTTCCCGCCCGGCGGCAGCACCACGGTGATGGCCCGCAATGTCGCCGACAAGCTGTCGGTCTCGCTCGGCCAGCAGATCGTGGTGGAAAATCGCGGCGGTGCCGGTGGCGTGATCGGCACGCGATCTGTCGCCCGTGCCACGCCCGACGGCTACACCATTTTGCTGAGCTATACCGCCACTATGGCGATCGCGCCCGCCATGAACGTCAATGCCGGCTACGATCCGCGCAAGGATTTCGTACCAATCGGCATGATTGGCGCCGCGCCGAGCGTGCTGGTGGTAAACCCATCGATGCCGGTGCATTCGATCGCCGAGTTGATTGCCTATGCCAAGGCAGCCCCAACGCCACTGCAGTATGGGTCGCCCGGCGTCGGCACCGTCAATCATCTTGCCGGTGAATATCTTGCGGCTGAAACCGGAATGAAACTCCAGCACGTGCCCTACAAAGGTAATGGACCGGCCTTGGGCGATCTGCTCGGAGGCCACATTCCGATGATGTTCGTCCCCATTCCAGTTGCGCTCGGCAACATCAAGGCCGGAACCTTGCGCGGGCTGGCAATAGGAAGTGCCAAGCGGACGAGCCTGCTGCCTGATCTTCCGACACTTGCTGAAAGTGGCGTGCCTGGTTTCGAAGTGGCGCTGCGCTACGGGCTGGTGGCACCGGCGGGCACGCCGCCGGCCTTGATTGCGCGTCTGAACAAGGAACTCAATGCCGCGCTGATGACGGAGGACGTGAAGAATCGCCTGGCAACGGAAGGTGCCGAGTTGCTTCCCGGCACGCCGGAGGCCTACGCCGCGGACATCGACCAGGAAGAAAAGAAGTGGGGCGGGCTGGTGAAGAAGCTCGGATTAAAGGTAGAATAGCGTCCTGCCGCCGTGCAGCCATATTGTGCTGCTGAGATTCGCGATCACGAGGCATCACCGAGGCCGCCATGACATTCCGCGCAACATCCCGTGCGTTCATTATCGCCGCCACACTTGTGACCGCGATGTCCGGCGCACACGCCTTTACCATCGAGGATCAGGGTGGCGCGAGTGGCGGCCGGGGTTACGTTGATCTCGACAAGCCGGCGGCTGCCCCGGACCGGCTGGCGCCCGTTTCGCCGTTCAATACTGAAAACGGCCAGACCACGATCAAGCAGGGCAACAGCACGTTCCAGTTTGGCCAGCAGCGCTCGTTTAACGAACGCTACAACTCGAACAATTTGTTCGACCCCTACGCCCGCGAAGGCCGCTGAGCGCGCGCGGACCTTTCACCGCTTCCGGCTCAAGAAAGCTGCAAACGCCGCCCTCGCTTCCGGCGAGGCGAGCCGTATTTTGAACTCTTCGACCTCTGCATCAATGCGCGCAACGATGTCGTCGACGGAGCCGCGCATCAAGCGCCGCGCGGTCGCAACGCTTTCGGGCGGCAGTGCCGCTATTTCACGCGCGACCGCGAGCGATTGATTCTCAAGTTCGGCGGCCGGCACGACCGCATTGACGATGCCCGCAGCTTTCGCATCGGCAGCGGATAATGGTTTTCCCATCACCAGCAGCGAAAATGCGCGGGCATGCCCCATGAGCCGGGGTGCAAGCAGGCTGGAGCCCGCCTCCGGCAACAGCCCGAGCGACACGAAAGGCGTCATCAGCACGGCAGTATCGCTCGCGATGACCTGATCACAATGCAGCAGCATGGTGGTGCCGACGCCGACCGCCGCGCCGCTGATCGCTGCGACCAGGGGCTTTTCGCAGCGCGCCAGGGCGTGAAGGAAGCGCACAATCGGCGCGCCGAGCCCGCCGCTCGTCGCCATCGCGACGAAATCGTTGAGGTCATTGCCGGCGCAGAACACATCCGCCGTCCCGGTGATCAGCAGGCACCGCACGCCTGCATTCGCTCCCGCGTCTTCGATCGCCGCGGCCATGGTTTCATACATGGCAAGCGTCAACGCGTTCTTTTTGTCAGGCCGATTGATCCGGATTTTCCGGACCGGGCCGTCGTTGATAACAAGAATATCGGGCATCTGGTGTTCCGGCAGGAATCGGGTGGCAGCGAATACGCTCGACTGCCAACTCATGCACATCGAGCACGTGGAGCATAGACATGTCCAAAAGCTATTACAGCACCATCTTTGAGCAGCCGGCCGACGACGTCTGGGGTGCCATCCGAAATTTCAACAATTATCCGGTCTGGGTCGACGGCGCCGGCGAGAGCGAGATCGAAGCTGGCAAGTCAGGCGATTCTGTGGGCGCCGTGCGCAACGTGCTCTATAGCGGTGTACGCAGACGGCAGAAGCTGCTCGCCCTATCGGATATCGATCGGACGCAGACCTACAATTTTGCCAGCGAACCGCCGATCCACACGCGGAATTTCCAGGCGACACTGCGTGTAACGCCCGTCATCGACGGCAATCGGGCATTCGTCGAGTGGTGGGCAACATTCGACAGCGACCTTGAGCGCTCAAAAGAGCGCGTCGCGTTTTTTCGCGATGCGTTTGCCAACTGGCTGGAATCATTGCGGCGGCACCTTGCGCGTGCGGCGCTCACACCGCCTTCGCCATCTCGCGTAGCTTGAATTTCTGGATCTTCCCGGTGCTTGTCTTCGGGATTTCCGCAAACACGATGTGGCGCGGGCATTTGTAGCCGGCCAGATGCTTGCGGCACCATTGCATCAGTTCGTCGTTGCTGGCCTGCGTGCCCGGCTTGAGCTCGATGAAGGCACAGGGGGTCTCGCCCCATTTGTCGTCCGGCTTCGCCACGACCGCCACGGCCATGACCGCCGGATGCTTGTAAAGCGCGTCCTCGACTTCGATGGATGAGATATTTTCGCCGCCGGAGATGATGATGTCCTTGGAGCGATCCTTGAGCTGGATGTAGCCGTCGGGGTGCATGACGCCGAGATCGCCGGTGTGGAACCAGCCGCCGGCGAAGGCCTTCTCGGTCGAGGACTTGTTCTTGAGATAGCCCTTCATCACGACGTTGCCGCGCATCATCACTTCGCCCAGCATCTCGCCGTCGCGTTTGACCGGCGTCATCGCCTCGGGGTCGAGCACGTCGAGCGCCTCCAGCGCGCCATAGCGCACGCCCTGGCGCGCCTTTTTCACGGCCTGCGCGTCCGGAGTCAGCGCGTTCCACTCGGTGTGCCAGTCGTTGACGACGGCGGGCCCGTAACATTCGGTCAGCCCGTAGAGATGGGTGACGTTGAAGCCCGCTTCTTTCATCGCGGCCAGCACGGCCTCCGGCGGCGGCGCTGCGGCGGTGAAGAATTCGACCACGTGCGGAAGCGGCTTCTTCTCCGGTGCGGGCGCGTTGAGCAGCGTCGCCATCACGATCGGCGCGCCGCACAGATGCGTCACCTTGTGGCTGGCGATCGCGTCATACATCGCGGCGGCGCGCACCGCGCGCAGGCAGACATGCGTGCCGGCGGCGACCGAGATCGACCACGGGAAGCACCAGCCGTTGCAGTGGAACATCGGCAGCGTCCACAGATAGACGGGATGCTTGCCCATGGAGCAGGTGACGACATTGCCGACCGCGAGAAGATGCGCGCCGCGGTGGTGATAGACGACGCCCTTGGGGTCGCCGGTGGTGCCGGACGTGTAGTTGAGCGTGATGGCGTCCCATTCGTCGTCCGGCATGGCCCAGGCATATTCGGGATCGCCCTGCGCGATGAAGTCCTCGTATTCGATGCCGCCAAGGCGCTCGCCGGCGCCGGTGTATTCCGGATCGTCATAGTCGATCACCAGCGGCTTCACCTTGCAGAGGGCGAGCGCCTCTTTCATCACCTTGGAAAATTCGCGGTCGGTGATCACCACCTTGGCGTCGGCATGGTCGAGCGAGAAGGCGATGATCGGCGCGTCGAGCCGCGTGTTGAGCGTGTTGAGCACGGCCTTGCTCATCGGCACGCCGTAATGGCATTCCAGCATGGCCGGCGTATTGGCGAGCAACACCGACACCGTGTCGCCGCGCTTGATGCCGCGCTTTGCCAGTGCCGAGCCGAGCCGGCGCGCGCGCGCGTAGAATTCGGCGTAAGTGCGCCGCAGCGGCCCGTGGATGATGGCGGTGTGGCCGGGAAATACGGCGGCGGCGCGCTCGAGGAAGCCGAGCGGCGTCAGCGGCTGGAAATTGGCCGGATTGCGGTCGAGATCGGTGTCGTAAGGCGTTTTCGCCATGTACGCTGTCCCCTGGAACTCAACGTTAGCCAAGGGCAGCGCGCTTGTCAGCCGCGCAGGATGTCCGCTCATGCCGCTGCGCACCAGTTCGATCGAGATCAGGAACATGATGACCAGGGTGATGCGGTAGAACAGCTCCGTCGGCGTGACGCGCACCACCCAGAAGCCGAACCAGTTGGCCAGCATGGCCAGCGGCAGCAGCGCAGCGAGGTCGCCACGCCTTTCGGTGAAAACTGGCCGAGCGCGAAATAGGGCACGACCTTGATCCAGTTCATTGCGGCGAACACGATCGCGGTGGTGCTGACATAGATCATCTTCGGCAGCTTCAGGCCGAGCACGTACATCTGGTAGGGCGGCCCGCCGGCCTGGCAGATCGTCGAGGTGAAGCCCGCGATCGCGCCCCAGAACACGCCGGGTGCGATGGGCGGCTCACCCTCGTGCGGGACCGGCCGCGGCCCGATCCAGTTGTAGAGCACGAAGGCGATGGTGGTGACGCCGATGAAGACGCGCACGGCGGCGTCGGAAATATGCGCGGCCAGAAGCCAGGCGGCGCCCACGCCCAGCGACGGCGCCCGGCATCACGATGGCGACGATGCGCCCGCTCCAGTCCTTGCGGTAGACCCACACGGCGGCGGCGTCCTGCACGATCATGATCGGCAGCATGATGGCGGCGGCCTCCAGCGGCGGCATCACCAGCGCCAGCATCGGCGTCGCCATCTGCCCGACGCCGACGAAGCCGCCTTTCGACAGGCCGAGCGCGATCACCGCAGGGACCGCCAGCGCATAGAACAGGGGATCGGTGATGAGGGTCACGGGTGGGGAAGGAGTGGGAGCGCCATTTGATTTAAGTCACCCCCGGGCTTGACCCGGGGGTCCATCTTCTTTGCATCATGGATTGCCGGATCACGTCCGGCAATGACGGGCTTTGCAAAGCTGCGCCGCACCCGCAGAATGCCGGCCGGGAGGAGACAATGGACGCCCGTACCAGCCGCTATCACGACGTCTATGCGCATTGGCAGCGCAACCCGGAGGTGTTCTGGGCCGAGGCGGCGGCGGACATCGACTGGTTCGAGAAGCCGAAGAAGATCTTCGACAAGGACGCCGGCATCTACGGCCGCTGGTTCACCGGCGCGACCTGCAACACCTGCTACAACGCGCTCGATCGTCACGTGCTCGCCGGCCGCAACGACCAGCCGGCGCTGATCTACGATTCCCCCGTCACCAATACCGTGAAGACCTTCACCTACGGCCGCATGCTGTCCGAGGTGCAATTGCTCGGCGCCATGCTGCGCGATTTCGGCGTCGAAAAAGGCGACCGCGTCATCCTCTATATGCCGATGGTGCCGGAGGCGGTGTTCGCCATGCTGGCCTGCGCGCGCATCGGCGCGATTCATTCCGTGGTGTTCGGCGGCTTTGCCGCCAAGGAGCTCGCGACCCGCATCGACGACTGCAAGCCGAAGGTGATCCTGTCGGCGAGCTGCGGCATCGAAGGCGCCCGCGTCATTCCCGTACAAGCCGCTGCTCGACGACGCGATCAATCTCGCCAAACACAAGCCGCAGGCCTGCATGATCCTGCAGCGCCCGCAATGCGAGGCGCCGCTGACCGCCGGCCGCGATCATGACTGGCGCAAGGTCTGGGAGAACGCGGTCAACTACGCCAAGACCAGCGAATGCGTGCCGGTCGCCGCCACCGATCCGCTCTACATTCTCTACACCTCAGGCACGACCGGCATTCCGAAAGGCGTGGTGCGCGACAATGGCGGCCACATGGTCGCGCTGAAATGGTCGATGCAAAATCTCTACGGCATTTCTCCCGGCGAGGTGTGGTGGTCGGGCTCCGATATCGGCTGGGTGGTCGGGCACTCCTACATCGTTTACGCGCCGCTGTTCCACGGCTGCACGTCGGTCCTGTACGAAGGCAAGCCGGTCGGCACGCCCGACGCCGGCGCGTTCTGGCGCGTGATTTCGCAACACGGCGTGGCGTCGCTGTTCACCGCGCCGACCGCTTTTCGCGCCATCCGCAAGGAAGATCCCAACGGCGAGTTCATCAGGAAATACGACCTGTCGAAATTCCGCACGCTGTTTCTCGCCGGCGAACGCGCCGACCCGCCGACCATTCAATGGGCCGAGGAGATGCTGAAGGTGCCGGTGCTCGACCACTGGTGGCAGACCGAAACCGGCTGGTGCATCGCCGGCAATCCGGTCGGCCTCGGCACGCTTCCGGTGCGCTACGGTTCGACCTGCGTGCCGATGCCGGGCTACGCAATCGATATCGTCGATGAGGCCTGCCACCTTCAGCCCGCCAACAAGATCGGCTCGATTGTGGTGAAACTGCCGCTGCCGCCGGGCTGCTTCCCGACGCTGTGGCAGCAGGATGAGCGTTTCAAGGATAGTTATCTGGCGGAGTTTCCCGGCTACTACAAAACCGCGGATGCCGGATACAAAGACGACGACGGCTACGTCTACGTGATGAGCCGCACCGACGACATCATCAACGTTGCCGGCCACAGGCTGTCGACCGGCGGCATGGAGGAAGTGCTGGCCGGGCACCCCGACGTCGCGGAATGCGCGGTGCTTGGCATCAAGGACGATCTCAAGGGCGAAGTGCCCTGCGGCTTCATCGTGCTCAAGGCCGGCGTCAACCGGCCGCCGGCGGAGATCGAGAAGGAGATCGTGGCGCTGGTGCGCGAGAAGGTCGGCCCGGTGGCGTCATTCAAGCTCGCAATCACGGTGGCGCGGTTGCCGAAGACCCGCTCGGGAAAAATTCTGCGCGGCACGATCAAGAAAATTGCCGACGGCGACGCGTGGTCAATGCCGGCGACTATCGATGATCCGGCGATCCTGGACGAGATCGGCAGCGCGCTAAAAGGGCACGGGGTGGGGCGATAAGATCCGTCAGCATTTTCGGTTTCCGATTGGCGGCAATTTCGCCGAGCTTTGAAAAGTCTTCCTGGGTTGGGGGTGCTCGGGCATGAACGCATTGAGGCCAAAGTTGTGGTGGGGCGCACTCACAGGCTTCTACAAACCCGGCGTCCAGAACATCCCCGGTCCGGATCGCGTAGCGCTGTTTCTATATTCCGCACGCAGCGTCATTTTGATTATCTCGGCGCAGGCCGCCCTCATCGCCGGTCTGCTCGCCGCCGCTGCCGGATTTTTTGATTGGGTCGATTTTGTCGGCGTGCTGGCCGGATATGTTGTCGCGCATATGATCAGTAATCTGAGCAACGACTATTTCGGATTCACGCGCGGGCACGACACCCCTGATTCGCCCCGCATGCGCTACACCGTCCATCCGCTGGCGAGCGGGTTGCTGGACCGTCGTACGCTGCTGACAGGGCTGGCGCTGCTTGGCTTCATTGGCCTGTGCATATGTGCGTTCTTCATTGTGGAGCGTGGCTGGATGGCTGCCGCATTCGCCGTGGGAGGCGTCTCGCTCTTGTTTCTGTATGACGCCGCTCCGACGCCGCTCAAAAGTATCGGTCTGGGTGAAATCGCCGTACTGCTTGTGTGGGGCCCTCTGATGGTCGGCGGCGGCTTCGCTATGATTTCCGGTCAGCTTTCCGCCAACGCGATGCTCGCATCACTCCCGTACGGATTGGGCGTCATGACCATTCTGATGGGGAAGCATATTGATCAGCTGGACTTTGATTCCAGCAAAGACATACGCACCCTGCCGGTGCTGATCGGGGAACGCATGTCGCGCGCCCTGAACGTTGTGGCAATCTGCGCGATCTACGGCATCGTCGTCATCTTGATTGGTCTTGGGCGCCTGACACCGTTTGCCGCAGTGATCGTCATCGCATTTCCGCGTGCTGTTGTTGCCATCAAGATCATGAGCCGGCCGCGTCCGGCAGTGCCGCCCGCTGGCTACGTCGGTTGGCCGCTCTGGTATCACCGCGCCTGCCTCGTGCATAACCGCCTTCTCGGCTGGGCATATATTGCTGGGCTGGCCGCTGCCGTTATCTGGCGTGACCTGGCCCCGGTCAGTCGGTTTGGCTGAGACGGACGTGCGCCGAAATGAAAAAAACGGCAGCCGGAGGCTGCCGTAAGGTCACGCACACGGGTCTGTGCGTCAGAAATAAGCCATAGTAGGGATACCCGCATACCCATACGCGGCGCCAACCCCACGGCGTCGGCCGCAAGCGCCAGCATCCGTAGTCGTAGCCCGCGAATCCGACGATGAATCGTCGATGGTGGTGGAATCTCGCACCATGGAACGCGAAGTGACTGTGACCGCTCCAGTGACTGCCGCCCGCCCAGTGGCCGCCACCCCAATGCCCGCCGCCCATATGCCCGCCTCCGTGACGGGCAAGCGCGGCAGTTGAAAACAGTCCCAGCAAGAGCAAGACAGCAAGGCCGAATATTGTAGAGCGCGTCATGACGCTCCTCCCCATTCCGGGGTCGCCCCTGATCCAGAAAACAAAGTGCTGCGCGCGCTATTCCCCGAGTGATGAAATTGTTTCGCGCTCACGACGGCAAAACACAGGCGCCGGTTCGGACGACGGAAACCCAGCTTGATCTGCCTCAATGCTGGATGGTGCATGGCTCATTAGACACCCCGCATGCGAAAGATCGAAGAACTTCTGCGAAAGGCGGCCTTTTGGGTCTTTTACCGCCTTGGAGTTCATAGTCCGTACATTGTTACGGACAAATTCGGAACCAAGGTGCCGGTACGGGTCGACCGCCGGCACCGCCGTTAGGCGTTCGGCACGCGACGAGACGGGCACCACGCGCGCGAACCGATGCAAGAAAAGATATCTGTATCAATCGCCATGCAACACGCGCATAGTGGTCCGATGCATGGGGACGCAATTGATAGGGCGATGACCTATTCCTTCTGGGCGCTGGGATTTCTGCTCTCCGCCGGAATAGTTCTCGCGGTTCTTGTTTGGTGAGCGCGGCGTTGGTTTGGATTGTGATCGTGCCGCTCAACTCGACCTTCGGGGATCCTGCAATGGTGAAACGCGCAAAACGCGTGACGCCAACCTTTCGGCGCGCGCCATGAAAAGCGACCTCGAGCGCACGGATTATTCGGTGGTGGTCAAGAATCGCGCCCGCATGCCGAAGCCCTGGCGATGGGAAATCTATCGGGCCGGCCGCATTAGCCCGATCGCGCATTCGGAGACCTATTTCGAATCGCGCAGCACGGCCAATCTCGAGGGCAAGGTGGCGCTCGAGGAAATGCTGAAGAAGTTGATTTTTTAGCCGCCGTAGCAATGGCGCATCGCCGGCCTCGCCAATTGGCCCGGCAATATTGAATTGCAGGAATGATCGGTGCGCATGCGGCGCCGCACGGGCGGATGGCCGTCGCTGGCGCGCTGATTGCCAACACTTATTCGCGGTTTTTCATCCATCACTTTCCATTGAATTCTCAAGCAAATGTTTTGATGGCCTCGTGTCTTGAGTGTCGAGCCGCGTTCCGCCACAAGGCGCGCGACTTCAACGCACGATCTCCATGGAAGAGCACTTGTCATGAATGTTGCTTTCGAAACGCGGCAACGGGTCACGCCGGTCGACGAAATGTCCGTTAAAAAAACGGCGGTGGCCACACGAACGCGCCTGACGTCCATCGATCTGCTGCGTGGCCTGGTCATGGTGGTGATGGCACTCGACCACACGCGCGATTTTTTTGCCGCGGGCGGGTTCAATCCGCGCGACATCACTGATCCGGCATTGTTCCTGACGCGATGGGTGACGCATTTTTGCGCTCCTACATTCATTTTCCTGGCGGGAGTTTCGGCATTTCTGTACGGGCAGGGCCGCCCGGCCGGCAAGGTCGGCCGCTTTCTGTTGACGCGCGGCCTATGGCTTGTGCTGATCGAATTCACGGTCGTGCGTTTCGGCTGGAGCTTCAGCATCCATTTCAATCATTTCGTGGTGCAGGTGATCTTCGCAATCGGTGCGTCGATGATTGCGCTCGCGGGCCTTGTCCATCTGCCGCGCTGGGCGATCGCCGCGACAGGGCTCATCATGATCGGCGGCCACAATTTGCTCGATGGCATCAAGGCGGAGCAGTTCGGCGCCGCCGCGCCGCTGTGGAATTTCCTGCATCAACCCGCTCATCTGCAGCTTGCGCCGGGCGTGGATCTCGTCGTGCTATATCCGCTGATCCCGTGGATCGGCGTGATGGCGGCGGGTTATGCGCTGGGGCCGGTCTTCACGCGCGAGCGCGCGGCACGGGTTCGCGAACTGTTCGCGCTCGGCGCCACGATCACGGTCGGGTTCATCTTGCTGCGCGCCACCAATCTCTATGGTGATCCTGCGCCCTGGGTGATGCAGGACAATGTTGTTGGATCCGTGCTGTCGTTTATCAACTGCGAAAAATATCCGCCCTCGCTGCTGTATCTGGCGATGACGCTCGGTCCGGCGCTGATGTTGCTGGCGGCCATCGAACGGGCCCAGGGACCCTTGGCGGACTGGATCACGACCTTCGGGCGTGTGCCGTTTTTCTATTACGTCGCGCATATCTTTCTGCTGCATGCGCTCGCCATTCTGTACGCGTGGATGGTGGTGGGCGATTTCGCCGTGCTGATCGGATCTCCGAAAAAGCCGCCCGGTTACGGCCTTGGCCTCGCCGGCATCTACGCCGTGTGGCTCGGCGTTGTCGTCGCGCTCTACCCGCTGTGCCGCTGGTTTGCCGGCATCAAGCGCCGGCGCACCGAATGGTGGTGGAGTTATCTGTAGGGCGGAGCCGGCTTTCGGGAGGGTCGAACAACTCTGACGCGCTTTGCAAATCGTCGCGCGAATGAGGACAATGCGCGCTGCAAACATAAAAAGACCCAAGGACGTCCATGCCTCTGTTCATCTGCACGGCCTGCGGCATGCAATATCCGGAGAGCGCGCAGCCGCCCGCGCAATGCGTGATCTGCGAGGAAGAGCGGCAATATGTCCCGGCGCGCGGGCAGGGCTGGACCACGCTTGCGGCGCTCGCGCAGAGCCATATGAACAGCTTCCACGAATACGACACCGGCCTCATCGGTATCGGCGCGGGCTTTGCCATCGGTCAGCGCGCGCTATTGGTGCGCACCGAAGGCGGCAATGTGCTCTGGGATTGCGTCGGCACGCTCGATGCCGCGACGGTGAGCATGATCAAGGGTCTCGGCGGGCTGAAGGCGATCGCCATCTCGCATCCGCATTTCTACACGACGATGGTGGAGTGGGCGCACGCGTTCAATTGCCCCGTCCATCTCAACGCCGCCGACAAGGACTGGATCATGCGCAACGATCCGGCGGTGAAGCTGTGGCAAGGCGATACGTTCAAGTCTGTGGGACGGCGTCACGCTGGTGCGGTGCGGCGGACATTTCCCCGGCGGCACCGTGATGCATTGGGAGGGCGGCGCCGGCGGCCGCGGCATTGTCTGCGCCGGCGATATCCTGACCGTGACGACGGACCGCAAATGGCTGTCGTTCATGCGCAGCTATCCGAACTTCATTCCGCTGTCGGCGCCCGAGGTTGAACACATCGGCAAGGCGCTTGCGCCATTCCGGTTTGATCTGATTTACGGGCACTATTTCGATCGCGTGATCGCGAAGGACGCGAAACAGGTGCTGGACAAATCCATCGCGCGCTATGTCGCCGCGGTCGAAGGCAAGCGCGGATACTGAGGAACAAGATGAAACTTGCCCAAAATTATACCGGCCGCGCGAGCGCCGGGTGGGAATCGGCTGCCGCGCGGCCGGGGTGAGAAGCGCCAGAGGAGCGCAACGTCACAGCCACATAGTCGAGCTGGTGGTCGTAGGTTGGTCGCCGCTCGAATCTCGTCCAACGCACGCGATCGTCTGCCCCAGCGATGAAGGCAAGCTTAATTTGAAATTTGCAATAATTCCGAAGCGCGGTGGACGTGCGGATTCCGCACGTAACACGCGTGAAATTCGCCGTTCACATTCCTGCGATGAGCGCGCGAGATGCCGTACCGACTTACCCGCGCAGCGTGCGAAAAATTTGCATAGAAATCGTCGCAACAGCGGCGAAAATTTCCGCCGCTCTTATTCGTCGTCCTTGTCGCCTTTGCCGCCGAGCTGCTTGAGCTTGGCGAACACGGCACTCACGTCCATATCGCTGCCGCCCGGCTGTTTCTGCTCGGCTTCCGCGGCTGCGGCGGCAACTTCCGCCTCCTTGCGCGCGGTGGTCTCGGCGGCGGGAAGCAAGGTCGCGCCGGTATCGACCGGCGCCGGCTTTTCCTTGTTGGCGCGCGCCACCTCGAGATCGAGGTCGATCTGCGAGGCAAGCCCAAGTGTGACCGGATCCATCGGCGTCAGATTGGGCGAGTTCCAGTGCGTGCGATCGCGAATCGAAGCAATGGTCGACTTGGTGGTGCCCACCAGACGCATGATCGCGCTGTCCTTGAGTTCCGGATGGTTGCGCACCAGCCACAGGATGGCGTTCGGGCGATCCTGGCGGCGCGACACCGGGGTGTAGCGCGGGCCCTTCTTGCCGCGCTCGGTCGGCGGAACCGCGACCTTCGGCTCGGTCAGCTTCAGCCGGATTTCGCGGGTTTTTTTCGGCTTCGGAAATCTGTTCGCGGGTCAGCTGCCCGGTCAAAATCGGGTCCAGGCCCTTGATTCCCTGCGCGGCGTCGCCGTCGGCGATGGCCTTCACCTCGAGCGGGTGCAGCTTGCAGAATTCGGCGATCTGGTCGAACGACAGCGCGGTGTTGTCCAGCAGCCAGACGGCGGTCGCCTTTGGCATCAGGGGTGCTGCGGTCGCCATGGCAAAATCTCCTCTATGCTTCGCCCGCCTCTGGGCGAAGCTTCAGATCATCGGTGATGATCGGAAAGTGGCCGGAATATAGGGGCAGACCCGGGGTCATGCAACCATTCCGGCTTGACAGGGGAGGCCGGCGCACCCCATGTCGAGGCGGAAATAAGCGCGTAAAATGCGCGCTTCCGAGGATTTCGATGGTAGCCGATTTACCAAAACCCACTTTGAAGGTCGTGCTTTGCTCGCCGCGCGGCTTCTGCGCCGGCGTTGTCCGCGCCATTGAATCGGTCGAACGGGCGCTGGCGATCTATGGCGCGCCGGTCTACGTGCGCCACGAGATCGTGCACAACCGTTATGTGGTCGACAGCCTGCGCGCCAAGGGCGCGATCTTCGTGGAAGAACTCAGCGAGGTGCCGGACAACAAGGCGCCGGTGATCTTCTCCGCGCACGGCGTAGCGCGCGCGATCCCGGAAGAAGCGGCGCAGCGCAATCTGCTGACGCTCGATGCGACCTGCCCGCTGGTGACCAAGGTGCATCGCGAAGCCGAGATCCATTACCGGCGCCAGCGCGAGATCGTGCTGATCGGTCATGCCGGCCATCCGGAGGTCGTCGGGACGATGGGCCAGCTGCCGCCCGGCAGCATCACTCTGGTCGAGTCTATCCAGCATGCGGAAAAATTCGTTCCGCGCGATGAAAACAATCTTGCCTATGTGACGCAGACGACGTTGTCGGTCGATGACACCGCCGAAATCGTCGAGGTGCTCAAGCGGCGCTTTCCCAACATCGTCGGACCGCACAAGGAAGACATCTGCTACGCCACCACCAACAGGCAGGAGGCGGTCAAGCGCGTGGCGCCGGTCGTCGACGCCATGATTGTCGTCGGCGCGCCGAATTCATCCAATTCGCAGCGGCTCAGGGAAGTGGCCCAGCGCGCCGGCTGTCCGCGCGCCGTGCTGATGCAGCGCGCCGCGGATATCAACTGGAGCGATTTCGACGGCGTCAAGCGGCTTGGCATCACTGCCGGCGCGTCGGCGCCCGAGGTGCTGGTCGAGGAGATCATGGGTGCGTTCGCCGCGCGCTTCGTCCTCGACATCGAAACAGTTTCGGCGATCGAGGAGGGCGTGTTCTTCCCGCTGCCCCGCCCGCTGCGGGAGCATGAGCCGGCGGAGTGACGCTTCATGGCGGTCTACACCGACGTGCCGGCGGAGGATCTCACCCGCTTTCTTTCCGGCTATGACATCGGCGAACTGCTCTCCTACAAGGGCATCGCCGAGGGCGTAGAGAATTCAAATTTCCTGGTGCACACCGGCGACCGGCAATTTCATTCTCACGCTCTATGAGAAGCGCGTCGCCGAGGGCGACCTGCCGTTTTTTCTCGGTCTCATGGAACATCTGGCGGCGCGCGGCATCACCTGTCCGCAGCCGGTCAAGAACAAGCAAGGGCGGCATGCTCGGCAAGATCGCCGGCCGGCCGGCGGCGATTGTCACATTCCTCGACGGCTTGTGGATCCGGCGGCCAAATCCCGGCCACTGCGCGGCCGTGGGCGAGGCGCTGGCGCGGCTGCATCTCGCGGGCGCGGATTTCAAGGTGAAGCGCGCGAACGCCTTGTCGATCGACAGCTGGCGGCCGCTCTACGAGCATGCCGGTCCTCGCGGCGACAGCATACGGCCCGGCCTGTGCAATGAAATCGTCAAAGAGCTGGACGTGCTGGAAAAGAACTGGCCGCGCGAATTGCCGCAAGGCGTGATCCATGCCGACCTTTTCCCGGACAATGTGTTCTTTCTCGGCGACAAGCTGTCCGGACTGATCGATTTCTATTTTGCCTGCACCGATACGCTGGCTTACGACGTGGCCGTCTGCCTCAATGCGTGGTGTTTCGAGGCGGATCACTCCTACAACGTCACCAAGGGGCGGGCGCTGCTCAAGGCGTACGGCAAGGTGCGGCGCGCTTTCGGCGCGCGAGCGCGATGCATTGCCGATGCTGGCGCGCGGCGCGGCCATGCGTTTCCTGCTGACGCGACTGGTCGACTGGCTGGCCGTGCCGGACGGCGCGCTGGTCAGGCCGAAGGATCCGCTGGAATATTACCGCAAGCTGCGTTTTCACCAGTCGGTCAAAAGCGTCGCGGATTACGGGCTCTAGCGCATGATCCCGAAAAGTCGGGAACCGGTTTTCGGACAAGGTCATGCGCAAAGGAAAAATCGCGTGAGCGAGCAGCGCGTCACCATCCATACTGACGGCGCTTGTTCGGGCAATCCGGGCCCGGGCGGCTGGGGCGCCATTCTGACGTTTCGCGATCATGAAAAAGAGCTCAAGGGCGGCGAACCGCACACCACCAACAACCGCATGGAATTGATGGCTGCGATTTCGGCGCTGGAAGCGCTCAAGCGGCCATGCGTCGGTCGATCTTCATACCGACAGCGAGTATGTCAAGAACGGCATTACGTCGCTGGATCCATGGCTGGAAGAAAAACGGATGGCGCACCGCCGACAAGAAGCCGGTGAAGAACGTCGATCTGTGGAAGCGGCTGGATGAGGCGCTCGGCCATCACACCGTGCATTGGCACTGGGTGAAAGGCCATGCCGGTCATGCGATGAACGAGCGCGCCGACGAGCTCGCGCGCGAAGGTCTCATTGCCGCGCGGGCCGGCGCCCTCGGCGCGCTGACAAAATAGATCCAAAATGAAATGGCCGGGACATAGCCGTTCGAAGAACGGCGTGCTTCGCACGCCTATGCCCGGCCATCGCAGAAGTTCTGCAGAAATTCTCTAGAGCTGGCTCAGCAAGGCCTGGCCGCCGGAGATGTCGCACTTGCCCGGCGCGTCCTCGATATTGAGCTTTTTCACGACGCCGTCGTCGACCAGCATCGAATAACGCTTCGAGCGGGTGCCAAGCCCGTTGCCGGATCCGTCGAAGGCCATGTCGATGGCCTTGGCGAATTCGCCGTTGCCGTCCGCAAGAAAATCGATCTTGCCGTCGGCGCCGGTCGATTTCTTCCAGGCTTCCATGACGAAGACGTCGTTGACGCCGGTCACGGCGATCGTGTGCACGCCCTTGGCCTTGATGGCGGCGGCGTTGTTCAGAAAGCTCGGCATGTGCAGGTTGTTGCACGTTGGCGTGAAGGCGCCCGGCACCGCGAACAGCGCCACCTTGCTTGCCTTTGAAAACTTCATCGGTCGTTTTCCAGACCGGACCTTCGGTGGTCATGACGCGGAATTTGGCCTCGGGCAATTTATCGCCGACCTTGATGGGCATGGGTGTCCTCTCGCGTTGCGTTATTAAAAATGTTTCCCGGCTGGGGTAATTACGCCCTTGCCGATGCATTAGTCGAGATGAGTCTTGACTTCGAGGGCGCGCTCGCCGGTGACGACGGTAAAGGTCAGATCGAAATTGCCCTTGGGATCGACGCCCGGTGGCAATCCGTCGAGCTCAAAAGCGAAGCGTGCATGGCCGGCTGGCGCGCCTTGCGCGGGCGTGGGGATGGGCAGTGCCCATTCCGGCGTCGGACCTTCGACGAACAACTCAACTGCTTGACCGGCCGGCGCCGCAAGATCGACCGCGACCATCGGCTTCGCCGCTGTATTGACGCGCTTGGCGGTGAGGCCGATTTGCGCGGCCGGCACCGTCCTTGGGACGCGAGCCTCCGCGGCGATCAAGTCTGCATTGCGCGCGCTTGTTCGCTGACCCGAGCGTCAGTTCGGCGCTGCCTTCGGCAGGCACGCAAAGTTTTTCGCAAACCGCGTAGTCGATCTTCATGCGCAAGCGAACCGGCTTGCCGGGCTGCTGTGGCGCAATCACCACTGGAAAGATGACGCTGTTCTTGTAGCCGAGCGAATGACCGGTCTCGTCGGTGAAGAGATGCGGCGCGGGAAAGAGCACCTTGGCGTCCTTCAGATTTTCCGAGCCCGAAAAATCGAAGCGCGGCGGCACGCCGGAATCGCCTGGATAGCGCCAGTAGGTTTTCCATCCCGGCTGCATCTTGATCTCAATGCCGGCGCGTAGCGCGACGTCGCCCTTGCCGTTGGCGCCGGCAATCAGCCGGACGCCCGAACGGATGTCATTGCTCCAGGGCGATTCGTCGGCCGCGAGCGCCGCAGTGCCCGAGACGGCGATCGCGCAAGCAGCCAGAGCGCGCACAAAATGATCTGTGAATATCGTTCATCGCGCACGATCTAATTGGTAACGGCATGCCGCGCCACTGAATTCATTGTGAGCAGCGATTGACCATGTTCTGGGCAGGCCGCTGCCACAATTGTCGTATTGAATATGACGGTGAACGATTGAACTTTCCGCCGCAAGCTTCGTTTGCAAAGGCAGATCGATCGGGTAACCTTTTGGCATGAAGACGTCGCGCAAATCCGAAGGAGAAGGCGCCCGCCCCCGGCCGCGGTTATCTTGACGGGCAGATGCTGATCGCGATGCCGGCGATGAACGACGAGCGTTTTGCGCGCGCGGTTATTTATGTCTGCGCGCATTCGACCGAAGGCGCCATGGGCATCGTCGTCAACCATCCTGCGGCCAACATCAAATTTCCCGACCTGCTCGTGCAGCTCGAAGTGATCCCGGCGGTCGAGCGCATCCAACTGCCGACGCGTGCCGAAGATGTCAAAGTGCTCAAGGGAGGGCCGGTCGAAACCGGGCGCGGTTTCGTTCTGCACTCGGCCGATTTCTTCATCGAGAATTCGACGCTGCCGATTGATGAGGGCATCTGCCTCACCGCCACGCTCGACATTCTCAAGGCGATCGCGCGCGGCAACGGGCCGGCGAGCGCCATACTCGCGCTCGGCTACGCCGGCTGGGCGCCCGGACAGCTCGAACAGGAAATCCAGCAAAACGGCTGGCTGCATTGCGCGGCCGACCCCGAGCTCATCTTCGGCACGGACACCGAAACAAAATACGAAAAGGCGCTGCGCAAGATCGGCATCGATCTCGGCATGCTGTCGAGCGAAGCCGGCCACGCCTGAGACGTTATTCAGACGCAATCTTGAGCGCGCGCAGCCGCGTCGGCTTGTCGATCAGGAGATCGCGGGCGGCTTCGGCGGTCATCGGTTCGCCGAAGGCGAAGCCTTGCGCGTATTCGCAGCCGAGCTGGTAGAGCTCGACCGCGTCGGAATCGGTTTCGGCGCCTTCCGCGACGACTTCCATGCCGAGATCGTGCGCCAGCGCGATGATCGAGCGCAGGATCACCGGCCGCGTGCCGCGCGGCGTGGTGCGCACGAACGACTGGTCGATCTTGATGGTGTCGAACGGGAAGCGCTGCAGATAGGCGAGCGAGGAATGGCCGGTGCCGAAATCGTCCAGCGACAGGCCGGCGCCGAGTTCCTTGATGCGGGTGAGCATCTGCGCGGCGTGTTCGGGATTTTCCATCACGAGCGATTCAGTGATCTCCAGCTTGAGCGTGCCGCGCGCCAGCGCCGTCCGTGACAGGACGCCGCGCAGATCCTGGATCAGATCGTGGCGCAGCAATTGGCGCGACGACACGTTCACGCTGGCAAAGACCGGCTCGCGCGCGCGGGTCGCCGCCTGCCACTGGGCCAGTTGCTTGGCGGTGTGATCGAGCACAAACAGGCCGAGGTCGACGATCAGGCCGATTTCTTCGGCGATCGAAATGAATTCGGCCGGCGACAGGCGGCCGAGCTTCGGGTGATCCCAGCGCGCCAGCGCCTCGAACCCTGCAATGGCGCGATCCTCCAGCCGCACGATCGGCTGGAACAGCACCTTGATCTCCTCGCGCTCGATGGCGCGGCGCAATTCCGATTCCATCGTCAGCCGGTCGGTCTTGCGCGAACGCATCGCCGGCTTGAAGATCTCGATGCGGTCGCCGCCGATGCGCTTGGCGTAGTACATCGCCAGTTCGGCGTCCTTGAGCACTTCCTCGGTACGGTTCGACTGGTTTTCGGCGAGCGCCAGCCCGATCGAAGCGGTGAGGAAGATTTCGCGGTCGTTGAAGGCAATCGGCGCGCGCAACGTGCGCCGGATCGTCTCGGCGAAGGCAACGATGCGCGCCGGCTCGCGCTCCGACAGCACGATCAGTGCGAACTGGTCGCCGGACAGCCGCGCCAGGGTATCCTGCGGCTTCAGCAGGCGCGACAGCCGGCGCGCGATGGTCAGCAAGTATTGAATCGCCGACCGCGATGCCGACGGAATCGTTGACCTGTTTGAAGCGATCGAGATCGACCACCACGATGGAAGGCCGGATTTGCGGGTCCGCGCGGGCAAAGCCGAAAGCCGCTTCCATGCGGTCGATGAACAGTTCGCGATTGGGCAGACCGGTGAGGTTGTCGTGCACGGCGTCAAACAGCAGCCGCTCTTCGGCATTCTTGAATTCGGTCACGTCGGTCATCGTGCCGACAAGACGCACAACTTCGCCGTCGGAGCCGACCACCGGACGCACCTTGAGTGCAAACCAGAGATAGTGTCCGTCGCCGGTCCGCAGTCGAAAATCCTGGGTGAGCCGGCCGCGCCGTTGTTCGACGATGCCGTCAAGCGCCGCGCGGAAGCGGTCACGGTCGAGCGGATGCAGCACTTCAAGCCAGGTTGCCGCCGGTCCTTCCAGCGTGCCGCGCTTGAGGCCAAGGATGTGTTCGGTTTCGGGGCTGGTGAACACCTTGTCGGCGGAGACATCCCAGTCCCAGATCAAGTCGCCGGCGCCCGTGAGCGCGAGCGCGCGGCGTTCGACGTCGGAAACGATGCCGTGCGTGATGCCGCCAGCAAAGGCGTGCTGCATGACCGTGAAGCCGATCAGCATCACGATCAGCACAAGGCCACCGAGCAGCGCGGGACCGATGATGTCATTGGTGACAAGACCCGTGACGGCAAAACCGGCAGCCAGCGTCCACACGACCAAGAGCAGCCATGTGGGAATGAGCAGCACGGCGCGGTCGAAACCGTGCGTCGACAGATAGATCACGAGCGCGAGGCCGAACACGGCGATGCCGGCGAGCGACATGCGGGCGATGCCGGCGGCAATGGATGGATCGAATACGGCGACGGCGATCAATGCGGCGAGTGCCGCGAGCCAGGCCATGGTGACGTGCGCATAGCGCACGTGCCAGCGCGACAGGTTGAGATAGGCGAAGAGAAAGACAAGCAATGTCGCCGACAGGATCGCCTCGCCGCAGGCGCGCCAGACGCGCTCGGCGCCGGCCGACATGTCGAACACCTTGCCCCAGAAACCGAAATCAATGCCGATATAGATCAGCACCGCCCAGCCAAGCGCGGCGGCGGCCGGAAACATCATCGAGCCTTTGACGACGAACAGGATCGTCAGGAACAGCGCGAGCAAGCCGGCGATGCCGATGACGATGCCATAGTACAAGGTGAACGAGTTGACCTTGTCCTTGTAGGCGTCCGGCTCCCACAAATAGATCTGCGGCAGCTTGTCGGTGCGCAGCTCGGCGACGAAGGTGATGACGGTGCCGGGATCGAGCGTGATGCGGAACACGTCAGCCGTCGTGCCCTCCTGGCGAACGGGACGGTCGCCGGTCGACGGCGTGATGCCGGCGATGCGCGACAGGCCAAGGTCGGGCCAGAACAGGCCGGAGCCGACCATGCGGTAATGCGGCACGACGATGAGACGGTCGATCTGCTCGTCGCTGTTATTGGTGAGCGCGAACACCGCCCAGTTGTTGTTGCCTTCGCGCGCGCGCACTTCGATGCGGCGCACGATGCCGTCCGGGCCCGGCGCGGTGGACACCTGGATGCGGTCGCCTTCGGTTTTTTGAAGTTCCGTGGCCGCCGTCAGATCGATCGCCGCGGCATCGAGCCGCACGTTCACGGCTTCGACCGCGCGCGCAGCTGGAACCACCAGCAGCGCGGCGACGAGCGCAAGTGCGATCGCTGCCAAACGGCTATTCAAAATCAAAACAAAACCCCCGGCCGCGGCAGCGCCTCGCAGCCTGCGGCTCCGGCATTGCCGTCGGTGAAAATCTGCAAGCAATCGCACCCTGTTGCGGTTTAAGTCCGACATTGCGCCGATTTCGCGGCTTCTGAAGAAATGGACGCCGAGTCAAAGTGTTAGCACGATTTTGCCGATATGGGTGCTGGTTTCCATAAGCGTATGGGCGGCAGCCGCTTCGCCCATGGGAAATGTCTTGTAGATGACGGGTTTGACCGTCCCGGCTGTCACAAGCGGCAGCACGTTGTCCTCGACCGCCCGTGCAATGGCGCCTTTGTCGGCGACCGAGCGCGAGCGCAAGGTTGAGCCCGTATGGTGCAGCCGCTTGAGCATGATCCGGCGGAAATCCACCGTCGCCTTCGGGCTACCCTGAAATGCGATTTGCACGATGCGCCCCTCCACCGCGGCCGCTTCGTAATTGCGCGCGATGTAGTCCCCACCCACCATGTCCAGTATAACCTCGGCGCCCTTGTCTCCGGTCGCCGTCTTGGTCGCGGCGACGAAGTCCTCGGACTTATAGTTAACGGCGACATCGGCCCCAAGCTTGCGACAGGCCTCGCATTTTTCCGCCGAACCGGCGGTGGTGATCACGCGCGCGCCGAAAGCTTTGGCAAGCTGGATGGCCGTGGTGCCGATGCCCGACGAGCCGCCGTGCACCAGCAGCGTTTCGCCCTTTTTCAGGCCGCCGCGCTCGAACGCATTGTGCCAGACGGTGAAGAACGTTTCCGGTAGCGCAGCCGCTTCGATCATCGAAAGGCCCGAGATCGGCAGCGCGTGGGTTTCGTGCGCGAGGCAATATTCGGCGTAGCCGCCGCCGACCACGAGCGCCATGACCTTGTCGCCGATTTTCCAGCGCTTGACGCCGGTGCCCAGCGCAACAATTTCGCCGGCGATTTCCAGCCCGGGAATGTCGGGTGCGCCGGGCGGCGGCGGGTAGAGACCCATGCGCTGCATCACGTCGGGGCGGTTCACGCCGGCGGCAGCGACTTTCACCAGGATCTCTCCCGCAGCCGGCTTTGGAAGCGGACGCTGTTCAGGCACGAGCATGTCCGGACCGCCGGCGGATTTGATGCCGATTGCGGTCATTTGGCTTGGCAGTGCGGCCATCGATTCCTCTTATCTTCTGCGAATTGGAGGGCTCTGTGTAGGCGTGCCTCGCCGATGTGACAACCCGGACTGCGATGGCTAGATTTCGTCCGCAGGAGGTGGCCCATGCCGGCAATCGACGAAGACGACAAACCGAAGAAGAAGATTGCACACGAGATCGGCCAGGACCTCACTTTGCTTTCGGTGGATGAACTTGCGGCGCGCGTGCAGTTGATGCGCGACGAGATCAGCCGGCTCGAAGCCGACATGGCGCAAAAGCGCGTTTCACGCGCGGCGGCCGATCAGTTTTTCAAACGTTGAGACGACGGAGATCGCGACCACCGGAATGGTATCGGCGTGCTGGTGCGTCGGGAAAATATTTGGCATTGCGCGCATACCCTTAAGCTGTCGTTAAGCTTTCTCGACCATTACTGGCATTGTCCATCTTCATGTGGACGTTGAGTGGCTCCTGTCCACTCTGTTTGACGCCTCCCTGTTATCAACTTTGAGCCGCCGGCAACGGCGGCTCCTTTTTTTGTCCCAAAATGGATCAGCCGCTGCCGCGCGCGGCCATTCGAATTCGCGCGGAAACTATATCGCGATGTTAACCATATCGCCGTCTGGACACGGCTGCGTTGCGCGCGTCATGCTTACCCAATCGTATACGGGGCGAGATCGGCTCCGCGGTGAAGTGAGGCGTCGCGTCATGTCCGAAAAATCAGAAAAACCATTCAGCGAAACGCAAACGGTGTCGTTCGGAGAACGGCTCGCAAGTTCGCAGGCATTCGCCGATTTGTTCCGTGATGGAATGGCGCTGGTCGAGGAGACCGCGACTTATCTCGATGGCCCCGGCCGCCAGGAATCCAAGAAACTGGAACGTGCGGCGGCGCTCGCCTACGCCACCGAAAGCATGCGTCTCACCACGCGGCTGATGCAGCTCGCTTCATGGCTGCTGCTTCATCGTGCGGTGAAGGAAGGCGAGATGTCGCTCGCGCAGGCGGGCAAGGAAAAGAGCAAGGTGAAACTCGCCACGGGTGATGCGCACGATTCCACCAATCTCGAGCTGTTGCCGGTGGCGCTGCGCGACCTGATCGAACGGTCGCGAAAGCTCTACGCGAATGTGCGCCGTCTGGATGCGACGATTTACAATCAGAATGCCGCCGAACGTCCAAGCACAGGCAATCCGGTCGAGCGCCAGCTTGGGCTGTTGAAGGCCGCTTTCGGCGCGGAAAGCGTCTAGACGAGTCCGCGCCCCAAAGCAAAAACCCCCGCATCGTGCGGGGGCTTTTTAATGCGAGCACCAACGGTGCTTATTTCTTCTCGTCGGTCTTCAGGAAGCCCGAGAACTTCTTCTGGAAGCGCGACACGCGGCCGCCACGGTCGACGAGCTGCTGCTGGCCGCCGGTCCAGGCCGGGTGCGATTTGGGGTCAATATCCAGGTGCAGGACGTCACCTTCTTTGCCCCAGGTGGAGCGGGTGGTGAATTCACTGCCATCGGTCATGATCACTTTGATGGCGTGGTAGCCGGGATGGATATCTTGCTTCATGTTTCGGTTCCGAGGCGCAAACGCGCCTGTTAAAGCTGGATTTGGCGGCTCGTATACAGGACCCGGATGAATGCGGCAAGCCGTCCGGATTGACCGCGATCAAGCCCGCAAGGCATTAAAGGGCCGAGCGCCGGGGCGATAACAAAAGGGCGTCGCATGAGTTTTTCGAGCGATGGGCGGGGCCTCGACGTCGCCGGCGCGCCAGCGCCGGGCGCGCGGAGCAAGGTCAAACTCAGGCCGCTGGCCCGGCTCGTTCCATACGTCGGCCGATATAGCGGACGCGCACTGGCCGCATTGGCCGCGCTGACCGTCGCTGCACTCACCACGCTGGTCGTGCCCTTGGCCGTCCGGCGGATGATCGATTTCGGCTTCTCCGACAAGGCGGTGCAGCTGATCGACAGCTATTTCGCGGTGATGATCGCGGTCGTCGCCGTGCTCGCGGTATCCAGCGCGCTGCGTTACTACCTTGTCACCACCTTGGGCGAGCGTATCGTCGCCGATCTGCGCTCGGATGTATTTATCCATCTCACGCGGCTGTCGTCGGCATTTTTCGATGCTACACGCGCCGGTGAAATTGTGTCGCGTCTCACGGCCGACACCACCCAGATCAAGTCGACCGTGGGCGCTTCGGTATCGATTGCCTTGCGCAATCTGGTGCTGTTCCTCGGCGGCGCCGCCATGATGGTCGTCACCAGCCCGCGGCTTTCGCTGTTCGTGCTGGGTGCGATCCCGGTCATTGTCCTTCCGCTGGTTGGTTTCGGACGCGCAGTCCGCAAGCGCGGACGTGCGGCACAGGACACGCTCGCCGATGCATCGGGTTACGCCAACGAATTGATCGGCGCGATGCGCACGCTTCAGGCTTTCACCAACGAAAAGCTTGCGCAGTCGCGATTCGGTGCGGCGGTCGAGCAGGCTTATGCCGCCGCACGCGGCGCGACAAAAGTGCGTGCCATGCTCACGGCCGTGGTGATCTTTCTCGTTTTCGCAAGCATCGTTGTGGTGCTGTGGGTCGGCGCGCAGGATGTGCTCGTTGGCAGCATTACGCCCGGCCGCCTCGGACAATTCGTTCTCTACGCGGTGTTTGCCGCAGGCGGGCTCGGCGAATTGAGTCAGGTGTGGGGCGAGATCGCGCAGGCGTCGGGCGCCGCCGAGCGGCTGTTCGAGATTCTCGACGTCGAGCCGCAGATCAAGGCGCCGGCGCGCCCCGTGGTATTGCCGATGCCGGCGAGTGGCGCGGTTGAATTTAGCGACGTCAATTTCGCTTATCCGGGGCGGCCGAATGTGCCGGTTCTCGATCGATTGTCATTCCGCGTCGCGCCCGGCGAAAAGCTTGCATTGGTCGGTCCCTCCGGCGCCGGCAAGAGCACCATCTTCCAGCTTATTCTGCGTTTCTATGATCCGGTCTCGGGAAATATCAGTTTCGATGGCGTGCGCCTGACGGACGCGGACCCGGCAGCGCTGCGTGCACGCATCGCGCTGGTGCCGCAGGATGCCGTGGTTTTTGGCACGAGCGTCCGGGAAAATATCCAGTTCGGCCGTCCCGACGCCACCGATGCGGAGATCGACAAGGCAGCAGAAGCCGCGCATGCTTCCGAATTCATTCGGCGCTTACCTTTGGGGTATGAAACGCCGGTCGGCGAGCGCGGCGTTACGCTGTCGGGCGGCCAGCGCCAGCGCATCGCGATCGCGCGGGCCATCTTGCGCAAGGCGCCACTGTTGCTGCTCGACGAAGCGACCTCGTCACTCGACGCTGAAAGCGAGACGCTGGTTCAGCAGGCGCTCAAGCGGTTGATGCTCAATCGCACCAGCATTGTCATCGCGCACAGGCTTGCCACCGTGCAATCCTGCGATCGCATCCTGGTGCTGGACCACGGGCGCATCGTGGAGGAGGGGACGCACGCATCCCTTGCCTCTGCCGGAGGGCTCTACGCGCGCCTGGCGAAACTGCAATTTGAAGTCGCGTAATTTATCCGCGCCACGTCATTCTGTTGACCGCGAGTCCCGAGACGGGGTTCTTGTCTTCTCCGGCGTTGACGAATCCGTGCTTTTCATAAAAGCGGATGGCGCGGAAATTGTCCTTGTTGACGAGCAGATAGAGGCCCTTCGGCGAAAGGCGCTTGGCCTCGTTCAGCAACGCAAGTGCAACGTCAGACCCCCAGTGTTCCGGCGCGACCACGATCTGGTCGAGATAGGTCGTCTTCGGGATCGACCGTGACGAAGCCGGCCATTGCGCCATCGACGTCCGCCAGCATGATCCGGGACGCGGGGACGAGTTCCTTGCGCCAGCGTTCACGCCACCAGGCGACGCGCGACGCTAAAGTCGATATGCGCGTAGTGCTTCTGCCAGGTGCGACGCCAAAGCTCGATCGCCGCATCTTCGTCGGCGGCGGAATAGGGGCGTAGCGTGCAGGCTTTCGGGCTCACCGTTCGGTCAGCTTGAACTCGATGCGGCGATTGCGCTTGTAGGCGTCCTCGGTCTTGCCCAGCATCGATCGGCTGGAATTCGCCAAAGCCCGCGGCCACCAGCCGCTGCGGCGACACGCCTTTGCCGACGAGATATTGCACGACCGAGATTGCGCGCGCGGCCGACAGATCCCAGTTCGACTTGAACGCGCCACCGACGGCGATCTGGCGGACGTCGGTATGGCCGTCGACGCGCAGAACCCAGGCAATGTCGGTCGGGATTTGCTTTTCGAGCTCGAGCAGCGCGCCCGCCACCTTTTCGAGTTCGAGACGACCCTCGGGCTTCAGGTCGGCTTTGCCGGTGTCGAAGAACACTTCCGATTGCAGCACGAAGCGGTCGCCGACCACCCGCACGTCGCTGCGATTGCCGAGGATTTCGCGGAGCTTGCCGAAGAAATCCGACTGATAGCG
Organism: uncultured Alphaproteobacteria bacterium; assembly: GCA_963801955.1. Taxonomy (GTDB): domain Bacteria; phylum Pseudomonadota; class Alphaproteobacteria; order Rhizobiales; family Xanthobacteraceae; genus Pseudolabrys. The sequence continues at coordinate 182,721 of CAWDGS010000002.1, forward strand.
CTTGAGCTCATTGACGCGCGCCGCCAGCGCCAGATTGAGCCGCTGTCCGAGCTCGGTAATCTGGCTTTGCGATTCCTTGTCCTTCTTCTCGGCGGCGTCGAGCGTCTGTTCGATGGCGGCCAGTTGGCGGCGCAACGCCGCGATCTGTTGATTGAGCACTTCGACCTGCGCCAACGCGCGAGCGGAAATCTTCTTCTCGCCCTCGATCTGGCCGGTGAGCTCGGAAACCTTGCCCTGCGCGGCCGTGACGCCGGCGCCGGCGTTCTCGGCGGTTCCCTTGAGACGGTCGCGCTCGTTTTCGGTGGTGGCCAGCGTCGCGCGCAGTTGCGCGAGCTGGTCCTCGAGATTGGTCTTGCCGGATTTCTCCATCGACAGCAATTCGGTCAGCTGCGCGATCTGCGCATTCAGCCGGCCGAGTGCGGTGTCCTTGCCGGCGACTTCCTGCTGCAAATAAAACTGTACCACCACAAATACGGTGAGCAGGAAAATGATGCCGAGGATCAACGTCGACAGTGCGTCGACGAAGCCCGGCCAGTAATTCATGCCGCTGTCGCCGCGGCGCGTTCGTGCAAGCGCCATGGAATTCAACTCAACGGTTCACGTTCTCGCCGCACCATGACTTCCAGGAGCTTCTTGATCTCGCGTTGCTGCTCGGCCTGTGAATCGACCCAGTCGCGGATCATCTGCTGTTCGGTGCGCATGTGGTGCACGAGGCCCTGGATCGCCTCGGCGAGATTGGCCATGGCGGCGGATGCCGATTTCCCGGCGCCCGCCTGGTCGACCGCTTCGCGCAGGCGCTCGATCGCCGAGCGCACTTCGCCGGTGACGCCGGCGGCGACCGCGGGCTCTGCCGCCTGGTCGTAGACGGTGGTGGAGAGCCAGTCCTCGAGTTCCGTGTAGAAGCGGTTTTGCGCCTGGCTCGATTGCAGGTCGAGAAAGCCGAGCACGAGCGAGCCCGCAAGTCCGAAAAGCGATGAGGAAAATGAAATCCCCATTCCGGAGAGCGGCGCGGCAAGTCCTTCGCGCAGTGAATCGAACATGCTGCCCGCATCACCGCTGGCCTTGAGGCCCTGAATCACGCCGCCGACCGAGCTTACGGTTTCGATCAGGCCCCAGAAGGTGCCGAGCAGGCCGAGAAACACCAGCAGGCCCGTCATGTAGCGGGATATATCGCGCGCCTCATCGAGGCGGGTTGCGATTGAATCGAGGATGCCGCGCATCAATTGCGCCGACATCGCCATGCGGCCGACGCGGCTGCCGAGGATTGCGGCCATCGGCGCCAGCAGCACCGGTGCACGCTCGACGGCGAGACCCGGATCGGCCAGGCGGAAATTATTTACCCACGCGATTTCCGGATAAAGGCGCAGCACCTGCCGCACCGACAGCAGAATTCCGATCGCTTCCACGCCGATGATGAGCGCGTTCAAGCCCGGATTGGACATGAATGCGACTTCGATCTGCTTGTGCAGCACGAAGGCGACCAGCCCGACCAGGATGACGAAGACCAGCATCCTGAACAGGAAGACGCGCGGCGATGACAGCTTGAGTGGATCGAGTTCTTTGGCCATGAGACTTACATGCAACTCAAATGTTGATGTCGAACGAAGCCCTCTCGCGCACTATGGCACAGACCCGTGACAGGGAAAAAGCAATCGTGCCGGAACCGGTGGCCGGTAAAGCGGCTGATTGAGTTGAAATTGCGGTGACTTAAGCCTTGGCGGCGGTTTTCAGCACCGCCAGCACCGCTTTTTGAATGGCGTCGTTGCCGGCGGCGATATGCCCCTTTTGGAACATGTCTTCGCCGCCGTCGCAGTCGGTTACGAACCCGCCGGCTTCCCGCACAAGGATGATTCCTGCCGCCATGTCCCATGGCTTGATGTCGCGCTCCCAATAGGCGTCGAGACGGCCGGCCGCGACCCAGGCGAGATCGAGCGCCGCCGCGCCGAAGCGACGCAGGCCGGCGACGTGTTCCTGCATTGCGCCGGTTTCCTTGCGCGCCAGTGCGAGGTCGCCGCGGCCTTGGTGCGGTAGCCCGCAGGCGATGACCGCATCGCCCAGCAGTTTGCGGCCGGCGACCCGGATCCGCTGCTCGTTGAGAAAGGCGCCCTTGCCGCGCTCGGCAATGAACATGTCCTCATTGGCGGGATTGTAGATCAGGCCGGCCACCACCGTTCCTTCGCGTTCGAGTGCGATCGAGATGGCGAATTGCGGGATGCCGTGGAGGAAATTCGTGGTGCCATCCAGCGGATCGACGATCCAGGTGTGGGTCTTGTCGGCGCCTTCGCGGTGGCCGCCTTCTTCGCCGAGAAACCCGTAGCCGGGCCGTGCCTTCATCAGTTCGGCATAAAGTGTTTCTTCGGCGCGGCGGTCGGCAGCGGTCACGAAATTGCCGGGGCCCTTGAGCGAGACCTGCAACTTTTCCAGTTCGCCAAAGTCGCGCTTGAGCGCGCGCGCGGCCTTGCGCGCGGCGGCGATCATGACATTGAGGAGGGCTGAGTGATGCATGCCGCGAGCGGTCTGCCCGCGAAGCCCAGCGCCGTCAAGGGCGGCCGGTTGTGGTCGTCGACAGCCATTTCTTGGCGCTGGCGTCGGCGGCCGCGCGGACCGCCGGGGTTTGTTTTGCAGCAAAGACGTCGAGGTCGGGATCGCTGCTGCCGGCGGCCTTGGCGACGAGATGCCATTTGACCGCCTCGGTGGCGTCGGCAGGCATGCCGCGCCCGGCCATCAGGATGCGCGCCAAGCGGTTCTGAGCGATCGGGCTGCCGAGGTGTGCCGCTTTGAGAAACAACTGGGCGGCGGCGGTCTCGTCCTTGTTGACGCCTTCGCCGTTGAACTGAGCGATTGCAAATTCAACCATGGAGTCGAGATTGCCCGCGACCGAAGCCTGCCGCATGAGCAGCATTGCCTTGCTCATGTCCTTCGGCACGCCGCGGCCTTCCTTGTACATGGTAGCGAGCGCGTATTGCGCTTCCGAATTTCCGCCTTCAGCGGCCAGCGCGAAAAGATCACTGGCGCGCTTGAGGTCCTGCGGGAATTGCTGGCCTTGCAGATAAAGGAGGCCGAGGTCGTAGGCGGCACCGGCGTGACCGAGCTTGGCCGCGGCTTCGAGCAACCGCGCGGCCTCTTCCAGGTTTCGGGTGACCGCGCGGCCCTGGAAATTGAACATCGCCAGCGCGAACAAGGCGTCACGGTCGCCTTTGGCGGCGGCCATTTTATACCACTGGGCTGCCTTGGAATCGTCTCGGCCTACGCCAAGACCTTGTGCGTAGATTTCGCCGAGCAACGTCATGGCAGCGGGATCGTTCTGCTGCGCGCGCTTGGACGCCTCATTGAAGGCGGTGAGATAAAGCCCGCGTTGGAAGGCGCCGTAGGCAAGATCGATGTTGCCCTGATCCACGCTGGTGGCCGGGTTCGGCGCGGTTGCGGGCGCAGTGTTGCGCGTGACCTGCGCAGGCGCAGACGCAACAACCGTGGCTGCGACGACAGCGCCGAGAATAAGCCGAACGGGTGGAATCATGCCGCGGGCTCCGGCATCCCCAGAAGACGAGACGCCTCGCTTGTCGTCGCCTTGATCGCATCCGGATCGCGCCACAAAAAATCTCCGAGCGCAATGAAATCGGCACCGGCGGCGACAAGCGGCGCGATTTCGTCAAGCGAAGCGGCATATGCCACGCAGGGACATTCAAACACTTCGGCCCACCAGGCGACACGTTCCTCGATCGCTTCGAAAGCTGGTCGCGCGCCCGATGCGGCGTCCGGTTCACCGAACATGACATAGTCGGCGCCTTGCTCGGCCGCGAGCATGGCATCGTGACGTGTTGCCAGCCCGCCGGCGCCCGCGATGCGTTCCGGCTTGAGGTGGGCGAAGAGCTTCGGTGAAGGTGGCGATGCCGGTGAGATGAGCGCCGTCCGCACCTGCACGAGCGACCAGTTCGACGCGGCCGTCGAGCAGCAGCGCGGCGTCTCGGTCTTGCACAAGTGCGGCCATCGCCTTGGCGCGGTTGATCAACGTACGCTCATCGGAATCGGCCAGGCGCAGGAGCACGGCGGCGACATCGCCGGCGTCCATGGCCGAACCCAGCTGCAAGGAAAAGCGGACGCATCCGAGATCGGCGGCGTAGTCAGATAAAGGCGGGGCGCCGGGCGCGGGACCGCCTGTTTAGGTCGCGTAGCCATGGTGTCCGCATGCTAGCTCAATCGGGCGGAAAATTGACCTGCGAATATTCTGTCAGCCGCCGGCCTTTGCGAATGCCGCAAGCTCCCGGGCCACAGCCGATATCACGCCGTCCCAGTCGCCGATTTGCGATTGCCGGAACAGCCGGGCACTGGGGTACCAAGGGCTATCCGCGCGCCCGCGCATCCAACGCCAATCCTGGATCCGAGGCAGCAGAAGCCATAATGGCTTCCCCATAGCGCCGGCCAGATGCGCCACCGCGGTATCGACCGAAATCACCAGATCGAGTTCGCCGATGACGGCGGCGGTGTCGGCGAAGTCTGACAACGACGATTCGAGGCGAAGGATTGGCAATTTCTCGAGCGTGGGAAGATCGGCCTCACGGTACTCGCGTTGCAGGCTGACGAACGTTGCATCTCCAACAGACAGGAGCGGGGCCAGGCGCGACAATGCGACGCTGCGGTTATGGTCGTTCTTGTGGTCGGGCCTGCCGGACCAAACCAACCCCACGCGCGGTCGCTTCGTCCCCGACAGCCGCCGGCGCCATGCCTCGATGCGCCCGGCCGGCGCGTACAGATAGGGCACCGATGCCGGAATGCTGGCGAGCGTGGTGCCGAAAGCAAGCGGCAGGCTCATCAAGGGGCAGTGCACATCAAATGCCGGCAACGGGTCCCCACGGGTGAGCATCGTGACGCCTTCGGCGAGCTCTCCAATCAGCGGCCGAAGACTGTCCGGCACTTCCAGGATGACATGACCGGCCTTGGCCTTGACCATCGGGAGATAGCGCATGAACTGGATGCTGTCGCCGAAGCCTTGCTCCGCGTGCAGCAGGATTGTTTTGCCGCCTAGGTCCTCGCCTCGCCATTGCGGTTGCGCGAAGCCGCGCGACACAAGTTCGGTCGCGCCGCGCCAGCGCCATTCATAGTCATCCCAGCCCCGCTCGAAATCGCCGAGCGCGAGACACAGCAGCGCCTTGTTCCAATGCGCTTGCGGCATATCCGGCTCGAGCGCGATGGCACGATCGAAACTGTCGAGTGCCTCGTCCGGCCGATCGAGGTAATTCAGCGCGAGGCCGCGGTTAACAAGCGCGGACGCGTACGGCTTTTCGGCAATCGCGCGGTCGTAGTCTTCGAGCGCTTCAGCCGGACAATTGAGTTCGACCAGTGCATTCGCACGGTTGCCGTAGGCCTGGGCGAAACCTGGCTGCATCGCCAACGCGCGATCGTACTCCTTGATCGCTTCCTTGAAGGCGCGCAATTCATGGAAAACATTGCCGCGCGCGACCGCCGCTTCGGGATAGTCCGGTTTCAGGGCGAGTGCACGATCACAGGCAACAAAAGATTCATCGAAGCGTTTGAGATCGCGCAGGGCGAGGGCGCGGCCCAGATGGGCTTCCGCGTCATTCGGGGCCAGTGCCAGCGACCGGTCGAGGCTGTCGAGCGCCTCAATTGGCTGTTTGCGATCGCGCAGCAAATGGCCGCGCTCTTTCAGTGCGGCCGCGTGTTGCGGCCGGTGCGCGAGCGCCCGGTCAAAGCTTGCCAGCGCCTCATCGCCGCGCTTGAGCGCGATCAGGCATTTGCCGCGATTGACCAATGCATCGGCATAGTCCGGCTGATGCGCGAGGGCCTTCTCATAGCTCACCAGCGCCTCTTCGGTGCGGCCGAGATCGAACAAGGCGTTGCCGCGGTTGTTGATGGCCTCGGCATAATCGGGCTGGACGGCGACCGCGCGCTCGAAGCTTTCAAGAGCGTCCTGCGTGCGCTTCAGCACGCGCAAGGTATTGCCGCGATTGTTCAGGGCCCCGGCATAGTCAGGCTTAAGTGCGATCGCCCGTTCATAGCTCTTGAGCGCCTCGTCATGCCGCTCGACCGCCGCCAGAACGGTGCCGTAATTGGAATGGGCTGCCGCCGACCGCCCGTTGGTCTTGAGCGCGCGGGCAATCAGCTTGAGCGCCTCCGGCGCGTCGCCCGCGCTGATGCATGAGAACGCCGCACAGATGCAACGCGTCAAAATTGTTCGGCTGAGTTGCGAGAACCTGCCGATACAGCGCCTCGGCCTCGTGCAATTGCCCGCGCTGATGGTGCGCGGTCGCGCGCCGAAGCACGTCGACGAGGGTGGCATTTCCGGAGGGCGGCCTGATTTGCGGTTTCGGCATGGGCTCGAAGGCGTTGCGAAAGCGACGCGAAACGCAACGTCACTACGCCGGCGCCGCAGCCGGCGAATCATGCGCGAGATTATTCGCTTGTCGTGCCTGCGTCCAAGTTAACGCGAGCCGGCGTCAGGGCATCGGGATCGGGCCCATATCCTTCGGCACTTTGTAGCCCTTTTGCACCGCCGGGCGCGCGGCGATGGTTTCATACCAGCGCTTCACGTTCGGATATTGCTTCAGGTCGATGGTTTGCCATTCGAAGCGCGAGATCCACGGCCAGATCGCGATATCGGCGATGGAATATTGATCGGCGACGAACTCGCGGCCTTCAAGGCGCGTATTGAGCACCTTGTAGAGTCGATTGCCTTCCTTCAGGTAGCGCTCTTCGGCGTACGGCGCCTTGCCCTTGTTGTACTTCACGAAGTGATGCACCTGGCCAAGCATCGGTCCCGGGCCGCCCATCTGCCACATCAGCCATTCGATCACGCGGTAGCGGCCTTCGCCGGACTTCGGCAACAGCTTGCCGGTCTTGTCGGCGAGATAGATCAGGATGGCGCCCGACTCCATCAGCGCGATGTTGGTGTCGCGGTCGACGATGGCCGGGATGCGGTTGTTCGGCGCGATCTTGAGAAAGTCCGGCGCGAATTGTTCGTCCTTGGAAATATCGATCGGGTGAACGGTGTAAGGCAGGCCAAATTCTTCCAGAGCAATGGAGACTTTGCGGCCGTTGGGGGTCGTCCAGGTGTAGAGATCAATCACAGGGATATCCTTTGCGTTTACTCGTCATGGCCGGGCTTGTCCCGGCCATCCACGTCTTCGTCTATGAAAGGACAAAGACGTGGATGCCCGGCACAAGGCCGGGCATGACGTTTCATTTACCGAAGTTTGGGCCGCGCGTCACGCGGCACACGCGAGTTTGATCACGCCGCTTTCTTCTCCATATCGGCCTTCCATTGGCCAAGCGCGGCAAGCCCATTCATTTTTGCACGATGCGAAAATGCGCGCTGCGCGGCGGCGACGTTTTCGGTCTTGCCTTTCCATGTCGTCTGCGGCGCGTGCTGGAGCGCGCGTCCGTAAGAGAACGTCAGCGCCCATGGCAGATTGCCGATCTTGTTCATGGCATCGAGGTGTGCGGTGGCCTCTTCATCGCTCTGGCCGCCGGAAAGGAACGCAATGCCCGGCACGGCGCCCGGCACGCAGTTCTTGAGCACCTTGACGGTCTTTTCGGCGACTTCCTCAATCCCGGCGCGTTTTCCGTTCTTCTTGCCGGAGATCACCATGTTCGGCTTGAGCACGATTCCTTCGAGCGCAACGCGCTGGAAATAAAGTTCTTCGAACTGGAGCTTCAACACCAGTTCCGTCACCTGCTGGCAGCGGTCGATGTCGTGATCGCCGTCCATCAGCACTTCGGGTTCGACGATCGGCACGATCTGCGCCGCCTGGCACAGCGCGGCATAGCGGCCGAGTGCGTGGGCGTTCGCGCGCAAACACGCGTATGTCGGAATGCCGGCGCCGATATCGATGACCGCGCGCCACTTCGCGAAGCGTGCACCCTGTTCGTAATATTTCGGAAGCCGGTCGGCGAGCTTGTCGAGACCGATGGTGACGACTTCGCCCGGACACATCGGCAGCGGCTTGGTGCCTTCGTCGACCTTGATGCCAGGAATGGCGCCGGCCTTCTTGATCAGCTCGACCAGCGGCGTACCATCCTTCGCCTTCTGCCAGATCGTCTCATCGTAGAGGATGACGCCGGAGATATGTTTCATCCCTTCGGCCGAGCGGAAGAGCATCTCACGATAATCGCGGCGGCTGTCCTCGGTGGATTCAACGCCGATCGCATCGAAGCGTTTCTTGATCGTGCCGGAGGATTCGTCCGCGGCCAGGATGCCCCTGCCGGGCGCTACCATGGCCTGTGCAATTTTGTTTAGTTCATCGAGTTTCATAAATCCCTCCATCGCATCCGTTGCAATCCCCCCGGATGGTGCCGTTCGACGTCATTTTACCCGCAACACCTCGACCCCGGGCAAGGCCTTGCCTTCCAGCCATTCCAGGAAGGCGCCGCCCGCGGCCGAAACATATGTGAACCGATCTGCGACCCCGGCGACATTAAGCGCAGCTACCGTATCGCCGCCACCGGCTACCGAGACAAGCTTGCCGGCCTCGCTCAGTTCCGCGGCGGCCTCCGCAACCTCGACCGTTCCGTTGTCGAAGGGTTCCATTTCGAAGGCGCCAAATGGGCCGTTCCACACCAGCGTCTTTGTCCGCGCGAGCACGGAGACAACCTGCTCGACGCTGCGCGGACCAATATCCAGGATCATGTCATTGGCGCCGACCTTGTCCACGTCGACGACGCGCGATGGCGCATGCGCCTCGAACTTTTCGGCCACCACCACGTCGACCGGGAGCACGATTTCGCGTTTGGCGGATTTGGCCTTGGCCATGATGTCGCGCGCGGTGCCGACGAGGTCGCCTTCCGCCAGTGACTTCCCGATCTTCTTGCCTTGCGCGAATAAAAAAGTGTTGGCCATGGCGCCGCCGATGATCAGCGCATCAACTTTGTCCAACAGGTTGCCAAGCAGATCGAGCTTGGTCGAAATCTTCGCGCCGCCCACGATCGCCGCGAGCGGGCGTTCGGGATGCTCAAGTGCCTTGGTGAGGGCCTCAAGCTCCGCCTGCATGGTCCGCCCGGCGTAAGCGGGAAGTTTGTGACCGAGACCTTCTGTCGACGCATGCGCGCGGTGTGCGGCCGAGAAGGCGTCATTGACCCAGATATCGCCGAGTTTCGCCAGCGCGGCCACGAAGGCTGGATCGTTCTTCTCTTCGCCGGCGTGAAAACGGGTATTTTCAAGACACAGAATGTCGCCGGGTTTCATTGTGGCAACTGCGCGTTCGGCCACTTCGCCGATGCAGTCGTCGGCAAATTTCACCGGACGCTTGATGATGCGCGCGACTTCGGCGGCGACCGGCTTCAGTGATTGCTTCGGATCGCGCCCTTTCGGCCGACCGAAATGCGAGAGGAGGATGACCTTGCCGCCCTTGTCGGCGATTTCGGTAATCGCGGGTGCCGCGCGCTCGATGCGGGTCGAATTTGTTACGACCCCGTTCTCCACGGGCACGTTGAGATCAACGCGCACCAGGATGCGTTTACCCTTCACATCAACGTGGTCGAGGGTTCGAAAAGCAGTCATGGCCGGCCCGCCATCCGGCCGTCAGAGCAGCTTGCCCATCGCAACGGCGGTATCCGTCATGCGGTTGGAGAAGCCCCACTCGTTGTCATACCACGACATCACGCGCACGAAAGTGCCGTCCATGACCTTGGTCTGGTCCATGTGGAAGATGGAGGAGCGCGGGTCGTGGTTGAAGTCGAGCGAGACGTTCGGATCGTTGGTGTATCCGAGAATGCCCTTGAGCTGCTGTTCGGCCGCACGCTTGATCGCGCCGTTCACTTCATCCTTGCTGGTCGCCTTTTTGGCGACGAACTTGAAATCGATCACCGAAACATTCGGTGTCGGCACGCGGATCGAAACGCCGTCGAGCTTGCCGTTGAGTTCAGGCAGAACGAGGCCGACGGCCTTGGCGGCGCCGGTCGAGGTCGGGATCATGTTCAGCGCGGCGGCGCGGGCGCGGTAGAGATCCTTGTGATAGGTGTCGAGCGTCGGCTGGTCGCCGGTATAGGAGTGGATCGTCGTCATGAATCCCTTGTCGATCCCGACCGCATCGTTGAGCACCTTGGCCACGGGGGCGAGGCAGTTGGTCGTGCATGACGCGTTGGAGACGATCTTGTGGTCCTTGGTCAGCTTGTCGTGGTTGACACCGTAGACAACCGTGAGATCGGCGCCGTCGGCGGGCGCGGAAACCAGCACGCGTTTGGCGCCGGCGGTCAAATGCGCAGACGCCTTGTCCTTGGCGGTGAACAGACCGGTGCACTCCATCGCGATGTCGATGCCGAGATCTTTCCACGGCAGCTTTGACGGATCGCGTTCGGCGGTGACCTTGATGGCGCCGTTGCCGAGGCTGATCGTATCGCCTTTCACCGTGACGGTGCCGGGGAAGCGGCCGTGCACGCTGTCATAGCGCAGCAAGTGAGCATTGGTTTCGACCGGGCCGAGATCGTTGATGGCGATAACTTCGATGTCCTTGCGGTCGGCTTCCGCGATAGCGCGCAGAATGTTGCGGCCGATGCGGCCAAACCCGTTGATGGCTACACGAACTGTCATTTTAGTCGCTCCCGGCTCGTTCAGTCTGCCGCAGCCCCTTGGGCCACAGCCCTATATAGTCTTCCGTTACGTCTTCCCAAGCTTGCCGAGCGCCGCGTTTGCGATCGCTTCAGCGGTAATCCCGAATTTTTTATAGAGTTCCTTATAGGGCGCGCTGGCGCCGAAAGACGTCATGCCCACAAAGACGCCATCGGATCCGATGATGGCATCCCAGCCCTGACGCACGGCGGCTTCGACGCCGATCTTCACCTTGGCGTTGCCGATGATGGCGCGCCGGTATTCCTCATTCTGCTCCGCGAACAATTCGAAGCAAGGAACCGAAATCACGCGCGCAGCAACCCCACGCTCGGCCAGCAGCTTTGCGCCATCGACCGCGATGGCAACCTCGGACCCGGTGGCAAAAATCGAAACATCGGCATGGCCGTCGGGGCCGGCAATTTCGTAGGCGCCGCGGGCACAGATGTTGTCGGTATCGAGGCGATTGCGCAGCTGCGGTAGGTTCTGTCGCGTCAGCGCGAGCACGCTCGGCCGCTCACTCGCTGCGAGCGCGAGCTGCCAGCACTCCGCTGTCTCAACTGCGTCGCAAGGCCGGAACACCAGCAGGTTCGGAATTGCGCGCAATGCCGCCAAGTGCTCGACCGGCTGATGCGTGGGCCCGTCTTCGCCAAGCCCGATGGAATCGTGGGTCATCACATGAATGACTCGTTTCCCCATCAATGCGGCGAGCCGAATCGCCGGCCGGCAATAGTCGGAGAACACCAGGAAGGTTCCCGAATAAGGAATGATGCCGCCGTGCAGGGCCATGCCGTTCATGGCGGCAGCCATGCCGTGCTCGCGAACGCCGTAATGAATGAAGCGGCCGGAGAAATCCTCGGCCGTGATTGCTTTCATCGACTTGGTGCGTGTGTTGTTCGACCCGGTGAGGTCGGCTGAACCGCCGATCATTTCCGGCAGCGCCGGGATCAGGCTTTCGAGTGCGAACTCGCAGGCCGTGCGCGTCGCAATTTCCTTCGGCGTTGCGGCAAGATTCTCTTTCACCGCGCGCACCGCGCCATCGAGCGCCTGTTGCGAAATGTCTCCGCGCATGCGGCGCTCGAATTCGCTGCGCTTGGCGCCGTCGAGCGCGGCGAGCCGCTTGCTCCAGTCGGCGTGCGCAGCCTTCGAACGCGCGCCGGCGGCGCGCCAGGCGTTCAAGATATCCGCGGGCACTTCAAACGGTGCCGGCGTCCAGCCCAGGCGTTCACGTGCGCCTTTGACTTCATCGCCGCCGAGCGGCGAGCCATGCGACGATGCTTTGCCGGCCTTGGTCGGCGCGCCGAAGCCGATCGTCGTCTTGCAGGCAATGAGGACCGGCTTGTCCGATTTTTGCGCTTTCTCCAGCGCCGAACTGATTGCCGCCGGATCGTGTCCGTCGACGCGCGACGCGCTCCAGCCGGCGGCCTCAAAGCGCTTGATCTGATCGACGCTGTCAGCAAGCGACAACGCGCCGTCAATGGAAATGCCGTTATCATCGAACAGCACAATCAGCTTGTTGAGCTTCAGGTGGCCCGCGAGCGCGATCGCTTCCTGGCTGATGCCTTCCATCAGGTCGCCATCGGACGCAATCACGTAGGTTTTGTGATTGACGACACCGTCGCCAAATGCCGCGGCGAGATGTCTTTCGGCGATCGCCATGCCGACGGCATTGGCGAGGCCCTGGCCGAGCGGACCGGTGGTTGTCTCCGCGCCCGGTACGTGTCCGTATTCCGGATGGCCGGCGGTGATTGAGCCGAGCTGGCGGAAGCGCTTGATCTGCTCGATCGTCATCGCTTCGTAGCCGGTCAGATAGAGCAAGGCGTATAACAACATCGAGCCATGACCGGCCGACAGCACAAAGCGGTCGCGGTCGGGCCATGCGGGGCTCGCCGGGTCGAATTTCAAAAACCGCGTGAACAGGACGGTCGCCACGTCGGCCATGCCCATCGGCATTCCGGGGTGGCCGGATTTAGCCTGTTCCACCGCATCCATTGCCAGCGCGCGAATGGCGTTGGCCATGCTGGCGTGGGCAATGGCGGGACTAGCGGCCGGTTGCTCGCGGCGCTCTGCGGGCGCCGCGGCTGCCGTCGGTGAGGCTTTTACACTCATGGAAAGGGCCTTTTGGCGGGCTGGATAGCATGTGAGGCCCTTGAGTTAATGTGACCGCCGCCGCGCCGCGATGCCATGCACAGGCCGGCGAAAACAGCTGGGCAAATCCTCCGCCGAGCGTTGACGCCATGGTCGTGCAGCACGTAAGATTCTTTGCCTAAATATCTGCTGCCGCAAGAGTTTTTGTGCGGAAGAGGCGATGACAGAGCAAAGTGCAATCGATGCCGCGGTCAAGCGTCTCGCCCTCGCGCTGGACGCGCTTGATGCCGCTGTCGAGCGGCGACGGCTGGCGGATCGCAACGAAGAGGGTCTCGCCGCGCAAGTCCAGGCGCTCGGCATTGATCGCACACGGCTGGCTGCAGCCCTCGACGGCGAGACCGCGCGTTCGCGGCGGCTGGAAACAACCAATCGCGAAATCGCCGACCGGCTCGACTCGGCGATTGCCTCAATTCAGTCAGTCCTCGATTTGCACGAGTAGGATCATGGCCCAGGTCATCGCCAACATTGCCGGCCGCCAATTCCGTCTTGCTTGTGAGGATGGCCAGGAGGAGCACCTTCAGGCGCTGGCAAAGGACATCGATCAGCGCGTCATCGATTTACGCCGCAAGTTCGGTGAAATCGGCGATACCCGGCTCACGGTGATGGCAGCACTGATGCTCGAGGACGAGCTGGTGGAAGCCACGGAGAAAATGCGCCGCCTGGAGGATGAGATCGCCGCCTTGCAGGACGCTCGTCTGGTTGCGGGCGATCGCGCCAAGGCGGCGTCGGATGCGGTGGTCGGCGCTTTCAATTCCGCCGCCGAGCGCATCGAAGGCATCACCAAGAAGCTTAACCAGACGGTCGGCAATGGCGGTGTGCCGATCGGTTGAGGCCGTTTTAACCTCTCGATCAAACCGCTCGATGCGCTGTGGCGCCGGTCCCGCTTAATGACTACATTGCAAAAGCGGGGCTGCGAGGTGCGACGGAGATAATTCCCCGGGGCCTTACGATCCTAACGGGAGCTGTCCCTGGCCGGGACCGTGGTTTCGGTCATATGGCGCCCACCTACTTATGTAGGTTCCCGGGATCACACTCCGACGGCCATCGCGGCTCCGCACTCTGTCTTTACTTCTCTTCGTTTTTCGTCGGCTGATTAGGACAACGTCACGCGTCGAACAAAAAGGGGGCGAGCATGATGCTCGTCGAGCGAATTGTTGCGGGCTTGATTGCGATCGTCCCCGTTTATCTTGCGATTCTCAGCGCCGTCCGAACGGGACACGATCTGATCTCCACCATGATTCAGGCGATCCTGCTTCTCATTGCGTTCTACTTGCTGTGGTTCGCCGCGCTCAGCCATTTGCCGTCCGAGCGGACCATGCTTGCGCGCACGCTTGTGATCGCGCTTATTATCGGCGCCATCGGCCTGGTCGGTGGCTACGTCGGTCCGCTCATCCTCATGCCCGGTGCTAACCAAGGGCCGTTGTTTGGCATCTTCATCACCGGCCCCGTTGGCTTCGTCCTTGGCTCGATCGGTGGATTTATCTGGACGAGATTTACCTAGTTATGAATCAAGCGAACCTGCCAATCCGCAAATCAAGTGCGCGATCTCGTGAAGGATGATCTTCGCCGCGCAGCATTGCTGAAACGCGACGCGCTGCCGCCGGCCGAGCGCCAAAGCGCGGCCGAGACTATCGCGGGTCGCCCCTTCCCGGTGAACGCGGCGGGCAAGACCGTCTCCGGCTTTTCTCCGATGAAGAGCGAGATCAATCCGTTGCCTCTGATGCGCAAGCTCGCTGAAGCAGGAGCGCGTCTTGCGCTGCCGGCGATTGCCGGACGCGGCAAGCCGCTGATCATGCGCGCATGGAGCTTTGGCGGACCGCTGGCGTCCGGCCAGTGGGGCATCCGTGAGCCCACGCCTGACGCGCCCGAGGTTGCCCCGGACATTCTCATTGTCCCGCTGGCCGCCTTCGACCGCAACGGCCATCGTATTGGCTATGGCGCCGGCTATTACGATATGACGATCAACGCGCTGCGCGCCCGGAAGGCCATAACCGCCGTCGGCATTGCCTTTTCTGCGCAGGAAATTCCGCATGTACCTGCCACGGAGCACGACGAACGCCTCGATCTCGTGCTAACGGAAAACGAGACGATCGATTTTCGAAGCGCCAAATCATAATGAGCTAAGATAGCGGCATGCGCATTCTGTTTATCGGTGACGTGGTTGGTCGCTCCGGGCGCACGATCGTTACGGAGCGGCTGCCGGGACTGATTACCGACTGGAAGCTCGACCTTGTTGTGGTGAACGGCGAGAACGCTGCCGGCGGCTTCGGCATCACCGAGGTCATCTACAACGAACTGATCGACGCCGGCGCCGACGCCGTCACGCTCGGCAATCACGCGTGGGACCAGCGCGAGGCACTCGTCTTCATTGAGCGTGCACCGCGCCTGGTCCGTCCGCTCAATTACCCAAAAGGCACGCCGGGCCGCGGCGCGGCGTTGGTCGACAGCAAGAATGGCAAGCGCGTGCTGGTGATCAACGCGATGGGCCGCATTTTCATGGATCCGCTCGACGATCCCTTCGCTGCCGTGGAACGCGAACTGGCTGCATGTGCGCTGCGGTCCGGTGCGGATGCGATCATTATTGATATGCACTGCGAGGCGACCAGCGAAAAGCAGGCGATGGGCTTTTTCTGCGATGGTCGTGCCAGCCTCGTCGTCGGCACGCACACGCATACGCCAACCGCCGACGATCGCATCCTTCCGAATGGCACCGCCTTCATGTCGGACGTTGGCATGACAGCCGACTACGATTCGATCATTGGCATGAACAAGGACGAACCGCTCAATCGGTTTCTGCGCAAGCTGCCGGGCGCGAAATTCGAGGCATCGGGCGGCCCGGCGACGCTGTGCGGCCTTGCCGTCGAGACCGACGACACCACGGGCCTTGCCCGCAAAGTCGGCGCAGTCCGGCTTGGCGGCATCCTGCAGGAAACGCGGCCGCCGTTCTGGAGCTGACGACAAAGCAGAGAACTGTTGACCTCGAATCGCGGCGATGATTCGGTAGGTGAAGTTGATTCGCCGGCATGTGCGGGGTCCGGCAGCGTGACCTCGGCACAGGTGCCCATGAATCTGCTCGTCAACAGCAATCTCGCTCTTGAGCTGCCGCCGGATCCCGCGCAACAGCAGTCAGCGCCAAGAACAAAAGCTGATCCGCGCGCCGAGCTGGCGGCGCAGTTCATTCCCTCGGGTGCGCGGGTGCTGGACCTCAGCGCAGACACTGTGTTGCAGCGCCTGCTGCCGGATGGTTGCAATTACCGCGGCATCAGCCGTGCCGGCAAGAAACGCGCGGCGCCAGAGTGCGACTTGAATGCCGGCGAGTTTCCAACCGAAGCTGCGTCGAAATGCGACGTGATTGTCATGCTCGGGGCGCTCGAGCGCATTGCCGACGTGGAAAACCTTTTCACGCATTTGCGCTTCTGCAAGCGCGATATAATTCTCAGCTACTGTGCGACGGACCTGGCGAAAGACGCCGATCGGACCGCGCGCGGCTTCGTCAACCACATGGGCTTCTTCGATCTCGCGCAACTGTTTGATCGCTATGGCTTCCGCATCGAATGCACGACGCCGATCGACGAAACACAGGTGCTGATGCGGCTGACGCCGACCGAATGGCTGTCGCCGGTCGCGTCGTGCAACGTTGCCGTGATCTCCGGAGATGACGGCAGCGATTTCAGCGGCCGGCTCGGCCGTCATATGATCAACGCACTCCTGCCGGGCGAGGCGGAGGTCGATCATCTGACGTTCCGCACGCTCAGCGCGGCGCGCGACCGCTACGACCTGATCGTGCTCGGCACCGGCAATGGCCTGTTTCCGCCATTGCTTGGCGATGAAGTCTTCGACGTCCTGTCCCGCGCAAAAACGACGATCGGCATTTTCGGCACACAGTGCCGCGCGCTGACCCCGCGTCCGGCGCTCGAGCGCTTGATCGAGCGGCTCGATACCTGGTTCGCGCGCTATGAGGACGATGTACTGATGTACGGGCGCGGCCGCAGCAATGTGGTTCACCTTGGCGACTGGCTGATCGATCAGTTTCCACTCACGCGGGCAACCAACGACGAGCCACTGGTCGTCAGCATCGATCTCGGCCAGGAACTGCCGCTCGACCGCGCCATCCGCACCATCCAGCAGTACAAGCAGGTCTATTCGACGGAGCCGGCGGCGCTGCTGTGCGCGCTGGCCTCGGCGGAGCTGGCGGCCTATGCCGAAGTGCCTGCGCGGCAACCCGATCTCGCAGCGGGCCAGTTCCGCAGCATGTTGATCGATGTCTTCGGCCGCGCCTATCCGGAAAAGAAATTCTTCATGGTCGACCGCGATGCGGTGGTTCGCTACAAGGCGCGCGTCCATCGCAACGTGGCCAAGGTCGGCAGCCGTATTGGTGCTATCCTGCGCAACGTTGCCGTCGCGGCGACCTGAAAGACCCGGAATTCCGATATTTATTTTCTTGCACAGGCGGCCTATATAGCCGCCGGCATCAACTCATCTTGCGAGACGTGCGGACATGGCCGGTCATTCCCAGTTCAAGAACATCATGCACCGCAAGGGCAAGCAGGACAAAGTCCGCTCCAAGATGTTCGGCAAGCTCGCGCGCGAAATCACGGTGTCAGCCAAGCTCGGATTGCCCGATCCGGCGTTCAACCCGCGCCTGCGCGCGGCAATTCTGGCCGCTCGCGCCGAGAACATGCCGAAGGACAATATTGAGCGCGCGATCAAGAAGGCCTCCGGCAGTGACCAGGAGAGCTACGACGAGATCCGCTACGAGGGCTACGCGCCGGGCGGCGTTGCGGTCATCGTCGAGGCGCTCACCGACAACAACAACCGCACCGCCGGCGAAGTGCGCTCGATCTTCACCAAGGCGGGCGGCAACCTGGCCACCACCGGCGCGGTGTCCTTCATGTTCGATCATGTCGGCGTCGTCGAATACGACGCGGCGAGGGCGTCAGCCGATGCAATGCTCGAAGCCGCCATCGAGGCTGGCGCTGAGGACGTAACTTCGGACGAGAGCGGCCACCAGATCACCACCACGACCGACACGCTGCACGAAGTCGCCAAGACGCTCGAGGCTAAGTTCGGAGAGCCGCGCAAATCGGGCATGGTGTGGAAGCCGCAGAACACCGTCGCGGTCGACGACGAGGCGGGTGAAAAAATATTGAAGTTGATGGAAGCGCTCGACGAGAGCGACGATGTGCAGAACGTCTATGCCAATTTCGAGGTGTCGGACACGCTCGTGCAGAAGATGAGCGCGTAAAATTCAGCCGTTGTACTCCAGAATATAAAGTCCGGCATTGTAGTCGGTCGCGTAGATCAACCCCTTCGCGTCGACGAACACATCCGCTGACTGAATGACGCGTGTGCGGTTCGGGCGCGTGTCGGCAAGCCGTGCCGGTTGCGGCGGCACCAGCGCGCCGACTTCCTTCGGACTAAATGCATCCGACATGTCGAAGACGCGGATCCCTGCATTCTGGTACGTGGCAAAAATCAACGTCGACGACACAAAGCTGCCGGGCCGGTTTTCGTGAATGTTGTGCGGGCCGAAATGTCCGCCTTTGGCTTTGTAGTCGGCCTCCGCCGGCGTCGGGAAACTCGAAATGCTCACGGGATTTGTCGCAACGCGATTGTCGAACACCCAGATCAGCTTCAGCCCGTCTTCCTGATGATCGAGCACGGCTTCGTCGAGCACGACCAGCAGATCGCGGTCGGGCAGCGGCAGGCAATTGTGCGTTCCGCCGCCGAATGGCGGCGACCAGTTGCGATGCACGATCAGTTCCGGTTTCGAACGGTCGGCGATGTTAAGCACAACCATGCCGGCATCGCGCCAGGCTGCGTAGGCCGTATCGCCATGGATGATGGGGTGGTGCAGGCCGTATCGCCGCGCGGCCGCCCATGATGGTGTTTCGCCGGCTGCCAGGTTCATGCCGGGAATCCACCAGCGTCCTGCTTCGCGCGGCTGCGCCGGGTTGCTCATATCCAAGGTCATGAAGATGTAGTCGGTAAATCCGTCGAGCAGTACCGAGGCGTAAGCCCAGCGGCCGCCGGTGTACCAGACGCGGTGAATGCCGCCGCCGTCGACCGGCATGAAGCCGATCTGGCGCGGCGCGTCGGGTTTGGAAATGTCGTAGACGGCAAGCCCGGCGCTCCAGTCGCGTGTTCGCTTTGCTTCGGCGGTGCCAACGGTCTTGCCGAGGGCGCCCTTGTAATAGGCGCGTTCGTCGGCAAATTCCGCGGCGGCGAACATGTCCTTGGCATGAATGACCAGCAGCAGGTCGTCATGCACTTGCAGGTGGATGTTCCAGGTGTTGGCGGGTGCAGCAATAAAATTCACCGCACGCGGGTTCTTCGCGTCGCGCACGTCGACGACGGAGAATCCCTTGGAGAACATGTGCCCGACATAGGCAAAGCCGCGATGTACCATCACCTGCACGCCATCCGGCCGCCCGCCTTGGTCGGAATGGCCGACGATGCACATGTTGCGCGCGTAATCCGGCTTCGGGAGATCGCTCATTTGTATGCATCCAGAAAATGCGGCACTGCAATCCAGTCCAGCATCGCGCCGTCGTCCTGCAGCAGGTCGTGCATGCGCCGGTCTTCGTCGGTTTTCAGATTGACGCCGAGATGGGTGCCGAGCTTGCGTCCGTGCAGCACGATATTGTTGCCGACCGGCTGACGCTCCGCATTATAGGCCTCAAGTGCGTCGTCGATGTCATCGTGGTCGCGCAACGCCTTGGCCAGAGCCTGCGCATCGGTGCCCGCCTTGGCCATGCCGAAGCCCATATGCGGCCGGGCATTCGCCGCCGCATCGCCGACCATGGCGACCCGGCCGTACACGATGGCCGGCGCAGTGAAATCGTAGATTGGCGTGATGAACGGCTGCTTGATCTTCATCAGCGCGTCGAGCAGAGCGGGCGGCAGAGTTTCGCGCGCATCCTTGTACATATCGGCGATCAGATCCTTGCGGATCAGCGGCGGTGGCACCGAATATTCGTGCTGCACGCCATTTTCGTCGACGTTCATCTCGCGCAGCTTCGCGGCGTCGGCAACGCGGTACCAGATGAAGTTGAAACGGCGTTTGCCCGGTCGGAGATCGTTGTCGAAGCCGGCGATCGGATAAGTGATTATTTGCTGACGCTCGGGCAGGTAAAACGTGAACAGCGGATAGATGCTGTTCAAGGTTTCCGGCTCGAGATCGGCTTCGTTGGGTGCGCCGCGCCAGATGTAATAGCCGGCATAGACGGGTTGCACCTCTGGCGCCATCTGCGCGCGGACGCTTGAGCGAATTCCGTCGCCGCCGACCAGAATGTCGGCGTGCTCGACGCGTCCGCCGGAAAATTGCACGCGCACGCCGCGCTCGTCCTGGTCGACGCGTTCGAAATTCCAGCCGAGGTGATAGTGCGCTTCATCAATTGTATCGCGCAGCAGACGCTGGAGCCGGTCCCATGAGGTGAGGATTTGCCGCAGCGGCCGCTCGTCGGTGACGCGGCCATCGCGATCGATCGCGACACGTTTGGGGACTTCGACGCCAAGGTCCCTGGTGCCGGCCCCGCTTGCTTCCAGCGCGTCCAGCAATTCCGGATGACCGGTAATGCCGGCTCCGCGCCCCACCAGTTCAACGCTGGAGCGCTCGTAGACGTCGACGTCCCAGCCGATCTGGCGCAGGAACGCTGCGGTGAACAGCCCCGACATCGAGCCGCCAATAATGACGGCGCGTCGCTTTGCGCCTCCATTGGCGCGGCGAGGAGAGGAAGAACCCGGCATGACACAGGCATCCTACTGCAAGACCATGGCGGAATCCGAATCCGATCTGCGCGGGCACTTGCCCAACCGGCGCGTACAAGCTCAGTGCGACAGATAGTCCTGAACGTCGCGCAGCGCTTTTTGAAATCGCGAAAATTCCGCCTCCGACAGCACGTAAGCGACAGTGTCGCCTTTTGGCGATGAGATGACGAAATTCACTGCGGGTCCCGCGCTGACGGTCAGATGCGAGACGTCGGAGGTGCCGGTCTCGGTCATGGTTCCGACCACGGTCCACGTCGCCGACTGGATCTTGGTCGCGCGGTTGGTAAGCGCGATCAGGGATTTCCACTCAGCCAGATTGAAGGCGAAGGAATTTCGCTTGGGCGTCGCGATGGCGAGCAGGCCGACCTTGCCTTTGTCGGCTGGGGCAGCCGGATCGGTATAGTGCGCGACCATGAGCTCGGTGTTGCTGTCGGCGAATTTCTCGACAACGGCGAGCTTGCCTTCGGCCCTGACCGGTGACGTTCCCAGGCCAGGCGCGACCACAAGGCCGAGAAGCAGGAGAAATAACGGGCGTCGGATAGACGGCATTGTCACGATCCCCGGCAGGCCAGGCCTTCGCCTGCGAAGATAGCGTAAATTCGCCCGTAATACGGGGCGCGGCGGCGGGTCTGCCGCTACGGCGATGCCTGCTAGGCGCGGGCGGAGCGCAGGGCTATCAACGGAGCCGAGATGGGTCACCTGATTCGCATTCTCGGCATCGATCCGGGGCTCCGCCGCACGGGCTGGGGTCTGATCGAGTCCGAAGGCAACCGGCTGATCTACATTGCCTGTGGCTCGGTGGAGACCGGCGAGCGGGATGACCTGGGCACGCGCCTGCTGGCGATCCACGATGGCTTGATCGCCGTCATCGCGCGTTATCAGCCGCAGGAGGCGGCGGTCGAAGCCACTTTCGTCAACACCAACGCGGCTGCAACGCTCAAGCTTGGCCAGGCGCGCGGCATTGCGATGCTGGTTCCGGCGAAGGCGGGTCTGACGGTTGCCGAATACGCACCGAACGTCGTGAAGAAGACCGTCGTCGGCGCCGGCCACGGCGAAAAATCCCAGATCCGCATGATGATCGGTGTGCTGTTACCCAAGGCCGATCCGCAGAGCGAGGATGCCGCCGACGCGCTGGCGATTGCGATCTGTCACGCGCATCATCGCTCGAGCGTGCTGCTGAAGGTGGCGGCGTCATGATCGGCAAGCTCAAGGGCATCGTCGACAGTTATGGCGAGGACTACATCATCCTTGACGTCGGTGGCGTCGGCTATCAGGTGCATTGTTCGGCGCGCACCATGCAGGCACTGCCGTCGCCGGGTGAAGCCGCGACCTTGTCGATCGAAACTTATGTGCGCGAGGACCAGATCAAGCTGTTCGGTTTCGGAAGCGACATCGAGCGCGAATGGTTCCGCCTGCTGCAGACCGTGCAGGGCGTCGGCGCGAAAGTCGCGATGGCGGTGCTTGGCACGCTCAAGGCGTCCGAACTCGCGTCCGCTATTGCAATGCGCGACAAGGCAATGGTCGCGCGCTCGCCCGGCGTCGGCCAGAAAGTGGCCGAGCGCATCGTCACCGAGTTGAAGGATAAAGTGCCGGCCTTTGCCAATATCGATCCGGCCGTTGTGCATCTCGCCGGCGCGCTGGATGAGAACCGCGCGCCGCGGCCGGTCGCCGATGCTGTCTCTGCACTCGTCAATCTTGGCTATGGTCATCCGCAGGCCGCGGCCGCGATTGCCGCGGCGGCGCGCAGTGCGGGCGAGGGCGCCGACACGGCCACGCTGATCAGGCAAGGGCTCAAGGAGCTGGCGAAGTGAACAGTCCCCGCCGCCTGATTGCTGCCGAGAAACGCGACGACGACGCGGATGCCTCATTGCGGCCGCAGCGGCTCCCGGAATTCATCGGCCAGGAACAGGCGCGCGCAAACCTCAGCGTGTTCATCGAAGCGGCACGCGCGCGCAAGGAAGCGCTCGACCACGTGCTCTTCGTCGGGCCGCCGGGCCTCGGCAAGACCACGCTGGCGCAGATCGTCGCGCGAGAGCTGGGGGTGAATTTCCGCGCAACATCCGGACCGGTGATCGCGAAGGCCGGCGACCTGGCGGCGCTGCTCACCAATCTCGAGCCGCGCGACGTCTTGTTTATCGACGAGATCCACCGGCTCAACCCGGCGGTGGAGGAAATCCTCTATCCGGCGATGGAGGATTTCCAGCTCGATCTCATCATTGGCGAAGGCCCCGCAGCCCGCTCGGTGAAAATCGACCTATCGCCGTTCACGCTGGTTGGTGCCACGACGCGCGCGGGATTGCTGACCAATCCGCTGCGCGACCGTTTCGGAATTCCGGTGCGACTCAATTTTTATTCCGAGAAGGAACTGGAGGAGATCGTCAACCGCGGCGCCCGCGTGCTCGGCATCGGCATTGCTCCGGATGGCGCCAACGAGATCGCCCGCCGCGCCCGCGGCACGCCACGCATCGCCGGCCGCCTGCTGCGCCGCGTGCGTGACTTCGCGCATGTCGATGGCGCCAAGACCATCGATCGCAAGACCGCCGACCGCGCGCTCCTGGCGCTGGAAGTCGATGGCGCCGGGCTCGATGCCATGGACCACCGTTATCTCAAAACCATCGCCGAAAATTATGGTGGCGGGCCGGTGGGTGTCGACACGCTGGCGGCGGCGCTGTCAGAACCGCGCGATGCCATCGAGGATATCATCGAGCCGTTTCTGATCCAGAAAGGATTCCTGCAGCGGACGCCGCGCGGGCGCCTGCTGACATCGGCGGCGTTCAAGCATCTGGGGCTCGCCGAGCCGGCGCGTGACCCGAGCCAGTTCGGATTGTTTTCCGGGGACGAGGAATGAGCGAACGGATCATCAGCGTGGTGGCGGCGCTCATCCGTGATGACGCGGGCCGGGTCCTGCTCGTGCGCAAGCGCGGCACGTCGGCATTCATGCAGCCGGGCGGGAAACGTAATGCCGGCGAAAGCGACGTCGCCGCGCTCGGGCGCGAGCTGGTCGAGGAATTGGGCTGTCGTGTCAACGAAGACAGTGCGCAGGCGCTCGGCGTCTTCAATTGCGCGGCGGCGAACGAGCCGGGTTTCCAGGTCGATGCTGCCGTTTACGCAGTCGATGTCGAAGGCGCAATTATGCCGCAGACCGAGATCGAGCAGATCGTTTGGGTCGATCCGTGCGCGCTTCCCGACCTGCCCTTGGCGCCGCTGACACGCGATCACGTGCTGCCACTGGCGCGGACGCTTTGATGTCCTCGGCCTTGCACCTCGACGGCGAAATTCGTGCTGGCAAGCACTTTCAGGCCGTGCGCGTCTACTACGAAGACACGGATTTCTCCGGCATCGTCTATCACGCGAGCTATCTGCGTTTCATGGAGCGCGGGCGCACCAACTATCTACGGCTGATCGGCGCCGACCACCGCGCGTTGTTCGAGCAGGCTGAGAAGGAGGCGCCGGGCTTTGCCTTCGTGGTGCGGCACATGAGCATCGATTTCAAGAAGCCGGCGCACATGGATGATGTGCTGTCCATCGTCACGACTCCGGAGGAGGTCAAAGGGGCCTCTGTCACGCTCAATCAGAAGGTCATGCGTGGCGAGGACCTGATCGTGGAGGCGCATGTGCAGGTCGCCTTTGTCTCCGGCGGCCGTGCAAGGCCGATCCCGAAGCCGTTGCGCATTGCCATGGAAGCTGACCGCCGGTCCCTGCAGTAGCGGCCCTGACTATTTCGCGAACGTCGCGCTCCTTCGCCTATCGCTTGCCGATGCATCCAGCGCCGGCGCGCAGGACATTCGGCGATGACGTGCACCCTTCCGTGGCGTGGATTGGATGGGTACTATGTGAGCGAACCAGACGGCTTAGTTGGAGGATTTTGATGAGAGCCCACGTTGCAATGCTTGCGACAGTGTTGGTTGCCGCCGGTGCAGGCGCGGCCTACGCGGAGACTGTTACCATGAATGTGATCGATGCCAGTGGCGTCGGCAAAGCGATAGGTACCATCAGTCTTTCCGATGCGAACGAAGGGTTGGTGGTGATGCCCGATCTTGCTGACCTGCCTCCTGGCGATCATGGCTTTCATGTTCACGTCAATCCGGATTGTGGACCTGGTGCCGGATCGGATGGACGGCCGGCAGCAGGTTTGGCCGCGGGCGGGCACTATGATCCGGCAAATAGCGGAAAACATCTTGGGCCTCGCGGTGAAGGTCACAAAGGCGACCTCCCGGCGCTGCAAGTGGATGCCGGCGGCAATGCAACGAATGCAGCCGTTGCGCCGCACCTCAAGCTGGCCGACATAAAGGGCCGGGCGATCATGATCCACTCAGGCGGTGACAATTATTCGGACCAGCCAAATCCTTTGGGTGGCGGCGGCGCGCGTATCGCCTGCGGGGTTGTGAAGTAAACCTCACAGGTCCTGAACGTGGACCAGGAATTCGGGCGGCGGCGCCTGACGGCGCGTGGTAACGTCGCCCGACCATGCCGGCACTTCATTTTGCATTGTTCGAGACGGCGATCGGCGTCTGCGGCATCGTCTGGAGCCCGCACGGCATCGCCGGCGTGCAGCTTCCCGAGGCCGATGACCGCGCGACCCGCGCGCGCGTATTGCGCCGCTATGCCGGGGTGCAGGAGGCGCCGCCGCCTGCGGATGTGCAGCGCGCGATCGACGGCATCGTCGCGCTGCTGCACGGCGAGCCCCGCGACCTGAGCGATGTGGCGATCGACAACGAAGGCGTGCCGACGTTCAACGCGCGCGTCTACGCCATCGCGCGTACGATTCCGCCGGGGCGAACGATGACCTACGGTGAGATTGCGGAGCGGCTCGGTGACAAGCTCCTGGCGCGCGAGGTCGGAACTGCGCTCGGACAAAATCCGTGCCCGATCATCATGCCGTGCCATCGCGTGCTGGCCGCCAGCGGCAAGACCGGCGGTTTCTCCGCCCCGGGCGGCGTCGTCACCAAGCTGCGCCTGCTCACCATCGAAGGCGCGCAGCCGAATGGTCCGACGCTATTCGAGAAGCTGCCGCTCGAAGCGCGTCGTCGCTAATCGAGCCTGCCTGTCGATTTCACGTTCGGCTGTTTGGAAGCCGCCAAACCAACTTGTCGCCTGGGCCGTGCACCGCCGCGAACAGGAGCCCGGCGGCGAACGTGAAGTGATCGACGAAGAAGCCGAACTCCGCCTCGTTGGCGCTCCAATGCGACGGGCCGTGAAAGGCGAAACCCAGAAACACCACGTAAGTCGCGGCGAGATAGGCGGCGAATGAAAAGAAAGCGCCGGTGAGAAATGCCAGCACCAGACCGACTTCAAAAATCGCGGCCAGCCACGCCAGCACGAGCGGAATCGGGAAGCCCGCCGCCGCAATGAAATTCGCCGTCGCGCCCATTCCCATGAACTTGAAACTTACGGCCATCAGAAAGACAGCGGCAAAAATCAATCGGGCGACAAGGATCGATATCGTATTTGCCATGGCAATCGTTCCTTCCAGAGCCGGACCAAAGCGCCCGCAATTCAAGCGCCCGGATTGCCAGGCGGCAAGGTCACCTCTTGAGGCTCGCTATCGGTCCCGGACTCATGTAAAGGCCGTTTACATGAGATGGGGCAAGCGCAGTTCGCGCAGCTATCACCACGGCAATCTGAAAGAAGCCTTGGTGCGCGCCGCGCTTGAGCTGATCGCCGAAAAAGGTCCGGCCGGATTTACATTCGCCGACGCCGCGCGCTTTGCCGGGGTAAGCCCGGCGGCGCCGTACCGGCATTTCCGCGATCGCGACGCGCTGCTCGCCGATGTGGCGCAACGCGGCTTCGTGCTTTTCAGTGCCGCGCTGGCGAAAGCCTGGGACGAGGGCAGGCCGGAGGTGATGACGGCATTCGATCGTCTCGGCAAAGCCTATCTCGCTTTTGCCAAAGGCGAGCCGGCTTATTACTCGGCGATGTTCGAAGCGGGGGTGCCGCTCGACTCCGATCCGCAGCTGCGCGAAGCGGGCGAGAACGCCTTCGCGGTGTTGCGCTCAGCCGCCGAGAAGCTGGTGGCGATGATGCCGCCGCAAGGGCGGCCGCCGGCGCTTATGGTGGCGCTGCATGTTTGGTCGATGACGCATGGCATTGCTTCGCTGTTCGGCCGTGGCGATGCCGCGCGGCGCGCGTTGCCGATGCCGCCGGAAGAACTGCTGGAAGCCGCCGTGCTGATTTACCTCCGTGGCCTCGGGCTCACGGCGGCGCCGCCGCGGCGATGACCCGGCGTTTTTTGCGCGCAGGGCTGGCGCCGGGGAGGCTGTCCCCCAATTTAATTGTTTGGCTCGCTTGACAGGGCGGTCGGCCGGGCCTACCTATGTAAATGTTATTTACATTCACGCGAGGTCGACAATGCCAATCACCGCAAGGCTTGATGAGTTCGGCAAACCCGCCTGGATCGCCCTGATGATCCTGGGCTTTATGGCGTGGTGGCCACTTGGTCTTTGCGTCCTCGCCTTCACAATCGGGAGCGGACGAATGGGATGTGGCGGATTTGGCGGCCATGGCCGCTGGCAAGACAAGATGGATCGCAAGATGGGCTGGATGCGCGACCGGATGGGTAGCGGGCCCTGGGGCGGTGTGCCCTCAAGCGGCAATCACGCCTTCGACGAGTATCGAACCGAAACCCTGCGCCGGCTGGAGGAAGAGCAGCGCGAATTCCGCTCCTTCCTGGACCGCCTGCGCTTTGCCAAAGACAAGACCGAGTTCGACCAGTTCATGGCCGAGCGGCGCGATCGGCCCGCGGCAGATTCAAACCAGCCCCAAGGCTGACCCTCAGCGACAAATTGCGAAGGCCGCCCGACAGGGCGGCCTTTTGCGTTTCGGCCCGCCCAGTCCGGCAAGTAACGACTCCTTAACCATAATCAGCGCTGTTTAGCGCTCAAATGCCCGCTTCCGCGCCCAAGTTTGGCCAAGTTTCGCGGGGATTTCGTACGTCGCCGGTGGATGGGACATACGAATTTCGCGAAACAGGTCTTCGACGAAGCGCGTCGGCGGCATCACCGCGCGCGCTCGTTGATCCCGAACATTGCGCCGCGCCGGTTCGACCGACGGAACCGGATCAAGCGGAAAGGACGTGCCTATGAATCCTGCCGACGTGGCACAGTCGGTGCTCCCGCTGACCTCATCCGATCTGTCGCTCTTCACGCTGTTCTGGAACGCCCACTGGGTCGTCAAGACGGTGATGGTGGGTCTGCTGGTCTGTTCGGTCTGGGTCTGGGCAATCGCCATCGACAAGACGGTGCTCTACACGCGCACGCGCCGGGCAATGGACCGCTTTGAACAGGCGTTCTGGTCCGGGCAGTCGCTGGACGAACTCTACCGAGCGCTGTCGTCGCGCCCGGCTCACTCGATGGCAGCGTTGTTCGTTGCGGCCATGCGTGAATGGAAGCGCAGTTTCGAAGGCAGCGGGCGCTCGTTCGCCGGGCTGCAGATGCGCATCGAGAAGGTTATGGAAGTAACCATTGCACGCGAGGTCGAACGTCTGGAAAGGCGCTTGCTCGTGCTCGCTACGGTCGGATCGGCCGGCCCCTTCGTCGGGTTGTTCGGCACGGTGTGGGGCATCATGACCAGCTTTCAGTCGATCGCCGCCTCCAAGAACACCTCGCTGGCGGTGGTGGCGCCCGGCATTGCGGAGGCGCTGTTTGCGACCGCGCTTGGCCTTGTCGCCGCCATACCGGCGACCATTTTCTATAACAAGTTCGCGGCCGAAGTTAACAAGCAGGCCCAGCGGCTCGAGGGTTTTGCCGACGAGTTCGCTGCGATCCTTTCAAGGCAGATGGACGAGCGAGGATAAGGTCATTCCATGGCCGCCAATGCCGGCACACCGGTTATCGGAAGGCGCAAGCATCATCGCCAGCGGGTGATGAGCGAGATCAACGTCACGCCGATGGTCGACGTGATGCTGGTGTTGCTGATCATCTTCATGGTGTCCGCGCCCTTGTTGACCGTCGGCGTGCCGATCGACCTGCCGCAAAGCCAGGCCAAGAGCCTTGAGCAGGACAAGGAGCCACTGACCATATCGGTCACCGAAAAAGGCCAGATTTTCCTGCAGAATAGCGAAATCGCCGTCGACGACCTGGTCCCGAAAATGCAGGCGGTGGCCGACGCGCGCGGCGGCACCGACGCCCGCATTTATGTGCGCGGCGACAAGAAGGTGGATTACGGGACTATGATGAAGGTGATGGGGCGGCTGTCATCAGCCGGCTTCCATCGTGTAGCCTTGGTCACCGAATTCGAACAGGGCTCGAAAGCGCAGTGATGAGAAAGGCGACAGCGATTTCTGCTGGCCTGCATGCGGCGGTGCTGCTGTGGGCGACGCTGTCTTTTTCCGGCAAGACATTCGATGTGACGCCGGCGGAGTCGCTTCCGGTCGATCTGGTCAGCGAAAAAGATTTCTCGCAAATGACCAAAGGCGTGAAGGACGCGCCGAAGGTCGAAATGCCCAAGCCCGTGGTGGAGAAGAAGGCCGAGGAGCCGCCAAAGCCGATCGAAGAGGCGAAGCCGAAGATCACCGAGAAGAAGGAGATCCAGGCCGCCAAGGAAGTTGCGCCGCCGCCCGAGCCGCAGCCGCCGAAACCCGATCCGATCGCGGAGAAGATCAAGCAGCCGGACGAGCCGAAACCGCAGACCAAGGTTGAACCGCAACCGCTGCCGCCGAAGAAGCCGCCGCAAAAGCAACAGCCGAAATTCGATGCCGACAAGATCGCAGCCTTGCTCGACAAGCGTGAGGCGCAGCGTACGGCAGCGACCGGTGCCGAGCCCAACACGACGCCCTCGCTGGGGACGGCGTCCGGCATGGCGGCACAGCTGTCGCAATCCGAAATCGATGCATTGCGCGCGCGCTTGATGGCGTTGTGGAATCCGCCGGTCGGCATGCAGGATGCGAACCAGACACAGGTGACGATCCGCATCAGGTTCCGCAAGGACGGCACGTTAGCAGACGGACCGGCGGTCTTGACAAGCGGACGCGGTGCGCAATTTGAAGCGATGCGCGACAGCGCCGTTCGCGCAGTATTGATAGGGCAGCCCTATAGAATGCTGCGCCCAGAACATTACGAGCAATGGAAAGAAATCGACTTCACTTTCGATACCAAACAGATGTTTCACGATCTTCCGGCAAGGTAGTCCAATCCCGTGACAGAAATTTCCAGCCTCAAATTGAACCGCGCCGATTGCTACTCGGAGCGGGCGCGCTCGCCGCGCTCGGCTCGCGCGCCGGCCAACGCGGTGCTCAACATCGACATCAACCAGGGCAATGTGCAGCCGATGCCGATCGCGCTGCCGGACTTCCTGTCCGGCGCGCCGGCCGAAGGCGACATCGCCCGCAATGTCACGGGCGTCATCAGCAACAATCTTCAGCGCAGCGGATTGTTCGCGCCGATCAATCCGGCGGCATTCATCGAGAAGATCACCAATACCGACAGCGTGCCGCGTTTCCCTGATTGGCGGTCGATCAACGCGCAGGCGCTGGTCACCGGCCGCATGACGCGCCAGGGCGACGGCCGGTTGAAAGCCGAATTCCGCTTGTGGGACGTGTTCGCCGGCCAGCAGCTTGACGGCAAGCAGTACTTCACGACGCCCGACAACTGGCGGCGCATCGCTCACATTATCTCCGACGCGATCTACGAGCGGCTCACCGGCGAGAAGGGCTATTTCGACAGCCGCGTCGTGTTCGTGGACGAGACCGGGCCCAAGGACCGGCGGGTCAAGCGCCTCGCGATCATGGACCAGGACGGCGCCGGCGTGCGCTATCTCACGCGCGGCGACGATCTCGTGCTCACGCCGCGGTTCAATCCGTCGACGCAAGAGATCACCTATATGTCGTACGGGCAGGGTGATCCGCGCGTCTATCTGCTCAACATCGAAACCGGCCAGCGCGAGATCGTCGGCAATTTTCCCGGCATGACATTTGCGCCGAGATTTTCGCCGGACGGCCAGCGCGTGATCATGAGCCTGCAGCAGGGCGGCAACGCCAATCTGTTCGTGATGGATTTGCGCTCGAAACAAACCACGCGTCTCACCGATACGCCGGCGATCGACACCGCGCCGTGCTATTCGCCGGACGGACAGCGCATCTGCTTCGAGAGCGACCGCGGCGGCACGCAGCAGATCTACGTGATGGCGGCGGGCGGCGGGCCGGCGCAGCGCATCAGCTTCGGCGAGGGGCATCACTCGACGCCGGTGTGGTCGCCGCGCGGCGATTACATCGCCTTCACGGGCCAGGCGCGCGGGAATTTCTCGATCGGCATCCTCAAGCCGGACGGTTCGGGCGAACGCGTGCTGACGGAAGGTTTCCACAACGAGGGGCCGACCTTCGCGCCGAACGGGCGCGTCCTGATGTTCTTCAGCGACGTCGGGCAGGGCCCATCGCTATTCACGATCGACGTCACCGGCCGCAACGAATTGAAGGTTCCGACGCCCAGTTACGCATCGGATCCGGCCTGGTCGCCGCTGTTGTCGTGATGTCGTAAACCGGCCGCATTTTCACCGTCTCTTAACCATCAGAAACGGTTTAAGAGACTCCGGCAGATTTAAGGGGCCTTCGCAAGGTTCCATCAAGGTTGATGGAACGTTCGCTTAACGAACGGCCTGCTAGACCCACATGCATGCTCCGGTCGGTATGCGTGAATGGAGGCACCGGAATGATCGATATGAAGAAAATGCTGCACGGCGTTCGGCTCGCGGCAGTCTTGGCTGCAGCGCTGGCAATCTCGGCGTGCGCCAACAAAACGGGCGAGGATGCGCAAGCCAATGCGGCCGGGCAGGCAACGCCCGGCAGCCAGCAGGACTTCGTGGTCAATGTCGGCGACCGCGTCTTCTTTGAAACGGACTCGACCGAACTCACGCCGCAGTCGCGCGCGACGCTCGACAAACAGGCCCAGTGGCTCACGACCTATAGCCAGTACGGCCAGTTCACCATCGAGGGGCACGCCGACGAACGCGGCACGCGCGAATACAACATCGCGCTGGGCGCCCGCCGCGCCCAGGCAGTGCGTGACTATCTGACCTCGCGCGGGATCCAGGCGCAGCGCATGCGCACGATCTCCTACGGCAAGGAACGGCCGGTCGCGGTCTGCAACGACATATCGTGCTGGTCGCAGAATCGCCGCGCGGTCACGGTGCTCGGGGTGAGCTCCTAGTCCACCTGTTGCGGAACAAGAAACATGGTGTCCGGGCCTGTCCCGGACACCTGTGGTTTCGTGCCAATGACGAAAGTCCCGTTAAAGAACGGGCATAAGCACGCTCGACAGTCACAATTTCGACGCAGCCCGCCGTATGCTACGCCCAATCCGGCCAATGGGGCCGCTGCCGGACTTCATGTGACATGACGCGTTCACCATCGACGTATTCTTTTGCGGGTTTCGCCGCGCTATCGCTGCTTCTGGCCGGCCCCGCGCTGGCCCAGCAAGAGCGTTCGTCCGGCAATTTCCTCGACAATCTTTTCAGCCGCGGGGAGCCCCAGGCGCAATCGCGCGCGGCACCGCAATCGCAGCCACAGCCGCAGGGCAGGGTGGCGCAGTCGGATCCTGGCGACATGGCCGTCCGGCTCGACCGCATGGAAGGCGCGCTGCGTCAGCTCACCGGCACCATCGAGCAACTTCAGTTTCGCAACCAGCAGCTTGAGATGCAGCTCAAGCGCATGCAGGACGATACCGAGTACCGCTTCCAGCAAATGGGCGGGAAGGGCGGCACCGCGCCGCCGCCATCACAGGCCGCGCCCAGAAATCCTGGTGTGGCACCCGGTGCGATTCCGTCCAGCCCGCCGCCGTCCACAGCGCCCGGCCGCCGTTCCGACGTGTTCGATCCAGCCCAAAATCCATCCGCGCCTGGCGCACCGCGAACTTTGGGAAACCAGGCGTCCATCGCCGCCCCCGAACAGATTCAGGACCATGGGCCGCCGGTCGGGGCTCCGGGTGGCCGCGCCGCCGGCGCGCCGCTCGATCTGTCGACTCTTGCCGGAAACGATCCTGCGCCGGTACAAGCCGCCGCCCCGCCGCCCATGGCGCCGCCGCCGGCAACCGTCGCATCCGCAGCTCCAATGCCGCTGCCGGCATCGCAAGGCGCTGCGCCATCACCTCCGCCGCAAGCGCGCAACGTTGCGCCGGCCGGCGGTCCCCAGCTTGCGACCCTTCCGCCATCGGCCACGCCGCAGGACGAATACGACATGGCCTACGGTTACGTCCTGCATAAGGACTACGCGTTGGCCGAACAGGCCTTCCGCGACTTCCTCGGGAAATATCCGAACGAGCGCCTGGTGCCGGACGCGCAATATTGGCTTGGTGAAAGCCTCTTCCAGCAGCAACGCTATCGTGATGCGGCGGAATCATTCCTCGGCGTCTCCACCAAATTCGAGCGCGCGGGCAAGGCGCCTGATGCCCTGTTGCGCCTTGGCCAGTCGCTGGCCGCCATGAACCAGAAAGAGGCCGCGTGCGCCACGCTGGCCGAAATCGGCCGCAAATATCCGCGTGCCTCGGCCGGTGTGAAACGCGGCGTCACGCAGGAACAAAAAAACGCCCACTGCTAAGGTGTGATCCGAACGTGCCCCTGGATTTCATCCGGGGCTGAAGCCGGGTTTCGGGTGCGGTCATGCCTGCGCAAAGATTGACGGCAATTTCGGCGACGGAGGCCAGAGCGCTCTTTTCCGGGTTGCAGGCATTTCCCGTGCTCGTGCTGGCCGTGTCCGGCGGGCCGGATTCCACCGCGTTGATGGTACTCGCCGCGCGCTGGCGTGATGCCCTCAAGAAAAAGCCGACGTTGGTCGCGGTCACTGTCGATCACGGCCTGCGCAAGGAATCCAAACGTGAGGCGGCGGCGGTCGCGCGTCTCGCGCGCAAGCTCAGGATCACGCACCGCACCGTGCGCTGGAATGGACGCAAGCCATCGGCCGGATTGCAGAATGCGGCGCGCATGGCGCGCTACCATCTGCTCGGCAGCGCCGCCCGCAAGTCCGGCGCCGCGCACATTCTCACAGCCCACACGCTCGACGACCAGGCGGAGACGGTGATGATCCGCATGAGCCGCGGCAGCGGTCTCACCGGTCTCGGCGCCATGACGCGAATGGCGATGCTGCCCGTCGACGGAGAAAGTTCAATCACTTTGGTGCGGCCTCTGCTCGACATCAGCAAGGCGCGGCTGATTGAAACCTTGCGTGCCGCGAAAATTACGTACGCGGAAGATCCTTCGAATCGCGATCCGAAATTTACGCGCGTCCGGCTGCGCGGCTTGATGAACGCTTTGGCGGACGAAGGCCTCGATGCCGGCCGGTTGGCGCAACTCGCGCGCCGTCTCAGGCGCGCGGAGATCGCGATCGAGGCGGCGGTCGATCGCGCTGCCGACCTGGTGGTTGACATGCCGCGTCCGCACGCGGTCGCGCTCGAAGCCCGGAGGTTTGCCGCGTTGCCTGCCGAAATCGGACTGCGCTTGCTTGGCCGCGTGGTTGCCCGCGTGGGCGACGAAGGCCCCGTCGAGCTTGGAAAGTTGGAGGCGCTCAAATTGGCGCTCGATGGCGCCCAAGATACCCCCGAGGGGCATTTCCGCCGCACTTTGGCCGGCGCGGTGGTGACACTCGCTGGGCCACAAATGGTCGTTGAACGGGCCCCTCCGCGCCGTCGCAACCTCTTAACCAAACGTCGACCCGAGCCAGCTAGGCGGGCGAAAAAGCGCTAGAATATTAAGATTCGAGGCCTTTTCATGGGGGCCAGTGCTGCCTACATTGGTCTACAGGTCCGACGTGAAGTCGCCACGAACCGGATGCACAAATCACACGGCCGCGGCGTTCGCGCGCGGCGGGGTCAGGACGCCTGATGAACGCTAATCTTCGGAATTTCGCCCTTTGGGTGATTATCGTCCTGCTCCTGTTGGCGCTGTTCACGCTATTTCAGAACCCGGGTCAGCGCACCACCGCGCAAGACATTTCCTTCTCGCAACTGTTGTCCGAGGTCGACCAGGGCCGCGTACGCGACGTCGTGATTCAGGGGCCGGACATTCACGGCACCTTCGCCAACGGCACCAGCTTCCAGACTTACGCGCCGAACGATCCAGGCCTGGTGCAGAAACTTTACTCGAAGGGCGTTTCGATCACCGCACGGCCGCCATCGGATAACGTTCCGTGGTTCGTGTCGCTGCTGGTGTCCTGGCTTCCTTTCATCGCGCTGATCGGCGTGTGGATCTTCCTGTCGCGCCAGATGCAGGGCGCGGGCGGCAAGGCACTCGGCTTCGGCAAGTCGCGCGCCAAGCTCCTGGCTGAAGCGCACGGCCGCGTGACATTCGAAGACGTCGCCGGCGTCGACGAAGCGAAGCAGGATCTGCAGGAGATCGTCGAATTCCTGCGCGACCCAGGAAAATTCCAGCGTCTCGGTGGGCGCATTCCGCGCGGCGTATTGCTGGTCGGCCCGCCGGGCACCGGCAAGACGCTGATCGCGCGTGCGGTCGCCGGCGAAGCCAATGTGCCGTTCTTCACGATTTCGGGTTCCGACTTCGTCGAAATGTTCGTCGGCGTCGGCGCCAGCCGCGTGCGCGACATGTTCGAGCAGGCGAAGAAGAATGCGCCCTGCATTATCTTCATCGACGAAATCGATGCGGTCGGCCGTCATCGCGGCGCCGGTCTTGGCGGCGGCAATGACGAGCGCGAACAGACACTCAACCAGTTGCTGGTCGAGATGGACGGCTTCGAGGCGAACGAAGGCATCATCCTGATCGCCGCGACCAACCGGCCCGACGTGCTCGATCCGGCACTGCTGCGGCCCGGCCGGTTCGACCGCCAGGTGGTCGTGCCGAACCCGGACGTGGTCGGCCGCGAAAATATTCTCAAAGTGCACGTGCGCAAAGTGCCGCTGGCGCCCGACGTGAATCTCAAGACTATAGCGCGCGGTACGCCCGGGTTCTCCGGCGCAGACTTGATGAATCTCGTCAACGAAGCGGCGTTGATGGCGGCACGGCGCAACAAACGCATGGTCACGCAGGCGGAATTCGAAGACGCCAAAGACAAGGTCATGATGGGCGCCGAACGCAAGTCGCTGGTGATGACCGACGAAGAAAAGATGCTGACTGCTTATCACGAAGGTGGCCATGCCCTCGTCGCGCTCAACGTCAAGGCGACCGACCCGGTGCACAAGGCCACCATTATTCCGCGCGGCCGTGCACTCGGCATGGTGATGCAGCTGCCAGAGCGCGACAAGCTCTCGATGAGCCGCGAGCAGATGACCTCGCGCCTCGCCATCATGATGGGCGGGCGTGTCGCCGAGGAAATGGTGTTCGGCCGCGAGAAGGTGACGTCCGGCGCGGCTTCCGACATCGAGCAGGCGACGAAGTTGGCGCGCCTGATGGTCACGCGCTGGGGCCTGTCCGACAAGCTCGGCACCGTGGCCTATGGCGAGAACCAGGACGAGGTTTTCCTCGGCTACCAGGTGTCGCGCCAGCAGAACATTTCCGAAGCAACCGCGCAGACGATCGACGCCGAGGTCCGCAAGCTGGTCGAGGCCGGTTATGCGGAGGCGACGCAGATCCTCACGGAAAAGCGCGCCGATCTCGAAGTGCTGGCGAAAGGCCTGCTTGAATTTGAGATGCTTACCGGCGACGAGATCATTGACCTGATCGCGGGCAAGCGACCGGTGCGTGAATTGGCGATCGAGCCGAGCACGCCGCGTTCGTCCGCAGTGCCGCCGTCCGGCAAGCCGCGTCCGCGGCCCGATGCGCCCACGGGCGAAGTCGCGCCGCAGCCGCAGGGCTGAGTCACTTGGTCGTCACCGGGCTTGTCCCGGTGACCCCGCTTAGGAGAGCAAAAGTGCCTCCCTAAGCGAGATGGCCGGGACAAACCCGGCCATGACAAAACGCGACGCCCGCCGCATGGCGGGCGTTCTGTTTTAGGGCTTCTTGTTTGCGGGACCGTGCGCTACGCACGCGCCGGCATGAACAATCTCGGCAAATCCTATTGGACCTTCGACGCTTTCCGCGAAGGCGCTATCGCAACGATTCCGCTTGTGCCCGGCCTGTTCGCCTTTGGCATGGCCTTCGGTACGGTCGCGGCGCGCAAGGGCTTTACGCTCCTGGACGCCGAGATGATGAGCGCCATCGTGTTTTCTGGTGTCGCGCAAATCGTCGTTGTCGAGGCCTGGCCGCAGCAACTCAACGACGCCGCCATATTGGCCGCCGCTGCGGTGACCTTCATGATCTGCACGCGCTTCCTGCTGATAGGCGCGGCGATGCGGCCGTTGTTAGGCGGGCTGCCCGCGCTGCAGACCTATACGTTTCTGCATTTCCTCGTGGAGCCGCCATGGCTGCTGTCGATGCGCTATCAGCGCAGCGGCGGCGACGATCCAGGCTTTGTGTTCGGCAGTGCGGCCGTCTGCTGGATTGTCTGGGTGGTGTCGACCGGCGCGGGATTCTGGCTCGGATCGGCCGCCGACCCGCATCGTTTCGGACTTGACCTGGTGATCCCGGCATTCTTCACGGCGATGCTGGTAACGCTATGGCAAGGGCCGCGCAAATCGATCGGCTGGGTGGTCGGCGGGGCGGTGGCCGTGGCCGCCGAATTTGCATTTGGCGGCTTCTGGTATGTGCTGCTCGGCGGACTGGCAGGCAGCATTGCGGGCGGGCTGACCGATGAGTGAGCGCGACCCGCTTGGCTGGTTTGCCGTTCTCGCAGCGATGACTGTCGCCGTCTACATTACGCGCGCCGGCGGCTACTGGCTGATCGGCCGCATCACCATTGGTCCGCGGCTGCGCAAGATCCTTGATGCTCTGCCTGGCGCCGTCATCGCTGCGACCATTGCGCCGCTGCTCGTGCACGGCGGCCTCAGCGCGCTCGCCGCCGTGGTGGCGGCGTTCCTCGCCATGGTGGCATTGCGCAACGATTTTGCCGCCGTCGCCGCCGGGTTGGCCGCAGCGGCGCTGACGCGCGCGGTTGGTCTTTAACTGTTATGGTGCGCGCATGCCGCTTCAATCACGCGTTTCCCCCTTCGGCGAATTGTTCTCAACGCCAGCGTACGGGACATTGATGGGCAATCGCGGGGGGCGGCTGCACGATGACAAGAAAAAGCTTGGCAGGCGATATTGGGCGTCGAAGCAGTGGATCTGCTGCAAGCTCGAGTTCAACAACCGCCATCGCACTGTATGGGGCGAGGGCTACACCGAGCTCTTTTTCCTCGACGAGGTGACTGCGTTTGCCGCCGGGCACCGGCCTTGCTTCGAATGCCGCCGCAAGGATGCCGAGCGTTTCGCATTGCTGTTCGCGGGCAAAAAGAAACGTGCGTCGGCGCCTGCAATGGACGCCATCCTTCACGCCGAGCGACTGGTCGGCGCGGCCAAGCGCGCCCACGTGCGAAAGCTCGATACGCTTCCCGATGGCGCGATGATCGCGCTCGCGGACCAGGCCTATGCGGTCCGGGGCAGGCGTCTGTTGCAATGGAGTCCGGCCGGCTACAGCCAGCCGATCCCGCGCCGGCGCGGTGTCGAGGCCGACGTGCTCACGCCACCGTCGATTCTGGACGTGCTCAAGCGCGGCTACGCACCGCTCTGGCATTCGAGTGCGACACGCTGAACCGCGTGGCGATACGCCGCGGCGAGCCATGATCCAGATCAATTCGGGCGCGTCTCAAACGGTGCAAGAAGCCTTGCCGAATTGAAGGTTTCGCCGATGCCGATGCCCGCCGCTTTGCAACGTCGCCGCGACTACGCGGGGCCTGCGCTGTTTGCCTATGGCTTCCGCCCCTTTTTCCTAGCCGCCGGTCTCTGGGCGGTATTCGGCATGGTGCTTTGGTTACCGCAATATATGGGCGAACTCACGGTCCCGACCCATTTCAGCGCGCTCGACTGGCATATTCACGAGATGCTTTACGGCTATATTGCCGCGAGCGTCGCGGGCTTTCTCCTGACCGCCATCCCAAATTGGACCGGCCGGCTGCCGGTGAGCGGCTGGCCGCTCGCTGGTCTTGCCGTGCTTTGGCTGGCCGGACGTGTTGCGATTCTATTTTCGGCGAAGATCGACGCGCTCGCGGTCGCCGCTGTCGACGTGAGTTTCCTTATCGTACTCGCCGCAGTCGCCGCACGCGAAATCATCGCCGGAAAAAACTGGCGCAATCTGCGTGTCTTGATAGTCCTCGGCATACTTATACTGGGAAACATTGTCTTCCATGCCGAGGTGTTGCTCAAAGGCGCGGCTGACTACGGCGTGCGTTTGGCCATCGCGGCGGTCATCCTGCTGCTCTCCCTGATTGGCGGCCGTATTGTGCCGAGCTTCACCAACAATTGGCTCGCACGCAATAACCCGGGACGGTTGCCCGTGCCGTTCTCGCGATTTGATGTGGCCACGATTGCGGCGAGTGCGTGCGCGTTGCTTGGTTGGATTGCAGCGCCGACAAATACCGTTGCTGGCGTGCTGCTGCTGGTTGCGGGGATTTTGCAATCCGTGCGGTTCGCACGCTGGGCCGGCGACCGAACAGTCGCTGATCGTCTCGTGCTGGTGCTGCACGTCGGCTACGCATTCGTTCCGCTTGGATTCTTATTGCTCGGTTTGTCGACGATGACATTTGCGGTGCCAGCAAGCGCCGGTGTCCATGCCTGGACTGCAGGCGCCATTGGCGTGATGACGCTGGCCGTGATGACAAGAGCGAGCCTTGGGCATACTGGTCAGCCGCTGCGCGCGGGACCTGCCACTCAGGTCGTCTATGCGGCGGTCGTGGTCGCGGCTTTGGCGCGCATCATTGCGGCCTTCAATGGCTCGTTCGAACTGCTGGAACTGGCCGGCATCGCCTGGATCGCGGGTTTCACCTTATTCTTGCTGGTGTACGGCCCGCTGCTCGTCACACGCAAACCGGCGTGGGCAGAAGAACGTTGCTAGCTCATGCCGGCTCGATCGGACTTGGCGTTTCGCGGCGCCCTGTGCCGGTCCAGGCGAACATGACAATGGCCGCCATGATCACCAGCATCGCTGCGACCAGCGCAACGCAGGCTGACCAGCCGCCCAGCGTCCAGGCAAATGCGCCGACCGCCGCGCCGAAACTGCCGCCGAAATAAAAAGACGTGACATAGAGGCCGACCGCGGACGAGCGGCCTGCCTTGGCGGTGGTCGTGACATAGCCGGTCGACACCGCCTGGCAGATCAGGCCGCAGCCCGCGCCGAGCGCGAGGCCGGCGATGATCAGCGGCAACGAGGGCGCCAGCGTCAACGCAATCCCGCCGAGCCAGACGGCGATCACGGCCACCATGAAGCGCCGGCGCCCGAATTGGCCGACCGCCCAGCCGGTCCAGGGCGTGAGCACGGAGCCGACGATATAGACGACGAAAATGGCGCCGAGCCAGCTGGCCGAGAGATTGTAGGGCGCGGCGGCAAGATGAAAGCTGACGAAGGTGAATGTGCAGATGAAATTGAACAGCACCCCGAAGCCGACCGCGTAGGTGGCGAGCAGTTGCCCGCTGCGAAAATGCGCCAGCATTTGGCGGCTGGAGGCGAGCAGTCCCTGCGAACGGACGAAGCGGCGTTCAGGCGGTAGCAGGAACGCTACTGCGATCGCGCCGGCAAACGCGATGGCGGCGAGTGCTGCGAAACCCGCGCGCCAACTGATCAAGTCGGCGAAGAATCCGGTCACCAGCCGTCCGCTAAAGCCGCCGAGGCTTGAGCCCGATGAGTAGATGCCGGCGGCCGTGGTCGCCTCTTTGGTCGACCATTCGTCGCCTATATAGGCGACGGTCACCGCAAAGATCGGTGGCAGCACCAGCCCCTGTATCGCTCGCCAGAAAATGAGCTGCGGAAGACTTGTCGCCAGCGCCACCATCAGGGTCGGGATGACCAGCACAAACATCGCGGCCACGATTACGCGCTTGCGGCCGAGCACGTCGGCGACCGCGCCGGTGAACGGCGCGGTCAGCGCAACCGCCAGTGTGCTGACGGTGATGATGGTGGAGATCTCCGCCGCGGTGGCGTGAAATTCCTGCGACAGCAGCGGCAGAATCGACTGCGGGGAATAAAGATTGATAAAGGCGCAGTAGCCGGCGAGCCCGACCGCGAGGTGGCGCGCGGAAAATGTTCGGGATCTGGCGGCATTCATCGCGCGGAACCGGCTGACAGGAGCATCTCGCAGTAGAAGCTATGCATTGATTTTGTGGGCAACGCCAAGAGGGCAGGTGGCGGGACAGCGGGTCGCACAATGCATAGCTGCTTCAATCAAGCTTCAACATCGCCCGCGCGCGGATCAGCGTGTCCTCGGCTGTCCCCGATGCGTCGACTTTCGACCAGGTGATGCGCCCGAGATCGAACTGATCCTGCATGCGCGCAACTTTGGCGTCGGCATCGGACGCATCGCCGCCGCGCGTGCCGACACGGGCGAGGCGGGTCTCGAGGCCGGCCATGAGGAAAAGGCCCCGAAACTCGGCATTTTCGGCCGCCTTTTCGATGGCGGCGCGCTCGGCGGGTTGCGCGAAGACACCGTCCACAATTGCCGAGTGTCCGGCGGTGGTTGCGCGTCGCGCCTTTTCGACGAGGCTTGCATAGACCCTTGCGGTTGCGTCCGCTGCATAGGCTGTTTCCGGCAACCGCTCGGTTTCGGCGACGCCGAACAGCGTCTTTCGTTCGACATCACTGCGCAGCAACACCGCTCCCGGCGATGGCTGCAGCTCGGTCGCCAGTGCGCGGGCGAGCAGCGACTTGCCCGTTCCGGAAAGGCCGCCGACGGCAACCAGCCGCGGCTTTGCGGGCGCCAATAATTTTTGCGCGAGGGCGGCATAGGCACAAGCGCGCTGCGTCAGTTCGGCGCGTGCGTCGCCCTGTCGCCGGCGCGCGGCCGTGACCTTGGCGCGGATCGCTGCGCGTACCGACATGAACAGCGGCAGCGCCGCCAGTGCATCGAGATCATGCAGGCGCTGCGTGTCCGTCATATACCGGTTGAGCACGATATTTGCGGCGCGGGGAAATCCGCGCTCGATCAGATCCATCAACAGAAAGGCGAGATCGTAAAACACGTCGCCGGTGGCGATACGATCGTCGAACTCGATAGCGTCAAACAGCACCGGTTTGCCATCGATCAGCACGATATTGCCGAGATGCAGGTCGCCATGGCAGCGGCGAACGAGGCCGGCGCGCTCGCGCGCGTCCAGCAATAGCTTCACATGTTCAAATGCAGCGCGGGTAGCAGTGGCGAGGGATCGCAGGTCCTGGAGTGAAAACAAGTCCGGCTCGCCCGCAAGCTCCGTTTCGTTCTGCGCGATGATTTTGGAAAGTGTGTCGGTAAAGTTCGCATCCGCCACCGTGGGCGCCGTCCGGTGTGCCGCTGCGACCGCGCGTCCCAGTGCGTCGGCGAGGGCATCGTCGATGCGTCCGGCATCAGCCAGATGATCGAGCGTCTGGCTTTCGTCGAATCGACGCATCTCGACCGCCCATTCGACGGGTTCGCCTTTGCCGCCGATCGCGAACTCGCCGTTGCCATCGCGTGTGATCGCCACGACGCCGCGATAGATCGCAGGCGCAAAGGCGCGG
Source organism: uncultured Alphaproteobacteria bacterium (assembly GCA_963801955.1). GTDB lineage: Bacteria > Pseudomonadota > Alphaproteobacteria > Rhizobiales > Xanthobacteraceae > Pseudolabrys. The sequence goes on from CAWDGS010000002.1 coordinate 224,660, forward strand.
TTGACCGCAATTTCGGACTGACAGGCGGTTTTGCGTTTTTCGAGCGTCGAGAAATCGAGGAACGGAAATCGCACGGCGCGCTTGATCTTGATCGCCCGATCGCCGGCCAGAAAGACCGAGGCGGCATGAGTGTCGATGCGCGTGACCGGCAGGCCACCATGGCTGGCGGAGTCGCCAAGGAAGTCCATTACCGGCTGCTGCGAGGCCTCTGCCGTCATCGCGCCGCGCCCTTCATGCCAGCGTCACAGTTGCAAAGTCTCGTGATTTCGGCCTGATCCAGATCAAAATGCCCTTGCCGAACTTCGGCATGATGGGTCGCAATGCAGTGACCAAGGAGACCAACCGTGACCACCCTGCCACATACGTTCAAGCGCATCCGGCTCAATCTTGCCCGTTCCAAGGAGTTCCCGCAGGGTTCAACGCGACATGGCTACGAATTCGTTGCCCCGCTCGACGACAAGAACCATATCGATGCCGCGCTGTGGAAGCAGCATCGCGATCATTGCCGCGTGCGGCGGTTCTGGGAGGGTGAGGCCGACGAGCACGGCTTCGTGGTGCACAGGCCGGGCGGGCCCGAGCACGGGCGCTGGGTCTTCGACTACGACCAGACCGCCGAGGACGACGACGAGAGCGGCTATCGGTTCGGCGCGCATGCATTCCGGCCGGGCGAATATGTTTCCATTCGCAACGAAGACGGTGAGATGCACACCTATCAGGTTGCCTCCGTCGAACCTGCTACCTGAACCGCGCAAAATCGCCGCGCGCGCATTCGCGGCTTGCAGCTCCCGACCTATTGACCGGCGCGCGCCTTGCCGGAAGAGTGCGCGCCTGACCGCCGCATCAGGCGGCTTTTTTCAAGGGAGGAGCGAAGTGCTCATCGATCATCGCGCGTATCGGATTCTGCCGGGCAGGGTGCCGGCGCAGCTCGACCTCTACAGCAAGCTCGCCTATCCGGTGCAGCTTCGCTACATGGGTGAGCCGCATTATTATCTGGTGAGTGAAACCGGACAGCTCAATATGCTGGTGCACGGGTGGATCTATGACAGCGCCGGCGACCGCGAGCAGAAGCGCGCGAAGATGATGCAGGATCCGGACTGGAAGCACTTCCTGTCGGAGAATGCGAAAGCCGGCAACGTGATCGAGCAGTCGAACTGGCTGATGACGCCGGCGCCGTTCTCTCCGAAGATTCCCCCGGCGAAAATCGTGAAGTAACTTCGATGCGCGGCAAGGACAATGCTCGCACGGGCGGCGAAATCCTGATCGACCAGTTGTCGATCCAGGGCGTGCGTCATGCGTTCTGCGTGCCCGGCGAAAGCTATCTTGCCGCGCTCGACGCCTTCTATGGCAGCGACATCAAGCTGACGGTTTGCCGTCACGAAAGCGCCGCCGCCATCATGGCCGAGACGGTCGGCAAGATCACCGGCCGGCCCGGCATCTGCTTCGTTACGCGTGGTCCCGGCGCCACCAATGCGTCGGCCGGGATTCACATCGCCCGCCAGGATTCCTCACCCATGATCGTGTTCGTTGGCCAGGTCGGCCGCGAAATGCGCGAGCGCGAGGCGTTCCAGGAACTCGATTACCGCGCGGTCTTCGGCACGATGGCCAAATGGGCCACAGAGATTGATGATCCCGCGCGTATTCCGGAAATCGTCTCGCGCGCATTTCACACCGCCTGCAACGGACGGCCGGGACCGGTGGTGATCGCGTTGCCGGAAGACATGCTGCGCGAGCGCGTTTCAGTGCCTGACGCGACGGCGTTTGAGCCGGTGGAGATCTGGCCGGGCGAATCCGACATGCGCCGGCTGCAGGATATGCTGGTCGCCGCCAAACGCCCGATCGCACTCATCGGCGGCAGCCGGTGGACGGAGCAGGCGACGCTCGCAATGATGCGTTTTGCCGAGCGGTTTGCCTTGCCGGTCGCCACGACGTTTCGTCGCGGCCATTTATTCGACGCGTTGCACTCCTGTTACGCAGGCGATTTCGGTATCGGGCCAAATCCGAAATTGCTTGCGCGCGTGAAGGGTGCCGACCTGGTGCTTCTGATCGGCGGACGCTTCAGCGAAATGCCGTCGCAGAGCTACAGTGTGTTCGATATCCCCGAGCCGCAGACCAAACTCGTGCATGTGCATCCCGGCGCGGAGGAACTGGGCCGCGTCTATCACGCGCATCTCGCGATCAACGCCGCGCCGACGGCGTTTTGTCTGGCGCTGGAAAAGCTGCAGGCGCCGAAGGACATCGCCTGGCGCGGCGAGAGCGACACCGCGCATGCCGACTATCTTGCCTGGGGCGAGAAGGCGACGCCGGTGCCGGGCGCGGTCAATCTCGGCGAGGTCATGGTCTGGCTGCGCGACAACCTGCCGCCTGATGCGATCATCACGCAGGGCGCCGGAAATTTCTCCGGCTGGGTGCATCGTTTCTATCGCGTGCGAAAATTCGGCGGACTTGTCGGCGCCACGTCGGGCTCGATGGGCTATGGCTTGCCGGCCGCGCTGGCGATGCAGACGCTCTATCCGGACCGACGTGTCGTGTGTGTTGCCGGCGACGGCGATTTTCTGATGACCGGGCAGGATTTCGCGACCGCCGTTCAGTACAAATTGCCGGTGATTGTGCTGGTGGCCGATAACGGCATCTACGGCACGATCCGCATGCATCAGGAGCGCGATTATCCCGGCCGCGTCATCGCGACCGATCTGCGCAATCCGGATTTTGTCGGCTACGCGCTTGCGTTCGGCGGCTACGGCGCGGTGGTGGAGAAGACCGCGGATTTCCCGGCTGCCTTCGCGGCCGCGCGCGCCTCCGGCAAGCCGTCGATCATCCATCTCAAGATCGATCCCGGAGGCGATTACGCCGAGCGCAACGCTGACCGGTATCCGCGAAAAATCGCTGGCGGGTGGCGGCGGGAAAAGTAAGTAGCGCAGGCCACGCGACAGACGGCCTTGCCACCAGCCTGTGAATCATCGTTCACTCATTCTCATGGCCTATCGCCGCACGGAAAACGTGGTACGCCGCCTCGCCGCGCGCGAACAGACGATCGTTGATGCCGCTCGCTCGATCGCCGGCGAGCGTGGCATGGGCGCGGTGCAAATCGCCGCCGTGGCGAACAGGGCCGATATCGCGGCCGGTACCGTCTACCGCTACTTTCCGTCGAAGGCGCACCTGGTCGCCGAACTGATTACCGCCAGTGCCGATCGCGAGGTCGCCGCCATGCGCGCGGCGGCCGATGCCGCGCCCGGCCCGCTGTCGGCATTGGCCGCCTGTCTCGCCACGTTTGCCTCGCGCGCGCTGCATGAACGCGGACTCGCCTGGGCGGTGATCGCCGAACCGGTCGATGCCGATATCGATGCCTTGCGGCTCGAATTCCGGCGCGCGCTGGCGACTGAACTCGAGGTGCGCATCCGCACGGCCATCGCCGGCGGCCATTTGCCGGATCAGGACGCGCGCGTCGCCGCGCCCGCCATTCTGGGCGCGCTGCTGGAGGGGCTGCTCGGGCCGCTGGCGCCGCCCGCCGCGACTGATGCCGGCGCCGCGCGCGAGGCGGTGCAGACAATCACGTTGCTTGCATTGCGCTCGTTGGGCGTTGTCGATGCGCGCGCCCGCGGCCTCGTCGCGCAGTGCGTGCTGCCGTAAGTTTTTTCAGTGCGCGGTGAGCGCCGGTAGTTCGTGCAGCGGCAGCGTGACCACTTTCACGCCGCGTTCGCTGGCGTCTTCGGAAACATGGAACCCAAGCTCGGCGCACATCTGCAGCATGGTGGCGTTTTCCGCCAGCACCTGTCCGTGCACGGTTTCCAGGCCCTTCTCCTGGGCGTAGGCGATCATGTGCTTCATCATCAGCCAGCCCAGTCCGTGACCCTTAAGGTGTGAACGCACGAGAATGGCGAATTCGCCGCCTTCGCCGTTCGGGTCATCGTGCAGGCGCACCACGCCGAGCATGCGGCCGCTCGCCTCCGCGATGGCGATGAAAGCCATGGCGTGTTCCGGATCGTAGTGGATGAGCTTGTCGATCAGCTCGTGGCTGACTTCGCGCATCGGCGCAAAGAAGCGCAGGCGCAGATCATCGGGCGTTACTTCGGCGAGAAAATCGGGATAAAGCGCGGCGTCCTCGACCTTGAGCGGCCGGATGAACACCTTTTCTCCGTCGCGCAACGTGACGTGATTTTCGAGCATGCAGCCATCACACTCGCCATATGGACTCCCGCTGACGCGGGAATGAGCGGTTTGTGCGGCCGTCAATGCGACATCAGCACCGGAACCGTCATCGCCTCGAGCAAGCCGCGGGTCGCGCCGCCAAGCACAAATTCGCGCAAGCGCGAGTGTCCGTATCCGCCCATCACGATCATGTCGGCGGAGGAATCAGCCGCGTAAGAAAGGATCGTGGACGGCACGTCGATATCGGGCGAGGTGATCCGTTTGACGTCCACCTTGAGACCGTGACGCGCGAGGTGCTGGCCGAGATCGGCGCCGGGGACTTCATCTTTCTTGCCCGCTTTGTCGGCGACGATGACGACTTCGACCTGCTTTGCCTTTTTCAGAAATGGCATGGCGTCGGCAACGGCGCGTGCGGCGGCCCGGCTGCCATCCCAGCACACCATGATGCGGTCGAGCTTCATTCCGCCTTTCTGGATGTAGGGCACGAAGATGACCGGCCGGCCGGATTCGAACAAGGACGCCTTCGTCGACGACTTCGTCGGGCAAAGACTTCTGCCGTTCCGGTTGACCGACGATGACCAGGTCGAAGCGCCGGCCCATGCGGCCGATCTGGTCGGCGGCGCCGGAAATGCTGGCGCTGATGGTGCGGGTCTCGCCTGAAACGCCGGTGCGTTTGACCGCCTGTTCGAAGCGGCTGACGGCGGTGCTGGCTTTCTTGTTCGATTCCGAACGCTGACTTTCAATGATTTCGGGTGGAATGCCACCCATCACCGTACCGGGGATCACTGGCTCGTAGGAAACGGCGATACCAAGGACATGGGCGTCAAAGGCCTCTGCAACTGAAATGGCATAGTCACCGGCCGGGTCGTGCGTGCCGAGGCCGAGATTGACGACAATATCCTTGATCATGATGTAAATCTCCTAACCGAGCCACAATGCTCGACGGTGTCATGATGCCCGTCGTCCCCCGCCGGTGCCTTGACCAAGGTCAAAAGCCCGACACGCTCTCAAGACGTGCGTTTGTTGGCTATTGTCGATCCTACTTCTTTTTCCCGTCGGTGCCGAACTGTTTGAGATAGGCCCACAGGTCGTCAGCTTCCTTCTCGTTCTTGATGCCGGGGAAGATCATCTTGGTATTCGGAATCTTGGCGCGCGGGTCCTTGATGTACTCCTTGAACGTCGCTTCGTTCCAGGTAAGGCCTGAATTCTTGTTTGCATCCGAATAGTTGTAGTCGGCTGCCGTTCCGGAGTGGCGGCCGTCCAATCCGTTGAGCTCCGGGCCTACTTTGTTCTTTGCGCCTTCGCCGACCGAATGGCACGGAAAGCATTTCTTGAACGACTGTTCGCCGGCAGCGACATCGTCCGCGCGCGCACCTTGAGTCAACGCGGCCAAAACGATGGCCGCCGCAAGGACCGGTTTCATTATTATTCACTCCCTCGTGATGTGAGCCGCCCCCGAGCCAACGCCGGCTGGCCCGGACTGGTTTCCGATGGGTTTTGCCAGCCCTATGTGTAATGCGTCAAATGGCTGGTATCGTGACCTGAGAATAAGCCGGGAGTTTCGTCCGTGTCCGTGAAAATGCCGGAGGCAGATCAGGCCGTCCTGGGCCGTCGCGCGCGTATCGTCGCGGCCCTGCGATCGATCGTTCCCGGCGAGGGCGTGATCGACGCCGAGCGCGAAATGCGACCCTATGAAAGCGACGGGCTGACCGCCTATCGGCAATTGCCCATGGTTGTCGTGCTTCCGGAGACCACCCAGCAGGTCGCGGAGGTGCTGCGCTATTGCCACGATGAGGGCATCAAGGTGGTGCCGCGTGGAGCCGGCACCTCGCTGTCCGGCGGCGCGCTTCCGCTCGCCGACGGCGTGCTGCTCGGCATGGCCAAGTTCAACCGCATCCGCGACATCGATTTTGACAACCGCGTCGTCGTTGCGGAGCCGGGCGTCACCAATCTTGCGGTCAGCAACGCCGTTGCGCATGCAGGCTTCTACTATGCGCCGGATCCATCCTCGCAGATTGCCTGCACCATCGGCGGCAATGTGGCGGAGAATTCCGGCGGCGTGCATTGTCTGAAATACGGCATGACCACCAACAACGTGCTCGGCTGCGAGATCGTGCTGATCACCGGCGAAATTCTTCGGCTGGGCGGCAAACATCTCGACGCTGCGGGATACGACCTGCTCGGCGTGATTACAGGCTCCGAAGGTCTGCTCGGCGTGGTCACCGAAGTGACCGTACGAATTTTAAAGAAACCGGAGACCGCGCGCGCGCTTTTGGTCGGCTTTCCGTCATCGGAAGACGCCGGCGAATGCGTCTCGCGCATCATCGGCGCCGGGATCATTCCCGGCGGCATGGAAATCATGGACGGCCCGGCGATCGCGGCGGTGGAGCAGTTCGTCCATGCCGGTTATCCGCTCGATGTCGAAGCGCTGTTGATTGTCGAGCTCGACGGTCCCGCGCCCGAAGTCGACCATCTGATCGAGCGCGTCGAAAAGATCGCGCGCGAGTGCCGGGCTGTGTCATGCAAGGCCTCGCGCAACGAAGACGAGCGGCTGCTGTTCTGGGCGGGACGCAAGGCCGCGTTCCCGGCCGTCGGCCGCATCTCGCCGGATTACTACTGCATGGATGGCACCATTCCGCGCGCGCAACTGCCGCGGGTGCTCAAGCGCATCCGCGAGCTGTCGGAGAAATATGGGTTGCGCGTCGCCAACGTGTTTCACGCCGGCGACGGCAATCTGCACCCGCTCATTCTCTATGATGCCAATGTGCCGGGCGAACTCGAGAAGACCGAGGAATTCGGCGCCGAAATCCTCAAGCTCTGCGTCGAGGTCGGCGGCGTGCTGACCGGCGAACACGGCGTCGGCGTTGAAAAGCGCGACCTGATGCCGGTGATGTTCTCCGAGATCGATCTCAACCAGCAGCAGCGCCTGAAGTGCGCCTTCGACGCCAAGGGCCTGCTCAATCCCGGCAAGGTGTTTCCGCAACTGCACCGCTGCGCCGAATTGGGCAGGCTGCACGTGCACGCCGGCAAGCTGCCGTTCCCCGATATTCCAAGGTTCTGATCATGCGTTTCGGACTGTTCTGTTCGCCCAAAGCCGATCTTCCAGGCTTCGGTCCCGAGACCGGCCGCGGCTTCTTTGACTATCTCGATTTCAATGTCGAAGCCGAGGCGCTGGGCTTCCATTCGAGCTTTTCGGTCGAGCATCATTTCAGCGGCTGGAACCAGGTGTCCTCCACGCTGATGCTGCTGACGGCGCTCGCGATGCGCACGACGACTTTGCGGCTTGGCACCGCGGTGATCGTACCGCCGTGGCACAATCCGGTGCTGCTCGCTGAAGAGGCGGCGACCCTCGATCTTCTCTCAAAAGGCCGCCTCGATCTTGGCATCGGCAAGGGATACCGGCACAGCGAGTTCAAGGGTTTCCAGATCGCGCCGGAAGAAGCCGAAGCGCGTTTCGAGGAAGCGGTCGAGGTGATGCTGCGCGCGTGGACGACGCGCGAGCGTTTCTCGCACAAAGGCCGTTTCTGGCATTTCGAGGACGTCGTGGTCGAGCCACCACCGGCGCAACACCCGCATCCGCCGCTCTGGGTCGCCGCGGGCAATCCGCATACGATCAAGCGCGCCGGCGCGCGCGGCTTCAATCTCATCCTCGATCAATATGCTTCGCCTGCGACGCTTGGGCGAGCGCATCGCGATCTACCGGGCCGAACGTGAGGCAAATGGCCTTGGCTTCGATCCGATGCAGGTGACGGTCGCGCGTCAGCTGTATGTGGCGAAAGACAGAGCCGACACCGAAGCCGCACTTATCCGCCAGGCCGAATACACCAAGCGCACGGTCGACATATCGCGCATGCCCGGCGGCAAGCCGGGCGCACACGTGCTGGCCTATGCCGACAAGGCCGGCGCGACGGAAGAGAATGCGCTCTACGGCACGCCGGACGAGATTGTTCCCATGATCGAGGCGCTGCGCGATGCGGGCGTCGACTATGTGTTGCTCACGATTGCCGGTGGTGTTGACCAGTTGCGCCGGTTTGCGCGCGAGATCATGCCGGCCTTTGCGCGCGAGCCCGCCGCGCGGGCCGCGGAATGACCGCACAATGGCTGACACACTCAAACCCCGCGACGCCAAGGAAGTCGAGGACGCCGTGCGTTGGGCGCTCGGCAACGACAAGGCGCTCGAACTGGCCGGGCAGGGGACCAAGCGCGCCATCGGCCGGCCGAGCCAGACCGATTTGACGCTCGATCTTTCCGGGTCTTACCGGCGTTACGCTTTACGAGCCCGCCGAACTGGTGCTGTCGGCGCGCGCAGGCACGCCGATGGCGGAGATCGAGGCGCTACTCGACAAGAACAAGCAGGAGCTTGCCTTCGAGCCGATGGATTACGGGCCGCTGCTTGGCGGTGATGCGGATCGCGGCACGCTGGGTGGCGCGATTGCCGCCAATCTGTCCGGTCCGCGCCGCATCAAGGCCGGTGCCGCGCGCGATCATTTCCTCGGCGTGACCGCCATCACCGGTCGCGGTGAGACGATCAAGTCCGGCGGACGCGTGGTGAAGAACGTCACCGGCTACGACCTTTGCAAGTTGCTCGCCGGTTCCTGGGGCACGCTCGCCGCCATGACCGATGTCACGGTCAAGGTTCTCCCGAAGGCCGAAACCGAGGCGACCGTGCTCGTCACTGGCCTCGACGACGCGCGCGCGTGCGCGGCGATGGCGGCCGCGATGGGTTCGTCGAGCGATGTCTCCGGCGCCGCGCATTTGCCCGATCATGTCGCGTCCTGGTTCGACGGTTTGCCAAGGACTGAGGCGTCAACCGTGCTCAGACTGGAAGGCTTCGCGCCATCGGTTGAGCATCGCAAGGCGGCGCTTGCCAAGCTCATGAAGAGTTTTGGCCCGGTGACACTGATCGATGAAAATGAATCGCGCGCCCTGTGGCGCAGCATCCGGAATGTACAGCCATTTGCCACCGAGGCCGCGCGATCGCGCCCGCTCTGGCGTATTTCGGTTGCGCCGGCCAAGGTCACGAAATCGCCGCCGCGATTACGCCGGCCGCGCAGATGTTTTACGACTGGGCCGGCGGCCTCATCTGGGTGGCAATGCCATTCGCCGCCGAGCCGGACGCCGCTGCGATCCGCGGCGCGGCGGCAGCCCTTGGCGGACATGCCACGCTCATCCGCGCATCCACGGCGGTGCGGGCCGCGATGGATGTTTTCGCGCCGGAGGAACCCGCATTGCATGCACTGACAAGCGCGTGAAGGAAAGTTTCGACCCGAAAGCCGTACTCAATCCCGGCCGCATGTGGGCGGGGGTGTAGCGCATGCAAACCTCATTCACGCTCACGCAACTACTCGATCCGCAGGTCGCCTCCTCGGAGAAAATTCTGCGCGCCTGCGTGCACTGCGGTTTCTGCACGGCGACATGCCCGACCTATGTCCTGCTTGGGCGACGAACTCGATTCCCCGCGCGGACGCATCTACCTGATCAAGGAGATGCTCGAACAGGACAGTCCGGCAACGCGCGAGGTGGTCAAACACATCGACCGTTGCCTGTCGTGCCTTGCCTGCATGACCACCTGTCCGTCCGGCGTGAACTACATGCATCTCGTCGATCACGCCCGCGAGCATATCGAGAAAACGTACAAGCGCCCGCTGGCCGACCGCTTCATGCGCGGGCTGCTCGCGCGCGTGCTGGTCGATCCGGCGCTTTTCCGGCTGGCCGTCGTTGCCGGCCTCGTCGCGCGGCCGCTGGCGCCTGTGTTTGATCTCCTCGGGCTGCATCGGATGGCGGCCATGCTTCGCCTGACGCCGCGCCGCAAGCCGGCGCCGCCGGTTGACCGCGTCGGCAAGGTCTATCCGGCGGAAGGCGCGCGCCGTGGCCGGGTGGCGCTGTTGTCCGGCTGCATCAATCCGGTGCTGGCGCCCTCAACCAACGAGGCCGCCATTCGTCTGCTCAACCGCCACGGCATCGAAGTGGTCGTCGCGGCCGGCGAAGCGTGCTGCGGGTCGCTGGCTCACCACATGGGCCGCGAGGACGAAGCGCTGGCGCGGGCCCGCAACAATATCGATGCGTGGATCCGCGAAGTCGATGGCGACGGGCTCGACGCCATTCTCGTCACCGTTTCCGGCTGCGGCACGACGCTCAAGGATTACGGCTTCATGCTGCGCAACGATCCAGTCTACGCCACCAAGGCCGCGCGCGTTTCAGCGTACGCCCGCGACATCACCGAATATCTGGCAACGATCGACTTGCGGGAGACAGGCACGGCCAAGCCGTTCACGATCGCCTATCACGCTGCCTGCTCGTTGCAGCACGGGCAAAAAGTTGTCCGTGAGCCGAAGGATTTGCTCTCCAGATCCGGCTTCGTCGTGAAGGACGTGCCGGAAGGACATCTGTGCTGCGGTTCGGCGGGTACTTACAACATTCTCCAGCCGGCGCTGGCGGAGCAGCTACGCGCGCGCAAGGTCGCCAATATCGAAAGTGTCGCGCCGGACGTGATCGCGGCCGGCAACATCGGCTGCATCACCCAGCTGGCCGCCGGCACCGGCATTCCCGTCGTGCATACGGTCGAATTGCTCGATTGGGCGACCGGCGGCCCGATCCCGGAGGCGCTTGCGGCGCTTGCGAGCGACGAACGAGCAGCGACCTGAAAGTTACGACAGAGGCTCTTCCGTGTTGCACAATACCCCCGATTGCATCAACGAGACGGGCCGCATAGCATGCCATCCATGAGACGACCGGCTGTAAGGGCCGGAACTCTTTAGGATTTTTACGAACAAGCCATAAGGGAGGCCGCAATGCCGGCGACTTACAAAATTCTGATCATGGGCGCGTCCTACGGGTCGCTGCTTGCCTCCAAGATCATGTTTGGTGGCCATTCCGTCCATCTGATTTGCCTGCCGGCGGAAGCGGACCTGATCAACGCGGAAGGTTTCCGCGTGCGCATGCCGGTGAAGGGCCGCAAGGACCAGATCGAGATCGACTCGCGCAAGCTGCCCGGCAAGGTCACGGCCGGTGGCGCCGCCGGCGTCAACCCGAAGGACTACGACCTGGTCGGGCTCGCCATGCAGGAGCCGCAATACCGCTCACCTGGTGTGCGCGAATTGCTCGATGCAGTGGCGAAATCGAAAGTGCCGTGCATGTCGATCATGAACATGCCGCCGCTTCCTTACGTGAAGCGTATCCCCGGCCTCAACTACGATTTGCTCAAGCCCGCTTATACCGATCCGACGGTGTGGGACAATTTTGAACCAGGCTTGCTGACTTTGTGCAGCCCCGATCCGCAGGCGATCCGCCCGCCGGAGGAAAAGGTCAACGTGCTGCAGGTCACGCTGCCGACAAATTTCAAGGTCGCCAAGTTCGACAATGACATGCACACCGCAATCCTGCGCCAGATTGAGAAAGACATCGACGCCGTGCGCTTCGACACCCCTGAAGGGAAGATCGAATTGCCGGTGAAATTGCGCGTGCACGATTCGATCTTCGTGCCGCTCGCGAAATGGTCGATGCTGCTCGCCGGCAACTATCGCTGCATCACCAAAGACGGCATGCGCACCGCGCAAGAGGCGGTGCATTCGAACATCGAGGAGTCGCGCTCGGTCTACAATTTCGTGTTCGATCTCTGCGTCAAGCTTGGCGCGGCGCCGAGCGATCTTGTGCCGTTCGAAAAATATGCGGCGGCGGCGCAGAGCCTGACGCGTCCGGCTTCGGCCGCGCGCGCGCTGCAAAACGGGGCGCCGAATATCGAACGCGCCGACAAGCTGGTGCAGCTGATCGCCAAGCAGAAGGGTCTGAGCCATCCGGTGATCGATGCAATCGTCGCGCTGGTCGATTCGCGGCTTGAGGCCAACCGCAAAAAGGCGGCGGCGGCTTAAAAACGTCGATTCGGATCGACCGGAAAATCGTTTGTCTGCAAACGTCAGGGTGTGGAAAACCCGGCCACGTTGGCCGGGAATACCACCTCAAGTAGCCGGAATGAGCGCTCCTGACGATCCAAATTTGTGACATTCACGCAACAGGTGCCGTCTTTCTGTCGGTAAGGGGCCTGTTCGCCTAAAAAGGCGGCAGTTGCCGCCGTTTTTGGCTTGCCGGAGCAGGGCGCCACAGGTCTAAATTTGCGTGTTAATGCAGTCAAAACGCATACAGACCGATCACCGCCCGGGGACATCTACGGGTCTGTAGGCAAGCAAAGGGGATCGGCCGGAACTCTCGGGCCGATCGAATTAAAGGGGCAGACTTAATGAAGAAAGTTGTGTTGTCGGTTGTTGCGGCGCTTGCGGTCTCGGCCGCTGTGCCCGCATTCGCGGCTGACATGCCGGTGAAGGCCGCCAAGGCCGCTCCGGCTGCGGAACCGAGCCCGTGGGATATCGCCTTCGGCGCGGCCATCATGAATGACTATATGTTCCGCGGCGTGACCCAGTCCGGGCACAAGCCGTCGGTCGCGGCTTATTTCGAGCCGCGCTACAACATCAATTCGAATTTCCAGCTCTACGCCGGCCTGTCTGGTGAGAGCATCAAGTTCGCCAACAACGCGGCGGCCGAAATCGATTTCTACGGCGGCGTTCGTCCGACCTTCGGTCCTTTGGCCTTCGATTTTGGCTTTTGGTATTACTACTACCCGGGTGGCAATTGTTACGCAGGTCACGCCTGGCGTCGATCCGGCCTGCTTTGGCCTCCTGGTCCCGAGTGGCAACGCCGCAAAAGTCGGTCGCAAGCTTCTACGAAGTTTACGGCAAGGTCGTTTACACCTCGGACCGATTGGGCGTTTGGCGGTAACTTCTATTATTCGCCGAACTTCCTGAACACCGGCGCGGAAGGCGAATATCTGTCCGGCACCATCAAGTTCACCGCGCCGAGAAAATGGCGCTTGGTCCGTTCGGCTGGTACGTGTCGGGTGAGTTCGGCCGTCAGTGGCTGGGCACCAGCGATCTGTTCTACGCCTGCACGTTCGGGCACCAGGCGCTGGCTGTGCGACGAACAGCCCGAACGGCATCAACTACACGGACTACAATACCTGGAACGTCGGTTTGGGTTTGACCTGGAAGGTCTTCACCCTCGATCTGCGTTACAGCGACACGAATCTCAACAAGGGTGACTGCAACGCCTTCACCAGCGATCCGACCGCGGTTGGTATCGGCAACCAGACCGCCATCAACGCTGGCCCTGGCTCGAGCTGGTGCGGTGCGACCTTCATCGCCAAGCTGTCTGCCGACCTTACGCTCGGCAGCCTGAAGTAAGCTGAACTGAAAGTCTGTCCCTGAAGGGGCGGCGGCCGTGACCGGTCGCCGCCCTTTCTCTTTTGCCGGTCCGCGGTTCTCGCCTTAGGTCGCTGCTGTGAGGTTCGCCTCTTGCACGGCGAAATGATCGCCGTCCCGGTTGAACGCCAGCCGGCGCTGGTGGAAAGCCGCAAGCGTCGCGCGGTGTCCGATCGAGACAATTGTCGTCTTCACGAGCCGTTGCTCGAGCAGTCGATAAACGGCGGCTTCCGCCGGCTCATCGAGCGAAGCGGTCGCTTCGTCCAGAAACAGGTAGTCCGGCTGCATAGAGCAGTGCGCGCGCGATCCCCAGCCGTTGCTGTTCGCCAAGCGACAGCATGCGGTTCCAATGCGCGTCTTCCTCGATGCGATCGGCCAATGCGGGCAGACCGACCGCGGCAATGAGCTCCGCGACACGGCCGGCATCGAAACTGCCCGGCTCGGCCGGATAGGCGACGGCATCGGCCAGCGGTGCGATCGGGAAATATGGCCGCTGCGGCAGGATCATCATCCGCGCGCCTTTCGGCACCGTGACGGTGCCTTCGCCAAACGGCCAGACACCGGCGAGCGCGCGGAATAAAGTTGATTTGCCGGCGCCGGAAGGTCCGCTCACCAGCACGCGCTCGCCGAGCTTGATCGAAATCTTGTTGGCACTGACCAGCGGTTTTCCATTCGGAAGCCGCACGGCCAGATCGTTGAAGCTCACGGCGCTCGCATTTCCCGGCACCAGTGTAATGACAGGCGGCGTATTCGCGGCCGCTTTTGCGGCCGCAATCGATTCATCGAAACCGGCCAGCCGTTCGACCACTGCGAGCCATTCGGCGAGCTGCCGATAGACCGTGATGAAGAACGATAGCGCGCCCTGCACGCTGCCGAATGCAGATGCTGTCTGCATCAGCCCGCCGAGCTGGATCGAGCCCGCAAAATAGGCGGGGCTCACCACGACGAATGGAAACACCGACGAAACCTGACTGTAGCCGGCGGTGAGAAATGTGAGCTTCTTCTGCCGCGACATGATCGCGAGCCAATTCGCCACGACCTTGCTGAACCTGGTCAGGAGCCGGTCGCGTTCCGCCCGTTCGCCATCGAGCAGCGCGATCTGTTCGGAATTCTCGCGCACGCGAACCAGATTGAATCGGAAATCCGCTTCGTAGCGCTGCTGCTGGAAATTGAGCGCAGTCAGTGCGCGGCCGACCAAATGCGTTAGCGTCGTGCCGATAATCGCATAGATCAACGCCGCCCAGAATAAGTAGCCAGGAATGGCCCAGGTCGTGCCGAACAGCTGAAGGGGAGCAGTTCCCGAAAGGTTCCAGAGGATGATCGCAAACGAGCCGAGCGTCACCACGGAGTTCAGCAAGCCCAGCCCGATCGGCAAAACGCCAATGCCGGTCGTGCCGGCATCGATGAATTGCTTGACGTCCTCGGCGATGCGCTGGTCGGGATTGTCGGCTGCGTCTCCAAGGAGCTGCATCCGGTAGTGATTGGCGCCGATCAGCCAATGGTCGAGATAGGTTTGCGTCAGCCAGCGCCGCCAGCGAATCTGCAGCCATTGATTGAGATAGAGCTGATAAACGGCCAGCAGAATGTAGATCGTGGCGAGCACGCAAAAATAGCCGAGCTGATAGACGAAGGCGTCCCAGTTCTTGTCCTGCAGCGCGTTGTAGAACGTATTGTTCCAGGAGTTGAGCAGGACATTGATGCCGACGATCGACAGTTCGATCGCAACGACGGCGGCCAACAAGATGCGGCCGGGCCAACGATCTTCTGAATAGAAATACGGGCTGGCAATTCGCCACACGATGGCGAGCGTCGAGAAAATACCTCTCACGGAAAGTCTCCTGATGTGTGCCGGCAATATCGGGTGCAGCACTCAGAACGTTGCGCAACCGCCGCAATTCTGATGACCCATGCTGCTTTAGTACAGGCTGCTGCTGAATCCCATTGTTTTTACTGGTGGATCATTGTTCCACGCGAGCGATATCACCAGCATAGTTTCAGCCGGGCGTTGTCCCTCGCCCTCGTTCGTTACAAACTGACGATTGTGCTCAACGCACAAACCAGCCGGGCAATTCGACAACACGAAGGCGGCAAAAAACCGGCGGCATCTGGGGAGAAAAGCCATGTGGGATCAGGTTTACAATCCGTTCAATAACGCAGCTCTGTCGACAATCGCCGCGGCATTGCCGGTCGTGACGCTGCTGTTGCTCATCGCGTCCAACAAGGTGAAAGCACATTTCGCCGCGATTATTGCGCTGATCGTTGCGAACTTTGTCGCGATCGTCATCTTCACGATGCCTGCCGACATGTCGCTGCGCGCGACCGTGCTCGGCATCGTGACCGGGTTCTTCCCGATCGGCTGGATCGTGCTCAACGTTATTTTTCTCTACCGCCTGACGGTTGAGAAGGGCGTGTTCGAGACGCTGCAAAACACGATCGGTGGCGTGACCACCGACCGGCGCTTGCAGTTGCTGTTGATCGCATTTTCGTTTGGCGCCTTCTTCGAAGGCGCGTCGGGCTTCGGAACACCGGTGGCCGTGACGGGTGCAATTCTGATCGGCCTGGGTTTCTCGCCGCTGGCGGCGTCCGGGCTCTCATTGATCGCCAATACGGCGCCGGTTGCTTACGGCGCTCTCGGCACTCCGATTCAGGGTCTTTCCAGCGTGACGGGGATCGATCCGTTCCTGCTCGGTGCAATGGTCGGCCGCCAGCTCCCGTTCTTTTCGCTGATCGTGCCGTTCTGGCTGATCTGGGCCTTCGCGGGCTGGAAGGGCATGAAGGAAATCTGGCCGGCCATATTGGTCACCGGCGTGTCATTTGCGATCCCGCAATTCCTGATTTCAAACTTCATCAATCCCTGGATCGTGGATATCGGCGCTTCGCTGATCTCGATGGCCTGCCTCGTGCTCTTCCTGCAAGTCTGGCAACCGAAGGTCATCTGGACGTCGCCGGCGCTGCGCAGCCACGATCCATCCGTAGGTCGGCCACCACCGAAATCCACCCGGAAGCCGACAACCGCGCAGGTGTGGATGTCGCTGCTGCCGTGGATCATCGTCTGCGCCATCCTGCTGTTGTGGGGCACAAACTGGTTCAAGGGTCAGGTCAATCCCTGGGCGACCTGGAACTACGCGGTTCCGGATCTGCACAACATGATCAACAAGGTTGCGCCGATCGTCCCGACACCGACCAAGGAAGGCGCAGTCTTCTCGTTCACGTGGCTCTCCTATACCGGCTCGGGCATGCTCATTGCCGCGATCATCTCGGGCTTCCTCATGGGCTTCACGCCCGCTGGCCTGGTGAGGGCGTATGGTCAGACCATCAAGGTCTGCGCCTATTCGTTGATCACCATTTCGGCGATGCTGGGCATCGGCACCCTGACGCGCTTGTCCGGGATCGATGCCACGCTGGGTTTGGCCTTTGCAGCAACCGGAGTGCTCTATCCCTTCTTCGGGACGTTGCTTGGGTGGCTTGGCGTCGCACTGACAGGTTCGGATACCGCGTCGAACATCCTGTTCGGCAACCTGCAGAAGATCACGTCCACCCAGCTGGGCATCTCGCCGATCCTGATGGCCGCCGCAAACTCTTCAGGCGGCGTCATGGGCAAGATGATCGACGCCCAATCGATCGTCGTCGCATCCACGGCAACCAACTGGTTCGGGCATGAAGGCACGATCTTGCGGTTTGTCTTCAAGCATTCGATCGCGTTGGCCTGCCTGGTCGGTATCCTTGTGATGCTGCAGGCTTACGTCTTTACCGGCATGATCGTGAAGTGATTTTCATGCCCTAGCGGGTCCCTGACCATTGCCCCGCGCCCGCAAGGCGCGGGGCTTTTTCCTGTGATTTAGCGAGTGTCCCGTCAGTGGGACTATGGCGAATTCCTAAGCCTTTACCGACAGGTGGGCAGGCCACGGCCGGATTTCGGCTTGTCGTCCGCGCAAAATAGTTACAGACTAAAGGCGAGGGTACTGGTGTTAGTACTTCCAAAAGCTGAATAATCAGCGACAAACGATATCTAGGGGAGGGCGATGAAATGACCAATCACCAAGGGCGTAATTCGATTGCGAGCCGCCGTAAATTCCTGGGCGGCGCCGCCGTCGCGGGCGTTGCTGCGGTAACCGCACCGTCCGTCGTCAAGGCGCAGGGACCGATCAGCATGCGGTTCCAGAGCACCTGGCCGTCGAAGGATATCTTCCACGAATACGCGCAGGACTTCGGCAAGCGCATCAACGATATGACCGGCGGCGACCTCAAGATCGAGGTGCTCCCGGCCGGCGCCGTGGTGCCCGCCTTCGGCCTGCTCGACGCGGTGTCGAAAGGCGTGCTCGACGGCGGCCACGGCGTGCTCGTGTACAGCTACGGCAAGAACACGGCGCTCGCGCTGTGGGGATCGGGCCCGGGCTATGCGATGGACGCCAACATGCTGCTGGCCTGGCACAAGTACGGCGGCGGCAAGGCGCTGCTTGAGAAGATCTATGCGACCATCGGCGCCGACGTCGTGTCGTTCCCCTACGCGCCGCTCTACTCGCAGCCGCTCGGCTGGTTCAAGAAGCCGATGCAATCCGTCGACGACTTCAAGGGTCTGAAATACCGCACCGTCGGTATTTCCATTGACCTGTTCACCGCCATGGGCGCCGCCGTCAACGCGCTCCCGGGCGGCGAAATCGTCGCGGCGATCGACCGCGGCCTGCTCGACGCGGCCGAATTCAACAACGCGTCGTCGGACCGTGCACTCGGTTTCGCCGACGTCTCGAAGGTCTGCATGCTGCAGAGCTACCACCAGAACTCGGAGCAGCTCGAGATCAGCTTCAACAAGACGAAGTTCAAGGCGCTGCCGGAAAAGATGCAGACACCTGATCGAGAGCGGCGTCGAAGCTGCATCGCAAGACATGCAGTGGAAAGCGATCGACCGCAACTCGCAGGACTACATCACGCTGCAAACGCAGGACAAGGTGAAGTTCTACAGGACACCGGACTCGATCCTGAAGAAACAGCTCGAGCTCTACGACGAGATCACCAAGAAGTACGTCGCGAGCAATCCGCTCTTCAAGGAGATCATCGCCTCGCAGCTCGCGTTCGCGAAGCGTGCGACGCAGTGGGAGCAGGACTACATCACGCCGCGCAAGATGGCATTCGACCACTACTTCGGACCGAACGCTAAATCACCGATCTAACGACGTTACGAACTGGCAAAGCACCATTCCGCAGGGGTACGGAATGGTGCTTTGTTCTTGCAAAACTCCCCCATAAACGGCGAATAAAAATGAACGTCCAAAGCGTTCTGCATACAATTGACGGCATCAGCACGTGGGTCGGCAAGGCAGCCGCCTGGCTGATCATGATCCTGATGAGCGTCGTCTGTATCGAGGTCATCAAGCGCTATCTGCTGAATGCGCCGACCGCATGGATCTTCGATCTCGACAACATGCTTTACGGCACGCTGTTCATGCTGTGCGGCGCCTATACGCTGGCGCAAAACGCGCACGTGCGCGGTGACTTTCTTTACAGTTCGATGCGGCCGCGCACCCAGGCAACGCTCGACATTGTGCTGTACGTGGTGTTCTTTTTGCCCGGCATTGCTGCACTTATCTACGCGGGCACCGACTACGCGGGCGATTCCTGGCGCATCGCGGAGCACTCGAACGTCACCTCCAACGGTCCACCGGTCTACCACTTCAAGACCGTCATCCCGATCGCGGGCGCGCTGGTGATGTTGCAAGGCGTTGCCGAGATCGTTCGTGCTGTTGTCTGCCTTAAGACCGGCGAATGGCCGAGCCGGCTGCACGACGTCGCCGAAATCGACGTCATCGAGGAGCAGCTCGCGCACAGCGAATATGTCGACGACGAGTCGCGCAAAATCGCGATCGAACGCGCTAAGGAAATCGACGAAATCGCGCGCCAACGCGGCATGGGCGGGGATCTGAACACATGAGCGACCCAGCACTCGGGCTTACGATGCTCGCCCTCATCGTGGTTGTGATCATGATGGGGTTTCCGACAGCCTTTACGCTGATGGGCCTCGGAATGTTCTTCGGCTTTATCGCCTTTTACGATCCGACCCATCTGTTTACCGACAACAAAGTGTTCGAACTGATGGTCCAGCGCACCTACGGCGCGATGAACAACGACGTGCTGATCTCGATCCCGTTATTCGTCTTGATGGGATACGTCATGGAGCGCGGCGCGCTGGTCGACAAGATGTTCTATTCGATCCAGCTGGCGTTCCGCAAAGTGCCTGCATCGCTCGCCGTGGCAACGCTGATCGTGTGCACGTTCTGGGGCATCGCTTCCGGCCTGGTGGGCGCGGTGGTGGTGCTGATGGGCGTTATCGCCTTCAACCCGATGCTGCGCGCCGGTTACGACGTGAAACTCGCGTCCGGCGTGATCACGGCCGGCGGAACGCTCGGCATTCTGATCCCGCCGTCGGTGATGATCATCGTCTACGCGGCGGTCGCCGGCCAGTCGGTGGTGAAGCTTTACGCGGCAGCTATGTTTCCGGGCTTCTTCCTGTCGTTCCTCTACCTCATCTACATCATCGGCTGGGCGATGATTAACCCGAAGATCGCTCCGCCGCTGCCGGAGGATCAGACGCGCGTCCCGGTTCCTGACTGGATGCGAAAGCTCAGCGCGACCTATTCGAAGAATGCCTTCGTCATGCTGGTGACGGCGCTGCTCTTCGCCGTCGCGGGCGCTGGCAATCGAGACTGGGAAGGGCCGCGTCAGCTACCTGACGCTCGTGAATAATTTCATCGCGGCCCTGGTACCGTTCATGCTGGTCGGCGGCACGCTGTGGCTGACTTATTGGTACGTGGTCATTCACCAGCAAGTGGGGCCTGAAGCGGTGGTCACTGGCGTGCAGCAACTCGGCACGCCGGGCCTGGCAAAAGGTCCTGCGACAGCCGCCGAACTGGGGCCGCCTGAAGGCTTCTACCTGTGGTTTGGCATCATCGCGGCAGTCTGCGCGCTATGGCAGCTCCGCTATTACTGGCGGCTTGATGTCGACCGGCTTGAAGTCATCAAGCTGTTGTCCACCTCGATCATGCCGCTCGGCATTCTCACCGTGGTCGTGCTCGCCGTTATCTTGTTCGGTATCACGACGGCGACGGAATTGGCTGGGGTCGGTGCGGCCGGTGCATTCTTGCTGGCGATTCAGGCGCGGACACTCGACTGGAAACGCACGAAGGAAGCGGTATTCCTGACCGCGAAGACGACGGCGATGGTGTGCTGGCTGTTCGTCGGCTCAGCCTTGTTCTCCGGTGTGTTTGCGATCCTCGGCGGGCAGGCGCTGGTCGAGCAATGGGTGTTGTCGTTCAACATGACGCCCATCCAGTTCATGATGCTGTCGCAGGCGATCATCTTCGTGCTCGGCTGGCCGCTGGAATGGACCGAGATCATCGTGATCTTCGTGCCGATCTTTCTGCCGCTGCTTAAGCACTTCAACATCGATCCGGTGTTGTGGGGCACGCTGGTGTTCGTGAACCTGCAGGCGGCGTTCCTGTCGCCGCCGGTGGCGATGTCGGCGTTCTATCTCAAGGGCGTCGCGCCCGCGCACGTAACCCTCAACCAGATCTTCAACGGCATGATGCCGTATATGGTCATCGTCATCATCTGCATGGTGATCATGTATTTCTGGCCGGGCATGACGCTTTGGTTGCCCAACTACCTTTACGGCAACTGAGACAAGATCGGCATTGCAAATGGACTAAGCGCGCCGGTAATGGTTTTATCGGCGCGCTTATTTCATAGGAAACCGGAACTTGCCCCAATCCGACATCACTGCACTGACGGCAACTCAAGCCGCGGGCGAAATCGCGCGCGGCGCGATTTCGGCTGAGGATTATACAGCCGCATGCCTGGAACGGATTGCGGAGGTGGATCGCGAGGTCCATGCCTTCGTCCATATCGATCCTGAGCATGCGCTCAAACAAGCCCGCGCGCTCGATCGCAAAAAGGCTGATGGCGGGCGGATCGGCCCGTTACATGGCGTTCCCGTCGGCATCAAGGATATCTTCGACACCGCGGACTATCCGACGGAGTGCGGATCGCCAATTCTTGCAGGGCGTCGCCCGCAGGCCGATGCGGCTGCGGTTCGCCGGCTGCGGGAAGCCGGCGCTGTCATCATCGGCAAAACGGTCACGACCGAGTTTGCCTATTTCCATCCCGGCAAGACCCGCAACCCGCGCGATTTGAAGCGAACGCCCGGCGGTTCATCGTCAGGGTCGGCTGCAGCAGTCGCTGCCGGAATGGTGCCGCTGGCGATCGGCTCGCAGACCAACGGCTCGATGATCCGCCCGGCCGCGTTTTGCGGCGTCTTCGGTGTGAAGCCCAGCCATGGCCTGATTTCACGCGCCGGCGCGCTGACCTTGTCGCACAAGCTCGATCACGTTGGAGCGTTCGCGCGCTCGCTCGACGATCTGGCGCTCATTCTTGATGTTCTGGCCGGCGAAGATCCTGCTGATCCGGATTCTCGTCCATACGCATCACCGAGCTTTTGCGCGACCGTGGGGGAAGAACCGCCAATTCCGCCGTCCTTCACGCTGGTGCGCACGCCAATGTGGGACAAGGCCGACGCCGACGCGCGCAGCGCGCTCGAGGATCTTGCGAAGGAGCTGGGCGCGCACGAATTCGACTTGCCCGACTATTATCGGGACGCCTGGAGCGCGTTGCGCGCGATCATGGCCACCGATATGGCACACAATCTCGGTGACTTTGTCGACAAGGGCGGCGAGGTCAGCAAGCAGTTCCGTGACCTCATCGCGGAAGGCCGCAAGGTGACCGCCACCGAATATCTGGCTGCCTTGCGCGATGCGCGGCGCTATGCCGACGGGATGGCGAGCATTTTCGAGCAATTTTCAGATGCCATCCTGACGCTGTCGGCGCGGGGCGTTGCTCCGCAGGGCCTCGAAGCGACCGGTGATCCCGTGTTCTGTACACTCTGGACACTGACCGGATTTCCCTCGCTCAATCTGCCTCTGCTGGCCAATGCCGACGGCCTTCCGATCGGCGTCCAGCTGGTGGGCGCGCATGGGCGCGACGAGCGGTTGCTGCGGACAGCGCGCGCCATGATTCAAACGGTCACCGAGGCGGAATGACGCGCTACGCTTTCGTGCACGGCGCGGTCGCCGCAGTTCTAATATTGTTGGCGTCCGGCGCGGCTGTCCCCGCCGAGACATTTCCGTTTGATCGGGAACTCTTGCTCGACGCGGCACCGATGCGACCCGGCAAGCGAATGCCCATTCTCGCCGTTGAGCCGAACGGCAACGCGCGAATAGATCTGTGGTGCCGGACCGTACCGGCCCACGTCGAGATTTCCGACGCGGCAATCACGATCGAGGCCGGTCCGCTTTCCGAAGAAATGCCCACGATGCAAAGCGCCGGACAATGCACGCCGGAACGGGTTCAGGCTGATGAAGAATTTCTGGCGATGCTGACGCAAATGACCGGGTGGCGCCGGGTAGGCGACGGCATCGTCCTGGAAGGGCCGAAGACGTTGAAATTTCGCGCCAGCGATCATTGACCGAACCGCAGCCTTGGAAACAAAAAGGGCGCGGCCGAGGCCGCGCCCTTGCTTTGTCTGACGAAAGATCGAACTCCGTTAGAAGCCCATTCCGCCGCCCATGCCACCGCCTGGCGGCATTGCCGGCGCGGGTTCTTTCGGTAACTCGGCAACCATGGCCTCGGTGGTGACCAGCAGCCCGGCAACCGAGCCCGCGTCCTGAAGTGCGGTACGCACAACCTTTGCGGGGTCGATGATGCCAGCCTCGACCATGTCGACGTACTTCTCGGTCTGGGCATCGAAGCCGTAGGTTTCAGACTTTTCGTCCATGATCTTGCCAACCACGATCGAGCCTTCTACGCCCGCATTTTCCGCGATCTGGCGGATCGGCGCTTCCAGCGCCTTGAGGACGATGTTGATGCCGGCCTGGACGTCCGGGTTTTCGTCGTGGATGCGGCCGACCGCCTTCTTGGCGCGCAGCAGAGCAACGCCGCCGCCTGGCACGATGCCTTCCTCGACCGCCGCACGGGTGGCATTGAGTGCGTCCTCGACGCGGTCCTTCTTCTCTTTCACCTCGACTTCGGTGGCGCCGCCAACGCGGATCACCGCAACGCCACCCGCCAGCTTGGCGAGACGCTCCTGCAGCTTCTCACGGTCGTAGTCCGAGGTCGTCTCCTCGATCTGCGCCTTGATCTGCTGCACGCGCGCTTCAATTTCAGGCTTTTTGCCTGCGCCATGCACGATGGTGGTTTTTTCCTTTTCGATGATCACCTTCTTGGCGCGGCCGAGCATGGCCGTGGTGACGTTTTCGAGCTTGATGCCGAGATCTTCGGAGATCAGCTGGCCGCCCGTGAGGATCGCAATGTCCTCCAGCATGGCCTTGCGGCGGTCGCCGAAGCCCGGCGCTTTCACGGCAGCAACTTTCAGGCCGCCGCGCAGCTTGTTGACCACCAGCGTGGCAATCGCTTCGCCCTCGACGTCTTCGGCGATGATGACGAGCGGCTTGCCCGACTGCACCACCGCTTCCAGCACCGGAAGCATCGACTGGAGGCCGGACAGTTTCTTTTCGTGCAGGAGGATGTAGGCATCCTCGAGCTCGGCCAGCATTTTCTCGGCGTTGGTGACGAAATAGGGAGAGATGTAGCCGCGGTCGAACTGCATGCCTTCGACGATTTCGACCTCGGTCTCCATCGCCTTGGCTTCCTCGACAGTAATGACGCCTTCGTTGCCGACCTTCTGCATCGCTTTGGCGATCATGCTGCCGATGTTGCTGTCGCCGTTGGATGAGACGGTGCCGACCTGGGCTACTTCCGCCGAGGAGGATACCTTCTTCGCGCGCTTCTCGATGTCCTTGACCACCGCAGTGACGGCAATATCGATACCGCGCTTGAGGTCCATCGGGTTCATGCCTGCGGCAACCGACTTGGCGCCTTCCTTTACGATCGCCTGGGCAAGCACCGTCGCCGTGGTGGTGCCGTCGCCGGCGAGGTCGTTGGTCTTCTGGGCAACTTCGCGCACCATCTGTGCGCCCATGTTCTCGAACTTGTCTTCGAGCTCGATGTCCTTGGCCACCGTCACGCCATCCTTGGTGATGCGCGGGGCGCCAAATGATTTATCGAGCACGACATTGCGGCCTTTCGGGCCGAGCGTCACTTTTACGGCGTTGGCGAGAATGTCGACGCCGCGCAACATGCGATCGCGTGCGTCGCCTGAAAATTTTACGTCCTTGGCAGCCATTTTAATTTACTCCGTGGATTCGAATGTCACTTAGGTGATCACACCCATGATGTCGGACTCCTTCATGATCAGGAGTTCCTCTCCGTCGAGCTTGACTTCCGTGCCCGACCATTTGCCGAACAGCACGCGGTTGCCCGTCTTCAGGTCGATCGGGATGAGCTTGCCGCTCTCGTCGCGGGCGCCCGGGCCGACGGCGATCACTTCGCCTTCCTGGGGCTTCTCCTGGGCGGTATCGGGAATGATGATGCCGCCTTTGGTCTTCTCTTCTGCGGTGATGCGGCGCACGACCACGCGGTCGTGCAAGGGACGAAATTTGGTCTTGGCCATGGGCTTCCTCGTGGCGCTAGTGCGCGTCTCGTGTAACGGAAATTATCGATTTATCAGGCCTTTAGCACTCGCATAGAAAGAGTGCCAATTGCTGCCCGGGAAATATTGCCTTGGCAGCGGGGTGTCAAGGTTGGAGGGCGGGTGATTCTGCCCCCGGACACGAAACCGTGCTTGCGCTGTCCGCCGAGGCCCTCCAAAGTCGTATGCCTGCCTCAAGGAGCCGGAATGAGCCATCTCCATCGCCCTGCGCTTTCAAGCGCCCTTGGTTTAGGTTTCATGGCGCTTTGGCTTTCCGGCTGTGCCACCGGGCCGCAGCTCGATCAGCCCGCCGCGCCGGCTGTCATGCAGACGCTTCCGCCGGCCTTCCCGCCGCAGGACATTGTCGGGCGCTGGGGGCTTGCCGCCTATCACAAGGAAGAGGACCGCCCGCGCACCGAGCAGGCGGCCATTGCTGGCTGCAAGCAGCCGTACGTCATCACGCTTGGCCCGAGCGGTGGGGTGATGATGCACCTTGCCGATGAAGCAACGCCGACCGAACTGCGCCTGAAGGGTGCGCCGGGCGGCAAGACATTTATTGGCCCGGCGGACGCGGAGCCGGGTGCGGCTCAGGACCGCGAAGTGGTCTCGTTTGATGGCCGCGTGCTCATTCTGCGCTGGATGGATTCGGAAGTGCAGGGCCGCTACGGCACGATGGTCTACGTGCGTTGCGGCGGCGAGGGCGCCAAGCGCCCGGCGGCTAAACCAAAGCCCAAGCCGAGAACAGCCGCGCCCAGGCCGGTGCAGCCTCCGGTCCAGCAACAACCCCCGCAACAGCAATTCCAGCCGCCGCCAAGACAGTGATCTTTCACAGTCATTGCCGGGCGTCCATGATGCGACTCAGCAACGGTGAGTTTGCGTAAAGGCTGCACGTCGTGGCCGTTCATCTTGGGTGCACGGGATTCAGCGCGCGCATGACGCTGTGGTGGCCGGCATGACTTCTCTCCGCGAGTTTATCGAAGGCCCCTGGCGCGCAGTGCCGGTGCTTGGCGTCACGCAGATCCTGTCCTGGGGCACCATTTTCTACACACCGGTGCTGATTGTCCCGCTGATCGCAACAGACCGCGGTTGGTCGATCTCCTTTACGATGGGCGGATTTTCTGTCGGCCTTTTGGTTGCGGGGCTGATCGCGCCCTATGTCGGCCGCTCGATAGATCGCTTCGGCGGACACGTCGTGATGACGATCGGTTCGCTGATCGGCGCACTCGGTCTCTTTCTCATCGTGCATGCAAAGCATCCGGCCGCTTACTACGCGGTCTGGATGGTTCTTGGCGTCGGCATGGCGGCTAATCTTTACGATTCCGCATTTGCGACGCTCGGACGCATATTCGGCATTGGCGCACGGCGCCCGATTACCGCACTCACGCTTGCCGGCGGATTTGCGTCGACCGTGAGCTGGCCCGCAACACATTTCCTGCTTGATCGCGTAGGATGGGGTGGCACCTATCTGCTGTACGCGGCACTCCTCGCCTTTATCTCTGCGCCGCTTCACGCCTTGGCGCTTCCGCGCAGTCGCTTTGAAGCCGATGTGCCGAAAACATCCGAGACAGAGACGCCGGCAAAGGTGCTGCCGCCGCATGGCCTTGCATTCATTCTGGTGGCTTCGGCCTTCGCTTCTTATGCTTTCATCCCGTCCGGCCTGTCCGCGCATTTGCTCGCAATTTTCGCGCGCGCCGGCATTGATGCCGGAACTGTCGTCTGGATCGGCGCCCTGTTCGGGCCGGCGCAAGTCGGCGCGCGGCTGATTGAATTTGCATTTGGCCGTAACGTGCATCCGCTGTGGGTCGTACGATTTGCGCTTGGCACGTTGTTATGCGCATTCGTGATGCTCACATTTCTCCATGTATCGACCGCAACAGCCGCGGCGTTTGCGCTCATGTTTGGTGGTGCCAATGGTCTGGTGACCATAACGCGGGGCGCCGTTCCGCTCGCGTTATTCGGCGCTTCGGGTTACGGGCGGCTCATGGGTAGGCTCGCCGGTCCATTCCTGTTGATGCAATCGGCGGCACCGTTGATCATGGCGTTTGTGATCGAACGTGCATCAGATGCGGCGGCACTTGGCCTTGCGGCGGCCTTCGCAGCAGTCGCGCTGATCTGTTTTGTCTCGCTGCGCCGTCCAGCCTAGGCGAACATCAAGTCGATATCTTGCTGGGTGACGTGGCCGGAGGCGCCGTCGAGCCTGGGACCGTTGATGAGATCGCCAGCATATGTGCGATGGGCCACTGCCGCAGGGCGACTTGCCCCACCGCCGCTCTGGAGGTGCTCAATCATCGCCGCCAATTGTTCTTCCACCGTCATCAAGGTCGCGATCACCTTGCCGATACGTTGGCCGGCGAGGTCCTGAAAATTGCACGCTTCATAGACGCGCACGACGTGATCTTGCACATCTTGCGCCAGACCGTGGTGATAGTCATCGGTCAAAGCCGAGGCAAGCGCGCGTGCGCATTCATCGATTGCTTCCACCGAAGCCAATATCTTTTGCGTGGCCGTTTCCATGCCCTCAACCGCGGCGCCGAGTTCACCGGCTGCGCGCGACATCCGGCGCTCACTGCCGTCATTGATCAGCGCCGATAGTTCGCGCTTATTGCGGGCGATGATATCCTGGATGCCCGCCAATTCGTGCTCGATCGACGGCGCAGGATCAGCTGAATTGAGATCAGCGTCGCGCTGCCGGGGGGCATTGCCTCCGACAAGTTCTTCGATGCGGAACACTTTTCGCTGCACGCCTGGCATCCCCACGCGGACTTATGGATGTTCATAGCGAGGCTGCATTAACGCTGGGTTGCAGAGGCATGGAAACGGCTCGTTTACCATGTCCCATCGTGGTTTACGGCAATTTACCAATCGGTGTGCGTTTGCCCCTTTACTGCGGGACGCAAGTAACAGTGCAGGTGCGTTGATGCGCGTTTCAGTCATTGCAGTCGCTACAGCGACCATATCGTTCTCTACACTCGCCTTTGCGGACCCAGTCTTGCTTTCGCCACCTGAAGAGGCGCAAGGCACGCCGCCGATGGTGACGGCATCAGCGCAACAGCCACAGGTGCAATCCGGTCTCGGCGGCGGCTTCATCGAATTCATTTTTGGAGACGCAGGCCAACGACCACGCAGTGGTTCGCAGACCTGGTACGGCGAGCCGTCGCACGACAATTACTACGGGCGCGAGCAGTCGACGCAGCCGATCTATGCCAGCAGGGCGCCGATTGATCCCAGGCTGGAGCAGCAAGCGGCGGATTACCAGCTCGATCCGCGCTTCCAGCGCCAGGAGGTTGCGTACAGCGGTACTGAAAGGCCGGGAACTATTGTCATCGATACACCAAACCACTTCCTTTTTTTGGTCGAGGGCGAAGGCAGGGCGATGCGCTATGGCATTGGCGTCGGACGCCCAGGGTTCACCTGGTCAGGCGTGCACGCGGTCTCGGCAAAGAAGGAATGGCCGGATTGGGTGCCGCCGGATGAAATGCTCAAGCGCCAGCCTTATTTGCCGCATTTCGTGGCCGGTGGGCCGGGCAACCCGCTTGGTGCGCGCGCCCTTTACCTCGGCTCGACGATCTACCGCATCCACGGCTCGAATGAACCCTGGACAATCGGCAAGAACGTGTCGTCCGGGTGCATTCGTATGCGTAACGCGGATGTCGAGGACCTTTACGAGCGCGTGAAGATCGGCACCAAAGTCATCGTGTTGTAGTCGGCGTCAGGCGCTGTCGCCGCCGCCCAAGTCACCGCCGCCCAAGTCACCGCCTGCGTCATCGCTAAAATCGTCGATAAGCCCAGACGGGTCACTGTCGTCACTATCGAGCAGGCTTGCCTGCTGCGCATCGCCACGTGAACCGCTACCAATGTCATTGAGACCGGCATCGCGCGCGAGATCGCTGCCGGCTGCGCTATTGTCCCATGGAGAGCCAGATGGCGAGCCGGATGAAAGCGGCGCGCCGAATGCGCTGCCGCCATGATGACCGAACATCGAGCTGATGGAATTGAGCAGGAGCGCGCCGCCGATGACTCCGGCGGCTGATGCAGCGGCGGTGCCGAGAAACGAACCCCCTTGCGCCTGCATCGCTGGCGCAGCGGCGGGCGCAAAAGCGCCGCCGTTATTCCAGCGCTGGTCGGTTTCGCCTGGTGCGCGGCCGGCGCACACTCGGCACTGAGGTGGCCACCGAACGGCCTGTCAGTGCCTGGCGCATGCTGTCGAGAAATCCGCCGTTTGCGGGTTCGTTGGAATCTTCGCCCGTGAGCTCGCGGATGCGCGCGTCCGCT
The DNA here is from genome assembly GCA_963801955.1 of uncultured Alphaproteobacteria bacterium. Taxonomy (GTDB): domain Bacteria; phylum Pseudomonadota; class Alphaproteobacteria; order Rhizobiales; family Xanthobacteraceae; genus Pseudolabrys. Next base: position 253,898 of record CAWDGS010000002.1, read on the forward strand.
CGCTTGAGGGCCTCGTCCTGCACCAGCACCGTCTGCACGAGCGGGTAGATCGCGTTTGGCGCATGGTGAAGGCCATCTTCAATTGCGCGTTCCGCGTCGGCATCGCGCGGGGTGTTTTCGAGCTTGGCGAGCCGGTCGAACAGATTTTCAACCAGTTGGCGTTCCTGCGGGGTCATGACGTCCTCCCGTATCCGTTAGCGCTGTTATCTAGGCGGTGCCGCCCAATCCGCCAGTGGGGTGCGCAAGTGCGACGCCGTGTTCAGCAAGCGCGTTCGGGAAAGCCTCGGAACTAAAAAAGGCAAATTCGTGCTCGCGCAGCGTCGTCAGCGAATCGAGCGCTTTTAGCTCGGCATCGACGAAGCCCGGATGACACATGACCAGCCCTCCGTCGGGCAGGCCGGACAGGAAACGCGGGAATAGTTTGGGAAATTTGGCCTTCACGTTGAATGAATACGTCCCGGCGAAAGCCGGATTGAAGGCAATGCCTAGTTTGCTGGCCTTGCGGCGAAACGCCACGCTCAGGATATCGAGGGTCAGCGCCTTGCGGTCATGCAGGCGGCGCATCGGCCGCGCGCGGCCACATTGTCGAACCCATGCCTCAGGCGCGCCTTCTTTGACAACTTTGAGAAAGGCGTCGCGAACCTGCGGGAACAGGTGAGCATGCTGGTGTCCGTCGAGAAAATCCGGCGGCCGGCCGAAGGCGTCAATGAAAGTCCGGACCTGGCTTGCGATTTCAATCACCAGCAACTCGGTCTGCAGGCGCCGCGCCATTGACGCGCGCAGCAGGTCATTCAGTGGCAAAAACCGGCCGTCGCGCAGTGGCTTAAAGCCTTCACTGATCGGCTTGAATGGCCCCGTCAGTGTTACATGCAATCCGAGCGCCGCGCGCTTCACGCCGGAATTGAGAGTGTCGAGAGCGGCCACGTCGTCGCTGCCGAAATGTGGGGCGGCCACCATGACGGATGTTGCGTTGATGCGCGCGCGCGAAATCAACTCGCGGATTGCGGCGTTGACGCCCGGGGAAATTCCGTAGTCATCCGCGCATAGCCAAATTCGACGGGGTGCCGTGCGCATGACGCGCTGCTTTATTCCGCTGCTCGAGATGTCACCGGCCGCGCTCTTGGCCGATTCACCCGCGCGCTTCACGCTGTGGTCGGCGACGAAATAGACCGGCCGTCCCTTGGTCTCGGACAGCATCTTGCCAATATACTCGCCGAGCACGCCGATCAGGATCAGTTGGACGCCACCGATCACCATGACACTGACAACAAGCGACGGGTAGCCGGGCACGTCCTTGCCGAAAAGCAGTGTCTCGAGGACGATCCAGCTGCCGAAAAACAGCGCGGTCACGGCGAGCAGCACGCCCAACATGCTGGCGACACGCAGCGGCGCCACGGAAAACGAGGTCAGTCCTTCAATCGATAGTCCGATCAGCGTCTTTGCGCTCCACGTCGTTGCGCCGTGCTCGCGAGCGGCCGGTTCATAGTCGACGCGCACCTGACGGAAACCAATCCAGCTCGACAGTCCCTTGAAGAAGCGATTTCGTTCCGGCATTTGCCGCAAGGCCGCGGCCGCGCGCGGCGACAATAGACGGAAATCGCCGGCATCTTCCGGAATCTTGTGGCGGGCGCCCCAATTGAGCAGCGCGTAGAACCAATGAACGCCGATCCGCCGCAGCCATGATTCATTTTCGCGGTGCGCCTTGGCTGTGTAGACGACGTCGAAACCGTCATCGAGCCAGCGTCCGACCAGGGTTTCGATCATGTTTGGCGGGTGTTGGCCGTCGCCGTCCATGAAAAGCACGGCACCAAGGCGGGCGTGGTCGAGACCGGCCAGAAGCGCGGCTTCCTTACCAAAATTTCGCGACAGCGTGACGACTTGGACATCGAGCGGTAGGGCCGGCAGGCTTTTGGCGACCTCGCTCGTGCCATCATGGCTCCCGTCGTCGACGTAAACGACTTCTAGATTTAACCCGCGCTCGTTCTTCAGGAACCGTGCGACCTCGGCAATGCGCTCATGCAGAGCGGGCAGGCCCTTGGCCTCGTTGAACAAGGGTACAACAATCGACAGGGCCGGCGCGGATGACGCCGATCGCGTGCGGGCGCCTGTTTTGGTCGGTTTCGCCGGCATCTCTGGTTAACCTGTCGCTCTCCGTTTTCCGGCGATCTATACCGCACCGGGATGGCGCTGTCGCGTCCAGCCTACCAGCACCAGTTTTGCCGTGCTAAGCGAAGCCAACAATGAACCCCGCGCCCCAGAATATCCTCGATCGTCTCACCGTGGCCTGGCATGAGCGTGCTATTGCCCTCAAGGCCGCCAGCTTTGGACTGGTCGGTATCGTTAACTCCGCCATCGATTTTGGCGTCTTTTCCTTTTGCTACTATTACATGGGGCTCCCGATCATCGCCGCCAACACGCTTGCCTGGGTGGTCGCGGTGACGGGCTCATATGTAATGAATTCGACGATCACCTTCGCCGCCGAATCAGGACGTCGCCTTGGCGTCAAAAGTTATTTCGCTTTCGTGGTGTCGCAGGTCGCCGGCTTTCTCGGCAATACGGTCACGGTGTGGTGTCTGTTCACGTTACTGCTCATCCCGGCTTGGGTGGCGAAAGTGGCCGCGATCCTGGTCAGTTTCGTGATCAACTTCTCGCTGTCGCACTTCGTGGTATTCAAGCAGCGTCAGCCACCGAGCGACGCGCATTCTTAGACGCCAGGGCAGGAGACGATGCAATACGATGACAATCTGACCGCCAAGCGCCCGAGCTTCGTCACGCATCTTGAATGCGCGATGACCGGCGAGCGCCATGAGGCGGATCAGGTGCACAACCTGTCGCGCGCTGGCAAGCCGCTCCTGGTCCGTTACGATCTCGCGGGCGTGCGCGGGGCGCTCAGCAAAGAAACGCTCGCCGCCCGCCCGCCTGATCTCTGGCGCTATCGCGAGCTGCTTCCGGTCCGAAAGGTCGAGGACATCGTCAGCTTGGGCGAGACGATGACGCCGATCGTCCCGATGCCGCGGCTGTCGGCCAAACTTGGCGGCGGTGAAATCCTGGTCAAGGACGAAGGCCGTTTGCCAACCGGGTCGTTCAAGGCCCGCGGTCTGGTGATGGCGGTGTCGATGGCCAAGGCGCTCGGCATCAGGCACATGGCGATGCCGACCAATGGCAATGCCGGCGCGGCGCTTGCGGCTTACGCGTCACGCGCGGGTATCAAGACGACGATTTTTTGTCCGGAGGACACGCCGGAAGTCAATGTCAGCGAGATCGCGTTGCAAGGCGCAAAAGTCTATCGCGTCAATGGCCTGATCGACGATTGCGGCAAGATCGTCGGCGAAGGCAAGGCGAAAGTTGGCTGGTTCGATACCTCGACCTTGAAGGAGCCGTACCGGATCGAAGGCAAGAAGACGATGGGCCTCGAACTGGCCGAGCAGCTCGGCTGGGAGATGCCCGACGTGATTTTCTATCCGACCGGCGGCGGCACCGGGTTGATCGGGATGTGGAAGGCCTTTGCGGAACTGGAGGCGATCGGCTTCATCGGCAAAAAACGCCCGCGCATGGTCGCGGTGCAGGCCGCGGGCTGCGCGCCGATGGTGAAGGCTTTTGAAGCCGGTGAAGAACATGCTCCGCGCTGGGAAAATGCACACACGATTGCGTCCGGAATTCGCGTGCCGCAGGCAATTGGCGATTTTCTCATCTTGCGCGCCGTGCGCGAGAGCGGCGGCTTTGCGATCGCAGTGGAAGATCCGGCCATCACCGTGGCGCTGGACGAAATGGCCCGCGAGGAGGGCTTTCTGTTGTGTCCGGAAGGTGCCGCGACCTACGCCGCCTACAAGCAAAGTTTGGCCGACGGCCGCGTGAAGCGCACCGACCAGGTCGTCCTGTTCAATTGCGCCAGCGGCTTGAAATATCCGCTGCCGAAAATCGAGCGAAAGCTCGACCGGCACAAGCCGATTGATTTTGCGTCTTTATGAGCAGATGATTTCTGCCAGAGCGTACGAAAGAAAACGCCGCGCTGGGAGGATTCAATGAAACGGCTGATCACGGCCGCAATCGTTGCGGTGTTGGCGGGCTATGCACCGGCCAGCGCGGAGACTTTTCCGTCGCGTCCGATCACGATCATCGTGCCATTCGCCGCTGGCGGGCCCACCGATGCATTGGCGCGGATTCTCGGCGACCGCATGCGCCAGACACTGGGACAGCCCATTATCATCGAGGACGTCACCGGCGCCGGCGGCACGATTGGCGTCGGTCGTGCAGCGCACGCAGCGCCGGATGGTTACACGTTGAGCATCGGCCACCTGGGAACCCATGTGGTCAATGGCGCGATCTATCCATTGAATTTTGATCTGCTGAAGGACCTGGAGCCCGTCGCGACGATCGCAAGCAATCCGATGATGATCGTTTCGAAAAACGACATTCCAGCGAAAAATCTGAGCGAGCTGATTGCCTGGATCAGGTCGCATGACGGCAAGGTCACGGCCGGTACCGCAGGCGTCGGTTCCGGCGCGCATTTTTCCGGCGTCTATTTCGCGCAGCAGATCGGCAGCAAATTGCAATTCGTGCCCTATCGCGGCACGGGTCCGGCGCTGCTCGACCTTGTCGCAGGACAGATTGACGTGATTGTCGACCAGGCGTCCAATTCTCTGGCGCAGGTCAAGGCGGGCAAAATTCGCGCCTATGCCGTCACCTCTGGAAAACGCCTCGCTGCCGCGCCCGACATTCCGACCGTGGATGAAGCGGGACTTCCCGGTTTCCACGTCGAACTGTGGTCCGGGATTTGGGTTCCAAAGGGAACGCCGAAAGAGGTCGTTCGTAAACTCAACGCCGCGATCGTAGATGCGCTCGCTGATCCCGCGGTGCGCAAGCGCATGGCCGAAGCGGGCCTCGATATCCCGTCGCGCGACAAGCAAACGCCGGAAGGACTCGCCGCGTATCAGCGGGCCGAGGTCAGCAAATGGTGGCCGATGATCAAGGCCGCCAACATCAAGGTCGAGTAGCGCGCTAACCGCCGATACCGGCTTCGAGCTTGGCGTAAAGCGGGTTGTCACGCGAAAAGACGTAGTCGAGTTCTGCCACCGCCACGGCTTCGGCGCCGTTTTCGCGCAGGAAGCTGGTCAGCGCATAGACCTGATCGGGCGGGCAGTGCAGCGTGAGCAAGCCCGTCGCGCTCGGCCCGCCGAACGGTGCCTCTATGCCAAATTTTCGCTTCGCATTTTCGACCAGCATGTCCGTGCCGGCCGAAAAACGCGCGCGCACTTCGCGAAACGCCCGCGCGCGCGCCTGTGCCGCCACGCGATCGAGAATAATGCGTGCAAGATCGCGTTCGGCCGTGCCCCAGGCCGCCCCGCGTGAGGCCACCAGATTGGCCTGCGAGCGCAGGATGGTGCCGTCCTCCACGACTTTCAGGCCATTGGCCACAAGCGTTGTGCCAGTGGTCGTGATGTCGACGATCATTTCGGCTGTGCCGGCAGCAGGAGCGCCTTCGGTCGCGCCCGAGCTCTCGACGATGCGATAGTCGATGATGCCGTGGGCGGAGAAGAAATCGCGGGTCAGGTTGATGTACTTGGTCGCGACCCGCATCTTGCGGTCGTGGTGATGGCGGAAGGCGGTCGCGACGTCGTCGATATCGGCCATGGTGCGGACGTCGATCCACGCCTGCGGCACAGCAACGACCACGTTGGCAAAGCCAAAACCGAGGCCCTCGATCAGCACGACGCGCTTGTCGGCGTCGGTGATCATTTCGCGAACCAGATCCTCACCGGTGATGCCGAGGTGGACAGCTCCGGCGGCAAGCTGGCTGGTGATTTCGGAAGCTGACAAATAAGCGATTTCCACGCCGTCGAGGCCGGCGATCGTCCCACGATAGTCGCGGGCGCCGCGTGGCTTGATGAGCGCGAGGCCGGCGCGTGCGAAAAATGCTTCCGCATTTTCCTGCAGGCGGCCCTTGGCCGGAACGGCGAGCACCAGGGGCGCGGTCATGATGCGGCCCCATAGACGGCCAGCCGTTCAATCCAGATTGCGAAGCCGACGGCGGGAATTGGCGCGGTCGCGCCCAGCCGTGCCAGCAACTCATCGTAGCGGCCGCCCGCAACCAGCGGATCGCCGGTGCGTTCAGGATCGGTCATCTCGAAGACGAGACCGGTGTAATAATCGAAGCCGCGTCCGAATGCGGTCGAAAAGCGCACGCGCTTGACGTCGACGCCGCGCGCCTCGAGAAAGCCTGTGCGGCTTTCAAACTGATCGAGTGCCGGCGCGAGCGCCGATGTCATGTTGGCCTCTGCCGCTAAAGCACGAAGCGCGGCGGCGCCTTCGTCGGGATTGCCTTCTATGGCGAGAAAGCGCTCGATCAGGCCGCGGATGTCGCGCGGCAGCTTGGCGCTGGCACCGAGCGCAGACTGTTCAAGAAACCGTTCCGCAATTTCCGCAACCGAACGCCCGCCGACCGCATTGATGCCGGCGATCGACAGCAAATCAGTGACGAGCGCACGCGCGCCCTTCGGATCCGAACCGGCGAGTGCCGCCAACACGCCCTGGTACTCCGGGCGCGTATTGTTGCCGCCGAGCACGAGTCGGTCGAGGTCCTGCGCCAGGTTGCTCTTGCGGTTGAAATCCTTGACCAGCCGCCGCTTCCAGGCCGGCGGCAAGTCGAGACCGGCGATCAAGCCCGCAAACAATGCGACGTCACCAATCTGGATGTCGGGCGCCGGCAGGCCGTAGTGCGCGGTGGCCTCGAGCCCGAGCGACAGCATCTCGGCATCGGCCGCTGTTTTGTCCGCGCGTCCGAATGACTCGATGCCTGCTTGCAGGAACTCGGCCGGCGCATCACTGCGGTGGCGAAAGACCGGTCCCAAATAGCAAAAGCCGGTCGCCTTGCCGGCGAGCGGCGAGGCGAGATAGTCGCGCGACACCGGAATGGTGAGGTCGGGACGCAGGCAATACTCGCCGCCGTCCGGCGCCGTCGTGAGATACATCCTGCGGCGGATGTCCTCACCCGAAAGGTCGAGGAATGGCTCCGCCGGTTGCAGCATGGCGGGCGCAACGCGGCTGTAACCGGCGCGTTCATAGGAGGCGACCAATGCCTCCGCCCGCGCGTCGGGTCCTTGCCTCTGTGTTGTTGCGCTCGCGTTCATGCCTCTACCAAAAACGACTGCAAATTCGGGGGTCCGCGGCCGGGCCTTTAGCATGCCGGTCTTAAGGATTCGACGACGTTTGACCGCTGGCCTTAACGGCCAGGGGCGTCAAATGTTTGTCGTCGTTAACAAAATTTGCGTGCGGCCGGGCCGGCCGTTGGCGGCGGCCCGCGGTTACGGTTGCCTTACCATATCCCGTGCAACGCGTAAGGGAATCTCAATACAACCGGCGTTGACTGGCCGATATGGAAGCGAAAGCGACGAATCCAGTTCCGCGCGCCACCGTCGAGGCATTTTACCGTGCGCTCGCGAACCGCGACATGGATACGCTTGCAACGTTTCTGGACGACCAGGTGAAATGGACCATCTCCGGGCCCGTCGACATTCTGCCGTTCTGCGGGCAACGCGTCGGCAAGGACGTGGTGATGGAATTGCTGGTGAGCGATATTCCGACGCTTCTGGAGGGCCGGCGCTTCGTCCCGCAGGCGATGCTGGTGGATGGCGACCGCGCCGCGGTGCTGGGCAAACTCACCGCGACCAAGCGCGCCGGTGGCCGCGCCATCAGTTACCGGATTGCGCACTTCATCCAGTTCCGCAATGAAAAGGTGATTGATTACGTATCGATCATCGACAGCTTCGATGCGGTCGAGCAGATGCTTGGCTACAGCCTCGATGCGTATGACGGCTACCGGGTGAACGGCGACGTCGTCACCGTGTGACGGCCGTCACTGCCGTATATTTCGATTCCGGCCTAACGTATCATCACGAAATTAGATTCGCTTCGGAGCACAACCTCATGCGCCGTTATCCCGCCATTGTCGTTGCGTTGCTTTTGTCCGCTTCGCCAGCTTTCGCGCTCGACATGCCGACCCGCAAGGCCGGGCTGTGGGAGCTCAAGATGGAGTTCGCGGGCCGCAATCTTCCGTCCCAGCTGATGCAGCAGTGTACCGACGCCAGCACCGACAAGCTGATGACGCTCAATTTCGGTGGAGCGGCCGACCGCAACTGCCAGAAGCGCGACGTGCAGAACACGGGCGGCACCATCACGGTGGATTCGGTCTGCCAGTTCGGCGACGCGACCACGACCTCGCATGCGGTGGTCAGCGGCGATTTCAACAGCGCCTACACCGTGCAGATCAACTCGACGCGGCAGGGCGGCCGGCCGATTCCAGGTGTTGCACCGGGCAGCGAGTCACACATGACCATTGCGGCGAAATATCTCGGACCCTGCGCCAGCGGTCAGAAGCCCGGCGACGTGATGATGGGCAATGGCATGAAGATGAATGTGCTCGAGATCCCGAAGATGGGCGGAGCCCCGCCGCAACGGCCGTAAGCCGGGAGTTTGCTAAGTCAGCTTGTGTCGGGCGAGCAGCTTGCGGACCGCGTCGACCAGAGCGTCTTCTTTCACCGCGAATTGCGCCTCGGCCTGTTTCTTCAGGTATTCCTCGCGGTCCTTGGTTTCGGCAAGTGTCGCGCCGAGGATCAAGTCCTTGATCTGAACTTCGCCGCGCGCCTTTTCGTCGCCGCCCTGGATGACGGCGCAGGGTGAGCCGCGCTTGTCGGCGTATTTGAGCTGCGCACCAAGATTGTTCTTCGGATTGCCGAGATAAAGTTCGGCGCGAATGCCGGCGTTGCGCAGCGTAGCGGCCATCTTCTGGTAGTCGGCGACGCGGTCGCGATCGAAGATCGTGACGACGACAGGGCCGGGCTCGGGCTTTGCGCTGATCTTGCCGAGCGCGGTCAGTGCGGCCTGCAAGCGCGACACGCCGATGGAAAAGCCGGTTGCAGGCACCGGCTCGCCACGGAACCGCGACACAAGGCCGTCATAGCGTCCGCCGCCACCGACCGAGCCGAAACGAACGGGGCGACCTTTCTCGTCCTTGATCTCGAAGGTCAATTCAACTTCGTAGACCGGACCGGTGTAATATTCGAGACCACGGACGACGGTCTTGTCGATGCGCACACGGTCGCTGTAGCCGGCGGCTGCGACAAGCGCCGCAATTTCTGACAGCTCCTGGTCGCCGGCGCCGGTCGGACCTGCTGTGTCTTTGCCACCGATAATTGCGACGATGCCTTCGATCTGAGCGTCGGTCAGTTCGGCGCCTTTGGTGAAATCGCCGCTTTCGTCCTTGCGGCCTTTGCCCAGCAACATCCTGACGCCGTCGACGCCGAGGCGGTCGAGCTTGTCGATTGCGCGCATCGTGGTCAGGCGCCTGTCCGCGGAAATTTGCAACGCGTCCATCGCGCCATCCAAAATCTTCCGGTTGTTCACCTTTACGACGTAACTGCCGCGCGGAATGCCGAGCGCTTCCATCGTATCGGCGGCGAGCATGCACATTTCGGCATCGGCGGCCATGGACGCCGCGCCGACAGTATCCGCATCGAATTGCATGAACTGGCGATACCGGCCCGGGCCCGGCTTTTCGTTGCGGTAGACGTAGCCGTAGCGATACGACCGGTAGGGCAATGCCAGGTTCTGGAAATTTTCGGCGACGTAACGCGCAAGCGGTGCCGTGAGGTCATAGCGCAGTGACAGCCACTGCTCGTCGTCGTCCTGGAACGAGAACACGCCTTCGTTCGGGCGGTCCTGGTCGGGCAGGAACTTGCCGAGCGCGTCGGTATATTCGATGGCCGGCGTCTCGACCGGCTCGAAGCCGTAGCGCTCGAACACGACGCGGATCGCTTCCACCATGTGGCGGGTAGCGGCGATCTCAGCCGGGCCGCGGTCGGCGAGGCCACGGGGCAGGCGGGCTTTGAGCTTGGTCGGTTTGCTGGGCTTGTCTGCCATTTGCGGTCTACATATCAGACACGCGCATTACAGCAACGCTGTAAACCGTCATGGTCGGCCTTGTGGCGGCCATCCACGGCTTTATGTGTAAAATGGCGGGAGTCGTGGATGCCCGGCACAAGGCTGGGCCTGACGACCTCATACGGTGACAGGTCATGGCAAAAGCCCAGGTGCAGGAAAAAGTCGGTCTTCCCAACGACCTCGAACCCTATTGGATGCCGTTCACGGCCAACCGCGCCTTCAAGAAGCGGCCGCGGATCGTCGTCGGCGCCAAGGACATGCATTACATCGCCAGCGACGGCCGCAAGCTCCTCGACGGCGCGGCCGGGCTGTGGTGCACGAATGCCGGGCATAACCGCGAGCCGATCGTTGCGGCTATCCAGAAAGAAGCGGCCACGCTCGACTACGCGCCGGCCTTTCAGTTCGCCCACCCGAAAGCGTTCGAGCTGGCCAGCCGCGTCGCCGCGCTGGCGCCCGGCGATCTTGATCATGTCTTCTTCTGCAATTCCGGCTCGGAAGCGGTCGACACCGCGCTCAAGATCGCGCTCGCCTATCACAACGTCCGGGGCAACGCGTCGCGCGTGCGGCTGATCGGGCGCGAGCGCGGGTATCATGGCGTCGGTTTTGGCGGCATTGCGGTTGGCGGCATCGTCAACAATCGCAAGCAGTTCGGCGCGCTGTTCGCCGGCGTCGACCATTTGCAGATGACGTACAATCGCGAGAAGCAGGCCTTTACGATCGGCGAGCCCGAGTGGGGCGCGCATCTTGCCGACGATCTCGATCGTCTCGTCGCGTTGCACGACGCGTCGACAATCGCCGCCGTCATTGTCGAGCCTGTGGCGGCGTCGACTGGCGTGCTGCCGCCGCCCAAAGGCTATCTCGAGCGGCTGCGCGCAATCTGCGACAAGCACGGCATTCTTCTGATTTTCGACGAAGTGATCACCGGTTACGGCCGCATGGGTTACGCCTTTGCCGCCGAACGTTATGGCGTGGTCCCCGACATGATCACCTTCGCGAAAGGCATTACGTCAGGCAGCGTGCCGATGGGCGGCGTGCTCGTGCGCAAGGGCATCTACGACGCGTTCATGAAAGGGCCCGAGCACGTCATCGAGCTCTTTCACGGCTACACCTATTCGGCACATCCGCTCGCCTGCGCGGCCGGGCTTGCCACGCTCGATCTCTACCGCGAGGAGGGACTGTTCGAGCGCGCGCGCAAGCTGGAAAAGCCATGGGCGCAGGCGGCCATGGGCCTTAAGGGGCTTCCGAACGTGCTCGATATCCGCCCCGTCGGCCTGACGGTCGGCATCGATCTCGCCAGCAAGCCCGATGGCGTCGGGAAACGCGGCATGGAAGCGCTGGAGCTCGGCTTCTTCGAGCACGATGTGATGTTCCGCGCCGTCGGCGACACGTTGGCGCTCAGCCCGCCGCTCATCGTCAGCGAAGCCCAGATCGGCGAGATGTTCGACAAGCTTGGACGCATCATCAAGGCGGTGGCGTAACGGGCCGGCTCGCATAAGACGGCCGCGGCTGCAGGATCGCCCAGCCGACATCGAGCATCGAATCCCCGCGCCGGTCATGCAGCTGGAACGGCGGCTGCACGGCAGCCTCCACCGCAATCGTCCGCAATTCCGGCGGCACCGCGGTCAGGTCGCCGTCCGTCCACACGACCAGCGCGCCCTTCGATCTGAGATCGGCGAGATCGATCCACGGCGCGCGCTCGGGCTTGCCATCGATCAGCACGCGCGGATGGTCGGGCGCGTAATGCGCGACATTGCCGCCGTCCCACATGCTGCCGATAACATAGACAATCGGCTTGCCGGTGACGGCGCGATAGCGTTGCGACAATTCGCGTGCCGAGCTCATCGCCCGGAAAGAAAACCGCGCGGTAGCGGTGATCGTAGTTTGGCAGGACGGCGTAATTGGCAATGAAGGCGAGCGCCAGGCCTACGAACACGATCGCCCACGTGATCGTCACGCGCGCAAGGCTCGCTGTCGTCGAGCGCGCGGCGCGCGACCAGCACCACCCACACGCCGACGAACAGCCAAAGCGGATAGCCCCACATGGCGACCGTGCCGCGGCCGCTCAGCGCGGACATCGCCAGCACTGTCGCGATCGGCCCGAAGGCCAGCCACGTCACGATGCGCATGATCGAATGCGTCCGACGCGGACGGCATCGGCATTCCGGCGCGGGACAGAACAGCGGCAGCGCGATCAGCGCGGACGGGATGAGGAAGAAGGCCTGGCTCACCGCAAACTGGAGCGGATGCCAGATGTGGTCGATCAGCCCGCGTGACGGCAGCGCGCGGTGTTCGGCATAGGTGAAGGGCAGGAAATCGTTCTGCACCAGCCAGACGAGATGCGGCGCCATCGTCACCAGCGCGACCGCCGCCGCCACATAAGGGCCGGGCGTGGTCAGGCTCTTGCGCGCGTCGCGGTCAAACAGAACGAACAGCACCAGCGGCACTGCAAGCACCACCACGAAATATTTCGCCCACAGCGACATCCCGATCGCAACGCCCAGCAGGAGCCAATGCCCGAGCCATCCGCCGCGCAAAGCGCGATGAAAGGCAAATCCGGCCAGCGCCCAGAACGGCAGCTGGATGACGTCGTGATTGAATTTCGCGGCGGTGTAATTGAAGTAGTGCAGGCCATCGACGATCAGCACGGCGACCAACGCGCCGACCGGGCCTGCGAGCGGCCGCGCGGTCAGCCAGACGAGCCAGAAAGCGGTGACGACGGCGACCTGCGCCAGCAGGTAATAGGCGAAGTCGTGCCCGGCGAGCCGATAGACGATCTCGACCAGCCACCATGGCAAGGGTGGCAGCTTGTCATAGCCGAGCTGCCATTCCCGCCCGTAAGTCAGCGCCTCGATCAGGTCGAGCGGAAGATTGGGATAAAGCAGCGTCGGCAAGGCCGTCCACACCGCCGCGTGCAGCAGCAGGAACACGGCCAAAGCCTGCCCGGGCGCGGCCGCGATCCAGGCCACGAGGGGAAAACGGGACGGCGCCGGCAACGGCTTGGCGTTCGACAATGGACTTAAGTTCCTGCGAATAAGGGGTGAATTCGCGCTACCATAGCAAGAGTTCGTGTTGCGCGGGGCCGTGGCGTCATGGACATTGGTGCCTGGCCGCGCGAATCAGCCGCTCCGGCGGCATTGCACCGGCCGCGGGGGTTGGCCCAGGATAAACCGCATGCGTCGTATCAGCGCTATCTTCATTGCGGTCTGCGTGGTGCTTATCGCCGCCTCGGTCGGCGCCGTGCTCTATCTCGGTTTCGGTGTGGATGCCAGCACGTCGGCCATCGTGGCGCTGGCCGCGCTGACCGGCATGGCGCTCTTCAATACCGTCAGCAACCGGCTGCGCGATCGCGGCGACCTCGGCGACCAGATCGGCGATCTGTCGCGCGGCACCGCCGATCTTGCGCGGCAGGTGGCCGAGATTTCGCGCCGTCTCAACGCGGTGGAAATCAAGATGGCGGCGCCGGCGCCGTGCGCGCAGCGGTGCCGATCCGCTCGCCACCGAGATCGGCGAACTCGGCGGGCTGGTGCAAACAGATTGCCGAGACCGTTGCCGCGCACGCTGCCGCCTTGCAGAAGCAGGGCGCTTTGACGGCCCGCGCTGCTCCGAGCCCGCCGAAGCCCGACGCCGGCGCGGCCGGCCGACGGCACGCTCGCGCTGCAGCGAAAACGACACCGTGAACAATATCGAGCGCTTCCGCGCGCTCTCACGCGAGAGCATTGCCGACTTGCTCTCCAAGGCCTGCGACGCCAACCGCATCGATCTTTATCTGCAGCCGATCGTGACGCTGCCGCAGCGCAAGGTGCGTTACTACGAGGCGATGTCGCGGCTGCGCAGCGAGGACGGCGATATCATTCCGGCCGTCGATTTCATCGAGTTGCCGAAAGCGTCGGCCTGATGCCGAAGATCGACAATCTTGCGGTGTTCCGCTGCGTGCAGGTGACGCGCCGCCTGCTGTTGAAGAACCGCGACGTCGGCCTGTTCTGCAACATCAGCGCGGCGACGCTGACCGACGCGGTGATGTTCCAGCAATTTCTCGATTTCATGGATGCCAATCGCGCGCTCGCATCCTCGCTGATGTTCGAGTTCACGCAAGACGCCTATCGCTCCTTCGGCCCGATCGAGCACGAAAGCCTGGCGGCGCTCGCCGAGCGCGGCTTCCGCTTCTCCATGGATCACGTCACCGATCTGCACATGGAGCCGAACGAGCTTGCCGAACGCTCGTTCCGTTTCCTCAAGGTGCCGGCCAAGTTGCTGCTCAACAAGGTCGCCGGCGTGCAGACCGATATCGATCCGGAGGATCTCGCGGATCTGCTGGCGCGCTCCGGCATCGATCTGATTGCCGAGCGGATCGAAACCGAGACCATGGTTGTCGATCTGCTCGACTACGACGTGCGCTTCGGCCAGGGCTTCCTGTTCTCGCCGCCGCGGCCGGTGCGCGCCGAGGCGCTGCAGGGTTCAACGTCCGGGAAGTCGGACGCGGCCGAGAACGACGGCCCCGGCGCGCTTCTGGCGGCCAGCTGACATCCTCTTGAGATGCAACATTGCCCCGCCGACATTGCGGTTTCGCTCGTTCTGCGCAACGAAGGCCGTTCATGAGCGCCGCCGGCCATCTTTGATCCCGAAGTTTTCCGAGCTCGCATCCGACTATGACGTGGTGCTGTGCGACGTGTGGGGCGTCATGCACAACGGCATTGCCACGTTTCCGCACGCCTGCGACGCGCTGATGCGCATGCGCGCGCGCGGCGGCGTGGTTGTCCTCATCACCAATGCGCCGCGTCCGAGCGAACAGGTGATGCGCCAGCTCGAGCGATTGCATGTGCCGCGCGAGGCCTATGACGCCATCGTCTCTTCCGGCGATGTCACCCGCGCCATGGTCGAGGAGCGTCGCGGCCAGATCGCTCTACCATCTCGGGCCCGAGCGCGACCGCTCGATCTTCACCGGGCTGGATGTGCACTTTGCGCCGCCGGAAAGCGCCGACTATGTGGTCTGCACCGGCCTCGACGACGACGAAACCGAGACGCCGGATGACTATCGCGCGCGGCTCGAAGCCATGCTGGCGCGCAAACTGTTCATGGTCTGCGGCAATCCCGATGTCGTGGTCGAGCGCGGGCCCGACGCTGGTCTATTGCGCCGGCGCGATCGCCGATCTTTATGCGACCATGGGCGGCGAGGTGCTCTATGCCGGCAAGCCGTATCGTCCGATCTACGACATGGCGCTCGCGAAGGCGGACGCGGCGGCCGGCCGCAAGATCGCGCGCAGCCGCGTGCTGGCGATCGGCGACTCGGTGCGCACCGATCTCAAAGGCGCCCGCACCGCCGGCATCGATTTCCTGTTCGTCACGTCGGGCATTCACGCCGAGGAGCTGGGCGGCCGCGAGCGGCCAGACGATGCGGCGTTGACGACGACGTTCGCCGCCGCCGGCGGCGCGCCGAAGGCCGTGATGCGGGAGTTGCGGTGGTAGCGCTCAGGCCGCGGGCGCGGACATTTCGGCGTCGCCGAAGACGGCGTCGATCTTGCTCTTGAGCGTCTGCGCGTTGAACGGCTTGACGATATAGTTGGAGACGCCGGCCTTCTTCGCCGCGATCACGTTCTCGGTCTTCGATTCTGCCGTGACCATGATGAACGGGATTTCCGAGAGCGAGGGATCGGCGCGCATCTCCTGCAGCAGGGCGAAGCCGGTCATCGGCTCCATGTTCCAGTCCGAGATGACGAGGCCATACTCGCCCTTGCGCAATTTATTGAGCGCGGTCGAGCCGTCATTGGCATCGTCGACATGCTCGAAGCCAAGCTGCTTGAGCAGGTTGTGCATGATGCGAATCATCGTGTTGTAGTCGTCCACGACGAGGACCGGCTTGGTCAGATCGACAGCCATGGCGCATCTGCCCGCACGCGGGCGCTCCCCGGAATGGAGGCGATAAATAGCAGTGGGCCTTGAATAACCCGTTAATTTGAAAGTTTGTTAACGGCGCGCTAACCGTAGCGGCGTCCCGAATGTTCCGGCGGTGAAATAATGTGCACGTTCTTGACCGCGATTTCCTGTAATTGCACGGCATTCCGATGAGCAGGCCCAAAGCGCCCGCGAAGCACTTTCATGTCGTCCGCGGCGGCGCGCAGGGGATCGCTGGCGGCCCGCTGGCCGGCGCCGTGGTGGCGATCGGCAATTTCGACGGCGTGCATCGCGGCCATCGCGCCGTGATCGGCGCCGCGCTCAAGCGCGCCCGTTCGCTCGGCCGCAAGGCTGCGGCGCTGACCTTCACGCCGCACCCGCGGCTGTTCCTGCGGCCGCAGGATACGTTGTTTCAGCTGTCCAGCGAGCGCGACAAGTTGCGGTCTGCTCGCTGCCACCGGTCTCGACGGCGCCATCGTCATGACGTTCGACGCCGCACTGGCGGCGACTTCGGCGGAGGATTTCGTCACCAAAATTCTTGCAGGCGCGCTCGGCATCGGCGGCGCGGCGATCGGGTTCGATTTTCATTTCGGGAAGAACCGCGGCGGCTCGCCGGCTTTTCTTGCCGAGCAGGGCAAGCAGCTTGGCTTCGCGGTCGATATCGTGCCGCCGCTTGAGGACGAAGGCCGGCCGGTGTCGTCCGGCGCGGTGCGCACGGCGCTCACTGAAGGCAAGGTGGTGGAGGCGACCGAGCTTCTCGGCGCGCCATGGTTCGTCTCGGGAGACGTGATCCACGGCGACAAGCGCGGGCGCGAGCTCGGCTTTCCCACCGCCAATCTCAAGCTCGATCCGTCCTGCGGGCTCAAGCACGGCATCTATGCGGTGCGCGTCGGCGTTGGCGACATGCGCTACGACGGCGTCGCCAGCTTCGGCGGTCCGGCCGATGTTCGATGATGGCGCGCCGTTGCTGGAGGTCTTCCTGTTCGACTTCGACGGCGACCTCTACGGACGCACGATCGATGTCGCTTTCATCGGCTGGATCCGCCACGAGCAGAAATTCGAATCGATCGAGGCGCTCAAGCGGCACATGATGGCGGACGCCGCCCAGGCGCGCGACGCGCTCAAGCGCGCCGGCAAGGCCTTCCCGCTGCTGGGGGAGGTTTAGCGGTTTTCGTCATCACCGGGCTTGTCCCGGTGATCTCGCTTGGGAGGGCACGGCGCGTCCCTAAGCGAGATGGCCGGGACAAGCCCGGCCATGACGATTTTTGCGCCTTTCCGCAGCCGAATCCGCCTGCTAGTAAGCGCCTCATGTCGAAGCCCGAGCGCGATTATTCCGAAACGCTGTTTCTGCCGCAGACGGATTTCCCGATGCGCGCCGGCTTGCCGCAGAAGGAGCCGGAGATCCTGGCGCGCTGGGAGAAGGCGGACCTCTACCGCCAGCTGCGCGACGCCGCCAAGGGCCGCGAGAAATTCATCCTGCACGACGGCCCGCCTTACGCGAACGGCAACATCCACATCGGGCACGCGCTCAACAAGATCCTCAAGGACGTGGTGACGCGCAGCCAGCAGATGCTCGGCTACGACAGCAACTACGTGCCGGGCTGGGACTGCCACGGCCTGCCGATCGAATGGAAGATCGAGGAAGAAAACTACCGCTCCAAGAACAAGAAGAAGCCGGACCTCTCCGACCCGGCGGCGATGGTCGCCTTCCGGCAGGAGTGCCGCGCCTATGCGCAGCATTGGCTCGAGGTGCAGCGCGAGGAGTTCAAGCGCCTCGGCGTCGAGGGCGACTGGGCGCATCCTTATACGACGATGAGTTTCCCGGCCGAGGCGCAGATCGCGCGCGAGCTGATGAAGTTCGCCGCCAACGGCACGCTGTATCGCGGCTCCAAGCCGGTGATGTGGAGCGTGGTGGAGAAGACGGCGCTGGCCGAAGCGGAGGTCGAGTACGAGGATTACACCAGCGATACGGTGTGGGTGAAGTTTCCGGTTGTCGCAGAGCCGACGATCAGCAAGCTGAAAAACGCATCCGTTCTAATTTGGACCACGACGCCATGGACACTGCCTGGCAACCGCGCTGTGTCGTTTTCATCAAGGATCAATTACGGCGTGTATCGGGTGACCGAAGCTCCGCCGGAAAATTGGGCCAAGATAGGAGATGAGTTCATCGTGGCGGATAAGCTGTCCGCTGATGTCTTCAAGCACGCCAAAGTGACGGCTTTCGAAAGAGTGGCTGACGCTCCGGCGAAAGTGCTGGACCATATGACACTCAAGCACCCGCTTCGCGGCAAGGGTTACGATTTCATTGTGCCACTACTTGATGGCGATCACGTCACCGACGAAGACGGCACCGGTTTCGTGCATACCGCGCCGGGCCACGGCCGCGAGGACTTTGAAATCTGGATGCGCAAGAAATCTCTGCTCGACGCGGCCAAGATCAACACGGCAATTCCTTACACCGTCGACGAAAACGGCGCCTTCACCGAAGCCGCGCCCGGCTTCACCGGCAAGCGCGTCATCAACGACAAAGGCGAAAAGGGCGATGCCAACGAGGCGGTGATCAAGGCGCTGGTTGAGGCCGGCAATATCATCGCGCGCGGCCGCCTGAAGCATCAATATCCGCACAGCTGGCGCTCGAAGAAGCCGGTCATCTTCCGCAATACGCCGCAGTGGTTCATCGCGATGGATAAGGGCATCGACAAGCCCGCCGACACGCTGCGCCATCGCGCGCTGTCGGCCATCAAGGTGACGCGCTGGGTGCCGGAGCAGGGCGAGAACCGCATCACCGGCATGATCGAGTCACGCCCCGACTGGGTGATCTCGCGCCAGCGCGCCTGGGGCGTGCCGATCGCGGTCTTCGTCAAGGAAAAGCCCGACGGCTCGGTCGAGATCCTGCAAGACCCGGATGTCGAGCTGCGCATCATCGAAGCCTTCGAGAAAGAAGGCGCCGACGCCTGGTACAAGGACGGCGCGCGCGAGCGCTTCCTCGGCAAGCTCGCCAATGACAGCTGGAAGAAGGTCGACGACATTCTCGACGTCTGGTTCGATTCCGGCTCCACGCATGCTTTCGTGCTGGAAGATCCCAAGCATTTCCCGACGCTCGCCGGCATCAAGCGCAAGATCGATGGCGGCAAGGATACCGTGATGTATCTGGAAGGCAGCGACCAGCATCGCGGCTGGTTTCATTCCTCGCTGCTGGAAAGCTGCGGCACGCGCGGGCGCGCGCCCTTCGACGTGGTGCTCACCCACGGCTTCGTGCTCGACGAGCAGGGCCGCAAGATGTCGAAGTCACTCGGCAACGTCACCGCGCCGCAGGACGTGATCAAGCAATCGGGCGCCGATATCCTGCGCATGTGGGTCTGCGCGTCTGACTATGCCGACGACCTGCGCATCGGCCCGGAGATTCTGAAAACCACGGCCGATACCTATCGCAAGCTGCGCAACACGGTGCGCTGGATGCTCGGTTCGCTGGCGCATTTCCACGAGGAAGATCGCGTCAAGCTCGACAAGATGCCGGAGCTGGAGCGGCTGATGCTGCACCGGCTGCATGAACTCGACGGGCTGGTGCGCAAGGCTTATGCCGATTTCGACTACAAGCGCATCTTCGCGGCGCTCTCGAGCTTCATGACTTCGGACCTGTCGGCGTTTTATTTCGACATCCGCAAGGACACGCTCTATTGCGACCCGATTTCGTCGATGAAACGCAAGGCCAGCCTGACCGTCATCGACCATCTGTTTCGCTGCACGGTCATCTGGCTCGCGCCGATGCTCTGCTTCACCGCGGAAGAGTCATGGGCCTCGCGTTATGGCGCCGATGCCAAATCGGTGCACCTGGAGACCTTTCCCGACGTTCCGGCCGCCTGGCGCGACGACAAGCTCGCGGAGAAGTGGCGCAAGGTGCGCATCGTGCGCGGGGTCGTCACCGGCGCGCTCGAAATCGAGCGCGCGCAAAAGCGCATCGGTTCCTCGCTCGAGGCGCACCCGATCGTGCACGTGTCGAATGCCGACCTCTACGAAGCAGTGGTCGATTGCGATCTCGCCGAAGTGTGCATCACCTCGGCGGCGACGTTGGTGCAGGACGAAGGTCCCGGCAGCGCATTTCGTCTGCCGGATGTCGCCGGCGTTGCGGTCGTGCCCAATCTCGCCGAAGGCACCAAGTGTGCACGCTCGTGGAAAATCCTCACCACCATCGGCGCCGATCCTCAATATCCGGATGTCTCGCCGCGCGACGCCCAGGCGCTGCGCGAATGGGAAGCCACCCGCAAGGCGGCGGAGTGAATGCGCGCAAACTACCTCGCCGGCCCATTCACCCGCTTCGGACTTGCGGTCGCGGCCATCGCTTGCGTTCTCGACCAGGCCAGCAAAGTTTATCTGCTCTCGGTGTTCGACCTTGCCGCCAATGGGCCGGTGCGCCTTGGCCCTTTTTTCGATTTCGTTCTCACCCGCAACACGGGCATCAGCTACGGATTGTTCCAGACGCAGGGCCCGCTCGGCCAGTGGGTGCTGCTGGCGTTCAAGGCAGTGGCCGTGCTGCTGCTCTGGCTCTGGCTGGCGCGCGCAAAGGACCGACTCACCGCCCTTTCTCTTGGCCTGATTGTGGGCGGCGCGGTCGGCAATGCCATCGACCGGTTGGCCTATGGCTGGGTCGCGGATTTCGTGTTTTTTCACATTTCCACGCCAAATTGGCGGTTCAACTGGTATGTTTTTAACCTAGCGGACGTGGCGATCGTTGCCGGGGTTGTAGGGCTGCTGTATGAATCCCTGGTAGGGGACCGCGCCGCAAAAGCGCCCTGATCCCCCGCAAGAGTTCGCAACAATTCGTTGGTTTTGGGGTCCGGTTCCGGATGAAAACGATGCGTCTGATCAACACCTTCTCTGTCCGCGCCTCCGTTGGCCTGGCGCTCGGCGTGGCCGTCCTGTTCGGCGCGGTGCCCGCGCGCGCGGCCGATGACGAGCCCGGCTTCGACGAAAAGATCGTGGACAGCATCATGACGGGGCTCGGCTTCAAGAAGGACGGCGCAGCGGACATCAATTATCAGGAACGCGCTCCACTTGTTATTCCGCCCGGCCGTGCGTTGCCGCCGCCGGAGAACCCCGATGCGGTGACCGCCAATAACCCGGCCTGGCCAAAGGACCCCGACGTTGCACGGCGTAAAAAGGAAGCGGCCATGAAGCGCAATCGCAACGTCAGCGACGAGCGCGAGCGCGAGCAGAATCCGCTGCGTCCGGACCAACTCACTCCCGGCGGCAAGCCGACGAAGCGCGAGCAAGCCCGCGGCGACAACGGCTATGACGCGCCAGCCTCTGGCTTTGGCAATCAATTGCCGCCGTCGCAACTTGGCGCGCCGAAGTACGGCATGTTCAGCGCCATGTTCGATAGCAAGAAAGACGACGACACGGCGAAATTCACCGGCGAGCCACCGCGCGCCTCGCTGACCGATCCGCCCGTCGGTTATCAGACGCCATCACCGGAGCAGCCCTATGGCGTCGGCAAGGCGGCTGTGGCGAAACCGGCCGATTACTACACGACGCGCAGCGAGCTTCAGCGCTAAACCGGGCGGTTATCGAATTAGCTGAGTGGCGTGGGCGACGTCGTCATCCGATCACGTGCAGCGGCACGATCGCAACATAGCCAGGTCAGACATCGTGCTTGCCAATAAACGCGTCATCGTCCTCGCGCTCGTTTCAGCTCTTTCAACACCAGCGCTAGCCGCGGAACAGGCGGGCCCGGAAATCGCCGACTTCACGTTGGCGAATGGCCTGGAGCTGGTCGTGATCCCCGACCACCGTGCACCGGTGGTCACGCACATGATCTGGTACAAGGTCGGTGCCGCCGACGAGACGCCCGGCAAATCCGGCCTGGCGCATTTCCTTGAGCACCTGATGTTCAAGGGCACCGCGAAAAATCCGACCGGAAAATTCTCGCAGGTTGTCGCGCGCATCGGCGGGCAGGAGAACGCCTTTACCTCGCAGGACTACACCGGCTACTTCCAGCGCGTGCCGAGCGATCAGCTCAAGACGGTCATGGAATTCGAAGCCGACCGTATGACGGGCCTGCAGCTCACCGATGACGTCGTTCTGCCGGAACGCAATGTCATTCTCGAGGAACAGAATCAGCGGGTGGGGAACAATCCGTCCGCTCGGCTTACCGAGCAGGTCGACGCGGCGCTTTTTCTCAACCATCCGTATGGCAAGCCGGTTATCGGCTGGCGCCACGAAATGGAAGAATTGTCGCGCGACGACGCGATCGGCTTCTACCGCCGCTTCTATGCGCCGAACAATGCGGTCGTCGTCATCGCCGGCGACATAGACCCGGCGCAAGCGCGTGCGCTTGCGGAAGATACTTACGGCAAAGTTGCGCGCCACGGCGCGATAGCACCGCGCATACGCCCGCAAGAGCCCCCGCCGGTGGCGGTGCGCTCACTCACGCTGGCGGATCCGCGTGTGGAAATTCCGTCGATGCAGCGCGAATATCTGGTGCCGTCGTTCAAGACGGCCAAGCGCGGCGAGTCGGAGGCGCTCGAGGTTCTCTCACATATCCTCGGAAGCGGCTCCAACAGCCGGCTTTATCGCGCGCTTGTTGTCGACAAGCAGGTCGCGGTCATGGCCAGCGCCTGGTACGATTCCAGCGCGATCGACCAGTCCAAATTCGGTGTTCAGGGTTCGCCCCGTCCCGGTGTCGCGCTGCCGCAGCTTGAAGCGGAAGTCGATGCGGTCATCGCCCAGGTCATCGCTAAGGGCGTTACCGACGAGGAACTGGAACGGACGAAAACGCGGCTGATCGCCGACGCAGTTTATGCGCAGGACAATCAGGCCAGCATGGCGCGCTGGTATGGCGCGTCCCTGACGACCGGCGCGACCGTCAACGACGTGTTGCACTGGCCGGATCGTATCCGCGCCGTGACCGCCGATCAGGTGCGGGATGCCGCTCGACAATGGCTCGACAAGCGGCGTTCGGTCACCGGTTATTTGATCAAGGATGTGAGCCCGCAAGCGGAGAAGCGTTCATGAGAAAGCTTGCCGGATCGATCCTGTGCTTTGCGGCTGTGCTGATTGCCGGCCCGCACACCGCATCGGCGATGACCATTGAAAAGATCGTCAGCCCCGCCGGCATCGAGGCGTGGCTCGTGCGTGAAAAGGCCGTGCCGCTGATTACGCTCAACTACGCTTTCCATGGTGGCGCCACCCAGGATGAGGCGGATAAATCCGGTACCGCCAATCTTACCGCCGACATGCTCGATGAGGGCGCCGGCGATCTCGACGGCAAGGCCTTTCACGAACGGCTGGAAAACCACGCGATTGAAATGGGCTTTCAGGTCGGGCGCGATTACCTGCACGGGTCATTGCGCGCGTTGAATGAGCACCGCGACGAAGCCTTCGATTTGCTGCGGCTGGCACTCACAAGTCCGCGCTTCGATGCGGATGCGCTCGAACGGGTGCGGGGTCAGGAATTGGCTACGCTTCAGCGTGATACGACCAACCCGAACGATCTCGCCAGCCGCCGCTGGTGGCAGACGGCCTTTCCAGACCATCCCTACGGCCGTGAGACCAAAGGCACGCTGGAATCCATGGCGCGCATCAGCGCGGACGACCTGCGCACTTACGTCCGGCGCGTATTCGCGCGCAACGAGCTGAAGGTTTCGATTGTCGGCGATGTCGACGCCAAGACGGCCGGCGAATTGATCGATCGCGTATTCGCGAAGCTGCCGGAGAAGAACGACCTTAAACCGGTCGCGAACGCGACGCCGAGTGGGCTCGGACGACGGATCGTTATCGATGTCGATGTGCCACAGGCCGTTGTGACCTTCGGGGGCCAGGGTATCGCCCGGAACGATCCCGATTTCATGGCCGCCTATATCGTGAACCACATCCTGGGTGGCGGCAGCTTCTCGTCGCGCCTCTATAGGGAAGTGCGTGAAAAGCGCGGTCTGGCTTACGGCGTGTCCGATAGTCTGGTCTGGTTTAAGCGCGCCGCTGTTGTGCTTGGCGGGACAGCAACCCGCGCGGACCGTACGGCAGACGCTCTCGCGGTCATCGAGGAAGAAGTTAAGCGCATGGCGAAGGACGGGCCGACGCCGGACGAACTCGCAGCCGCAAAATCATTTCTCAAGGGATCTTACGCGCTGACGCTCGACACATCCGCCAAGATCGGGGCGCAGCTCACGCAGATCCAGATCGACAATCTCGGCATTGATTATATTCAGCGCCGCGGCACGCTGATTGACGCGGTCACGATCGAGGACGCCAGGCGCGTGGCCCGGCGTCTTTACAGTGGGGGGCTGCTGGTGACGGTGGCTGGGCGCCCGAAAGGGCTGACGTCGAGCGGAACCACCGAATAGCCACTGCGTGATTTCCGCCGTTGCGCCTTGCGTGCGACTCTAGGCAAATACCGGCATGAGCCTTGTCCAATCGATCGATAATGCGCGCGAAGAGCGCATCGGACCGCACGGTATCAGCGCCGACGTGCTGAAGGCCGCAATGGCAAGGGCGGAGGACGCGCTCGCGTGGGTGCGTGCCCGTCATGCAGACAGCAGCCTCCCGCTGCTGCGCCTGCCGGAAGCCCATGGCGATCTGGAGACAATCAAGGATACCGCGCGCCAGGTCGCGGACCGTGCGACCGACATCGTTATTCTTGGCACCGGAGGCTCAAGCCTCGGTGGACAGACGCTGTCGCAGCTTGCCGGCTTTGCTGTTCCAGGGGTCGGTGCATTGCGCGCTCCACCGCAACTTCATTTCATCGACAATCTCGATGCCGACAGTTTTGGCACGATGCTCGCCAGGCTGCCGCATGCGACGACGCGTTTCGTTGCGATCTCAAAATCCGGCGGGACCGCCGAAACATTGATGCAGACCATTGCCGCTTTGTCGGCCGTGAAAGGCGCGGGCCTGCAAACGCGCATCCCCGACATCTTTTTGGGAATCAGCGAGCCGGCCAAATCCGGCAAGTCGAATGGCCTGCGCGAACTGCTCGGAAAATTTCGCGTGCCGTTTCTCGATCACGACACAGGTGTTGGCGGCCGTTTTTCGGCTCTTACCAATGTCGGCCTGCTGCCCGCCGCAATGCTTGGTCTCGACATTGCCGCGATCCGCGAAGGGGCCGGCCTTGCGCTGGCGCCAGTGCTGGCAAAGAAGCCGGCGGCGCAAGTGCCCGCCGCGGTCGGCGCGGCTCTCTCGGTTGCACTGGCCGAGAGCAAGGGAAAAACGATCAGCGCGCTGATGGCCTATTGCGATCGCCTCCAGCGCTTTACGCATTGGTACGTGCAGCTCTGGGCCGAAAGCCTCGGCAAGAACGGCAAGGGTACCACGCCGCTCGCGGCCATCGGGCCTGTCGACCAGCACAGCCAGCTGCAACTATTTATCGGCGGCCCGCGCGATAAATTGTTCACCATCATTACGGTGGATGGCGCGGGGCTGGGTCCGCAGATCGACGGCGAACTCGCGAAACTTGCGGGTGAGCCGGGTTTTGCCGGTAAGACGATCGGCGACCTCGTCGCGGCCGAAGCCCGCGCGACCGCCGAGACGCTGGCGAAAAACGGCTGTCCGGTTCGCACAATTCATATCAACAGGCTCGACGAGGAAAGCCTCGGCGAACTGATGATGCATTTCATGCTGGAGACGATCATCGCCGCGCGTTTGCTTGGGATCGACGCTTTCGACCAGCCGGCGGTGGAAGAAGGCAAGGTGCTTGCGAAGAAATATTTGATAGGCGGGTAGCCTCTCGGTCGTCATGCCCGGCTTTATGCCGGGCATCCACATCTTTATGCTACGAATCGAAGACGTGGATGGCACGCGCGACTCGCCCTGCGCGAGTTGCGCAAAATTAGTATCTGCCGCAAGTCGGGTATACCCGACTTGCGGTGACAAGCCCGGCCATGACGAACAAAATGATCCGCATCACCGACACGATCTCGATCGATGAATCCGAGCTCACGGAAGCATTCGTGCGGGCGTCCGGTCCGGGCGGCCAGAACGTCAACAAGGTGTCGTCGGCGGTGCAGCTTCGCTTCGATGCACGCCAGTCACCATCGCTTCCAAATGATGTGGCCCTGCGGCTGATGCGGCTGGCGGGCAAACGCCTGACCAAGGACGGCGTTATCGTCATTATCGCCCAGCAGCATCGCACCCAGGAGCGCAACCGCGCCGATGCCCGTGAGCGGCTGTTCGACCTGATCCGGCAGGCGGCGGTCAAGCCGGTGCCGCGCCGTCCCACCAAGGTCCCGAGAGCGCAGCGCCGGGAACGGCTTGAGGGCAAAAAACACCGCTCCACGATCAAAAAGCATCGTAGCGGGAAAACTTGGGATTGATTTCGCCTAAGGATAACGGGGGCAGATCGCGGTGCTGCCTCGCGGGGTGCGACTTGCGCCTTTAAAGTCGGGGCCAACCCGAATCAGGCCGTCCATGCCCGTCCGCCAACTATCCGAGGCTGTCGTCAATCGCATCGCCGCAGGCGAGGTGGTCGAGCGCCCGGCGAGCGTCGTGAAGGAGCTGGTCGAGAACGCGCTGGATGCCGGAGCGCGCCGCATCGATGTTTTGACGGACGGTGGCGGCCGCCGTCTCATCCGCGTCACCGACGACGGCGATGGGATGACCCGTGCCGATCTCGCGCTCGCCGTCGACCGCCACGCGACCTCGAAACTTGAGGGCGATGATCTGCTGTCGATCCGCACGCTCGGATTTCGCGGTGAGGCGCTGCCCTCTATCGGCGCCGTTGCCCGCCTGATCATCACCACGCGCCATGCCAGCGAACCGCACGCCTGGAGCATCACCGTGGATGCCGGGGCAAAGTCGGAGGTGAAACCGGCGGCCTTGTCCAAAGGCACCACTGTCGAGGTGCGCGACCTGTTTTACGCAACACCGGCGCGGCTCAAATTCCTGAAAACCGACCGCAGCGAGGCTGAAGCGGTGCGCGAAGTTGTCCGCCGCCTCGCCATGACGCGTCCCGATGTAGCCTTCACGCTTGCCGGCGAGGAGCGCGCGGCCGTGACGTGGGTGTCCGTGGCAGACAATGCGCAGCTGCCGCGGCTGGGCGATGTGCTGGGAGCCGACTTCCACGCCAATGCCATGGCCATTAATGCCGAACGCGAAGGTGTGCGCGTGATCGGTTTTGCCGGCCTGCCGACTTTGTCGCGCGCCAATTCGCTTGCGCAATACCTGTTCGTCAACGGACGACCGGTCCGTGACAAGCTTCTGTTCGGTGCCGTGCGTGCAGCCTATGCCGACTACCTGCCGCGCGACCGGTATCCACTCGTGGCTCTCTTCGTCACGCTCGATGCGCGCGAAGTCGACGTCAACGTTCACCCCGCCAAGACCGAAGTGCGTTTTCGCGATGGTGCTCTCGTGCGCGGGCTTATCGTGCGGGCGCTCAAGGATGCACTGGAGCGCGAAGGCCAACGCGCGGCATCGACAGGCGGCGGCGCGACCATTGCGGCGTTTCGCCCGGCTGCCGCACCACTGCGTGCGCGCTACGACTGGCGGCGGTCTCCGGCAAGACCAGTCGGCTTCGCGCCGGGGCAGGGCGCGGCCGGTTTTGCGCAAGCCGCCCAGGCCGCTTTCGACGTTGGCGAGCCGGCTGCGGCGGTCGCGACCTTCGAGCCGGCGGCCGACCAGATTAACAAGCCGCTTGGCGCGGCACGTGCACAAGTGCACGAGACTTACATTGTAGCGCAAACCGCCGACGGGCTCGTGATCGTCGATCAACACGCCGCGCACGAACGTATCGTCTATGAGCGCATGAAGGCGGCCATCGATAAATCCGGCGTTGCACGGCAGATCCTGCTGATCCCGGAAATTGTCGAACTCGATGAAGCCGACGCCGCCCGGCTTGCCGCGCGTGCCGAAGACCTTGCGCGCTTTGGTCTGGCGATTGAAACATTCGGTCCAGGCGCCGTAGCGGTGCGCGAAACCCCGTCAATGCTCGGCGAAGTTAATGTCAGGGGGCTGATCACCGATCTCGCCGAGCACATGGCGGAATGGGATGACTCGCTGCCGCTGGAGCGGCGCCTGATGCACGTGTCCGCGACGATGGCCTGCCATGGATCGGTGCGCGCCGGACGCAGGCTCAAGCCGGAAGAAATGAACGCGCTCCTGCGAGAAATGGAAGCGGTGCCCAATTCCGGCCAATGCAATCACGGCCGGCCGACTTATGTCGAATTGAAGCTGACGGATATCGAACGGCTGTTCGGACGAAAGTGATTGTCGTCCCCGCGAAAGCGGGGACCAGTACGCCCTGTCTATCAATCAAAAATCAGTCCGTGGTTACTGGATCGCCCGCTTTCGCGGGTGATGACACTCAGTGATGGCGCAAAAACACAAACTCCGTATCGTCGTACTGGCGTCGCTCCAGCTCGGTAAATCCATCCGGCGCCTTGAACGCGGCCTCTGCGGCCTCCTCAACGACGATCATCGCTTCCGGTTTGAGCCAGCCTCCGTCGCGCGCCGACGTCAGCGCCTTTTCCGCCAGGCCTCTGCCGTAAGGCGGGTCGAGGAACACGAGTGAGAAGGCTTCGATCGGATGTGCCGGGCCCAATTGTGTGGCGTCGCGACGGAAAATCCGGGTGACGCCGCCGAGCCCGAGGGCCTCCACATTATCGCGCAGCAGTGCGCGTGCCTCCACGCCCTCGTCAACGAACAGGGCATAGGCTGCGCCGCGTGAGATCGCCTCAATGCCGAGCGCGCCGGTGCCGGCGAACAGGTCGAGGACGCGCGCGCCGGTAATGGGGTCGCCGTAGGAATGTGCGAGAATGTTGAACAGCGCTTCGCGCAGGCGATCAGAGGTTGGACGCACCGCCTGGGATTTCGGACCCGCGAGCGGACGCGAACGATACTTGCCGCCGACGACCCGCATTATTTCGACCTTGGCCGTGACGGGCGTGGCCCGCCGGAACGGTCGCGGCGGTGGCCTTCACGTTTTTTCCAGGCCCTTTGCGAGGGTCGCTCGTTTCGCTCGTTCCGATTGCGGGGCGGGGTGTCGCGTTGCGGTGCGGAGGGCGGGCGGGCCCTGCCGCGAATTTTGTCTTCGACGGGCTCCGCGATCGGCGCATGGAAATCGGCATTCGCCCGTGCTGCAATGTCCGGCCCAAGCGTTTCGCGCAGCTTTTCCGTTTCAATTTCCCGCACTGCGCCGTCGTCAAGGTCGCCCAGTTCGAAAGGGCCGAATGCCACGCGGATCAGCCGGTTCACTTTCAGCCCCAGCGTTTCAAGAACCTTGCGGACCTCGCGGTTCTTGCCCTCGCGAATGCCGATGGTGAGCCAGACATTGGCGCCCTGTTCGCGGTCGAGCGTGGCTTCGATCGGCCCGTAGCGGATGCCGTCGACGGTGATGCCGGTGCGCAGCCGGTCGAGCGCATCCTGTTGCACACGGCCAAGCGCCCGAACGCGGTACTGACGCAGCCAGCCGGTCGCCGGCAATTCCAGTACGCGCGCCAGTCCGCCATCATTGGTGAGCAGCAGGAGACCCTCGGTGTTGATATCAAGCCGACCGACGCTGATCAGCCGCGGCAGGCCCTTTGGCAGTGCCCGGAAAATGGTATCGCGACCCTCCGGGTCGGAATGCGTCGTCACCAGCCCGCGCGGCTTGTGGTAGATAAACAGGCGCGTGCGTTCGCGCGACCGCAACGGCGTGCCGTCCACTACAATGCTGTCGGAGGGCGTGACGTTCAGCGCGGGCGAGGAAATTACGGCGCCGTTGACCGCGACGCGTCCGGCCGCAATCCAGGCTTCGGCTTCGCGCCGGGAGGCAAGCCCGGCACGCGCCATCACTTTGGCGATGCGCTCGCCGGGGGCGTCTTTGTTGGTTTTTTCGGTCATTGATGATCTTCGTCATGGCCGGGCTTGTCCCGGCCATCCACGTCTTCTATGTCGCACTGGTATAAAGACGTGGATGCCCGGCACAAGGCCGGGCATGACGAGAAAAATGCCATCGCATTCATTCATGTCCATTGCCC
The DNA here is from genome assembly GCA_963801955.1 of uncultured Alphaproteobacteria bacterium. Taxonomy (GTDB): domain Bacteria; phylum Pseudomonadota; class Alphaproteobacteria; order Rhizobiales; family Xanthobacteraceae; genus Pseudolabrys. Next base: position 283,666 of record CAWDGS010000002.1, read on the forward strand.
TTGAAGAAGCCCACGCCGCGGGTGCGCGGGGCGAGGTGCCGGTCGGCTGTGCCATCGTCCGCAATGGCGAGGTCATTGCGCGGGCCGGCAACCTGACGATGGCCGACCGCGATCCGACCGCGCATGCCGAACTCATCGCTATTCGGGCAGCGGCAGCTTCGCTCGGCAGTGAGCGGCTGACCGATTGCGATCTCTATGTGACGCTGGAGCCTTGTGCCATGTGTGCCGCTGCGATCTCGTTCGCGCGCATTCGCAGGCTTTATTTTGGCGCTCCCGATCCCAAGGGTGGCGCGGTTGAACATGGCGTGCGCTTCTTCGCTGCGCCGACATGCCATCACAAGCCAGAGGTCTATGGCGGGATCAATGAAAGCGAATGCGCGGCGCTGCTGAAAGATTTCTTTCAGGCGCGACGCTGAATTTCAGTCGGACTAGGCGGTCTTGTCGACGAACTTGCCCATGCCGGGCGGTGGCGGAGCCTGCCTGGTGACGGGCGGAGTTGCGGCTTCGCGCTCATTGGCCTGCTGAGCGGGCGTCGACTTGGGTGATGTTCCGGTCTTCGGCATGATGACCTGAATGCCAATACTGCAGTCACTCATGAGTACGACTTTCAATTGCGACGAAAAAATAGGCCGCAGGTCTCAATTTAATGAGTCGCCGAAGCGCCGAATCCTGTTGGGCGCAGAAAGGAATTGTTCACGTTAAAACTTTGCCGTCCCGAGTGAGCAGGAGAATCGTGATGCTACGCCTGCGTCGCGAAATCCCAGGCCTTTTCAGCGAGCGGCCGGATCATCTCGGCCTTGGCGGGAGCAAATTCGCTGGTCGCGGTGCCGTCGCGTACACGGCCGATGATGCCCTGCAAGATGGCGGCGATGCGGAAGAAATTATACGCAAGATAGACCGGAAGCGCCGGGCGAGGATCGAGACCCGTGCGCGCGACATAGGCTTCGACATAATCACTCATCGAGGGAATGCCGAGCGTGCGGAGGTCGTGGCCGACCAGTGTTGCTGTGCCTGCCGCGCTTTCGGAATGCGGCATGTGCCAGGTCATCAGGTGGTAGCTGAAGTCGGCGAGCGGATCGCCGAGCGTGGATAATTCCCAGTCGAGGACAGCCGCGATTTTCGGTTGATTGCTGGCAACGATCAGATTGTCGAGCCGATAGTCGCCGTGTACCAGCCGCACCGGCCCGCCCGCCGGAATATTTTTCGGCAGCCAATCGATCAGGCGCTCCATGGCATCGAGCTTCTCAGTTTCGGAGGCGCGGTATTGCTTCGACCAACGTTCCACCTGGCGCGCGACGTAGTTTTCGCCCTTGCCGAAATCGGCGAGGCCGATCTTGAGTGGATCAAGCGCGTGCAGCCGCGCAATGGTCTCGTTCATGGAATCGTAGACCGCGGTGCGCTCGGCCGGATTTGAACCCGACATCTGCGGCTCCCAGAACACGCGGCCGTCGACAAAGTCCATCACATAGAAAGTGGTGCCGGCGATGCTCTCATCGGCGCAATAGATGAGTGGTTCTGCAACAGGAAAACTCTGCGCGTAAAGAGCGCGGGTCACGCGGTATTCGCGGTCGACGGCGTGCGCCGACGGAAGCAGCTTACCGGGCGGCTTGCGGCGCAGGACATAGCGTCGCGAGGGGGTTTCCAGCAGATAAGTCGGATTCGACTGGCCGCCCTTGAATTGCTTGATAATCAGTGGGCCGGCAAAGCCTGTGATCTGTGCAGTGAGATAGTGCTCGAGCCGCGCGGCATCGAGCTGTAATCCCGCCGCTGCCTCCTTCGTGCCCGAAAATGCCTGTTGGCGATCGATCGATGTCATCGCCGCGTCCGGTTCACTTGCGCATTCCGAACGTGATCGGCGCGTCGGCGTAAATTTTGTATTCCTGCGACTTCGGTTTCGCCTTGTCCTCCTCGTTGACGTATTGGATCGAGCTTTTGCCGGCGAGTTCGCGCGGCAGGATCATGACGCGGATGAATTGGCTGCGTTTGTCGGCCGCCGCTTGCGCGAACACCGCGTCCGGGCCGGATTCATACCAGGCGCCGCCCGGTCCATAGGACGTCGAGCGTCCATGCGTGTCGATGCGGATGCCGCCCTCGATCAGGCAGCGGATGCCGGGTCCCTGATGGCGGTGTTGATACGCGCAGCCACCGGGTGGAAACGCCACGCTGTCGCCCCGCATCAGCAGGTCGCCTTTCGGCAAAGTCTCGAGGAAGGCGGTCAGCTTCTCGTGCGTCATCATGCCGGGCGCGTTGGCGGTCGTGCTGCCCTGGTCGCCGCGCGCAAGCTCCCAGCGCCAGCAGGTCACGCCGCCTGTGCCGGGCTTTACCGTGATGGCCGCTTCACCCTGCCAGGCCTCGCCCTCGTTGATTGCCTGGTCGCCGATCCTCGCCGAACCGTGCACCACAAAAACGAAACGCGGCAACGGTGGCAGCCGGAACACGACGTTCTCGGCACTCGACAGGACATCTTCATAAAGGCGAAGCACGGGATGCATTCACAACTCCTGATGTCACGCCGCCGTAAAGAATTCCAGCAAGGCTGCAGCGGTCGCTTCGGGATTTTCCTCTGTGAGGAAATGGCCGGAGTCAACCGGTTTGCCTGTGGCGTTCGGTGCCCATTGTTTCCAGATCTTGAGGGGTTCGCCGGTTTCGTTGGCAATGCCGACGCCGCCCCAGAGCGCCAGCAAAGGGCAGCCGATCGTCTTGCCGGCGGCGCGGTCGACCTCGTCATTGGCAAGGTCGGCGTAACGGCCGGCGCGATAGTCCTCGCAATGGGCATGAATACGTAACGGATCGGAAAATGCCGCGCGGTAGTGGTCAAGCGCGCGCGGGTCGAAGGCAGACAAGTTCTTGGCCTTCGTCCAGCTCGCCATCTTCCAGTCCAGGTATTCGACCGGCGCATTCGAGATCAGCATTTCCGGCAGCGGGTCCGGCTGCGCCAGAAACGGCCAGTGCCATACTTTCATGGCCATGTTGCGGTCCATGCCGTGCCACATGTCGTAGGTCGGCACGATGTCGAGTGTCGCCATGCGTTCGATGCGGCCGATGTGATCGAGCGCGAGACGGTAGGCAACACGGCCCCCGCGGTCGTGACCGGCAAGCCGGAAGCGCACGTGGCCGAGTTTCTCCATGACGTCGATCATCACATTCGCCATCGACCGCTTGTCGTATGGCGCATGGTTTTCGTCAGCGCGCGGTACCGCCGACCAACCGTAGCCAGGCAGATCGGGAATGATCAAAGAAAAATGCTTCGCAAGGCTCGGCGCCACGCGGTGCCACATCACGTTGGTCTGCGTGTAGCCATGGAGGAGCAGCAGCGGCGGGCCGTTTCCACCGGTGCGCGCGAATATCTTGCCGACGGACGTGTCGATCCAGTGCGATGCAAAACCGGGAAAGAGATCGGCGAGGTCGGGCATGGGTTACTCACATACAAACGGCGTCAGTGAACACGGAATGTCATGCCCCGCGCAAGCGGGGCATCCAGTAAACACCGACGTGGCAGTGATTACTGGATCGCCCGCCTTCGCAGGCGACGACAACGACTGTTACTAACTCTCTCGTTCAATCGCGCGCCAACCGATGTCGCGGCGGCAAAAGCCGTCGGGCCAGCGGATGCGGTCGATTGCCGAATAGGCCCGGGTCTGCGCCTCCCGCACGGTTTTGCCGCGCGCGCAGACATTCAGCACGCGCCCGCCGTTCGCAAGAATCCGGCCGCCGTCGGATTTGGTGCCGGCATGGAATATTTCCACGCCCTCGACCTGTCCCGCCGCGTCGAGACCTTCGATGACGGAGCCTTTGCCGTAATTTCCCGGATAACCTTTTGCCGCCATCACCACAGTGAGAGCTGCGTCCGGATACCAGCGCAAATCGAAATTCTTCAGTTGCCCGTCGCGCGCGGCCAGCAATGCCGGGACCAGATCCGACATCAGGCGCAACATGAGCACCTGGCATTCCGGATCGCCAAAACGGACATTGTATTCGATCAGCTTGGGGCCATCTTTCGTGATCATTAGTCCGGCGAACAGCACGCCCTTGTAAGGCGCGCCCGCCCGATCGAGGGCGCGCACGGTGGGAAAAATAATCTCATCCATCACGCGCTGATTCATGGCGTCGGTCATGATCGGCGCCGGCGAATAGGCGCCCATGCCGCCGGTGTTCGGACCTTTGTCGCCATCGCCGACGCGCTTGTGGTCTTGCGCGGAGGCTAGCTGGATTGCGGTCTCGCCATCGCACAGCGCAAAGAACGAGGCTTCCTCGCCGATCAGGCACTCCTCGATCACGATTTCCCAAGCGGGCGCGCCAAGGCCGCCGCCGAACATCATGTCGATGGCAGCTTCGGCCTCTTGAACGCTTTCCGCCACGACCACGCCCTTGCCGGCGGCGAGGCCGTCGGCTTTCACGACGATGGGAGCGCCTTTCTTGCGGACATAGTCCTTTGCCGCGGCCGCGCCTTTGAAACGTTCGTAGGCGGCGGTCGGGAATATTGTTGGCCTTGCACAGGTCCTTGGTGAAGCCCTTGGAGCCTTCCAGCCGCGCACCCCATTTGGTCGGACCGAAAGCCTTGATGCCGGCTGCCTCCAGGTCGTCGACGATGCCGGCGCAGAGCGGCACCTCCGGGCCGACCACGACCAGATCGATCTTCTTGTCTTTGGCAAAGGCGATGACTGCCTTGTGGTCGGCGAGGTCAATCGCCGCGCATTCGGCCTCTTGCGCGATTCCGGCATTACCGGGCGCGCAATAGAGTTTGTCTGTGAGCGGGCTCGCCGCCATTTTCCAGGCCAGCGCGTGCTCGCGTCCGCCGGAGCCGAGGATGAGGATGTTCATGGCGTGAGGGGGCAGGCCTTTAGTGTGCGGTCGGTATTTGGTGTACCATGTCACTTCGCCCCCGCAAGAGATTCGACCCGTATGGCAGAGCCCGTTCTCGATAACGTTGTGGAATGGTCCGTCTCCGAGCTGTCGGCGGCGCTCAGGCGCACGGTCGAGGATGCCTATGGCTACGTGCGCGTGCGCGGCGAAATCTCCGGCTTCAAGGGCCCATCGCCGTCGGGTCACGTGTATTTCCGCCTCAAGGACGACAAGGCGGTGTTGGAGGCGGTGATCTGGAAGGGCAATTTCGCCCGCATGCGCGTGCGGCCGGAGGAAGGCCTGGACGTGATCGTGTCCGGGAAGCTCACGACGTTTGCCGGCTCCTCGAAATACCAGATCGTCATCGACAGTCTTGAGCCTGCCGGCATCGGCGCGCTGATGAAGCTGCTGGAAGAGCGCAAGAAGAAGCTTGCGGCCGAAGGCCTGTTCGACGAAGCGCGCAAGCAGCTGCTGCCGTTCTTGCCGCGCGTGATCGGCGTGGTGACGTCGCCGACCGGCGCCGTGATCCGCGACATCCTGCACCGGCTTGAAGATCGGTTTCCGCGGCACGTGCTGGTTTGGCCGGTGCGTGTGCAGGGCGAGACATCGGCGGCGGAGGTTGCGACCGCCATTCACGGGTTCAATGCGTTGCCCGAAAAGGGTCCTTTGCCGCGGCCCGATCTGATTATCGTCGCGCGCGGTGGCGGTTCGCTGGAAGATCTCTGGTCGTTCAACGAGGAAATCGTGGTGCGCGCGGCGGCGGCGAGCATGATCCCGCTGATTTCCGCGGTCGGCCACGAAACCGATGTGACATTGATCGATTTTGCATCGGACCGGAGGGCGCCCACGCCGACAGCCGCCGCAGAAATGGCCGTGCCCGTCCGCGCCGAGTTGTTGACCACACTCGCCAGTCTTGGATCGCGCAAGTTCGCCTGCTGGCAGCGCGGTGTCGACCAGCGGCGCAAGGAACTGCGGCTCCTGTCACGCGCGCTGCCGGCGCTCGACGAATTGCTGGCAGGCCCGCGTCAACGGCTCGACGCCTGCGCAGGCCGTTTGCCGCGCGCGTTGCGCGCCAATGCGCAGATCCATCATACGCATCTCACGCGCGTGGCGGCCAAGCTGTCGCCGCGGCTGCTCCGGCAGCGGCTCACGCGCGGCCATGAAGTTGTCGTCTCGCTCGGCGAGCGGTCGAAACGAGCGCGCCGCACTTATCTCGACCAGCGCGCACAGCGCCTGCGCAGCGCCTGGCAATTGCTCAACGCCTATTCATACCGAAAGGTGCTTGAGCGTGGCTTTGCACTCGTCCGTGACGGCGCGGGACACCCGTTGCGGTCGGCCACTGCGGTGGGTGGCGGCATGCGACTCGATATTGAATTCTCCGATGGCCGCGTCGGCGCAACGGCTGATGGTGAGCTGACGACTCCGCCGGCAGAAAAGATTAAACCGAGAACGCGCGGTGGGGGACAGGGTTCCGGCGGGCAGGGTAGTCTTTTCGGCTCCTAGTTATTCTCCGAGGGTTTCGCTTGCGCGGCCAAACGACTATGTTGGACAGTGCTGGCCAGCAATGGGAGGTCGCATTTGCTCAATCGCTATGATCGATCCTCGCCGATGAACGGGGAGGCGGAGGTAAAGTACCTCGATGGCGATTTCCGCGTTGTGCGCCCCGGCGCGTTTGTGCGTTGCGCGGTGACCGGCGTTCCGATCCCGCTCGAAGAGCTCAAGTACTGGAGCGTCGACTTGCAGGAGGCCTACGCAACGCCTGAAGCGGTGCTGCAGCGCCACCGTGAGCGTCTCGCATCCAGCAGTAAGCCCTAGCTTCGCGGTCGCGTTGTTATCAGCCGGCGCAATTCATCGGCTTCGTCGACCACCATTCTCACAGGTAACGTGTGGGCCCGTGTGGCCAGCGCTTCAAGCAAGCGCTCGCCTGCCATGCGCGCGCGGTCTTTCTCGGTGGTGAGGAGCGCAAGGCCGTTGTGCTCCGCGGCCATAATGAGTTCTCCCGCGTCTTCCGCGGTGTAGCGATAGTGGTCGTCAAAAGATCGGCGCTCTGCGACCGCAATGCCGGCAGCTTCGGCGGTTGCAAAAAACTTCTCCGGGTCCCCGATCCCGGCAAACGCCAGCACGCGGCGTCCTTTCAGCGATGCCAGCGCAGACAGATCGGGTGCAAGACGGCCGTGAAGGACCGGCAGATTGCGCGCGCGTGCGAGCATCACGACATCGTCGGCGCCATTGCCATTGCCAACGACCAGAAGTGCATCGGTTTGTGCGAGCTGCGCGGCCAATGGCGCGCGCAAGGGGCCGGCCGGAAATATACAGCGATTGCCGACGCCACGGGGAGCATCGATGACAGCCAATGTGAAATCCTTCGCGAGTGAGGCGTTCTGAAGCCCGTCGTCCATGATGATGAGGCCGGCGCCTTGCGCGCGCGCAAACGCGGCGCCGGCGACGCGGTCGCGCGCAACCACCGTTGGTGCCACCTGCGCGAGGAGCAGGGCTTCGTCGCCGACGTGAGCGGCCAGATCGTTGTGCGGATCGACAAGCTTGGGGCCGGTCAGGGTGCCGCCGTAGCCGCGCGTCAGACAAAACGGGCGTTCGCCCGCCGCCAAGAGCATTCGTGCAAGCGCCATGACGGTCGGCGTCTTGCCGGTGCCGCCGAGCGTGAAATTGCCGACGCATAGCACCGGCACGCCAGCAGGAGCTCCTTTTGCCGACCATGCGTCGCGCCGTGATCGCGCCATAGATGAGCCCGACCGGTGCCAGCAAGCTTGCGGCGAAGCCCGCCTTGCGCCACCAGAAGGCCGGCTCACGCATGGCGAGCCCGTTGCCGCAATTGCAGCTGCATCAGATAGGGATCGAGGGAGGTCAGCGTGCGCTCAAGCGCGCCACCCAGTTTCTCAACGACCGCGTATCCGGCTTCTGCAACGCGGGCAGAGGCATCCGGATCGGTGAGCCAAGCCGCAAAATGAGCGGTCAGGCGTTCGGAATCAACGACCACTTCAGCGCCGTGAACGCCGTCGAGCGCGCTGTAGATCTCGGAGAAATTCCAAACATGCGGACCGTGCAGGATCGCGGCGCGGAGTTTTGCGGCCTCGATGGGATTTTGCCCGCCGTGCTTGACCAGCGAGCCTCCGATGAACACCGCCGGCGCCAGGCGATAGATCAGGCCGAGTTCGCCAACAGTATCGGCGACGTAAATTTCAGTGGTGCGATCAGGCAATTCTCCACGCGAGCGCAGCGCCACTTTTAATCCAGCCGCGGCCGCGATCTCGGCGACGCCGGGTCCGCGCTCGGGATGACGTGGCGCGATCAACGTCAGCAGGCCTGGAAAATTTGTACGCAGCCGAGTATGCGCGTCGACAACCGCGCCCTCTTCGCCGACATGGGTGGAGGAGGCCGCGATCACGGGCCGTTCACGAATTGCGTCCTGCAGGGCCGCGAGCGCTGCGGCATCGGCGGGCGGCGCCGGGACGTCAAGCTTGAGATTGCCTGTGGTCACGACCTGCTCGGCGCCCAGCTCACTGAAACGCGCGGCATCGGATGCGGTGCCCGCAAGGCAAAGGTCAAGCCGCTGCAGCAGATCGGCGATCGAATTGGGCAGCCGGCGCCATCGCCGAAATGAGTTTTCTGACAGGCGGCCATTAATCAAGACCATCGGGATACCGCGGGCCGATGCCTCGATCATCATGTTTGGCCACAGATCGGATTCGACGAACAAGGCGAGATCGGGCTGCCAGTGGTCGAGAAAGCGGCGTACGAACCGCGGCACGTCGAGCGGAACGAATTGATGTGCCACTCCGCGCGGCAGGCGTTGCTCGGCGAGCCCGCCCGAGGTGACGGTGCCGGTGGTGACCAGCATGGTGATTCCGCGCGCGCGAATTCGTTCGATCAACGGAAGCACGCTCGCAAGCTCTCCGACACTGGCACCGTGCAGCCAGACCAGGGGGCCGTCCGGTCGAGTGATCCTGCTTTCGCCCCGCCGTTCGGGCAGCCGCTGGCGGATCTCTTTTCCGCGCTTGGCGCGCCGCGCCAGCAGGATCGGCGCAAATGGTCCTGCTGCCGCGGACAGGAGCCGGTACATCCGCAGGCCGACGGGCAACCCGCTCACGGCTTGTTGCCTCCGGTTTTGTCTGCGAGCCGATAGGCCCGTTTCGTCAATGCGTTGAGCTCATCTTCCACGTGTTTCCGGGCGGCTTCGAGAACGGCGCCGTCACAATCTTGCGGCACCCGGATCGGTCCACTCGCGGCGATACCCACACGGCTGAAGGGCAGGTTGATGGCAGTGCGGTCCCAGTTGTCGAGCTCGATGCGGCGGCTGGAGGCCATCGCCACCAGATAGATCGGTCGGCCGGAATGCTGCGCAAGCTTCACGACGCCGAGGCCGGCGACCCGTGCAACCTTTGGTACGTCGGCGGTCATCGCGACATTGTAGCCTTCCTTGAGAGCGTCGAGCATCTCGTTGAAGGCCACTGCACCGCCTTTGCGATGGAATTCGCCGTTGTGGGCGCCCGAGCCGCGTATGGTGCCGATGCCGAGTTTCTCGGCTGCGCGCGCATTGATCTCCCCATCACGATGGCGGGATATCAAAACCTTGGCGCGATGCCGCTTGGCGTCCTTGATAAATGGCATCAGGAAATGCTGGCCGTGCCATGCGGCGACGATCGCGGGTGATTCGAGATCCTCATAGAGCGACATGGTCCCCGGCTCGACGACCGTGCGGCTCGTGAGCCACACGCAGCGCAGATACCACGCCCCCAGCGTGCCCATGGCGCCCTGGAACATAGGCGAAGCGGTGATCCGCTTGAGTGACAGCATCGCTCCCCGCTCTAGCGCGCCGCGCGTTCTGTGGCTTCAGGGTCGAGCAAGCGATGCAGGTGGACGATGAAATAGCGCATATGGGCGTTGTCGACAGTCTTCTGTGCCTTCGCTTTCCAGACCGCATAGGCAGCGGCGTAGTTCGGATAGACACCGACAATTTCGACCTTGTCGAGATCCTTGAATTCCGTGCCGCCGAGATCGGTGAGTTCGCCACCGAGGACGATGTGCAGCAATTGTTTGTTCGTTCCGGGCGGCTGTGCGGACATGGTTCGATCCCCAATATGAACCCTGACGACGTGGAGACTTGCGGCTGGACAGTTTACGCGAATTCAGTTTCGCGGTCGCGCACGAGGTTTATCAACGTGTCGTGGCGGGCCTGACCGGCCGCGACCAGTGCGCCATGCGCACCGTGCGCATTACTATAAGTCAGCGGCCGGCCGACAAAATCGGTCAACGCGCCGCCGGCTTCGTGCACCAAAAGATCGGCCGCTGCAAGGTCCCAGTCGTGGCTGCCGGGGGAGGCAACTGCAGCGTCAAGAGCGCCGTGGGCAACGCGCGCAATCCGCAGTGCGAGCGAATGCACCTTTGGCTGCGCCAGCGTGTCGGGCGTCAGGCTGGAGAGCCGATCGAGATAACGCTTCGGCCCGGCGAGCCTGGCGCCGCCGAGCCCGTCACCGGCGCTGGCCTTGATCGCTGTGCCGTTGAGCGTGGCGCCGCCGCCGTGCGATGCGACAAACATTTCCTCGGTCACCGGTGCATAGAGCGCGGCAAGCAGCGGGCGGCCATGATCGGCGAGGGCTACCGAAATGGTCCAGTCGGCGCGTCCGGAAATATAGGCACGGGTGCCGTCGATCGGGTCGACGATCCACGCGAGCGCCAGGGCGTCGTCTGGCAAGTCGTCCTGCGATTCTTCCGACAGCCAGCCGGCATCCGGCACGAGTGATCCAAGGCGTCCGCGCAACAAATCGTTGACGGCGATGTCGCCTTCCGTCACCGGCGAATTGTCGGAGCCCTTGGTCCACTGCTTGAACGGTCCGCGCGCCGTCTCGCGCGCAAGCTCGCCGGCATCGCGCATGACCGCTTCAAGCGGGCTACGCAAAGCAGTGAGGTCACTGGCCGGCAACGGTCAGACCCTCCACCCGCAATGTCGGCGCATTGGTGCCGTAGCGAAATTCAAGATCGTTGGCCGGCGTCAGGGTCCGGAATATTTCCAGCAAATGTCCTGCGATGGTGACTTCGCTCACGGCGTAAGTGCGTTTACCCTTCTCGATCCAGAACCCCGAGGCGCCGCGGCTGTAGTCGCCGGTCACCATGTTGGCGCCACTGCCGATCAAATCGGTGACGTAAAAGCCGTCGGCGATGTCGGCAATCAGCGCGTCGGGGCTGAGCCGGCCGGGCTCGAGATGCAAATTGGACGGCCCAGGCGATGGCACCGACGACGCGCCACGATGCGCGTGTCCGGTGGTCACGAGGCCAAGTTCGCGCGCGGTCGCGCAATCGAGCAGCCATGAGCGAAGCACGCCATCATCGATCAGCGCGATTTTCTTGCCCGCTACGCCTTCGCCATCAAACGGGTGCGAACGCAGGCCGCGCTTGCGCAGCGGATCATCGATAATGCGAATGCCGTCGGCGAACAGCTTGGCGCTCATTTTGTCCCGCAGAAAACTGGTCTTGCGCGCGACCGATGCACCGTTGACCGCGCTGGCCAGATGCGAGACCAGCGAGCCCGCTGTGCGCGGATCAAACACCACCGGCACCTTGCGGGTGGTGACCTTGCGCGGATTGAGCCGCGCCACGGCACGAGCGGCGGCGCTGAGCCCGATTTTTTCCGGGCTTTCCAGATCGGCGGCGTGACGCACGGAGGAGTAATCGTAGTCGCGCTCCATGCCGGTGCCTTCGCCGGCGATCGCCGTCATCGACACGCCGTGGCTGGAGCCAAGATAGGCGCCGCGAAATCCATGACTGGTGATGAGGACCATTCCGCCAATCCCGGCCGAGGCCGAGGCGCCGCCCGATTTGCTCACGCCTTTGACCGAAAGCGCCGCCTGCTCGGCGGCGCGCGCCTGCGCTTCGAGCTCGCCCACGGTCGGCAAGTCGGGATCAATCAATTCGAGATCGGGAAATTCGTGCGCTAGCAGATTGGCGTCGGCAAGACCGGCATATTTGTCCTCGGGCGCCGCGCGTGCCATGGCCACGGCCCGGGCGGCGAGGGCGGCGGCACCATCATCCGCCATGTCGTTGGTCGAGACCACCGCCTGGCGGCGACCGACCAGCACGCGCAGACCGAGATCGTCGCCTTCCGAGCGTTCGGACTCTTCGATCTTTCCGTCGCGCAGCTCGATTGCAAGCGACATCCCGCGCACCGCCACGGCGTCGGCAGCGTCTGCGCCGGCAGCGCGCGCGGCCTTGACCAGGCGGTCGGCGCGATCGGTCAGCGCGGTCAGGTCCAGAAGAGAGGCGGCTGGGGCGAGCATCGGAGGGCTTTCACATGAGTCCAAGGCATGGACCCGAGACAGGGACCAAAGACATGGGCCTGATATCGGTGCGGTTCAACCATCGAACCGGGCAGTTTGCCCGATCACGGCAACACCTCGTCAATCATGGTTCGCAACGGGGCGTCAATCATGCACCGCGATGGCGAGGCCGGTACCACCGGTTAACCCAGAACTTTAAGCGGATTCGGACGCGTTTCTGCCATGTTTGATGCGCGACCGGGCGAATAAGCCAGGCGCGGGAGAGTTTCGAGGCGTCAGATGTGTAGTGGCGGATACGCCGGGTCGGGCCGCGCCTTGCGGCTCGACCCGTGCGGCTTGCCTGTACGGTTTTCCGCGAGCGATGCCGCGGCCGACGGGCGGGTGCGCGATGTCGAGCTCCACCGCGAACGTGTCGTAGTGCGACGCTCGCTGCGCGGCATGCGCATGGCGCTCAATATGCCGGTTGCGGCCTTTGCCGGTATTTCATTGCGGCTTGAATCGGATGAAGACGGCGACGTGCTTGCGGTCGTGCTCCAGCATGCGGATCCCTCGCTCACGCTACCCCTGTTTCTGACGTCGCAGGCCGACGAAGCAGTCGCCGAATGGCGCGCCTGGAGCGAAGTGCTGGACGTGCCGCTGCTGCTTGCCGAGCAAGTCGACAGCGCAGCCAATGCGCGCCTGGGACAAATTCAGATTGAACGCCCGCGTCCGCGCCGTCGCCGGCGAAGCGCACTCAAGAACCGGCGGCCCGCTATCCTTCTGCGCCGTGGATCCGGCAAGGTCGGCCGGCGGACATCGATTTACCGCGGCGAACGCGAAATCATCGCGCGGAACTAGCCCGCGGCTTCGTCGTCCGCGCGTTCCGTATATCAAATCGATCAAACCGGAATTGAAATCCGCCGTGCAATCGGCAGGCTACTTGCAGCGCTGCAGCTTCACCGAGCCGCCGTCCTGCATATTCATTTCGACATGATCGGGATCGACTTTTCGCAACGTATAAGACGTGCGGCCACCACTGATCTGTCCGGTGCTGAATTCGTCGGTGATGCGATAACGCGACGGACCTTCCGAAACCACCGACTGGTTACGGTACGTCGGCACGCCACCGTTGCTGTCGGTGCGCTGGTCACCATTGAACTCGATCACACGCTTGCTATCCGAGCAATCGATCGGGCCTTTTTCGCCGCTCGCGCTTTGGCCCCACTTGCCCTCGACGGGATAAACCTGCGCCTGCGCTGGCAGGGCCAGCGCGCTGAGCAGCAATGCGGATAGAATCGTGGTGCGCATAAACCCAAGATTTGCGCCGCGCCCGCCAAAATCAAGGGCGACGGCTGGTAATGCTTAACAGTCGGCGGAAACGATTTGCGTCAATTAACGCTTATTCGCGGGACCATAGCCGCCTGCAGTGGGCGATTGAATGATAATGGCCTCGTTTTTGTCGATAACGGTGGCATCGCAGCCCTGCAGGCGCTCGATTCGGCCATCCTTGCGGCGCGCGGAATTTTCGCCGACCTGGCCCGGTTCGCCGCCCGCCAGACCAAAGGGGCGGACCCGGCGGTGGCCGGACAAGATCGTGCACTCCATTTTTTCGAGAAAACGGATTGTGCGGCGAATGCCGTCGCCGGCGTGCCATTGCCCGCGGCCGCCGGAGCCCGGGCGAATATGGAAGTCCTCGAGCACCACCGGATAACGGAATTCCAGCACCTCCGGATCCGTGAGGCGCGTGTTCGTCATATGTGTATGGACAGCGTCGGTCCCGTTGAAGCCTGGGCCTGCCGGCGAGCCCGAACAGATCGTTTCGTAATACTGATAGCGCGCGTTGCCGAAATTGAGATTGTTCATCGTTCCTTGTGCGGCGGCCAGCGCTCCGAGCGCGCCGAACAGGCAATTGGTGACGGCCTGCGACGTTTCCACATTGCCGGCGACCACGGCAGCGGGATATTCGGGCGCAAGCATCGAACGCTTGGGGATAACGATATTGATTGGCCGCAGGCAGCCGGCGTTCATCGGGATGTCGTCGTCAACCATGACGCGGAACACGTACAGTACCGCCGCGCGCGCCACCGGTTCCGGTGCATTGAAATTGGTCGGCTGCTGCGCGCTGGTGCCGGTGAAATCGACGGTTGCCTCGCGTTTCGTCTTGTCCACGGTGATCTTCACCTTGATCACCGTGCCCTGATCCATTTCGTAGCTGAACTCAAAGTCGTGCAATCGGTCGAGCACGCGCCGCACGCTTTCGGCGGCGTTGTCCTGCACGTGTTGCATGTAGGCCTTCACCACCGGCAACGTGAAATGCGTGACCATCTTGCGCAGCTCGGCGACACCCTTTTCATTGGCGGCGATCTGCGCCTTGATGTCGTTGATGTTCTGCACCGGATTGCGCGCTGGATATTTGGCGCCCTTGAGCGCCGCCATCAATTCCTTTTCGCGGAAACGTCCGCGATCGACGAGCTTGAAATTGTCAAACAGTACGCCTTCCTGCTCGATAGTCGTGGCGTTCGGTGACATTGAGCCGGGCGAGATGCCGCCGACGTCGGCATGGTGACCGCGCGATGCCACCCAGAACAGGATGGATTTCTTCCGGTCGTCGAACACCGGCGTGCAGACGGTGATATCGGGCAGGTGAGTGCCGCCGTTATAGGGCGCGTTGATGGCGTAGACGTCACCGGGTTTGATCTTGCCCGCATTGTCGCGAATGATTGTTTCCACCGAACGATCCATCGATCCGAGATGAACCGGCATGTGCGGTGCATTCGCGACCAGCGTTCCGTCATGCGCAAAGACCGCGCAGGAAAAATCCAGCCGCTCCTTGATGTTCACTGAATATGCGGTGTTCTGGAGCGAGACACCCATCTGTTCGGCAATCGACATGAACAGATTGTTGAATACCTCGAGCATCACGGGATCGGCATGCGTGCCGATGGCGTGCGCGCGCCTGAGCTTTTTGGTCCGCGTGAGCACGAGATGGTTTTTCGCGGTGAGTTCGGCCTGCCAGCCCGGCTCCACCACAACGGTCTGGTGGGGCTCGATGATGATGGCGGCACCCTTCACCCGCGAACCGGGCTTCAGCTGATCGCGCGTATAGACGTTGGCCTTGTGCCAGGCGCCGGCAGAAAAGAACTGCGTGCGCAGCGCCGGCTTAGGCAGGGCGGCGCGCGACCGCTTCATGACCTTTTCGCTGAATTTGGTACCGCCGCCGACCGCCTCGACCGATACGGCCTCGACCACCATCTCCTTGGTTCGGTCGATGAATCCGAACCGGGCCTTGTGGGCCTTTTCGAAGGCGCGCTTGATTGCGGCAGCACTGCCGGCCGCGACCACCAGGGCTGTGTCGGTACCGGCGTAACGAATATGCGTCCGGACAAAGATCTTGATCTTGGCCGGCGGAACGCCCTGGCCAGCCACTTCGGCTTTGGTCGTCTTGCCGAGGGCCGCGCCCGTTTTCGCGACCACCTTCAAAGCCTTGGCGCCGAACGGCAGCTCGATCGCCTGCTCGCGCGTGGCGCGGATATCGGCGAGCCCCATGCCGTATGCGGACAGCAGTGAAGAATACGGATGGATGAAGACCCGCGTCATCCCCAGCGCATCGGCAACGAGGCAGGCGTGCTGGCCGCCGGCGCCGCCGAAGCAATTGAGTGCATAGCGGGTGACGTCATAGCCGCGCTGCACGGAGATCTTCTTGATGGCATTGGCCATGTTTTCGACGGCGATCTTGATGAAGCCGTCGGCGACTTCCTCGGCTTTACGGCCGCCGACCTGCTGCGCCATGTCGGTGAAGGCGTTGCGCACCGCGTGCGCATCGAGCGGCAAATTCTGCTCGGTGCCGAAGATTTTCGGGAAGAAGTCCGGAATAAGTTTTCCGACCATCACGTTGGCGTCGGTGACGGCCAGCGGCCCGTTGCGCCGGTAGCATTTCGGACCCGGATTGGCGCCGGCAGAATCGGGGCCGACGCGGAAGCGTGCGCCGTCGAAATGCAGGATCGAGCCGCCGCCGGCGGCGACCGTGTGAATGAGCATCATCGGCGCGCGCATGCGCACGCCGGCAACTTCAGTCTCGAAAGCGCGCTCATACTCGCCGTCAAAATGGGAAACGTCCGTTGATGTTCCGCCCATGTCGAAGCCGATGAGATGATCGAGGCCGGCCTGTCGGCCGGTTTCCGCCATGCCCACCACGCCGCCGGCCGGGCCCGACAAGATTGCGTCCTTGCCCTGGAACAGTTCGGCGGCTGTGAGTCCGCCGGACGACATCATGAACATCAAGCGCGCGGCAGAACGTTTCGCGTCGAGATCCTTGTCTACCTGCGCCACATAGCGGCGCAGGATCGGCGAGAGATAGGCATCGACGACCGTGGTGTCGCCGCGGCCGACCAGCTTGATGAGCGGTGAAACCTCGTGGCTCACCGAGACCTGCACGAAACCCATTTCGCGTGCGACCGCCGCGACGCGTTTTTCATGTTCCGGGAAACGGTAGGCATGCATGAATACGATTGCGACAGCCTTGATACCGTCGCCTTTGGCGGTCTCCAGATCGGCGCGTACCGAAGCGAGGTCGGGTTCCTGCTCAACCGTGCCATCGGCGCGCACGCGCTCGTCAACCTCGGCGACGCGCTCATAAAGCATGTCGGGCTTGATGATGTGACGGGCGAAAATCTTCGGCCGCGCCTGGTAACCGATCTTGAGCGCGTCGCGAAAACCCTTGGTGATCAGCAGGAGCGTGCGGTCGCCTTTGCGCTCGAGCAGCGCATTGGTCGCGACTGTAGTGCCCATCTTCACGGCGCCCACAAGCCCCGGCGGAATGGGTTCGCCGGCTTTCAGGCCAAGCAGGTCCCGGATGCCCTGGACCGCTGCGTCGGCATAGGCTTCGGGGTTTTCGGACAGCAATTTGTGGGCGGCCAGCGTGCCGTCCGGGCGACGTCCGACCACATCGGTGAACGTGCCGCCACGGTCAATCCAGAAGTCCCAGGTTCGTGAGGCGGTTTTTGCGGGCATGGCATCAAATGCAGGAACGGGTGCAGCACTATGTCCGCCCTGTCGGGGATAAAACAAGCCTGCTAGGCTGAGGACCGGGAAAAATTCAGTGGTGATGTGATGGCGAGGATATTTCTGGTGGTTGCGGCGTTTTTGTTTGCGTCTTCAGCCGCCCAGTCCGCCGAACTCAAGGTCCTGAGCGGCAACGGCTCCAAGGCCGCCGTGCGTGAACTCTGTACGCAATTCGAGAAAGCGACGGGCCACAAAATTGATCTGAGCTTCGGCGTGAACCCCGAGGTCAAAAGCAAGATCGAGGCGGGTGAGCGTTTCGATGTCGTCGTCGGCAATCCGCCGATCATCGACGCCTTGATCAAGGACGGCACGGTAATCGGCCCACGCGTCGACTTCGGCCATGCCGGCCTTGGGGTCGCGGTGAAGAGCGGGGCGCCCAAGCCCGACATTTCATCGGTGGACGCCTTCAAGCGCGCGCTATTGGCATCAAACGCCGTCGCTTTCCCGGGAAAAGGCGCGAGCGGCATCTATTTTGTCAGCCTGCTCGATCGCATGGGGATCAAGGCCGAGATGCAAAGCAAGCTGAAGCCGATGGCCGCGGAGGACACCGTCGAGGTGGTCGCGCGTGGCGAGGCTGACATGGTTGTGGTGGTGTCGACCCGCATCTCGGACGTGCCTGGCGTCGATCGGGTCGGGCCTATCCCGGAAGAGTTGCAGACGAAAATCGGCTTTGCCGCGGGCTTGAGTGCTTCGACCAAGGAGCCGGACGCGGCCAAGGCGCTGATCCGCTTTTTGAGCGCGCCGGCTGCCGCCCCGACGCTGCGGGCCAAGGGCGTGGATCCGGTCTGAACGGCCATCTGCCGCCCTTGCCACTGCTGGGCCGTTCGCTCCATGCTTATGCCTCAGCGAATGGCCGGGCGAGGGGTTGTCACAAGCTCGCGGCGTTCATGGAGGGACCAATGATCAAGTTCGTGCGCGTCTGCGCGGGGTTGTTGCTTGCGTGTGGGGTTGTGACGGCCGCTTCGGCTCAGACCAAATGGGACATGCCGACGCCCTATCCGGACGGCAACTTCCACACGAAGAATGTGATCCAGTTCGCAGCCGACGTGGACAAGGCGACCAACGGTTCGCTCAAGATTACGGTCCACTCTGCTGGCTCGCTGATCAAGCATCCGGAGATCAAGCGCAGCGTTCGGCAGGGCACTGCGCCGATCGGCGAAATGCTGGAGTCGCTCTCGTCGAATGAAGCGGCGGTCTATGGGCTCGACTCCGTTCCATTCCTTGCCACCGGCTACGATGCATCGCGCAAACTTTACGCCGCGCAGAAGCCGTATCTCGAAAAGCAGCTCGCCTCCGAAGGCTTGATCCTGCTGTTCTCGGTGCCGTGGCCGCCGCAGGGACTCTACGCCAAGCGTGAGATCAAATCGGTCGACGAGCTCAAGGGTCTCAAATTCCGTACCTACAACGCCATGATCGGTCGCATTGCGGCGCTCGTCGGCTCCGTGCCGACGCAGATCGAGGTGCCCGATTTGCCGACCGCATTCGCAACCGGCCGCGTTGACGTCATGATTACCTCGGCCTCGACAGGCGTTGACACCAAGTCGCAGGATTATCTCACGCACTACATCGACACCCAGGCCTGGCTGCCGCGCAACATCGTGATCGTAAACAAGGACGCGTTCGACAAGCTCTCGGCCGCCGAGAAAAAAGCGCTCACCGACGCCGCCAAGGTCGCCGAGGATCGCGGCTGGAAACTGTCGATCGAGGAAATGACGATCAAGACAAAAGCGCTCAAGGACGCCGGCATCAAGGTGCTGCCGCCGACGCCCGAGCTCAAGGCCGGCCTTGCCAAGGTCGGCGCGACCATCGCCACGGAATGGGAGAAATCGGCCGGCGCTGACGGCGCGGCCATGCTGGCGGCATACAGGAAATAAGTGCGCCGCTTTCTCGATACGCTGTATCGCGTCGCGCTGTGGGCGTCGGCCCTCTGTCTCGTCGTGATCGCGGTGATGGTCGGCGTGCAGCTTGCCGCACGTCTGGTCGACGGCACGCTTGGCCTGTTGCATCTGCCGCGCACCGATTTCGTCATTCTCTCGCTCGATGAAATCGGCGGCTATCTGCTCGCGGCGGCGAGCTTCTTCGCGCTCGGCGGGAACACTCAAGGCCGGTGCGCATATCCGCGTCACACTGGTGTTGGCGGCGCTGGGCGAACGGGTGCGCCGCTACATCGAAATGTGGGCATTCGGTTTTGCGGCGGCCGCGTCAGCCTACATGACAGGGCACCTGGCCAATTTTGCGTGGATCTCGCTCCGCTTTCACGAGGTATCGCCCGGCGTCATCCGGGTGCCGCTCGTCTATCCGCAGGCGGCGATGGCCATCGGCGCGTTGATCCTCACCATCGCGTTGATCGACGAGCTGTTCATCGTCATGATCCGCGGCCGCCCAAGCTTCCGTGCCGCCGAAGACGCCATCACGCTGGGCAAGGAGGGCTGAGCCATGAATGTGCTCGAGCTCTCCCTTTTCCTGATGCTGCTCCTGTTCGCGATCCTCGGCTCCGGCGTCTGGATTGCGCTGGCGCTAGCGGTGTGCGGATTCGCCGCCGTGCTCACGAAAGTCGCGACGCCAGCGGGACAGGTGCTCGCGACATCGATGTGGACGGCGTCGAACTCGTGGGATCTCACCGCGCTGCCGATGTTCATCTGGATGGGCGAAATACTTTATCGCACCAAATTGTCCGACGACATGTTCGAGGGCCTGGCGCCCTGGCTGCAGAAGCTGCCGGGCCGCCTGCTGCACGTGAATGTCGTGGGCTGCGCAATTTTTGCCGCGGTGTCTGGTTCCTCTGCCGCGACATGCGCCACCATTGGCCGCATTGCGTTGCCGGAGCTCCTCAAGCGCGGCTACGACGAACGTATGGCGATCGGCACGCTCGCCGGCTCCGGTACGCTCGGGCTGCTGATTCCGCCGTCGATCATCATGATCGTTTATGCAACGGCCACCGATCAATCGATTGCGCGGTTGTTCATCGCCGGCGTCATTCCCGGAATTGTGCTCGCCGGATTGTTCATGGGCTTCATCGTCGGATGGGCCTTGCTGAACAAAGCGCGTATGCCGCCGCCCGAACCGCCGGTGCCTTTCCGTCAGCGCCTCTATGCCTCGCGCCGCCTGATCCCCGTGATGCTGTTGATCATGGGCGTCATCGGTTCGATCTATGGCGGGCTCGCTTCCGCAACGGAAGCTGCAGTGGTCGGCGTGTTTCTTTCGCTGGCGCTGTCGTGGTGGTCGGGCACGCTGACTTGGCAGGGATTTATCGATTCGTTGATGGGCGCGACGCGCACCAGTTGCATGATTGCTTTCATACTGGCAGGCGCCGCGTATTTGACTGCCGCGATGGGTTTCACCGGCATTCCGCGCGCGCTTGCCGAATGGATCACCGAATTCAATATGCCGCCTTGGGCGTTGCTGAGCGTGCTGACGGCTTTTTACATTCTGCTGGGCTGTTTCCTCGACGGCATTTCGATGGTGGTGCTCACCACATCGATCATCATCCCGCTTGTCACGAAGGCAGGTTTCGATTTGATCTGGTTCGGCATCTACATCGTGCTGGTCGTCGAAATGGCACAGATCACGCCGCCGGTCGGATTCAATCTCTATGTTTTGCAGGGTATGACGGGCCGCAATATTTTCACGATCGGCGCGTATGCGCTGCCGCTGTTTGTCCTGATGTGTATCGCCGTTGTGCTGGTTGCGGCTTTTCCCGGCCTGGCGCTTTGGTTGCCGTCGACGATGCTCGACGTTAAATAAAATAACGACGGTAGAAGATTGCGGGGGGAATGCGCGATGCGCGGCGCCTGGTTGTCGGCTGTGTTTCTGCTTCTGGCCTGCCACGGGCTGGACGCCGCTGCCGACGACAAATCCGTGCCGTCTGACGCGGCGATGGCCGACTATCGCGCAAAGCTGGAGGACTATACCCGCGCGCGACAAAAATATGAGGACGTCGCCGGCGTCTACTGGAACTCGATCGCCGCAATGCGGCGGGTGCGAAATGAAAAGCGTGCCAACCATCAGGACATTGTGCTCAAGGACTACGTATTGACGCAGCCGCCGGTCTATTCCGGCCCGCCTGAGCCCGTCAGTCCTGTGCCCACGCCGTCGCTGCCTCGCAAATACATCCCGGTGGTGGCGGATTTCCTGAAGGCGGCGGCCGAACAATTTGATTTCAAGCCGCAAACACCGCGCAGAGAGGTCGAATTCAAGCGAGCCTACGCCAAGGTTGCTTCCGCGGCCGGCCTCACCAGAGATCAAGCGGTGCGAATTTATGCGTTCGAAGCCGGCGGCAATGGCCATTATGATGTCCAGGCGGGATTGGAGAATCCGGGTCCCAATGCGCACGCCATCAGCACCGCGCTCGGATACAATCAACTGCTGACCACCAACAGCATTGAGCTGCTGTCGGAGCACGGCGACAATTTTGTCAAGGCGTTGACGGCAAAAGCCGCCACGCTGCCGGGTCCGAGAAAGACGGCACTCAAGCGCAAGATCGACATCCTTCGGCGCATGACGGCGGTCAGCAAATCGGTTCCGGACGAATGGAGCGAACACGAAAAACTGGCGAACACGCCACAGGGGCTCGGCATCCATGCGTTAAATCTGGATATCGATGTGGGGCCTCTGCTCCAGACACATAAACTTCTCGATTCCGTCGAATTCGCGCGCAGAAAAAAATACACCGCGCCGCTCACGGCCGCTGAACTCGAAATGATGAACCTCACCGGCGACGGCAACGGATTTGATATGGTCACGATGCCCGCGGACTTTCGTACCCGGGTACCAACCGCGAATTTTTTTCAGCCGAACGGCTATGCCGCAAATCCCGTCGCGGTCAAAAACAACACAGTCGCACGGCTGATCGCGGCAACTGACGCGCAAATGGACCGTGAAGTGAAGTTGCCGGGCGCGAAGGAGCTGGCAGCCGCGTTCTGAGTTTTTGCCTTGCGTTTCGATACGTTGCCAGCCCAACAGGTCCGCTATAGCCTGAGGTTGCACCAGGAAGGGGGGCTTCCATGGGTCGCAAGATCATTCTGCTCTCCGACGGCACCGGCAACTCCGCCGCAAAGGTGTGGCGCACCAATGTCTGGCGGGTATTCGAAAGCATCGATCTGTCGGGCTCCGGCCAGGTGGCCTTCTACGACGATGGCGTCGGGACCTCTTCGTTCAAGCCGCTCGCGATCCTTGGTGGCGCCTTCGGCTATGGGTTGAAGCGCAACGTCCTCGACCTGTACAAATTTGCTTGCCGCAATTTCCACGACAAAGACGACGAGATTTTCGGTTTCGGCTTCAGCCGCGGCGCGTTCACCATGCGCGTGGTGGTCGGGTTGATCATGGAGCAGGGCATCATCCAGGAGCCGTCCGAACAGGAACTCGACCGAAAGGCACGTGCGGCCTATCGCGACTTTCGCCGGCGGAATTTCCATACCAAGCTGGGTTTTACCGAGCGCTTTTTCCGATGGCTGCGCGATCTGTTCGTTCGCGGTAACTATTCCAAGAACGACAATGTCCACAATGCGACCGTTCGCTTCATCGGCCTGTGGGACACAGTCGCCGCCTACGGCATGCCGATCGAGGAAATGACGCGCGGCGTCAGCGATTATATTTTCCCGCTGTTGCTGCCAAGCTTTGAGCTGGACCCTCGCGTCAAACGTGCTTGCCATGCGCTATCGATCGACGACGATCGTACGACCTTTCATCCGGTGTTGTGGGACGAGCGGGCCGAGCTGCCGCTGGTGCCGCGCGCGGATGGAAGTTTTCATCTCGCCGACGAGCGCATCAGCCAGGTCTGGTTTGCGGGCGTGCATTCCAATGTTGGCGGCGGCTACCCCGACGATTCGCTTGCGTATATTCCGCTGACGTGGATCATGAAAGAGGCTGCAAACGCCGGCCTGACATTCAAGACAGTTGCTTCTGCCAGTCCGCAGACGCTCTTGCATCCACCAACGGTGCAGGACAAGGACGGCCGTCAGTACGATCCGCGTTCCGGCCTGGGCGGTTATTATCGCTACGGTCCGCGCGATATCCATGAACTCGGCAAGGAACTGCTGGCGCGTCGCGGTGGCCATGCCGTGCCAAAAATCCATGTCAGCGTGTTGAAGCGGATCAGAAACAACGCGCACGTCTATGCGCCGAACGGTATTCCTGCCGACTATCAAGTCGTCACGGATTTGGGCGAGGTGCTGCCGGCTCAGCAAAATCCGTATGAAGCGCCGGCGCAGGCACACGCGCGCGCGACTATGCAGGAAAGCGCCTGGAATATTATCTGGCAGCGTCGAATCGTATATTTCCTGACTGTCGGCGTTTCATTTTACCTCGCCGTGTTCCCACTAATGAAAGCGGTGCCGGCCTCGGCGGAGTTCGCAACGCGGCTGCGCTGGATTTCCGACGGCATTCGGATGGTGGGCAATGTTCTGCCCGGTGCCGCCGCAACCTGGGTCAACGGATTTGCGCGCCAACCGCTTCGCTTTATCCTCGTTGTCGCCGTTCTCGTCGTGCTGGTGTTGTGGGGAGCCCGGCTCGCCGCGCGCATTCAAAACGAGATGAGCGTTCTGTGGGCAAATTCCCTGACGGCGAGGCTGCATGCCGCCAGCATGCCCACGGATCTGGTTTACAGGTTGCGCACCAGCAGGTGGTACCGCTTCGTGCATCGTAGCCTGAAGCAAACCGTCGCCCCGGCCTTGTTTGCGTTGCTCTTTGCGTTTTGCGTCCTGGCGCTGACCAGCCACGCGTTGTTCGTCGTCCAGGATGATTTCGGTTTGGTCTGCAAGGAGGTTGGCAGACCCCAGACAATGAAACCGGGGGAGACGGTCAAACTGCAGAATTTCAACACCTCGAACCCATGTCAAAATATGGGCATCGCTTTCGAGGAGCATCAAACTTATAAGGTCGTCATTGAGATCAAAGAGCCGTTTCGCAACCCTGATATTGATGTCGATGCATCTAGGGGTTTTTATCTTTTCGATGCTCCTACATTCTTGCAAAAAATGATCTTGCTTGCCGAATTGCCCCTGCGGCGCGAAATCATCCGGCCATGGTTCAGAATTGTCGCGAGACTGGGGGCAGCGGGCGGGGAGGAAACGTTCCTCGATCCTGATTTGGCGTCTCCGAACACAAACTCAAACACGACGCCCGGAAAAGTCCGCTACGAGGAGAACATCAAGGCGACAAAAGACGGGCAGTTATTTCTCTTCGTCAACGATGCCGTGCTGGCGATCCCCGGCTACTACGGAATTTTCTACGGAAAAAATCAGGGCATGGCCGAAGTCACCATCACGCAGGAAAAAACCTGCTTCGTCTGCCCGTAAACCTTCGTCATCGCAGCCGTCCCACAAAAATTGGCGGGGGCCCGGCGGTTTTTGCCGCCGAGCCCCCTTACAATGTATCAGCCGACCTGTAAGCCGGGTTCTGTATGGCCTGCGGCGCAAACCGCAAACGTGACGGCCATTCCTCTGGTACGCCGGTTGCCCGGCGCATCATGCAACCTACCCGAATGACTGGTCCGGACAGACCTGAGGCTTTCGCCCCGACGTCATTCCTATTCGGTCTTGCTCCCGGTGGGGTTTGCCGTGCCGTTCCCGTTGCCGGAAACGCGGTGCGCTCTTACCGCACCGTTTCACCCTTGCCGCGGCTAAACGCAACGCGCCGAGGCGGTCTGTTCTCTGTGGCACTGTCCCTGGGGTTTAACCCCCGCCGGACGTTATCCGGCACCGTTTGTCCATGGAGCCCGGACTTTCCTCCCCAGCCACCTTTCGGCATTGGCCCGGGGCGGCCGTCCGGCCGACTGACGGGCTAGGAATGGGCATACCAAGGCGGCCCGTCAAGCGCCGCGGCTAGACAGGATTAAGAAAACCTCATCTGGGGACCGGCGGGCGATCAGCCCAATGGCGCGGGACGGGTTTCGATTAATGCCCGCAACGTCAGTAGCGTGGACGGGTCCGCGATGCCATCGACGCGCGCCTGCCGGAAATGACGCTGGAACGCCGTCACGACGTCGCGTGTGGCATCATCATAGGTACCGGTTTCCGCAAGACCGTAGCCGTACGACCGCAATGTACGCTGCAGCCGGGTGACCGAGTCACTGCGATCGCCCGGCCTGAGCGTTGTCCCTTCGAGATCAAGTGGCGCGGCGCGGACCCAATGGCCAATTCCAGATTCGCTCAGCAGGCCCCAGGGAAATTTTTCACCCGGATCCTGTTTGCGCGCCGGGGCCACATCCGAATGGGCGAGGATACGGTCGGCGCTGATTGGGCCACGGCGCGTTATAATCGACTTGCAAAGCGTGATGACCGCCGCGATCTGGCGCAGCGGAAAATCGGTGTAACCGAATTCGTGGCCGCCATTGACGATCTCGATACCAATCGAACGTGAATTGACATCGGTTTCTCCCGCCCAGGATGACTCGCCGGCGTGCCAGGCGCGCTTTTCCTCTGGAACGCACTCGATGATACGGCCGTCTTCGAATACCACGTAGTGGGATGAGACCTTGCTCGCCGCCGTCGTCAGGCGCTGCAAAGCCGCGTCGCCGGTCTGCATGCCCGTGTAGTGCAGCAAGATCATGTCGGGCGGGCGGGCGTCCTTGCGCTCGTCAAAATTCGGCGAGGGCACGACATCGTGGACGATGAAAGAATCCGGCGGAAATACGGACATGGGCCGGACAAAACCCGGTGGGTGAAAGGGCGGGCATCATTCACCGCGCCGGATCAAAAAAGCAAGTGCGTTGATGTGCGGCTGGCCCGAGCGATGTCGCCAGGGCCCTCGCTTGATGATCTCAATTGCCACCGCGCCAGTGGCTGACCGGCGGCAAGGATGACCGGAATTTTGAAACCGGAGTTTGGGTTAGGTACTTTGCGCGCCCGTGTCCGTTTCTGTATCGGCGCTCGCATTACCGCTATGCGTGCGCACCACTGTAACAGTGCAAGGTGCCTCCGCGACGACGCGGGCCGAAACACTGCCGAGATAGCGCCGAAGCGCGGAGCTTGCGCGGGCACCAATTATGATGTGGTCGACGCGATTATGACGCGCGTAGTCGACAAGCTGGCCCGCCGGGTCAGTTGATTCCAGAACGTGATAGGTGATGCGATCGGGAGCGATCGGAATCTCGCGAGCCCAGTGTTTGAGTTCAATCAGCCGGCTGAGATGGGGATTGCGCCCCTGAGCATCCTCTAATTTGTCGAGCGCCAGCCGTGCGATCTTGAGGATATTCACGCAGGCAAGTCGCGCATTGCCCTCGGTTGTGAGTACCCGCCGCACCGCGAGTGCCAATGCATGGCGAAGCGCTTCGTGGCCGGGTTCGAGGTCGATGGCGGCCACGACGATAGGAGCGGTGGCAAGGTGGCTTGTCAGAGCTTGTCGCCGTCGCAGAAGCGGATCGCGCCGCGCCCGCAATCGGCGCCATAGAACCGTGAGAAAGCCGTCACGTTGCAAACGGGATGCGCGCCGGGTCAGTACGACCTGGTCAGGGTGTTGCAGATCGAAGGCAAGCTGGGCGGCTGTCGCATAACGGGCCTCAGGATCGACCTCCAGGCAACGCAGGATGATCTCCTGGAGCCAGGGCGGAACTGCAGGATTTCGGCCCCGCGGCGGTACAGGGTCGCGCCAGAGCCGGTGGTGCCAGTTGTCCGCGCGTTGCGGCTCGCCGAACGGCCGTTCACCTGTTGCCAGGAAATAGAGGATGACGCCCAATGCAAAGAGATCGCTGCGCGGATCGCTGCGGTCCCCAAGCACCTGCTCAGGCGCCACATAAGCCCCGGTTCCGACCGGGCCTTCCGCTTCTTCCCGGACCAAATCGGGCAACTGGTCGTGGCGCGACAGACCGAAATCGATCAGCACTGCAACGTCGTCACGGAGGATTACATTGCTTGGTTTCAGATCGAGATGGACCACGTGTTGGCGATGGATGTCGTGCAAGGCAAAGGCAATCTTCGCGCCGATCGCGGCCACTTCTCCGGCGGGCAGTGGCGTCTTGTCCAGCAACGATTTCACCGACGGGCCGGCGACAAATTCCATCACAATGTAAGGCCGTTCGAAATCGCCGGCCGCGATGAAACGCGGCGCGTGCGGCCCCGCGAGTCGAGGCAAGATCATCTGTTCTACTTCGAAACCGATGATCGTCAGCGGATCTTCGCCAAGGCGCAGCAAAGGAATCTTCATCACCAGCGGCAGATCGTAGTCCTCGCGCGTCACGCGCCAGAAGCTGGCCATGCCGCCCGCTTGCATCGGCTCGACGAGACGAAAGCCATCGATCGTTTGTCCGGCTGCGAGCGTCCGCGGATCCACGTTTCACGCTCCCTCGAGGAGACGGTGGCTCAGGATCGCAGGCAGGCCGGCGTCGCGCACCTTGCGTGCAGCCGTTTCGTTGTCATAGGGCACGCGCGTGTAGATGAGCACATTGCGCTCAGTGTCGAGTGCGCCGTAGCACGCGGCCGGATTGAAGTCGCGCGGTTGTCCGACCGCGCCAATCACCGCCAGCCAGCGTCGATGGGCGAGGAGAGGGATTTCGACCAATTGGACAGGTTGAAAGCCTGCAAGCTTGCCGGTCGGCGACAAATGATAAAGCTCGGGCACGTGCACATGGCCGCAAAACGTTGCCTGCGCCCGCGTTGCCATGAAACTGCGCGAGGCGCTCTCCACGCTCGTGACGTACTCCCACCGTCCGGGTGAATGCGCGCTGGCGTGTACGAACAACCGGCCGTTGTCTTCAAAGGTGAGTGGCAATTGTGCGAGGAATTCGCGATGGGTAGCGTTGAGGTGAGGGCGGGTCCAATCGATCGCGTCGGCGGCGGTAGCGTTCATGTTGGCAGTGCCAACGGCAATCGCAGCGTCGTGATTGCCGAGCAGTGCGACAGCGCCGTGCTCGACCTCACGCATGATCGCATCGACGGCGAAGGCGGGATCAGCGCCATAACCGACATAGTCCCCCATGAAAATGAAGCGGCCGATCCCGGCGCGACGCGCGTGGTCGAGGCAGGCCTCAAGGGCCTCCCGATTGGCGTGAATGTCGGTGAACAGTCCGATCCACATAATTTTACCCGGGCCCAGCGTGGCCGGAATTCGGCAACGTTTCTTTAAGTTTAACCGCCGTTAATGGCGTTGATCTGCCGCAACTGTGCGCTCGTGGAGGATTGGGGCCGGTTTCTTGACGGCCATATAATCCCATGATATCCCACAAATTCCCAGTATGGGACACCACCACGTTACGGGCTCCCACGCGCAAAGGGGGCGCGGCCGCGTGCGCCATGTCCGGGTGTTCCAACTCAGTCATTGGTCGCGTCCGGTTCGTGTGGAGTGCGGGGTATGGACCGCTTCGTGGGCAACGTCACGTTGCGGCTGGACTCCAAGGGACGCGTTTCCATCCCTGGTTCATTTCGCTCGGTGCTCGGCCGCGACGGCTTCGAGGGCCTTTATTGCTATCCGGCGCTGGATCGCCCGGCGATCGACGCCGGCGGGAATGCACTAATGGCGGAGATCGAGGCGTTGATCGATCGCTTTACCCCGTTTTCGGACCAGCGCGAGCAATTCGCGGTGGCGCTCTACGGCACCAGCGAGACGCTGAAGATCGACGGCGAGGGCCGGGTTGTCCTGAGCGAGAGCTTGAAGCGCCACGCAGGCATTGTCGATGTTGTGGCGTTTGTTGGTCTTGGTCACAAGTTTCAGATCTGGGAGCCAGGTCGTTTCCAAAGCGAGCTCGCGGAGGCCACCCAAAAGGTGCGCGCGCTCAAGGGCGAGTTGAGTTCCCAGTTGGCGGCGCGCAACGCGTCAGGAGCACGGGAATGATGGCAGGCCGCGGCGGCTCGGCTGTCGCTGGCGGACCGGCCCTCCACATTCCCGTGCTCGGCCAGCCGGCGGTCGAATTCCTGAAAGTTCATGACGGTGGCGTGTATATCGACGGCACCTTCGGCGCCGGCGGCTATACGCGCGCCATCCTCGCGGCCGCGGACTGCAAGGTGATCGGCATCGACCGCGACCAGACGGCCATTGCGACGAGCGCGGATCTTGTGGAAGACGCAAAAGGCCGACTGGTCCTTACCGAAGATACCTTCTCCAACCTCGACACGATTGCGCGCGAAGCCGGTTACGAGAATGTCGACGGCGTCGTGCTCGATCTTGGCGTCTCTTCAATGCAGCTCGATACGGCCGGGCGCGGCTTTTCATTCCGTCTCGATGGACCGCTTGACATGCGCATGGGCGGTGCGGGCCCGAGCGCAGCCGATATCGTCAACGCGGCGAGTGAGCGCGACCTTGCCAATATCATTTTTATTCTAGGCGAAGAGCGGCATTCGCGCGGCGTCGCGCGCGCTATTCTCAAGGCGCGTGCCAGCGCGCGCATCGAAACAACCCGCGCGCTCGCCGATATCGTTGCTTCAGTTGTACGCGGCCGTCCGGGCGATATTCATCCGGCGACGCGTACATTTCAAGCTTTACGCATCTTCGTGAATGACGAACTCGGCGAACTTGTCGCGGGCCTTCAGGCCGCCGAACGAATTCTCAAATCCGGCGGACGATTAGCTGTCGTGTCGTTCCATTCGTTAGAGGATCGTGTCGTCAAGTCGTTTTTCGCCGACCGCAGTGAAACGCGTGGCGGTTCTCGGCATGCACCGCAAGTCGAGCGGCCGGCTCCGACCTTCAATGT
Organism: uncultured Alphaproteobacteria bacterium; assembly: GCA_963801955.1. Lineage (GTDB taxonomy): Bacteria > Pseudomonadota > Alphaproteobacteria > Rhizobiales > Xanthobacteraceae > Pseudolabrys. The sequence continues at coordinate 313,456 of CAWDGS010000002.1, forward strand.
CCTGACCAAGCGGCCGGTCGTTGCCGATCAAAATGAATTAGAACGCAATCCGCGTGCGCGCTCCGCCAAATTGCGTGCCGCCGAGCGCACCAATTTGCCGGCCCGCGCTGATTTGCCATCCGGCCTGCTGCCGCAACTGCCTTCGCTCAACGACGTGCTGAAGGGGCGGTAAACCATGCGCCTCCTCAATATTCTCGTCATCGGTGCGCTGATCCTGGCGGCGTCTTTCGTCTACAAGATCAAGTTCGATTCCACATTGCAGGCCGAACGGGTCGCTAAATTGCGGGCTGAATTGCGCCGGGAACGAAGTGCAATTGCCGTCTTACGCGCCGAATGGGCAAAACTTGATACGCCGGGCCGCATCCGCGGGCTCGCCGATCGCCACCTGGCGCTCCAGCCGGCCAAGCCCACGCAATTCGATAGTTTTGATCGCTTGCCCGAACGGCCGCCCACCGTTGTGCCAGCGCCCGACAGTGATCCAATCGGCGCCATGCTTGCTCCGGCCGCCCCCGATACCACCGGCAGCGTGCCGCCGGCGACCAAACGGTGACCGCGATGCACGCGCCAAAAAAACTTAACGAAAGCCGCTGGCAACGTGTCTTGCGGTCGCTGCTTTACGGCCTCGATGTCGATCGTAATGTGAAAGCAAAGGCGCGGCTGGGCCTCGCGATTGTTGCATTTGCTGGAATCTTTTCGATCATTGCATTCCGCCTCGTTATGTTTGCGGTTACAGGCGAAGGCCACGGCGGCCGCCGCAGCATCACGCAGGATGCGGTGGCAACCGCCCGTCCCGATATCCTTGATCGCAATGGCGAGATTCTCGCGACTGATATCAAGACGCCGTCGCTGTTTGCCGAACCGCGCAAGATCATCGACGTGGACGAAGCGGTTGAATTGCTCACCGCGGTTCTTCCCGACCTCGACGCCACGGAAGTGCGCGACCGCTTGTCTTCGAAGCGCGGGTTCGTCTGGCTCAAGCGCGAAATTACGCCGACCCAGCAACAGGAAATTCACCGGCTCGGCATTCCCGGCGTCGGATTTCTCGCCGAGAACAAGCGCGTCTATCCCAATGGCCCCGTGATCTCCCACGAGATCGGGCATGTGAATATCGACAACCAGGGCATCGCCGGTATCGAGAAATGGCTGGATGGGCAAGGCCTCGCCGCTTTGCACATGGCCGGCCTTGCCACTGACCAAATGCAGCGGCCGGTTAAGCTTGCGGTCGACTTGCGCGTGCAATACGCGTTGCGTGATGAACTCATTGCCGCGCGCGAAAAGTTCAAGACCAAGGCTTCGGCCGGCGTGATCGCCGATGTAAATACCGGCGAAATTGTCGCCATGGTGTCGGAGCCGGATTTCGATCCCAACAACCCGAGTGAGGCCAACGATCCCAACCGGCTCAACCGCCTGACGACGGGCGTCTATGAGATGGGCTCTACCTTCAAGGCGCTCACGCTTGCGATGGCGCTCGACAGCGGGCGCATCTCGCTGTCGTCCTCTTTCGATGCGCGCCTGCCGCTACGCTACGGCAAATTCGAGATTCACGACTTTCACGCCCAGAAGCGCGTGCTGTCGGTGCCGGAAATTTTCACATACTCATCCAATATCGGCACGGCGCGCATGGCGCTCTCGTTGGGCGTCGAATACCACAAGGCGTTTCTTAAAAAACTCGGTCAACTCGACCGTTTGCGTACCGAGCTGCCGGAAAGCGCCGAGCCGCTGGTGCCGAAGCATTGGGGCGAGCTCAACACTGTCACGATCGCCTTTGGCCACGGCCTTTCAGTGGCGCCGCTGCAGGCGGTGATGGGCATTTCGGCGCTGGTTAATGGCGGCAAGATGATCCCGCCGACTTTCCTCAAGCGCGATCAGGCCGAGGCGGACCACCTGGCCGTGCGCGTGATCAAGCCGGAAACGGCCGAAAAAATGCGCTATCTGATGCGTCTTAACGTGGAAAAAGGCACCGCGACGCGCGCCAACGTGCCGGGTTACTATGTCGGCGGTAAAACCGGCACCTCGGAAAAGGTTGTTGGTGGGCGCTATTCCAAGACCAAAGTCTTGACCAGTTTCACCGCCATATTGCCGGCCGACAAACCGCGCTATTTGTTGTTGATCATGCTCGACGAACCAGAAGGGTTGCCCGAAACGCACGGCTTCAGCACGTCCGGTTGGAATGCCGTGCCGGTCGGTGCGCAGGTGATTGAGCGCGTGGCGCCGCTGCTCGACATTGCGCCGCGTTTCGATCTTCCGAAGGCCGATCAGATGTTGCTGGTCAGCGCGAAGGACACGCGGTGAGGCTGCGCGATCTTCTGCCGGAGGTGGCGCTCGATGCGCAGCACGTCTGCGATTGAGATCGCCGGGATTGCCTCCGACAGCCGCAAAATTAAAAAAGGATTTCTGTTCGTCGCCATTTCCGGCGCCAAAGCCGATGGCGCGCACTTTGCAAGGCAAGCGGTCGCCGCCGGTGCCGCGGCCGTTGCAGCCGAGCAGCGGCCGGACGGACTGCCTGATACAGTTACATTCGTTTCCGTCGAAAAATGCGCGGCGCACACTGGCGCTTGCTGCGGCAAAAATTTTCCCGCGTCAGCCGCCAATCATTGCCGCCGTCACCGGCACCAGCGGCAAGACATCGGTCGCGGCGTTTACCCGCCAGATCTGGAGCACGCTCGGGCACCAGGCGGCGAGCATCGGCACGATCGGCGTCGTGTCGCCGAAAGGCGAACGCTACGGCTCATTGACCACGCCTGATCCGGTCGACCTGCACCGTACGCTCGACCAGTTGGCGGGCGAGGGAGTCACGCACCTTGCGTTGGAAGCATCCTCGCACGGTCTCGACCAGCATCGGCTGGATGGCGTGCGCATCGCAGCTGGCGCCTTCACCAATTTGTCGCGCGATCATCTCGACTATCACCCGACGATCGAAGCCTATCTCGCCGCCAAGCTGCGGCTGTTCGATGACCTGATTGTGCCGGGCGGTACCGCCGTGATCGGCGTTGACGATTGCTATGCGGGACAGGTGGTCGAAGCCGCCAAGAAGCGTGGCCTCAAGATTATGGCGGTCGGCGAGCACGGAGCCGACATCAAGCTTGCCGGCGGCGCGATCGAGGGCTTTGCGCAGGTGGTGGCGATCGAGCAGGGCGGTCGCACATATAAAGTCAGGTTGCCGCTGGTGGGCGCATTCCAGGTACAGAACGCAACGATCGCGGCGGGGCTTGCGATTGCAACGGGCGGCGACCCGGCCCGCGTGTTTGCCGCCCTGGAAAAACTCAGCGGTGCCAAAGGCCGGCTGGAGCTTGCCGGCACACACAACGGCGCGCCGGTCTTTATTGATTACGCGCATAAGCCGGATGCGCTCAAGAAGGCGCTCGAAAGCCTTCGTCCCTATGCGTCCGGGAAGCTCACTGTCGTTTTCGGCGCCGGCGGCGATCGTGACGTCGGTAAACGTCCCATCATGGGCCGCATCGCGGCAGAAAACGCCGACCACGTCATCGTCACCGACGACAATCCGCGCAGCGAAAACCCTGCCGCCATCCGCTCCGCCATTCTGGCGGATGCGCCCCGAGCCATTGAAATCGGCGACCGCGCCGAGGCGATCCGTCGGGCGATTGCCCAGCTCAATAGCGGCGATGTGCTATTGATTGCCGGTAAAGGACACGAGACGGGACAGATCATAGGCGATCGTGTTGTGCCATTTTCCGATCACGAAACGGTAGCAGCCGCCTTGCAAGGCAGGGTCGCGTGAGCGCGCTGTGGACCATTGACGCCATGGCAGCGGCAATGCGCGCGGAGCGCGGCGGCAGTCTGCCGGCCGACGTGTCCGGCGTATCCATCGACAGCCGCACGGTTGGCAAGGGCGATGCATTCTTTGCCATCCAGGGTGAAAATCGCGACGGGCATGATTTTATCGACAATGCGCTGAAAGGCGGCGCCGGTCTTGCCGTGGTGGCAAGCAGCCGGCGCGAGCGCTTCCCGGGCGCGCCGCTGCTGATTGTTTCCGACGTACTCGACGCGCTGCGTGAACTCGGGCGCGCGGCGCGAGCTCGCTCGCAGGCGAAAGTAATTGCGGTAACAGGGTCGGTCGGCAAGACTGGTACGAAAGAGGCGTTGCGGCTGGCACTTTCGGCGGATGGCGAAACGCACGCGTCCGCGGCGTCTTACAACAATCACTGGGGTGTACCGTTGTCGCTGGCACGCTGGCCGGCAAGCGCCAAATATGCGGTCTTTGAAATCGGCATGAATCATGCCGGCGAAATCACGCCACTTACAAAGCTGGTGCGTCCGCACGTCGCCATCGTGACCAGTATTGAACCGGTACATCTGGAATTTTTCGGCTCGTTGGAAAAGATCGCCGACGCAAAGGCGGAAATATTTTCTGGCGTTGAAGCGGGCGGCGCGGTCGTGCTCAACCGCGACAATGCGCAGTTCGCGCGGCTCGCATCCGCGGCCAAATCCGCCGGCATTCAGCGGGTGGTTTCATTCGGTGAAGACGGCAGTGCCGAGGCAAGGTTGCTGCGTGTTTCGCTGCAGCCGGATTCATCCACCGTCGACGCCAGCATCCTGGGTCAGCCCGTCACCTACAAGCTCGGCACGCCCGGCCGCCACTTGGTGCTCAATTCGCTCGCCGTGCTCGCCGCGGTGTCGCTCGCCGGCGCCGATCTCGCATTGGCTGCACTCGCCCTCAATAATCTCAAGCCCGTGAACGGACGAGGTGAGCGCATTTATCTCACGGTCCCCGGCGGCAATGCCTTGCTGATCGATGAGAGCTACAATGCCAATCCGGCGTCGATGCGCGCGGCGATTGCGCTGCTTGGTCAGGCGCGGGTCGGAAAACGCGGCCGTCGCATTGCGGTGCTCGGAGACATGCTGGAACTGGGGACGTCAGGCGCCGAACTGCACCGCGGACTTGTGCAATCCATCGAGGCCGCCGGCATCGACCTCGTCTTCTGTTCGGGGCCACTGATGCGAACGTTGTGGGAGGCTCTTCCCTCGCGCGCCCGGGGCGGCTATGCCGAGGCGGCGGCCGGGCTTGAACCGGCCGTGCTCGAGGCCATCCGGGCAGGCGACGCGGTGATGGTGAAGGGCTCGCTCGGTTCGAAAATGGGCCCAATCGTGAAAGCGTTGGAAAAGCAATTCCCCAGGCAGGCGACGCTCGAACAGGCGACGGCTCAG
>CAWDGS010000003.1:0-267992 GCA_963801955.1 uncultured Alphaproteobacteria bacterium
AAAGCGGACATCGAAAAGCGTCGCGTGTCGCTGCTTAGTGAACAATACCCGCCAACATTGACCGTGACGTCAGCAGCGATGCAAGTTCGAAAACGACTACCAGTGCCAGCAACACGCCCCAAATCGTGGCAACGGCTGCGGCGGTGTGGTGGTCGTGACTTTGTTCTGGTTTCTGATTGAGGTTCATAGCAATCGCTCCCTGTTGAGACGGGCTTACTACGATTGCCGAGCGGCAAGGGTGGCCTACCTCACACTTGCGTTCATCCTCCGCGCGCGCCGCGATCAATATTTCCTTTTGAGGGAAAAGCGGACATGCCGACAGCCCGCCAGAATGTCCGTCAATGACGCAAAGCGGACATCATCCACTCCAAAAAACACTAAATTTCTTTAGTTCGGAACGAATATGCGCCCGTCCATCAGGCACCGGGCGCTCCTAGCCAGCAGGACTTTGGTCACAGTCCACTGGCCGTCGGCCTCCGCTGCTTCCACACCGACCGTAAAAACTCCCGATGGGTGGCCCAAGCGAACTTGCAAACTCGCCGAACCGCCGCGAACCGCATTCACCAGTGTTCCGGGGATCGCAGCCGCAACCGCGGTGGCAACTGCTCCGGTGCCGGTCATGGCGTGGTGCAGCTTACCCATGGACATGATGCGCGTGGTAAGGTCGATAACATCCGCAGCGACCGTTTTTGCACCGGAAGCAGTGTAGGTCGCTGGCGGCGCGACCATGGCGATCCTCGGCGTGTGGGGAAATTTGTCGGTCGCCTCCTGAGCTGACGCCGCCAGCCCCATTGCAACTGCAGCGTGCGCCCGAATGGCTTCCAGCCTCGCGATAAGTTCGCTGTTGTTATTGACCGTATTCGGCAGTTCGGTCCCTTGCAGTCCGAGCGTAGCTGCATGAATGAAAATTGTCGGATTGCCAGCATTGATAAGCGTGGCCTCGACCGCTCCAACACTTGGTACGTCAAGCGTGTCAACGCGATGACCGGTAGGAAACATGCCGCGCGCTTCGCTGCCTTTGTCTGCGCCGGGGTCAAGAAATTCCAGCCGCACTTCGGCGCCGGGAAAGGCTACTCCGTCCAGCTCGAAGTCACCAAGTTCAACAACTTCGCCATTATGAACCTGGATGTGCGCAAGAATTTTTTTGCGTATGTTGGCCTGCCATATGCGCACCGTCGCGATGCCATTGCGTGGTGCCACGAATAGGCCACGTGCTATGGCGAAAGGTCCAACTGCCGAGGTTAGGTTGCCGCAATTGCCACTCCAATCCACCAGCGGCTTCTCAATAGAGACTGCACCGAAGCGATAGTCCACGTCGCAGTCGGGGCGGCTGCTTTTGCTGACTAGCACTACTTTACTGGTGCTCGATGTGGCGCCGCCCATGCCGTCGGTCTGTCTGCCGTAGGCGTCAGGGCTACCAATGACGCGCAACATGAATCGATCGAGCGCGACCGGGTCGGTGCGAAGAACATCCGGCAAATCGTTTGGTGTAAAAAAGACACCTTTGCTGGTGCCCCCACGCATGTAGGTTGCCCGGATGGCGATTTGTTTTTGAGGAATTGCCATGTCTCTTCGGCAGCGTGACCAACAAAGGTCATGCCGAACTCGGGAAACGACTTTACTCCGCCTTGATGTTGGCCAAGCGAATGACCTTGCCCCACTTTTCGGTTTCACTGGCAATGGAATTCCCGAACTCACCGGGGGTCATCGGCATCGGCACCAGGCCTAGGTCGGCAAGCCGCGCCTTCATCTTGGGATCGGCAAGAGCCGAGTTGATCTCATTATTGAGCTTGGTGATGATGTCCGCCGGTGTATTTTTGGGTGCAGCAACTCCTTGCCAGCCGCTCGCCTCGTAGCCCGGCACAAAATCGCCCACGGTCGGAACGTCCGGCAACGCCTCTAGCCGCATCGAGGTGGTCACTGCTAGGGCACGCAGCTTGCCGGCTTTAACATGGGCGATCGACGATGCCAGGCCAGCAAACATCACTTGTACCTGGCCACCAAGCAAATCTGTCAGTGCAGATGACGCACCGCGATAGGGCACGTGCGCCATACTTACGCCGGACATCATTTTAAACAGCTCGCCGATGACGTGGGGCGGACTTCCATTGCCGGCCGAGGCCATATTGATCTTGCCGGGATTCGCCTTGGCATAGGCGATGAAGTCCGGGACCGTCTTAACCGGAAGTGTTAGATTCACCAGCATGACATTGGGCTCGCGGCTAATGCCTGCGACCGGCGCAATGTCACGGATAAAATCGAAGTTGAGCTTCCCATAAAGCGTGGCGTTTACCGCATTCGCAAGGGCGGCCAGGAGCAGCGTATTGCCGTCCGCCGGTGCGCGTACGACCGCCTCGGTGCCGATATTGCTCCCGGCCCCGGGCCGGTTGTCGACGAAGAATTGCTGCCCGAGCCGCTCCGACAACGATTGGCCTATCAGCCGCGCAGTGACATCAGCGCCTCCGGCCGGAGGAAAGCCGACGACCAAGCGCACCGGCTTAGACGGATAGTTGTTTGCTGATGCGAGGCGCGGAAAGGCGGGCGCGGCACAAGTGGCGCCGGCGAGTTGCAGGAATTGACGACGATGAAGCGTCATAACGTGTCCCCTTGTCTCTCGCGCGGCTTACAAATCGCCCGCGATGTCGCTGGCATGACGACGATAGCCGTAAGCAGTTATGCGTGCTAATGCTAACTTTCGATATAGCTATGCCGTTTCTGGATTGGGTGCAGACATGCGGACAAGTGATCACATCGAACGCAGAGTGAAGCTGAACGATCTGCACGTCCTGATGAGGGTCGTCGAGGCCGGCAGTATGAACAAGGCGGCTGCCCTCCTCAACACGACCCAATCGGCCGTTTCCAGATCCATCGCGGAATTAGAACGGACAATTGGCGTTCGATTGCTCGACCGCAGCCCGCAAGGTGTCGAGCCAACGAACTACGGCCGCACGTTGCTGAGCGGCGGGGCAGCCGTTTTCGACGACTTGCGCCAGTCATTGAAGAGTATCGAATTTCTCGCCGATCCAACCGCGGGAGAAGTGCGAATCGGATGCAACCCCTTTCTGGCCGCTAGCTTTGTTTCTGCCGTAGTCGACCGGCTCTCGCGTCGTCACCCGCGTATCGTGTTTCATCTCGTAACAGCCTACGTTGAAACGCTGCACCGGGAACTGAGAGCGCGCAATGTTGATCTCTTGATCACGCGGAGGTCCGGGCCAATTGCCGATGACGGCCTTGACTATGAATTTCTGTTTGACGATTCTTATTTTGTTGCTGCGGGCACTAAAAGTCCGTGGGCTCGCCGGCGTACAATTGATCTTGCCGAGTTGGTGAATGAATTGTGGGTCTTGCCGCCGCCCCAGAGCGTGATTGGAACGGTGGCAACAGAGGCGTTTCGCAAGGGTGGTCTCGAATATCCACGGACAACCGTGTTTGCCTTGCCCGCGGAAGTCCGGATCAGTCTTCTCGCGACCGGACGCTTTCTTTCGATTTTTCCCGCATCGGTTCTGAAATTTCCTATCACGCGCGCAGACTTGAAAATATTACCCGTCAAACAAGCATTCTCCCGCGTATCTGTCGGGATAGTCACTCTAAAGAACCGTGCACTTAGCCCCGTCGCGCAGCTCTTCATCGGGGGCGCCCGCGAGATCGGGAGGCCGCGGGCTCAGCGGAAATGATGCCGTCATGTCCGCTTTTGGCACTTAGCGGACATGTCGTTTTGCGCTGCACATGTCCGCTAATGACCCATAGCGGACGTTGCATCGACATGCCGCCAGTCGGTATCTTGCGTGTCGCGATCCAGCGTAGGTTCCTCCACCAAGAGGCTGCATATGTCTTCCACCCAGTCGCAAAGTTATCCGTTAGGCGGGACTAGCACCGAGCGGGATCGTTTGCTCAGCCAAGCCGAGCAATATGAGCCGACAGCCAACTGGCTTCTCGATCAAATCGGTGTTCAGGATGGCTGGCGGGCTGTCGATATCGGCTGCGGACCTATTGGGATCCTCAATTTACTCTCAGAACGCGTTGGCCCGAAAGGTGCGGTTATCGGCCTCGAACGCGAGCAGCGCTTCGTCGAAATGGCGCGCGCCGAAATAGCCAAGCGCGGCATGGGCAACGTCACGATGGTCCAGGGTGACGGCCTCAATACCGGTCTGGAGAAGGGCTCATTCGACCTAGTGCATGAGCGGCTGGTATTGATAAATGTATCCGCTCGCGAAGCATTCCTTACGGAAATGCTTTCCTTGCTTCGCCCCGGCGGAACGGTAGCGCTTGAGGACGTGGACAACGTTTCGTGGCTCTGCCAGCCGGCGCATCCGTCGTGGGACGTCCTGCTGAACGCTTTTCATACAGTCTTTCACGCGGGCGGCGGCGATGGTTATGTTGGCAGACGACTTCCAGTCCTCTTGCACGCCGCTGGCGTAAAAAACATTCAAACAAAAGTGACGGTCGAGACGCCGCCCCTTGGCGACTACCGCCGCACGCACCTCCTCTCGCTCATCGACTCCGTTCGCGACAAGATAATTGCCAACAAAGTGCTCGATGAAGGAAAGCTGAATGAGCACCGGGAATCCTTAGCACAACATCTTAAAGACCCGGGAACGACCGTCATCGACAAGCTTTTGGTGCAATGCTGGGGGCATAAATCGCGTTAGCGGTCGAACGATCCATGTTCGCTGTTGGCACTTAGCGGACTTGTGCCAGTGCACTGCAAATGTCTGCTTTCGGGGGTAAGCGGACGTGGCTTCCGCGTCGCGCAATGTCCGCTAGTGACCCAAAGCGGACATTAAGACACTGACCCAGCATTTCAACGAAGGGCACCGAGATCATATTCCGAATGTGCTAGGTTGAGCCGGGCAAGCGAGGACAACCATGCACACACCCGACGACTACAAGGATTTGAAACTCAAGCTCGATGGGATCGTGCCGGCCGGACATGGGTTTCATCGCAACCTGCTTTTCGATGCGATGTATTCCTCGCTGCCGCGCGACCCTAACGTGAAGGTTCAGATCTACAATGCCGAGATCGTACCAGGTGGCTTTACCAATTGGCACTGTCATAATGGCGCCGCGTTCTTCGTCGCGCTGCAGGGCCAGTTCGAGGCACATTTCCAAGAGGGCGTACTGGTCAAGGCCAAAGCCGGGGAATGCTATTCCGAGCCGATCGCCAAATTTCACCGTGGGCATAACCCGCATCCCGACCTGCCCTATCTATGCATCGGCCTATGCTTCACCTCGCCTGACCGCGAACATGTAACCAATTCAGTCGAGTGCCCGTGGTGACCTGCTAGGGCGTTAAGTCGCCTTGTGCGTGTGTCCGCTTCTGGCACAAAGCGGACATTCAGCCGGCGTCAGTTATTGTCCGCGTTCGGGGTAAGCGCCGACATTCACGCGGAGGACTTCAGCGTGATGTCCATTTTTGTCCAGGCTGACTTTGGCCTTTGGACATGCCGGTAACCCCAGACCATCAATGGTATGGCAATCCGGTTTACGCGGAGTCGTCACTGTTGAATTTGCGGATAACTGCAATTCTGACAAAATACAGCCAAAGAGATTTCAAATAATTATTTCAGTAAGTCTGGGGACTGGGGGAAGCCAAGTGACGAGCGCGTATCATTTGCCACGGCGCTTGCCTGTGGGGACGAAGTACGTTGTAGAAAGCTGCGGGGAATTCGTTCGGCGTTTCGTAGAGTTGCCGAACGGAGTGCAGGATTCCGCTACGCAAGCGGAAGTCGCCGACGGCGCGCGTACGTCAAGCCGGAAATAGCAGCCACAAAAATCTGGTCGCGATTAGTTCGGCAAAGCCCGAATGATGCATTTACTCGCCAGGCTCGGTCGGCAGGCGATGGAATTTACATTGGCTCCGTCCGCGTTACCTACGCCATTTCGGGCGCATGCATCCTCCAAAGTGTCTCCGAGTCCATGGCGGTAGGTAAGCCCCATATCGTTCTCACGTTGGACACGAAGGAGCCAATTGAACTTGGCGCCTTTGTCGGTGTCTTTACGTCTCTGGGAAACGAATACGACCGGTTTATCCGACAAGCCGAGCCCGATCTTGCGGGCGAAGCGGATCTGTTTGTACGCAAAGTTCGATCGGGGAGCATCATCGTCGACCTGATTCCATGGTTGTCGATGGTTGCTCCTTTCATCGATGACATGGAAAAATCCTTGATCATTGAAAAATTTTTGCGTGTTTGGAAGGAAAGATTTGAATCGCTCCTCTAGTGGGAAAGGCAACGCGCCAGAAACGCGTTCAGAACTTAACGATTGGGCCGATGCCGTAAAAGCCGTTGCTACAGACGCGAACGGCAGTGCCAAGATCGAAGCGGTTACTTTCGAAAACGGAAAGAAAAAGATACGTGCGGCATTTAAATTCAAGTCCTCGGACGCGCGTGAGGTATTGAAAGCAGTCGAGCGTCAGAAAACACTTCTGGAAAAAACACAGCACGCGGATCACAGGCGGGTCCTGATGAGATTCACAAGATCGGATATCGGCGACGTGACGGTCGGCAAGCCATCGGGGGAAAAGGTCAAGATTGAAGAAATATCGGACCGGTCTTTGCCTCTGGTTTACGGTTCTGAGTTAGCCGAAGAACGAATTAAACATGAAATCCGTGAAGCTGACGAAAACGTTTATAAAAAAGGGTTTGTTGTCGATGTGAACTTCAAATCCATTGGCGGAAGACCCGTCGCATACGCGATTACAAACGTTCATCAAATTATTGATCTACCCGATTGATCCGTGTGACCACAGAGGGCTCTAAGTTTTGGTCAGTGTGATCGCATTCATTCTGAATCGAGCACTGACCAATTGATGTGTAGTGACCGCGTCCGGGGTAGAGTAAATCTCGCGAAAGCCGCTAGTACCCGCGTCGCCGGACCTTTTTTGCGGCCTTGCGCGCCGCATAGCGAGCGTCGCGCTCGGCTTTTTGCGTCGCGGCCAGTGTTGCGTCGCGTTCGGCCGCTTCGGCCTTAGCGAGCACCTCGGCTTTCTCGGCCTCGAGTTGTACCTGCGCGGCGAGTTCGGCCGCACGCGCCGCTTGCGCGGCCAGTTCAATATTACGCGCCTCCTTTGCGGCTTCGCGCTCGGCGGCGCGGGCGGTGCGCGCCTCGCTTACGGCGACCCTATTGAGGCGCCGCTGTTCGATCGCAGGGTCTTGGCGAGTGACGCGAAACTTTTCAAGCGTCGCTTTTTTGACGAGGGCGGCATTATTCCGACGCTCAAGAAGGTCGGGGCTTCTGAAGCTGCTCATTCATTCTCCTGGGAGGAAATTCGACGTCTGAGGTATATGGCGTTCTATTGTGGTATCCACAATGTCGCAAAGGCGGAATTCACTGAATTATACGGCGCAAAAGAACAGCTGGGCAGTAGAATAACTGCGCGAAGGTTGGCGCGCGCTCGCTCCCGGCCTTACGATTTTGCGAAATTCCCCGTAAAAATCCCTGTTTTCAGGGAAAACGAGCGGAGCAGGGGGCCATGTGCGTTGGCGCGCAAGCCAACCAAGTCCCGTTGCGCGCAGATGAGTTTCGGGACACGCGATTGCAGGCCGTCTCGCAATTCGCCGCGCGGGCGCTTTGCTCATTTATCGCCGGCGAACTGAATTCCCAGAGTGACCGGTGTGACGGACTTTCGTCCGCGCATGCTTGGCAAAGGCAAACCAGGCGGCGAACTCTATTGTTGCGCGCCCCACAAGCGTTATAGTCGCAGGCTCAGACAACACGATGGCAACAGCATTGCCACGACCCCTACCAGGAGAGAAACGAACGCTTTAACGCCGCAGGGAGGCGCAAATGAAAAAGGGCCGGAGCCGGACGCCGAAAAAATTTTTACATCGCAGAGACTTTCTCAAGAAGGCCGCGGGCGGCGCGCTCGCCACCGCCGCATTTGGCGCGATTCCGCTCCGAGGCTGGGCGGCTGACCCCATCAACATTGGTGGGCTGTATCCCGTCACCGGAAGCATGGCTCAGATCGGGCAAGGGTGCGCCGCGGCTGCCAAGCTCGCGGTCGAGATGGTCAACGAAGCCGGCGGCATCAAATCGCTGGGTGGCGCCAAGCTCAATCTCATTCTCTCCGACGTGCAGAGCGATACGACCGTCACCCGCACGGAAACGGACCGGTTGATTTCCGGCAACAAACTCTCCGCGGTCCACGGCTGCTTTGCTTCGGCGCTCACTTTGATTGCCAGCGAAGTGGCGGAACGCGCCAAGGTGCCGATCATCACGGGCTCGAGCTCCGACATGCTGAACAAGGGCCGTTCATATACCTTCACGCCATTCGCGCGCGCTTCGCAATTCGCCAAGGCGCAGCTGCAAATGTCGAAGCTGGTTGGTGACAAGCCGAAAGTCGCGGTGATCTTCGAGAACACCGCGTTTGGCACATCGACATCGAACGGGTTGAAGGAACTGGCGCCTGGTGAAGGCGTCGAGATCGTGATGTTCGAGCCCTATTCGGCCGGATTTACCGACGCCAGCCCGCTCATCAACAAGGTCAAGGCATCCGGCGCCAACGCCCTGTTCTCCGTGTCGTACCTCAATGACCTCATCCTGATCGTCCGCACGGTCAAGCAGGTTGGTCTCAACGTCGCGATCAATGGCGGCTCCGGCGGCTTCGTCATTCCCGACTTCTACAAGAACGTCGGTAAGCTCGCCGAAGGCCTGCAAGGCGTGGCGCACTGGAACCACGACATGAGCGATGAGGCGCAGAAGGTGAATGCCGAATACAAGAAACGCACCGGCGAATTCCTATTTGAATATGCCGGCGGTCTTGTTGCGCAGACCTTCATGCTGGCCGATGCGCTTGAACGGGCGGCCTCGGCCGATCCGCAGAAAGTGCGCGATGCGCTATCCACGCTCGACGTCTCGAAGGGCTACGCTGCGATGGCGCCGGGCGGAAAGGTGAAGTTCGGTCCTGACGGCAAGAACATCTACGGCCGGCCGGTCGGGGTGCAGTGGCAGAACGGCGATCTCGCCAGCGTCTTCCCGAAAGAAGACGCGCGCGCTCCGCTGTTGAAAACCTAAGCGCCACCAGCCGCAATGCTGGAAATCGTGGCCCAGGCCGTCATCAACGGCCTGCTCATCGGGGGAATTTATGCGCTGGTGAGCATCGGCGTCACGCTGATATTCGGCGTGGTGAAGATCGTCAATTTCGCCCAGGGCGAATTCGTGATGATCGGGATGTACATCAGCTTTTTCCTGGCCACGCAGTTCGGCATCGACCCGATCGTCTCGCTGATCGTGTCGATGCCGGTGCTGTTCGTCATCGGCGTCCTGGTCCAGCAGTTCCTGATCCGCAGGGTGCTCGGGCTCAATGACCTGCCCCAGATCTTCCTGACCTTTGCGCTCTCACTACTGATCGTCAATCTGGCGTTGATGTTGCTGACAGCAAATTACCGCACGGTGCACACCTGGTATTCGGACGAGGCCTTCCACATCGGCGGCCTTTATATCCCGGTGGCAAAGCTCATCGCTTTCGTGGTGGCGATGGTTCTGAGCGGCATCCTCTGGGTCTTTCTGCACACGACCGATCTCGGCAAGGCGATGCGGGCTGCGTCGCAAAACCGCGACGTCGCGCAGCTCATGGGCATCAACCCCAACCGGGTCTTTGCGGTTGCGCTCGGCATTGCGCTGGCGCTTGCCGGCGCCGCCGGCTCGCTGCTGATGCCGTTTTATCCGGCTTATCCGCTGGTCGGGCAGGTCTTTGTGCTGATGGCCTTCGTTGCCGTGGTGCTCGGCACGCTCGGCAACGTGATCGGCGCCTTGATTGCCAGCCTGTTGATGGGCATCGCCAAGTCGCTCGGCATCCAGTTCATCGGCGCCGACTCCGGCTTGATTATCGTATTCTTGCTGCTGCTCACCACGCTCGCGGTGCGCCCGAGCGGCCTGGCCGGCGGGAGGCGACGCTGATGCGGCTTCGGGGGTGGGGCGGCCTCGTGCTCGCCATTGTGATTGCCGTGATGCTGGTCTTGCCTTTGGTTGTCAAAAGTTCGTTTGCGCTCGAAATTCTCATCCGGGTCCTGCTGTTCGCTTTCATTGGCACGGCGTGGAATCTGCTGGGTGGTTACGCCAAGCAGCTTTCGCTGGGCCATGCCGCGTTCTTCGGGCTCGGCGCCTATACATCAACTTTGCTGCAGATCGATTTCGGAATCTCGCCGTGGATTGGCATGGTCGCCGGTGGCTTTGTGGGCATGTTCGCCAGCCTGCCGATCGGATGGCTGTGTTTCCGCCTGCGCGGACCGTATTTCACCATTGCCACCATCGCGACCGCCCAGGTTCTGATGCTGGTGTTTCTCAAGTTCCGCGATTTTGCCTGGGGCGCCGAAGGCACGACCATCCCCAATCTCGGCAACGCGCCGCTGATGATGCAATTCGAAGGCAAGGCGCCGTATTACTACATCGTGCTCGGTTTGCTCGCCATCGCGCTGGCGATCACGGCGTGGATTGAGCGTTCGCGCATCGGCTATTACCTTGTTGCCATCGGCGAGGACGAGGACGCGGCCGAAGCCATCGGCATCAATGTGCCGCGCGTGAAGCGCGAGATCTACATGATCTCGTCATTCCTGACGGCACTCGCCGGCACTTTCTATACGCAATACATCTACTTCATCGACCCGCAGACGGCGTTCAACTTCAACATCTCGATCGAGGCCGCGCTGGTCGCCATTGTTGGCGGCATCGGCACGCTATGGGGCCCGGTGATCGGCACCGTGCTGCTGGAGACAACGTCGGCCTTGCTGCAAAGCTGGCTGGGAAATTCGATCAGCGGCGTGCAGCTCACAGTCTACAGCCTGATCTTGATGGCAGTGATCCTGTGGCGGCCGACGGGCATCATGGGCTACGTCTTCGAAGTCTACGCCCGCCGCCGTCACAAGTCGGCGAAGGTGTGACGCCATGGCTGACGCCCTCGTCATCAATAACCTCAACAAACGCTTCGGCGGCCTTCGCGCGGTGCAGGACGTCAGCTTCACCGTGCGTGAAAACGAAACACTGGCGCTGATCGGTCCGAATGGCGCCGGCAAGACCACGGCGTTCAATCTCATCATGGGCTTTTACCGGCCTGATGCAGGCTCGGTATCCGCGTTCGGCGAAGAGATGGTCGGGCTGCGGCCGCATGACGTCTGCGCGCATGGGCTTGCGCGCACCTTCCAGATTGCAAAACCATTCGGGGGCATGACCGTCCTCGACAACGTGATGACAGGCGCCTTCCTGCGCGAGCGAAAGCCCGACGGCGCGCGCGTCAAGGCGCGCGAGGCCATCGATTTCGTGGGTCTGTCGGCGCGCGAGGGGACCGCGGCCCGAGATCTCACGACCATCGACCAGCGCCGCCTTGAAATGGCGCGGGCTTTGGCCACGCAGCCGCGGCTGCTGCTGCTTGACGAAGTGATGGCGGGGCTCAATCCGGCCGAGGTTGACCAGGCGGTCGCCTTGATCGGCAAGCTGTCGAGCCGCGGGCTCACGATCGTCATCGTCGAGCATTTGATGCGCGCCATCATGGCGGTGGCGAAACATATCGTGGTCCTCGACCACGGGCAGAAGATCGCCGAAGGCAGCCCGAAGGAAATCGTCGAAAATCCGGAAGTCATCCGCGCTTATCTCGGCTCGGGATACACCCACGTTCCGGCAGGGGCCGCGCCATGATCGAACTCAATGGCGTGAGCGCATCATATGGACGGGTGCCTGCCATCGGCGGCGTCACGATCAAGGTCGGCGAAGGCGAGGCGGTGGGGTTGCTCGGCGCCAATGGCGCCGGGAAAAGCACGACATTGCGGGCCATTTCCGGCCTTGTGAAGTTGACCGCCGGCAGCATCACCTTTCTCGGTCAGGATCTCGCGTCCCTGCCGCCGCACAAGATCACCGAGCTGGGCATTGCCCATGTGCCGGAAGGCCGCCAGGTCTTTCCGGAAATGACGGTGAATGAAAATCTTGAGATCGGGTCCTATGCGCCGCGCGCCAAGGCCGAACGGGCCCGCTCGCTCGATCTGGTCTACGGAATTTTCCCGCGCCTCGCCGAACGCCGGAAGCAATTGGCCGGCACCATGAGCGGCGGCGAGCAGCAGATGCTCGCGGTCGGCCGCGGCATGATGCTCAAGCCGCGGTTGCTGATGCTCGATGAGCCATCGCTCGGCCTGGCGCCGGTGATGTGCGACGTCACCTTCGAGAAGATCCAGGAGATTCATAAAATGGGCACCGCGATCCTTCTGGTGGAGCAGAATGTCGGCCGCGCGTTAGGGCTGGTAGAGAGAGCCTATGTGCTGGAGAGCGGCAAGGTAATCATGCACGGCACCAGCGCGGAGCTGGCCAATAACCCGCAAGTTCAGGCGGCCTACCTCGGCATCTAGCGATATAGTGAATGTGACGTTGGCTCGCGCGACCACGCGGCTGCCAATCTAGGATCGGGACGCGCACACTTAGCCGCGCACGACATCAGCAAGCAGAATATTTTTCATTCGCATTTCTATTTTACCGTTTTGCACACGCCATATCATCTCAACGAACGATGTCGCGCGCGCTCACGGCGCTGCGCGTCATCTGATCAGCGGACGCGCCGCAACCGACAATCTGTCATTCTACTTATGGTTCGGTTCAACTCTCGTTCATGCACATGGGCGCAGCGTTGGACAAGTTGTGTTGAGTAGGGGAGTGCGCCATGAACGAACGCGTCATTGTTGCGCAAGCAAACAGTTTGCCACTCGCCAATCTCTTCCGGTCGCACGTTGTGAAGGTTACGAAGCCGCAGAGCGATCAGGCAATCACGCTCGATCTCAACAACGGCGCCGGCGCCAAGCTCGATCTCTCCGCTGTTGCGAACGAGAAGATGACGCTCGTGCATGTCGACACGAAGCTTGTCATTCTGTTTGACAACCAGTCCACGGTCACCGCCGAACCGTTTTTTGATCTATCGGGCAAGCCGCTCGCGGGTCTCAACGTTGAATTGAGTGCCGGACGCACGTTCAACGGCGAGCAGTTCGCGCAGAACGTCCTGATCAGCGACGACCAATCGGTTCTACCGGCCAACGACTCTGCCGCTGAACCTGCCAGCGGTGCGAATTTTCGTGACGTCCCGATCAACTCGCTGCCGGGCATTGCGGCGCCACTGCCGTTGATGGGCCTGGAAATGCCGGATGCGCTTGGGCACGGGAGCATCGATACTGGTGCGGGTTTCGGCGTTGTCGCACATGCGCAGCTTTTCAACACACCGGCTTCGACCGTTGTCGGTTCGGCTCCCGGCATCGTCGACATACCGGCTCCGGGTGGTGCAGGTACGCTGGTTTTTGAGGCGGGGTTGCTAGCATCGCGTGGGCCGGGCGAGTCAGACGGGACGCACGCTGGAAACCCCGCATTCCAGACCACGACACGTGCCGGCACGATTAATTTTAGGTAGTCGAGCAGGGATCCCATGGCCGCCAGCAGCTGATAGTCGGCAAAGACGACCACGCCGCGCGCTGAAGTCAGCGAGGCGGCGGCGTTGAAATACTGGTTTTCTGCGTTGAGGAGGTCGATCAGCGAGCGCTGTTTGATCTCGTACTCCTTGCGATAGATCGCGATGGTTTTCTTGTCGGCGGCAAGCTGACGCGTCAACGCGGCGATGCGGTTCAACAGTGATCGTCCGCGCCGCCCAGGCTTTGTCCACCGACTCCAGTGCGTCGCGCTGCAGGCGCGCCTGGCGCATCGTTTCTTCCGTGTAGCGCTCCGCCATTTCCGCGCGACGCCAGCTGTCCTGGCCGCCCCGGAAAATATCCCACGAAACGACGACCTTGCCGGCAATGTCGTCGCGCTTGCCGATGAAGGTATCGGCGTCAATGCTATGCGACGCGCGTCCCTCAAGCGATACGCTTGGGACGAATGCGCCGTCGGTGGCACGAAAGGCCTGCTTTGCGGCTTCCTTGTCGGAGTCCGCTGCGAGAAGAGTCGGGTTACGTCGCAGCGCGACCGCGAGAGCATCGTCTTTCGATCGCGGCAGGCCACGAAGCGGCACCGGGAAATACAACATTGATCGCTTCGAGCGCCGATGATCTTGCGATATTTCGAACGGGCATCATCAAGGCTGCGCTGGAAATCGGCGCGCGTTGCTTTCGCGGCCTCGACGCGTTCGAGCGCCTGTTGAAGATCGCCCTCGCCGGCGAGACCGCCCGAATATCGCGACTTGACGTGCGAAAACAGCTCTTCATGGTTCGCCACGTTCTGATCTGCGAGTGCGACAAGGCGCAGAAAACGCACGACATCGATGTAGGCTTCCGCCGCGTCGAGCGCAGTCAGTTCCGAGCGCTCGCGGACCCGGAATGACGCGGCGTTGACGCGCGCAGCCTGGCGCCAGATCTCGTGGATCGATGCGAGGCCATCGAACAGAATCTGCCGCACCACCACGGATCCCGATTTGCCGTTCAACCACTGGCCGTTGCCGAGAGGCGGCGGGGTGATCTCCTGCGTGAATCGTTCCGGACCGACGCGCGCTTCCAGCCGCACCTGCGGCAACAATGTGCTTTGCGTCTGGCGCAGCTCGGTTTCTGTTGCGCGGCGGTTTGCCGAGGCCTCGCCGATGCCGGGATTTGTCAGGACCGCCTGAGAAATCGCATCGTTGATCGAAAATCGTTCGGCCCGCGCTTCAGTCCAGACAGCCGGATGAGCACAGCAGGACCGCAGCGACCCGGAATGAAAATTTCAAACCGACGTCAATCCAATTGGTGGCGACGCGGCGATGAATGGTGTGTGAGTAAGGAGCGACTTGCTCTTGCGTTCGATCCCGAGCGATGGAAGCGCGACACTCTCGAACAGTTTTTTCCACAGCAGCTTATTCGCAAGCCGGATTTCCATTGGCACCGCACCGCCGATTTGTTAACTTGTTCTGGCAGGTACGCGCCATTTACATTGCGCTTCGAACAACTCGTAGAATCCCCAAAATGATTGATTCGCGACGAAAGCGCTTGGGCGAGCGCGCTCGTGCTTTTGTCAAAAACGACAATGTTTGGAATTTTGCGCGCGCGAATGCGTTTCGTGCGTGCACCATTACGTCGCGTGACTGCAACGCAGGTGCAGCCAATCCCGCGACCGTCGAGATCCAACGCATCGCTCCGGCAGGAGGCGGAATAGTCCCAGGGAAGCAGACGCGGATTTCGCTTTCACCACGAGGCTCGAATTCAGGCGATCCGCCCCATTCCGGCCGGCACGATTGAGCCGGGGAGTGCTTATTTCCCTGGTCATGCCTGTGTTAGGTTTCGACGGCTTGATGCCGGCTTGATGGCCGGGGGCGACGGGGACTGGGACGAACGAAGCCGACCTGGGGGATAAGTATGGAATTTTTCAAGCACACCGAATGGCCGATGTGGTTCGGCTACGCGGCGGTCGCATCCAGCATCGTCACGTGCGCGATGAAGACGATGATCCCTCTGCGCGTCGTGAGCATGACATGCAATGCGCTCTTCATCATCTATGGGTTTTTCAGCGGAATTTACCCGACGCTGATCTTGAATTTAATTCTTCTGCCCCTGAATACCGTCCGCCTGCACCAGATGCGGAAACTGATTCACGACGTGGAGGCGGCGGCATCTTACGGCGAAACGTCGATCGACTGGCTGAAACCATTTATGTCGCGTCGCAGCTTTCACAAGGGCGATATTGTCTTTCGTAAGGGCGATCGTGGCCGACGCGATGTATTACAGCGTGAGTGGCCGGTACCGGCTTCGCGAAATCGGAATTGAAATTCCGGCCGGCCAGGTCTTCGGCGATCTCGGTCTCCTCGCCCCGGGCAACCGGCGAACGCAGACGATCGAATGCCTGGAAGACGGCGAGGTGCTGACGGCGGGCTACCAGCAGGTCAAGGAGCTCTATTTCCAGAACCCGCAATTCGGATTTTATTTCCTGCGGCTGACCAGCGAACGGCTGTTCGAGAATATCAGCCGGCTGGAAGCAGGAGATCGTGCGCAAGAACGAAGCTCTCGCGGCGCTCGGCCACAAGCCCGCTTGATGGATAGACTTTAGGATGTGTAATCCGAACGGACGGCACTTGGCCTACGGCCCGATTTCATAGCGCAAAGATTGACGAGCCGGGGCAGCGCGCGGATTGTTGACTTTGGGCAATGTGCCTAGTCACCTAGGGCATTACTGATTCTGGGCGCCGGGCTGTGCAAGAAAAACGACAAGACATCTTTCGCAAGCGCATCCTCAAGAATGCGCAAATCATTCTGAGCGAGAAGGCGCCGAAGCTCGACTGCGCGGTCCGCAACCTGTCGGACACCGGGGCCTGCCTGCAGGTGTCGACGACCTATGGAATACCTTCAAATTTCGAGGTCATTATTGAAGGCGTTCGCCGCGCCTGCCGGTCGATCTGGAGAACGGATACGAAGATCGGCGTCACGTTTGACTAAGATTGTCCGTGAAATTGAATCACGCTAGGCGAAAACTCGATACATCATTTTATGCACTTCTAAGTAAGTATTTTGAACAATGGGCTTCTGTTCGCAGGAGCCGCCAATGCGTGAATGGCTGTTTTTGTTGGCACCACCGGCGTTGATCTTTTATTTCATCGCCTATCCGGCTCAATTCTACGCGTTCGTTGCGTGGGCCAGAGTGATGATGGGATGAGCGTGCGGTAGCGGTCGGCGTTTCGACTACTCAAATGAGACGCCGAGCCTTTTGCCTTCCGTCCAGACGACCCGGCAGTGCCGGGCCTGCGGCTCGCCATCGATACTCAACTGAAATACCCGCGGCAATCCGAACGTCGTGCCGACATGAAGACCGGCGCCGGTCGATGTCAGATTTTCAACCGAACACGCCATTTGCTGTCCGGCCGCGCCGTATTTGATGAGGCCGCGTAGGTGGGTCGAAGGGCGGGAATCTTTTCTGCGATCAAACATTGTCGGCAATAATCGTTAGTGGAAATGACTTACGCGCGCTGTGCAACCTCGCTGGCGCGCGTTTCGAGTTGGACGGTGCCAGGCAACATATAGGTCCGCGTTCGCTTGCATGTGTAGCAGACGAAAGTGTTCCGCTGCATGGTCCGGACGACCGGATGCGGTGTTACCGCGACGTGCACCATGACTGTCCGGCACTGGGGACAATGCGCAGTGTTGTCGGTTGCGTCGCTAGAAGACATGACTTGTGATGCCTTTAGCGGCCCTGCGTGGGCCATTCCATTCGGCGGTATCCGGATGGTAGGTAATGAAGTTTAAGAATTCATTCATGAGCAGGACCGTTTCACGGACCCTGACCGGCGCCCAATTAGAGGCCGGAAATGCCAATGATAGCCGGGATCCTGAGGTCACAAGCTGCCCACCGAGCCGGGGCGAAACCGCCAGGCTCGGAAAAATAGGCAAATCTCGCCGCTTGCATAAGCAGAATACAAGGCTGGAGACCGCCGCGATCATGGTTTCGGCCCGAGGAGTCCTTGACCGTTCAATCATCGGAGCGATCGATCAAGTGCCGATATTGCCGAATGACTTGATTGGCCTGACGCTGCCGCGATTCGCGAAGCGCATCCATGAAACACGCTGCCAAAGGACGAAAGTCCACCAGTGATATGACGAAAAAAGGTCAGCAACGCCGAGCCCGCGAGGCTGAAGCGGTGTTCATTGGTGTGGGTGAATGTTTGCGACGACATTTTTCTCTCCATCAGCATTTGTGATTCCGCAACTGTTTCACGCGCGCGCTCATTTCCATTGGGACCGCGTGTTTCGGAATTCGATGCGCGGTCGGAGAAGGAGGTTTTCGCGAAAAGTTTCTGAGCATCGCCGTGTGTCCTGCTTGATGTGGTGCGTCATAACGCAAGCCGCGCGCGGCTTACGTGAAGCGGCTCACACCCAATCGTGCCGGTTTTCGATTGATCGCCGAATGGTAAATTGTATGTGTGCGCGTCTGCTCGATTTCCACCCATAGTGTCGCTGACGAAAATGGGAGATCACTTTTCCAAGCGATCTCCCATCGACGCGTAAGATCAGAAAAAAAGAATCAGAAAAGATTGGCTGGAGCTTGCCAAGGAAGTGCCTTGGCGTCTGTCGTCGACTGCAACGCGTAGGGATCGACCTGATTGCTCGTCTGTTCCGTTACCGCTGCTGTCGCGGACGGTGTTGGACGTAGTGCCAGGCCCATTGCGATGATCGCAATTGCCAGGACCGTAACGGCTACGACGCGCATGTACGTCTCCCTTGTTTCAGAATTTACTTTCACTTCAGGTTGGGTTTTGAATTCCGAGGTTTTGCGCGCGACATCGGAGAGGGCGCGATCGATGCGCACGAAGTCAGGTTTCAAGGTGAAGTCCCAGCCTGGTCAGGCTGACGTTTGATTTGCCGCGCTCGAACAGCGGGCCGCCGCATTCGCTTTCGAGTTCCTGGATCGCGCGCGTCAGCGACGGCTGCGCGACACCGCAGCGCCTGGCCGCACGGGTGAAACTTTGCTCCTCGCACAGCGCGAGAAAGTAGCTGATCTGGTGTGTCTTCACCCGCATGCCCGCGACTATCGGGCTGCCAGATCGATGGCCCGCGTTATCGCCGGCGATGAAATCGCGACGACGATCGCCAGTACGTAGAAAGCAAGCCAGACCGTCGCCACGACGGTGTCAGTGCGGTTATTGCTTTCGCCGCTTTGCCGGAGCGGCCTCTGTCGGTCAGCATGGGTGCGGTGACGCATGGTCGACCTCCGTTATGAAGGTCGGTACCACCGGCTCATGCTTTCGATGGTGAGCTAACTCACACTCGCATCGAAACAATTTTGGGACCCGGTCGCGAGCCCGCGCCGGAATGCTTTCAAGGAGGCGGGGCTTAATCGATATCCACGCCGCGGATGTGGAATGCGGTCGCGCAACGCACCGGCCGGCGAGGCGAGGGACAATTCCCTGCCTGCGCAATCAATGGTGCGTTTCGGTCAGCCGTTGCCGAAGTTAAAATAATCCGTGGAATTCGACAGGATCGGGGCAGCAATGACGCCCAAAGAGCCGCTCGGGGGAATCGGGACGGCCGCTGGCTTCATTTTGCTCAATCGGTATTTAAAGTAGAATAACGATTAGTGGGGCATCAAATCCCCCGCCCGGCGCCTGCTTTAATTACAGTCGGGTTTTGTTCAGACGACGCAAGGTAAGCCGCGTTGCGGTCCCTTAGGTCGTGCATTTTGGGTTAGTGACAGCCTCCGGGAGTCCGGAACGGGATTAAGGCGCTACCATGGACATTGGCGGCTGGCTGCGAACTTTGGGACTCGGACAGTATGAGCCGACGTTCGTCCAGAACGCTATCGACACTGATGTGCTGCCGGAGCTGACGGAAGGCGATCTCGAAAAACTCGGGATCCCGCTGGGCGACAGGAAACGGCTCATCAGGGCCATCAAGGCGATGGCAGGCAGCGTCTCCCGGTGCGCCCACGCGCGGGAAGCCGGAAAGGATACGCCAGGCGACTACACCCCGACGGTTGGCGGCGAGCGGCGCCACTTGACCGTGATGATCTGCGATCTCGTGGGCTCGACTGCGCTGTCGGCGCGGCTCGATCCGGAAGACATGGGTGCTGTAATCGATGCCTTTCAGGCAGCCTGCGCCCGTATCGCGCTCGCCTCTGACGGCTTTCTTGCCGAATTCCGTGGCGACGGGATCCTGGCCTATTTCGGCTATCCGCGCGCCCACGAGGACGATGCCGAGCGAACCATACGCGCGGGGCTCGATATTATTGCCGCCGTTGCACAGCTCAAGACGCCCGCGCAAGAGCCGCTCGCCGTCCGCATCGGCATCGCCAGCGGTGTGGTGGTGGTGGGTGGTGAAGGTGCCTTGCGCGAGAATATTGTGGTTGGCGATACGCCAAGCCTGGCGGCCCGCGTTCAGGCCCTGGCGGAGCCGGGGACCATCGTGATCGCCGCCTCCACACGCCGGCTGATCGGCGATCGGTTCCTTCTGCGCGATCTTGGTCCGCACAAGTTCAAGGGTTTTTCCGAGCCGATCGCGGCGTGGACGGTTGATGGCGTGTCGGCCTCCGAGAGCCGCTTTGCGGCGGTCCACACGGCCGGCCTGACAAATCTTATTGGCCGCGAGGACGAAATCGATTTCCTGCAGAAGCGCCAACACCTCGCCTGGAAAGGTGAGGGCCAGGTCGTGCTGATCTCAGGCGAACCGGGGATTGGCAAGTCCCGCCTCGCGGCGGCGCTCGAAGAGCGCATCGCCGACGAACCGCACACGGTCTTGCGTTACCAATGTTCGCCGTACCACACCAACAGCACGCTTTATCCGTTCATCGTCCAATTGGAGCGGGCGGCGGGGTTCAAGGCGGACGATACGTCCCAGCAGCGCCTCGACAGACTGGAAGACGCTTCTCGCCAAGACCGGATCGCAAGGCCGGAATACAGTCCCGCTGTTAGCGGCGCTGCTGTCGATCCCATTGGGCGGCCGGTATCCGGCCTTGACGCTCAGTCCCGCACAGCAGCTTCGCCGCACGCTGGCGGCATTGCTCGATCAATTCGAAAGGCTCGCGCATCAGAAACCGATCTTGCTCTTGTTCGAGGATGCACATTGGGCCGATGCCACCTCCGTCGAACTGCTCGATCTCACGATCGATCGAATGCGCCAGATACCGGCCCTTGCTCTTTTCACGCTTCGGCCTGAATTCGAACCGCCCTGGGTTGGTCTTCCAAATGTCGGCGTCATAAAGCTCGGCCGCCTCGACCGTAGCAATGTTGAAAGCATCGTTACGCAGGTAACCCACGGCCATGCGCTGCCGGCCGAAGTGATGAGCCAGATTATCGCCAAGACCGACGGCAATCCGTTGTTCGTCGAGGAGCTCACAAAAGCGGTGCTTGAAGGGGACATCCTGGTCAAGGACGGCGACGGCTATCGACTCGGTGGAGCGCTGCTGCCGCTCGCCATTCCGGCGACACTCCAGGACTCCTTGATGGCACGCCTCGATCGCATGGCGCCGGTGAAAGAGATCGGCCAAATCGGAGCAGCGATCGGGCGCGAGTTCTCCTATTCCCTCATTCGTGAGGTGGCTGGGCGCAAAGAGCCGGCATTGAAACAGGCTCTCGCCCAACTTGAGGAGGCTGAACTTGTGTTCCGCCATGGCGAGCCACCGGAAGCGGTCTATAGCTTCAAGCACACGCTGGTGCGGGATGTGGCCTATGAGAGCCTGCTCAAGAGCCGGCGGCAGCAGTTGCACGGCCAGATTGCGCGCAAGATGGAAGAAAAGTTTCCCGACATTGTCGCAAGCCAGCCGGAAATCGTGGCTCACCACTTCACTGAAGCCAGTCTCGTTGAACCCGCGATCAACTACTGGCTAAAGGCCGGTAATCTCGCGCTGAGCCGCTCGGCGAACGCTGCCGTCGGTCACCTGGAACGGGGATTGAAATTGATTCCCGGCATCGACGACCCGATGCTGCGCAACAAGCTTGAGTTGCTGCTTCAAACGTCGCTCGGCAATTCCCTGCGGACAACAAAGGGCTGGAGTTCCGACAGTGTAAAGCGCGCGTATACGCGCGCACTCCAGTTGTGCAAAGAGAGCGGACTTGATGAACATACCTTTCCGGCGGTGTTTGGTATGTGGACCTGGAATTTCCTGCGTGCAGCCCTTCCTGAGGCTCAAGCCCTTGCCGAATATTTGCTGAATTCGGCCGAGAGCATCGACGATTTAGTTTGCCGGGTTCTTGCCCACGAAGCCCTCGGGTTTACCTCATTTGCACAAGGCAAATTTTCCGCTGCCCACACCGAGCTGGAGCGCGGTCTTGGATTATGCGAGGACGCCAAGGCCACAGCGTATTTCGACCTGTCAGCGCAGGACCCGCGCGTTCATGTCAGGTCATACGACGCGCTGGCACTTTGGTTTCTCGGTTATCCAGATCAGGCGTTGCGGCTATGTGCGGACGCCCGCCGTTATGCCGATGACGCCCGGCATCCGTTCAGCGATGCAATGGCACGAACAATAAGCCTGCGCGTGCACCAGCTTCGCGGCGAGTCCGCGCTCGTCGCAAGCCAGGCTGACGCGGCCATCGCGCTCTGCGAAGAGCATGAGTTTGTGCACTATCGCGCCATGGCCCTGATTTTGCGCGGCTGGGCGAGCGCCCAGCAAGGCGAATTCGAGAAAGGCATTGCCGAAATTCAGGAAGGCCTGGAAAAAGAACGGGCGATCGGCGCGTTGTTATTTGATTCGTACTCTCTGGGGTTGCTGGTCGATGCATGCATAAAGAACAAACGCTACGGGCAGGCGCTCGAATTTCTGGAGCAGGTGCAATTGAGGCTCGAAGGCGAGAACGTCGAGCGTTTCTATGCGGCGGAAATATATCGTTTGCTCGGCGAAACATACCTGCGATCGAACCAGAACCTGGATCAGGCGCAGCATTATTTTTCCAAAGGCCTTACGATCGCGCACGAACAGAAAGCAAAATCGCTTGAGCTTAAACTTTGCCTGAGCATGTGCGATTTGCACGATCTGCAAAAAGACGCGGACAAGTGCCGCTTGCAACTCGGCGAGATCTACCAGACGTTCAGCGAAGGCTTTGACACCGCGGATCTCGTCCGCGCCAAGGCAAGGCTGGAAAAGAGTTCCTACCGCACCTGATTGCTCTTTCAACCAATTGGAAAACAGATCTCACTGCACAACGAAAGTTTCAAACTCCCGGTTGATTGTTTCCAGAATGTATTCGCCGTCATCCGCCATCAGAAAATGTGAACCTTTGCGCACGTGGTTGGTGAACCCGCCGCGGGTGAACTCGCCCCAACCGGCGGAGTCTTCTTCCGAGACCCACGGGTCCGCATCGCCGACGAAGCTGCTGATCGGGAAGGCGAAGGGCTCGACAGGCTGATACTCATATTTGTAGGCCATGCCGAACTCGGCGCGGATTGTCGGCAACAATACCTTCCTCAGCTTCGGTATCTCCAGCATCTTGTTGGCCGCAGGCGTATCGAATTGCCGGATGATATCCGCGAAGATCTCGTCGGTCTGGGCGTAAGGAGGAATTCTCATGTCAAACTCCCCGCGCAGCATCATGTCGTAGACCAGGTTGTCCTCGAACTCCCGCCTGCGCTTCAACAGATGCGGGGGCGTACGCCGCAGGCAAAGGCATGCTTGACGAAGCGCGCGCCAGCATCCGGCAGGGCACACAGCGTCGCAAACATCGTCAGTCCGCCCAGGCAGTGGCCAAAAAAAGCCGATGGCCTGTCCAGCCATTGAGCCATTTCCGGCAAAAGGCCCTCGACAAAATTATCCAGGTCGTCGACGGGCGTTTCATTGATACGGGTTCCGCGTCCCGGCGGCTCGACCGCCACCACCTCCACGGCGCCATCGAACAGCTGCGCCCAGGACCGAAAAGACACGAGGCCACCGCCCGCGTAGGGAAAACAGAACAAACGGACTTTGGCGTCGGGATTGGGCCGCGGTGCAATCAACCATTTTCCGGCACTGCGCGAGTGCAGCCTCATCGGCGGGTCGAGTAACCGCGGCGGCTTCGTTGCCCGACACATTGGCCGGCGGTGTCACCCCGATTGTTCCGACATCAAAATAATCCAGCGCGCCGTTTCCGTTTTCAGCAGGTTCGATTGTCTGCTTCGTCCGGCGCGTGAGCATTGGCCGCAATTGCCGGCGCCGAGGGCGCCGCCGCATCGAATTCGGCGGTCTCGTTCTTTGCGCGTTGTGCAAACAGGCCGGACAGGTGTTCCGACAGCTGGTTGATCGTCGGTCCGGTGATGAGCTCCGAGATCGAAATCAGTATCCCGAATTCGTCCTCCAGGTTATTCGCGAGCGTCACCGACCTCAACGAATCCAGCCCGATTTCATTTAATGGCCGGTCTGGATCGATCGGCTCAGCGAAGCCAAGCTCCGCCATGATGCGCTGTTGCAATCTGCTCAAAAGCTGCTGGCGTGCGTCGCCGTTCACCGGAACCGGAGGGGCAGCCGCAACGCGCCTTCGCGGCGCTGATTGATACGATCCAGATCCCGCGTCCGCCATGGATCGAGTTCGGCGAGGAACGGGGGCTTGCCCACCTTGCCGGCGTAAGTGGACCAATCGGCAATTGCGACCGCGATCTGCTCCACATCGCGGTGCATCAGTCTGTCGAACCCCTGCATTGCGAGATCGGGTGAAATAAATTTCACGCCCAGCGACGACCACATTTCCTCGCCGCGAGCACCCGAAAGGGTGGCCAACCCACCCTCTGACCAGGCGGACCAGTTGATCGCCGTGGCCGGCAAGCCTGCCGAGCGGCGGTGAGCTGCCAAGGAATCAAGAAAAGTATTGCTGGCGCTGTAGTTCGCCTGGCCGGCAGAGCCCAACAAGCTCAATAAAGAAGATTGCAAGATGAAGAAGTCGAGCTCCAGCGATTTCGTGTGTTCGTGCAGAAGCCAGCTTCCATAAATTTTGGGAGCGAACACGCGCGCAAACCGATCCCAGTCCAGTTGAGCCAGTATTCCATCATCCAAGATGCCGGCCGAGTGCACGACGCCGCTTAACGGCGGGCCATCTTTGCTGATCGTCCGGATGAGGCGGCTGACGTCGTCGTCGCGGCTGATGTCTGCGGCCACGAGCTTGATCGATACACCGTGCGTATCTGCCGGGCTGAACAGTTCTCTGTGCCTCTTCCGGACTTGCATTTCGACCCGTCAGGACAAGGTGCTTCGCACCGTTGCTGATGAGCCATCGGGCGACACGGCGCCCCAACATTCCCAGGCCGCCGGTCACAAGATAGGTGGCGTCCCCGCGCACCCGCGGCTGCTGGGCCGGCAGCGCGTCAATCGATTGCGTGACGAGCCGTTGGATATGGCGCTCTCCGCTGGCGGAGATGGCAATCTGCGTCTCGCCATCCGGGTGGAGCAATTCCGCTGCCAGCAAATCGACATCGGGCGTCAGGTCACTATCCAGTTGCAGGTCGATCAGTCCGCCCCAAATGGCCGGATACTCGATCGCAGCGGTTCGTCCTAAACCCCATAGCGGGGCCTGGACCGGATCAACAAGCTGGTTCTCGCCTTCTGTCTTCTGAGTGTTTGTCGTTACAAACCAGAGGCGCGCCGCCGATCGGATTGGTCGACCGGGTTTCGGCAAGGGCCTGCAAGATCGCGAGCGCCCCGCGGCACATCATCTCGTTGCCGCTCTTCAATCGCGCAAGCGTCAGGCCGTCGAAAGACGGGGCATCCAACCCCCATAGGTAGACGACGCCGTCGCATCGCAGCGTCTCGCTCGCAGCGAATTGCTCCAGCAATCGGCGAAAATCGCGCGGCTGCCGTTCATTGATGGTCCATGTTCGTTTGCCCGGGTGGGCGAAAGCATTGTCCCTATAGACGAGGTGGCAATGATGGCCAGCGGCTTCCAGCCTGCCGGCCAGCGCAACACCGACACCTTTTGCATCGGCAAAGATCATCCAGCTCGCGGGCGCGTGCGCCTTTTCAGGGCTGGTGGAATTTCTAACGCTCTTTCGCCAGACCGCCCGATAGAACAAGTCGTCCGGTGCGAGCGTCGAGCGGATTGCACTTTATCGAGCGGCAACAGGCGCACGGTCAGTCCGTCCAGATCTGCGATCGGCCGCTCGGCCTCGTCGTAAACCCGAATGTCGATCACCTGCGTATCGTCTTTCTCGACACTCCGCAGTCTGGTGTGCACCCATGCATTGTCGGTCCCGTCCTGATAGCAGCGGAAGCCTTCCAGCGAGACGGGCAGGTAGGACTTGCGACGATCGCTTTTGGCCTTCTCCGCACCATCAAGGACGAGAGGATAGGCGTGCAGGCATGCGTCCAGGAACGCGGGGTGCATCACGATATTGCGTATCTGCCAAACCCGTCCGGAAGCCGCACTTTGGTCAGCGTCTCATTTTGACCGAGATGCAATTCGCGGACGCCACGAAAACTCGGTCCATATTCGAGCCCAAGCCTGTCCAGCCGGTCGTAGAAGTCGGCAACAGGCAATGTTTGCGGGCAACGGTCCCGAACCTGCTTCGCCGAAAAGGCCGGTCCGGACGGCGCCTCGGACTTGCGCAGCGTGCCCGTCATGTGGGTATGCCAGACCTTCGGGTCGTCAGTGTCCGCACTTACCAGTTTGAAACTTGCCCTGTCGGACTTCAGCGGAGTGACCAACATCCGCACAGTCCGATCTTCGCCGTTGGCAAATGACATCGCCCGGTGATGCATCGCGTTGTCGAAACTGATCTGCGACGTTGCGAAATGCATCCGGCCGACGACCGTGGCTGCCTCCAGTTCGGCCGTGGTGGGAAGGACGATCGTTCCCGCAACTCTATGATCGGAAAGGAAGGCGGTGTGGTGCACGCCGTAGCGCGCCTCATAACAGACCTCTTCAGTCGTGGAATTTATGCGAGCGCCCACCAACGGATGAAGTCGTTCGGCAACCGTTCGGGCCCGTTCGGTATGGATCGTATTGTCTTCGATCCAGTGGCGCTTTCGCTGGAAGGGATAAGTGGGCAACGGAATTCGCCGCCACGACGCGTCGGCATGCACAGCAGCCCAATTTATGTTGTGGCCGGCGCGATACAGCGCGGCCAGCATTTCGGTCATCGAGTCGGCGTCCGACTTTTGACGATTGAGCGTCGCAGCCCAGCCGGAGGACCTGGCCTTTGGTCCAAGGCAAGCCTGTGCAATCGGCAGCAGCACCGGGTGTGGGCCGACCTCAACAAATGTCCGGCACCCGAGCTCAGCCAGCGCATGCATCCCGTCTCCGAACCGCACCGGTTCGCGAAGGTGCCGCCGCCAGTAGAATTTATCGGGCGCGGCCGACATCAGCGCGCCGGTGAGGTTGGATATCAGGGGTAGTTTCGGCGGGTTGTACTTGATCTGGCCCGCAATATTTTCGAGATCATCAAGAATGGGTTCGGTGCTGCGGCGAGTGAAAAGCGTTGGAAACCTGCAATTCCCGATAGCTGATGTGTTGCCGGTCCAACTCTTCCAATAGCGCTTTCAATTCATCCCGGTCGCCGGACACGACCGTATTCAAGCGGCCCATTCATTGCGGCCACAGCCAAACCGGGGCGCGATCTTGTCGATGAGCGCACGCACCACGGATTCCGCGGCGAATATCGCGGCCATGCCGCCGCTCGGCAATTGGCGCATCAAGGCACCGCGAGCAATGACCAGACGCATGGCGTCTTCGAGCGTCATGACATTCGCTGCACAGGCAGCGACGAATTCTCCCAGGCTGTGCCCGATCACTGCGTCCGGTGCGATGCCCCAGGATTTCATGAGCTCGGCGAGGGCATATTCAACTGCAAACAGCGCAGGCTGGGTGTAGTCGGTGCGGTTGACCAATGCCGCATCGCTGTCCCTGGCAAAAATCACGTCGAGCAAGCCGTGCTCAAGATCCGATTTCGCCAGCGCATGACAGCGATCCATGGCATTCCGAAAAACGGAGTGCGTGCGATAGAGCTGCGCGGCCATGCCGGCATGCTGTGATCCCTGGCCGGAAAACATGAAACGCGATTGGCGCACTGCTGGTGCGTTGTAAATTCGCCGGATCGGCCGCCGTTCGCAGCCATGATGCAAGGTGCTTTTTCAGCTCCGCTACTGATCGGGCGGACGCGGCGAAGCGGAAGGCAAACTGGCTTCTGCTGACGTTGGTGGTGTAGCAAAGATCACCAATCGGTGCGTCGGGATTGTCGTTGAGCCAGTTCAGAAGCTGCTCGACACGCGCCACCAATGCGTCAGCACTTTTGGCGGAGAGGGTGACCAGGCACGGAAATTGGTCTGGCGACTGGTCTGCGATCGCGTCGGCCGGCGGCGCCTCCTCGAGGATGGCGAAAGCATTCGTGCCGCCAATTCCCAGACTATTCAGCGCCGCTCGCCGCGGCGTGTCAGCACGAGGAAAATCCTGGAGCTTCGTGTTTACGTAAAAGGGCGACGATGCGAAGTCGATTGCCGGATTTGGCGTTTGATAATTGATGCTCGGCGGAATTTGTTTGTGATGAAGCACGAGCGCGGTTTTGATAAGCCCGGCGATTCCCGCCGCCTGTTCCGGATGCCCGATGTTGGCCTTCACCGAACCGATGGCACAGTATTGCTTGCGGCCGGTCTCCTTTCGGAAGGCCATGGTCAGGGCTTCGATTTCCAGCGGGTCGCCTACGGTCGTGCCGGTGGCGTGGCATTCGACGTAGCCGATGCTGTCGGCGCTGACTCCGGCCAAATTCAGGGCATCGACGACCGCCTGGGACTGCTGGCCCAGGCTCGGCGCGGTGTAGCTGCTTTTGGCCGACCCGTCGTTATTCGCCGCAGTCCCTTTGATCACTGCAAAGATATGGTCGCGATCGGCGACAGCGCGCTGCAGGGGCTTGATCAACACGGCCCCGACACCGCTGGCAAAAATAGTCCCCTGGCCAACCGAGTCGAAGGGACGGCAGTGCCCGTCGAGAGAATGAACGTTTCGCTTTTCCGCCAGATACCCCTCGATCTGGGGCACGCGTACCACCGAGCCTCCCACCAGCATCATGTCGCACTCATCGAACCTGAGGTTCTGACATGCCTGGTGGACTGCCAACAAAGACGACGAGCACGCCGACTGAATCGTAAAGCTGGGACCTCTGAGATTCAGCTTGTAGGAAACGCGGGTACTCAGGAAATCTTTGTCGTTGTTGATGTGCGACGTGCTGGCTGTCTGGCCGGGAAAATCTGCGTGGTGCAAGTTTTGCCAGAAGATAGCTTGTCACGACGCCGCCGGCGGTCGAGAGCACGCCGACTTTGCCGGGGTAGCCGATCGGGTCGTAGCCGGCGTTTTCGAACGTTTCCCAGCACACCTCCAGAAAGAGGCGATGCTGCGGGTCCATCAGTGCGGCGTCTTTGGGGGAGTAGCCGAAGAACGATTCGTCGAACATCTCGACGTCCCGCAGCATCGGCGCAGCCTTGACGTATCGTGGGATTAGCGACCAAGGCCGGGTCGACGCCGCGCTGCAATGAGTTCCTGATCGGAAAAAAACGTGATGGACTCAACGCCGTCGCACAAATTCTTCCAATACTCTTCGGCGGTGGCCGCTCCGGGAAATCGACAAGAAAGACCAATGATCGCGAGGTCAATGTTTCGCCGTACATCACTCATCTTGGCACCTCGACCGACGCAAGCATTTTTAATTCAGTGTCAGCACGCAAAATAAACTGATGCAGAAATCTCATCGGCGTCGATTCAGCCAGATGAGACCCGCTACTTTTCTACTTGCTGGGGCTTTTGGTTTTGTTGCCATCCTTTAGCGTGATGAGCGCGTCACTTATACGCTGCAAGATTATCTCCTGGGCTTCGATAAATTGAATCGAACCGGAAAGCAGCTTGGGGAAGGTTTCCTTGTATGCATCTTCCACGCGCTTTTCAAAATCGGCATCAAAGGGACTTCTCCACGTTCGCGATGGATCCAGGATCATCATCAGAGCGTGCAGTTCAAGCAATGTCAGTTTCTGAACCGGTTTGACATGACTCGTATCTTCAATGCCTTTTTTCAATATTGCGAGCATGTCGCGCTGGAAGGACACCCACGGTAAAGCCAGCAAGGAAAAATTCCTGAATATGCTGTCTTTGAAATCTTGAATATCGTCTGAGCTGCTTTTTTTCTCATTCGGCATCTGAGCACCATCGTCCTTTGGGTTCGTTTGCCCGGCTACGTCATCGGACTATTCAATACGCTGCGTCCTCGGGGTAGCAGTCGGCCTTGCCTTTGTGCCAGCGGTCGAGCCACTCCCGCGTCACCTTGCGGCCCTCCTTGCGCAGCTCGTCCATGAAGGCGCGACTGCGATCGAACTTGGATGAATATGACAGCGCTGTCTGCGGTCTTTTTCTCCATCTTGATCGTGCGTACCGTCACAGGCTTGTGGTCATTCGCAAATTGTTGATCTTTGTAGGCTTCGGTCCACGCGTTCACCGTCATAATGAAGTCCAGGTCTTTGTTCAGCGACAGATTTCCCATCAGTTCGTTCTGGCGGTCCTGGATGTCTTTGTTGGATGAGGGCACCTCCGGCCATTGCTGGGGGTTGATGCGTATGATCCACAGTTCGTCGGGGACATGTCTGGGTCCTGTTGAGTCCTTGTGCACCGGCGGATCGAAGAACTCGCGCACGGGCGGATTCTGCGAGTAAAGGCCGTCCCAGTAGTGGCCGCCCGGCTTGATATGTTCGGCCTCGCGTAAAGCGGGCAATGTTCCTGATGCGGCGACCCCGGACAAAGTGAGTGGCAATTTCTGGCGCCAGTAACGAGACCTGTCCTTGGTAACTTTTACGGGGTGCATTCCTTTATTTTCGTGCTGCTTTTTCTTGTTGACGTCGGAGTCAAACACGGTCTCAAAACCGTTGACGACCTCCGAGGCGCCGATCAGCACGCGCGTCGTTAAGTCTTGCCAGTCGATCCGGTCGAAATCCGGACAAGCCTTGGCAAGCATCTCCTCCAGATCAAAATATTGCTTGCGTATGCCAAGACTCGGCAGGCTGGCAGCGATCGCCTTGTAGAGTGCGCCGTACGGATTGAGACCGAGGATGGGCGCGTTTACGCCAAGCACCGGGATCTCTTTCTCTTCCGCCCAGAATGCGCCGTAGGTCAGTAAATTCAGCGCAGTCTCGGCGCCCGTGCTCGCAACGAAGTCGTCCCAGAAGTCGTTGAGGCATTCGATCGCTTGATCGGCAGAGCCGGGTTTTCCGGCCTTCGGAGCAAGGCCGTACCAGACCATGAGCGCGCACAAAGCGCCGGCCGACGTCCCGCTCAAGCCGACAAGTTCGATCCGCTTGTTGTCGCGGATGTCCTTGAGGATTTCGGTGAGGACGCCGACCTCGAAAGCAGCATGCATTCCGCCGCCCTGGCAACCGATGGCGATTTTCTTTGGCCCGTCGTCGACTTTCTTGGCCCGTCCATGTCTGCCCTCCAAGCCCGGGATGAGGCCTACTGTACGGTCTCATGCACGCAGTGTGAATGGTGGCCGATCGTCCGCTCCGGCACGGTTGAGGAAACGGACGTGATCGGTAGCCTGCGGGCCACCAAGGAATTCTGCCGCTGCATATGCCAGAGCGAGCCTGCAGGGCCCGAAAATCGCCGATCTGCAACCAAAGCTCGCATGGTGAGGCTGTCATAAAACCGATGCATTTTAGCGAACTTAGTCGAATTGTTTCACTGTTAGAGTTAAACAGCCAAAGTAAGTTTTGGACCTTCGCCGGACAGAATACCGGCTGACGCTATTCTGTCGTATGTTAAGTATTGAGAACTTCAGGTGGGGCAAAATGTAAGATGGCAACGGGCGCGAAAAGGAATATTCAGACGCAGTCGTTCGACAAGCATGCGTTGCTTCGCGCCCACCCGTTTTTCAAGGACTTGGGCAATACAATAATCGATCGGCTCGCCCCTCGTGTCATTACGACAAGGGTAAAAAAAGGCGCAGCCATATTTCACAAAGGCGATATCGGGTCGAAACTTTATGCGGTTCGTGCCGGCGCCGTGAGAATCAGCGCGCCGTCCGAACAGGGAAAAGATGCTATTTTCAACCTGGTCATTCCCGGCGAACTCTTCGGGGAAATTGCCTTTCTCGACGGCGGGCAGCGCTCCGCTGACGCGGTTGCTATCGACAATTGTGAGCTGATGGTTATCGAGCGTCGCGATTTCATCCCGATACTGCGGGATGATCCTGAAGTCGCGATACGATTGATCAATATTCTGTGCGCGCGGTTGCGCCGCACGAGCGAGCAGGTCGAGGATATTGTGTTCCTCGGATTGCCGAACCGCCTCGCCAAAGTCCTGTTGCATCTCCACCAGCCATCGGCGACCGCGCTGCCCAGCAGCAAGATTCATGTCACCCAGCGTGAAATAAGTCAGATGATCGGGGTTTCGCGGGAAAGCGCCAACAAGCAGTTGCAGGATTGGCAGCGCCGGAAGTGGCTCAAGCTCGAACGCGGCGGGATCGTTATTTTTGCTCCGGACGCGCTGCGCGATCTTGTGACGTCGGCCTAAAGTCATCTTCTGATGGCGCGCCCGCCGGCTCGCGGCGAAGCATGCGCGTTCGGCATCCTAAACGTCACGTGAACGCAGATCTGTTGCGATTAACTTTGGACAACGCAGCCTGACTCGTTCGGGCGCGCAGCCGTTGATCGAAAGTGCTCTAACGCAAAATAAATTATTAACGCGCGCGGCACGCGCTTTTTTATGGTCGCAAGCGGCTGGACGACTCGCGGTTCCATATAACGGAAAATCAATGGCTTTCGACTAATTATTTGAAATGATTGGCAATGATGGCCTTGCGGCTTTCTCCATGACCAATTTTACAAAGTCATGGCAGCCGTTTCTCAAGTACCGATCGGTGCTGTTCGGGGCCATCCTGATTGGCCTCGTATGGGCGACTCTGTTTTTCTTTCTGAAGAAACGAACACGAGAGCGCCGAACGGGCCGCGGTTCAAAATTCCACAAATCTGGCGGGCGCTCTGGAAGAACATCTGCTTCGGTCGCTGAGCGAAATCGACCGCACCTTGGTGATTATCCGAACGCTCTATGAGCGGGACAGAAATAAATTTGATTTGGCCGGATGGCTGAAATCGAGCCGCGTTCTCAACGATGAAGATCTGAAAGTCAGTATTGTCGACAGCGATGGAAATGTAAGACTCAGCAGCGACAGGGCGGCCAAGCACGATGAGCGGCGGCAGCGCGCAGTATCGCGACGCTGTCGACTCATCGATTGACAAGCTGACCATCAGCAAACCCAAATTCAATCAATCCACGGGGCAGATGGTCGATCCAGTTTTCGCGTCCGGTCGGAGTAGCCGACAAATCTCTCAAGGGTGCAATAGTTGCAGCGCTCGATCCAGGTTATCTGACGCGCATCTATAACTCTGTCGACATCGGCCGCGAAGGTTACATCCGGGTCATCGGGCTGGATGGAATTGTTCGCGCGACCAGCGGACACACGCTGTCAGTGCTCGGAAAGGACTTTTCGGGCGCTGATCTGTTCAAAAGAACGTCGACAGCCGGATGGTACTACACGCAGAGCAATTTAAGCGACAGTGTTCAACGTTTGATAGCTTACCGATCGGTCGCGGCGTTTCCTCTTGTCATTACGGTCGGTCTCGCGTCTCACGAGGTGTTTTCGCGTCTCGATGCGCAAAAAAAATCCGGCTATCTCATCGCAACCGTGCTGACGTTGCTTATTCTGGCCGCGACGGTCTTAAGCGTTCGAGGACATATCCTGAGGGATCGCGCCAAACGGCGCCTCGAACATACCAACATGCTTTTGAATGCAACTCTGGAAAACATGCCGCAAGGGATTTGCATGTTTGGGGCGGACCAGAGGCTCGTACTTGCCAATGATCTCTACAGCAAGATGTACGGGCTGAATCCGGAGGACGTAAAACCTGGAACGACGCTGCCGGAGATTTTGCAGGCTCGAATAAGGGTCGGTTCGTGCCCGCAGGACACGCAGAAATATGTCAAGGATCGGATTGAGGAAGCGTTCCTGCCGGATCCGGGATACGTCATCAACGAACTTCGGACGGCCGGACATTTTCGGTCAGCCGCAAGGCCATGCCCGATGGCGGTTCCGTCGCCGTCCACCAGGACATCACCGCGCATCTGCATGCCGAGCGCGAACTGGGTGAAGCGAAGCAATTTCTGAATTCAATCATCGAGAATGTTCCCGTTGCAGTCGTGGTGAAGGACGCTGTGACGCGCAAGTTTGTGCTCGTGAACCGCGCGTTTGAGGCGATGCTCAAGGTGACGAGGGCCGATGTCGTCGGAAAAACCGTGTTCGATATCTATCGTACCAGGGATGCCGAGCGGATCGATGCGACCGACAGCGAAGCGCTTGCAGGCGTGATTGGCGCCTATCCAAGCGACTACGAAATTGAAATGCCCGTTGGCCATTCGCGCATTCTGGCCACAAGCCGCATCGTCGTCCGTGACCCGCAAGGTACGCCGAAGCACCTCATCGTGGTTATCGAGGATGTTACAGAGCGGAAAAGATCCGAACAGCGCATTGCATTCATGGCGCATCACGACGTCCTGACGGGCCTCGCCAATCGCCTCGCGATTATGGAAAAGATCGAAGAGGCGGTTGCACGGCACCGCAGGCGCGGCGATCCATTTGCCGTGCTTCTGCTGGATCTTGACCGCTTCAAGCACGTCAACGACACGCTCGGCCACGCGGTCGGGGACGCATTGCTGCGCGAAACCGCGGCGCGTCTCAAAGCGTCGCTTCGGGAAACCGACGTGCTGGCGCGTCTTGGCGGCGACGAATTCGCGATTGTTCAGGACCGGGACAATAACCAGCGTGAGGCTGCATCGGCGCTTGCAGACCGAATTATCGACGTGATCTCGAGGCCGTTTAATATTGAAGGCAATGAAGTGAATATTGCCACGAGTATCGGAATTGCCCTCGCGCCCGAGCATGCGGCCAATTCCGATAGTCTCATGAAAATGGCGGACCTGGCTCTGTATCGCGCCAAATCCGCTGGCCGAAACGGATATCGCTTCTTCGATCCGGAAATGAGCCTGGCCGCCAGCGCGCGGCACGAGCTCGAGAGCGAGCTGCGCCGCGCCATCCAGCAGGACGAGCTGGAACTTTATTATCAGCCGATCATCGACACCAAGACGCAGTGTAATTTGCGGTGCCGAGGCGCTGATCCGGTGGCGGCATCCGACAAAGGGCATAATCCTGCCCGACCAGTTTATTCCGCTCGCGGAAGAGACCGGCATGATCACGCATATCGGCGAATGGCTATTGCAGACGGCCTGCGCGGATGCCGCGCGCTGGCCCAAAGACATCAAAGTGGCGGTCAATTTGTCCGCGGTGCAATTCAGAAAGAACAATCTGGTCGATGTTGTCATGTGCGCACTGGCGCAGTCGGGATTGCCGCCCGAGCGGCTGGAGCTGGAGATCACGGAAACGGCCCTTATCGAATCGGCGACCGAGTGTCTGCCGGTTCTGCATCAGTTCAAGAATCTCGGAATTGCCGTCGCGCTCGATGATTTCGGCACGGGATATTCGTCGCTGAGTCAGCTGATGATGTTCCCGTTTAACAAGATCAAGGTCGACAAATCGTTCATCCAGAACTTGACGAAACGCACTGAATGTGCCGCTATTATCGCCGCCACTCTTACATTGGCGCGAAGCCTCGATATTGCGACCACCGCCGAAGGCGTGGAAACGGTCGAACAATATCGGCTTTTGCGCCTGGCCGGGGTGACGTCGCTGCAGGGCTTCCTGTTCCAGCGTCCGTGCCCATCGTCACAGATTGACTTCCACAGCGCTTACAACATTCCAGATGTCGACTATGCCGCATAATAACGCATTGCAGTCAGGCCTTTCAGCAGACCGGCGGAATCGAAATTCCGCCGGCTGCGCAGAAGATTGGGCCGGGCCATAAATCCCTGGTGGATGAACTTGAGGTTGCGATCCAGCAAAAAAATATCGGTACGCGCGCCGAGATTCTCCGGCGGATCACGGATTTGTTCGTCGCCGGTTCCGATCACTTTGATCCCGAGCAGATGTCCTTGTTCGACGACGTCATGACCCGCTCTGCTGACGGAGATTGAGCATTCGGCGCGCGTCGCATTCGGCGAAAGGCTTTCGGCCGTCGCCAACGCCCCACTCAATGCGAGCCGGACGCTTGCGTTGGACGACTCGATTGCCGTCGCCGGGCCTGTGCTCAGGCGCTCCGAATCTCTCGACGACGACACGCTGGTTGCCGGCGCGAAGACCAAAGGCCAGGAACACCTGTTGGCGATCTCGCAGCGCAAACATCTCAGTGAAAATGTCACTGATATTCTTGTCGAGCGGGGCAATCAGAAAGTCGTCATCAGCACGGCCGCGAATACCGGGGCCAAGTTTTCACAATTCGGCTATTCAACGCTTGTCTCACGCTCCGAAAGCGATGACGAACTTGCGCTGCTCGTTTGGTCGCGCCCGGAAATTCCGCGCGAGTATTTGTTGACATTGTTCGAAACCGCGTCGGAAACGGTGCGGCTCAAGTTTGAGACCGCGGATCGCAGCAAAACGGATCTGGTTCGCGACATGATCAAGCGGGCGGCGGATCAAATTCAGACCCAGTTGCGCGATCATTCGCCCAATTTCCCGGCTGCGCGGGCCAACATCGAGCAGCTGCACAAGAATGGCGAGCTGACCGAAGCGCGCGTTTACGAGTTTGCGTCGCGTGGAAAATTCGACGAAACGGCGGAGGCACTCAGCCTGCTGGCCGATCTGCCGATCGGCGCAGTGGAGCGAGCCTTGGTGCATGATACCGGCGATCAAATCCTGATTCTGGCAAAGTCGATTGATTTTTCCTGGAAGACGACGCACGCCTTGCTGGCGCTGCAGGGGGGTGCCGACCAGCGGCCGGTCGGCGTTTCCGGGGAGTATCTCGATCGATTCAAAAAACTGCGGCCGGAAACCGCGCGCGCCGCGATCCAGTTTTATCGATTGCGCGAACGGGCGACCAGTTCACACCACAAGTAGGTTTGCAGCCGTGCGACGCTGACCTCACGCGTTGATGGAATCAATTCCATTATCTGCGGGCGGCAGGCGTCAGATTTCCCGTATTCCGAGGTATTTGCGAGGGTGCGCTTGAGCCCATATACTCATGGGCCTGAAAGCATACGCGGCATTTTGCCAAGCCCAGGTTAAGTCCGCTGACGTGTCCACGTTGCCAGATCGCTTGAACCAAATTGTTTGTCGGGTGTTTCGGTAGAGGGTCAATGCGATCGGAAGTGTTTCTCTACATGAACGAA
Organism: uncultured Alphaproteobacteria bacterium; assembly: GCA_963801955.1. Taxonomy (GTDB): domain Bacteria; phylum Pseudomonadota; class Alphaproteobacteria; order Rhizobiales; family Xanthobacteraceae; genus Pseudolabrys. The sequence goes on from CAWDGS010000003.1 coordinate 36,602, forward strand.
GCCCTGGGTTTCATTTGCGTTGCCGTCTGGATTTATCTGATTTGTGGCCGCGGCGGGTTTTGGCGAAGCGACATAAGAGACACCACGCATCCCGCGCAGAATGCGGAGCGATGGCCCTCGGTTGCCGTCGTCATTCCTGCCCGCAATGAATTCGAATTTATTGGTGCGAGCGTCCAGTCGCTCTTGCACCAGAAGTATCCTGGGCCGCTCAAAATCTTTGTCGTCGACGATGACAGTAGCGACGACACGGCGAGCTATCGCTGCGCGCACGGCGGCGACAGCGCCCGAGCGCGATGTGACCGTGATCACCAGCAAAGGGCCGGCCCGCGGCTGGACTGGAAAGCTGTGGGCGCTCAAGGAGGGCATTTCTGCCGCCGAGACCTTGCGTCCTGACTATCTGCTGCTGACCGATGCCGATATCGTGCATGCGCCGGACACGATCGCGTGGCTGGTGGCTCATTCATTGGCTGGCCGGTATGTGCTGGTGTCGCTTATGGCAAAACTTCGGTGCGCCAGCATGGCCGAGCGCAGCCATGTGCCGGCTTTCATCTATTTTTTCCAAATGCTTTTCCCGTTCCTGTGGGTCAATCGTTCCAGTTCGGGCGTGGCCGCCGCTGCGGGCGGCTGCATCCTCGTCCGTACGGATGCGCTCGAACGGGCAGGCGGCATCGCCGGCATCCGCAATGCGCTGATCGACGATTGCTCGCTGGCAGCGAAACTGAAAGCGGTGGGACCAATCTGGTTGGGGCTGAGCGAGCGCGTGCAAAGCGTCCGGCCCTACGAGACATTTTCCGACGTCCGCCAGATGATTTCGCGCTCCGCCTATGCGCAACTTCGCTATTCGCCGTTGCTGCTCGCTGCGACGACACTCGGCCTGTTATTGACATTTGTCGCGGCGCCAATGCTCGCGATCTTTGCATCCGGGCTGCCACGTTACCTGGGCTTGGCCGTGTGGCTGGCAATGGCGCTGTCGTTTGTCCCGACGCTGCGGTTTTACCGCCTGTCGCCGTTGTGGGGTTTGGCCTTGCCGGGAATTGCATTGCTTTACCTGTACTACACGCTCAATTCCGCCTATCAATACCTCCGCCGACGCGGGGGCCAATGGAAGGGGCGCGTTCATGACGCGCCGAGCATGCAATGACCAGCAGCGCTCAACTTCGATCCGGCAAGGGCGCGCGGGACGAAAATTTCCCCGTCGCATCCTGGCTGATCAAGCGGCGGCATCGGCCGGTCATTCTGGCGTTTTACGAATTTGTCCGCGTTGCCGACGATATTGCCGATCATCCGACACTGGCGAGCACAGAAAAGCTTGCGCGGCTTGATCGTCTCGAAGCGAGCTTGCTCGGCAACGGCAAGGACGAACCGGAAGGGCTCGTGCTTCGGGATGTCTTGCAGAGCCGCGGGTTGTCGACCCGTCATGCCCAGGACTTGCTGAACGCCTTCCGGCAGGACGCAACCAAACTCCGATACAAGGACTGGGACGATCTGATCGATTATTGCTCGCGCTCCGCGATGCCGGTCGGGCGCTTCGTGCTCGACGTCCATGGCGAGGCGAGGGATACCTGGCCGGCGTCGGACGCCCTGTGTGCAGCATTGCAGATCATCAATCACCTGCAGGATTGCGGCGCGGACTACCGGACACTCGACCGGGTCTATATTCCGCTCGACGCGCTGGCGGCACAGGGAATCGGCGTCGAGGCGCTCGGTTACGATAAAGCCAGCCCGGCGCTGCGGGCCTGCCTGGATGCGCTGGTCACGCGCACCTCGGCGCTGTTGCGCCAGAGCCAGGGGCTTGAAGCCAACGTTGCCGACACGCGTCTCGGCTGTGAAATCTCGGTCATCCAGTCGCTGGCGACCCGGCTGCTGGGTGTTCTTCGCGCGCGCGATCCGCTGAGCGAGCGCGTTCATCTCACGAAAGGCGAGGCCGCCATTGAGGCTGTCAGCGGCGGAACGCGGGCTTTGCTGCGGCGGGCCCTGCGGACGGTCGCACCGACGCGCCGATACCAGACCCCATGAACGTGCAGGCTGCAAATATCACGGAGAATCCTGCGCCGGCCGCCAGCCGCGCGGGCGGCAGCTCATTCTATCTGGCGATGCGTATCCTTCGGCGCGAGCAGCGGGAGGCGATGTTTGAAATCTATTCGTTCTGCCGTGCGGTCGACGATATTGCGGACAGCGACGCGCCACATGCGCAACGCCTGGATGGGCTTCTGGTCTGGCGAAAGAATATCGAATTCGCTCTATTCCGGAAGCATCCCGCCCAAGCTTGGAGACCTCGCGCGTGTTATCGCCCGTTACGCATTGCGCAAGGACGATTTCCTTGCGGTGATTGATGGCGTGGAAATGGATGCGCGCGCCGATATCCGGGCGCCAAGTTTCAACGATCTCGATCTTTACTGCGATCGCGTTGCTTCCGCGGTCGGCCGGCTATCCGTGCGCATTTTCGGGATGGAGGATGCCGACGGGGTTGCGTTGGCCTATCATCTCGGCCGTGCACTTCAACTGACGAATATCCTGCGCGACATCGATGAGGACGCGGCCATCGGCCGGCTTTACCTGCCGCAGGAGGCATTGCGGAAGGCCGGAATCACGACGAGTGATCCTGCGTCGGTCGTGGACGATCCTCGCCTCGGCGAGGCCTGCGTCGTCGTCGCGGAGCGTGCGCGCGAACACTACGCGAAAGCGAACGAAATCATGGCGCGCTGCCCGAAACGCGTCGTGCGCGCGCCGAAAATTATGGGTGGGGTCTATCGTCAGATGCTCGAAGGCATGATATCGCGGGGCTGGGCGAGGCCGCGGAGCCGCGTCCGTATCAACAAACCGCGTTTAATCTGGATTGCGTTACGGCATGCGTTCGTCTGACATCGGCAGGGTACATATTATCGGGGCGGGTCTGGCAGGGCTTGCGGCCGGCGTAAGGCTGGCCGGCGCAGGGCGGGCTGTCACCATCCATGAAGCGACGAAGCAGGCCGGCGGCCGCTGCCGTTCATACTTCGACCAAACGACCGGAATGTTGATCGATAACGGCACGCATTTGCTCCTGTCGGGCAACCACGCCGTTCTGTCATACGCCGACGCGATCGGCTCAAGAGCAGGATTGAGCGGCCCGAAAGAAGCGGAGTTTCCATTCATAGACATCGCAACCGGCCAGCAATGGACCTTGCGTTTCGGCGACAGCCGCTTTCCCTGGTGGGTCTTCGACAAGGAGCGGCGGGTGCCGCAAACGGCCGTCAGCGATTACTTGCCGCTCGCACGCCTGGCCTGGACGTCGTCAGACAGGCCGATTGGCGAAGTGATGAACTGCTCCGGGCCGCTCTATGATCGCCTGCTCGAGCCGCTGTTGCTCGCAGCGCTGAACATCACCCCGCGCGAAGGCTCGACGAAACTTGCCAGCGCGCTGATCCGCGAAACGCTTGCGCTCGGCGGCCAGGCCTGCCGGCCCTTGCTCGCCCGCGACGGATTGGGATCCGTTTTTGTGGAGCCCGCGATCGCGCACCTGCGGGAGCGTGGGGCCTCGATCGAGTTCGAGGATGAGTTGGTCGCGCTGCAGCTTTCCGACGGTCGCGTGGCGGGGCTCAAATTTGCAAAGCACTCCGTCGATCTTGGCGGCGATGACACGGTCATCCTGGCCGTACCACCCAATGTGGCGACGACTCTCGTGCCCGATTTAAAGGCGCCATCCGAATTCCGCGGGATTGCAAATGCCCACTTCCGCATCGATCCGCCCGCGCGCGTGCCGCCGATGCTGGGCATTATCAACGGAACGACTGAATGGATATTCGCGTTCCCGGGCAAAATTTCAGCGACGATCAGTGATGCCGGACGGTTATTCGATATGCCGCGCGTGGAGCTGGCAGAGGCGATATGGCGCGACATCGCCAAGGTTGCCGGCCTGCCGGCTGACAATGTCCCGCCCTGGCAAATCGTGCGCGAGCGCCGCGCCACATTCGCCGCCACGCCGGAGCAGAATGCCCTGCGTCCGGCGGCCGAGACGCCGTGGGACAACCTGTTTCTTGCCGGCGACTGGACTGCGACGGGGCTGCCGGCCACGCTCGAGAGCGCAGTGCGCTCCGGTCATCGCGCAGCTGAGCTCGTGAGCTTCAGACTGCGAGCGGCCGCATGACGATTGCTGTCGCCGGGGACTCCCGCCTGCCGCCCTATGCCGACGCGGACCAGGGCGCCGCTGCGGCGACGCGCGCGTTGCTCGCATGCCGGCAAAAAGACGGGCATTGGGTCTTCGAGCTTGAGGCCGATGCGACCATCCCGGCCGAATACGTGCTGCTGAGGCACTATCGCGGCGAGCCCATCGATTCAGTGCTGGAACAAAAGATCGCCAACTATCTGCGCCGCATCCAGGGCGCGCATGACGGCTGGGCTCTCTATCACCTGGGCGATTTCGACATGAGCGCAAGCGTGAAAGCCTATTTCGCGCTGAAGATGATCGGCGACAAGCCGGACGACGATCACATGCGGCGCGCGCGCGAGGCCATTCTGGCGCGGGGCGGGGCAGTCCATTGCAACGTATTCACGCGTGTCCTGCTCTCGCTCTTCGGCGTCTTGAGCTGGCGCAGCGTTCCCGAAATGCCCGTCGAAATCACGCTGCTGCCGCGCTGGTTTCCGTTTCACCTCTCGAAGGTGTCCTACTGGGCGCGCACGGTGTTGGTGCCCCTGCTGGTGGTGCAGGCATTGCGGCCCCGCGCGCAGAATTCGCTTGGCATCGGCATCGATGAGTTGTTTGTCGAGCCGCCATCGTCCATCGGGCCCGCGGCCAAGGCACCGCACCAGCGCTGGATCTGGTTTGTGTTGTTTCGTGGCATCGACGCCATTTTGCGGCCGGCGGTGAAACTCTTTCCCAAAAGTTTGCGGCAACGCGCGATTGATCGGGCCGTCAGTTTTGTCACCGAACATCTCAACGGTGAGGACGGGCTGGGCGCGATTTTTCCGGCAATGGCGAATGCGACGATCATGTTTGACGTGTTGGGCGACAAGGCAAACGCGGCGATCGCGCGCGGCTCGATCGAAAAGTTACTGGTCGTCGGCGACCACGAGGCCTACTGCCAACCTTGCGTATCGCCGGTTTGGGATACCGCGCTCACCTGCCACGCATTGCTGGAGGCCGGCAGTGAAGAGGCGCGGGCCGCGGCTTTGCGCGGCCTCGACTGGCTGCTCCCTCTGCAAGTCCTTGACGTCATTGGTGATTGGTCCGCGCGGCGCCCGAATGTGCGGCCCGGAGGTTGGGCGTTCCAATATGCCAATCCGCATTATCCCGATCTCGATGATACGGCGGTGGTCGTGATGGCCATGGATCGCGCCCGGCGCATCGGCGCCGGCGACCGCTACGACCAGTCGATCGCGCGTGGCAGTCGAATGGGTGAAAGGCCTGCAGAGCGGCAATGGCGGCTGGGCGGCCTTCGACGTCGACAACACCTACGACTATCTCAACAATATTCCCTTTGCCGATCATGGGGCATTGATCGATCCGCCGACCGAGGATGTGACGGCGCGTTGCGTCTCGATGCTGGCCCAGCTCGGCGAAACGCGGGATAACAGTGAGGCGCTGGCGCGCGGCGTTGACTATCTGGTCCGGACGCAAACGCGGGATGGCAGCTGGTATGGCCGCTGGGGCCTGAATTACATCTACGGGACATGGTCGTCGCTCTGCGCGCTCAATGCGTGCGGCGTTGACCCGCAATCTGCGGAAATCCGCAAAGCCGTCAATTGGCTCATCGCGATTCAGAATCCCGACGGCGGCTGGGGCGAAGACGGCTCGAGCTACAAGCTCGCGTATCGCGGCCACGAGCCCGCGGACAGCACCGCATCACAAACGGCGTGGGCGCTTCTTGGGCTTATGGCGAGCGGTGAAATCAATCATCCCGCGGTCGAACGTGGCGTGCGGTACCTGGCGCAGGCACAGGTCGCGGATGGGTTTTGGGACGAAGAGCGGTTCACCGCCACCGGATTTCCGCGCGTATTTTATTTGCGCTATCACGGCTACAGGAAATTCTTTCCGCTGTGGGCGCTTGCGCGCTATCGCAACCTGAAGGCCACCAACAGCGCCGCAGTGCCATTCGGCATGTAGCGTCTAGCGGCCGAGTGACTCAAAGCGCGATTTTTGCGCGCCGTCCAATCGGGCGTAGAAATCATCAAACGCGATCTGCACGGTTGTTGCCGCATAATTGATGGCCGTCAGCTGGTCATTGGCGTCATCCAGGCGCGCCATCGGATCTGCCGGGATCGGCTTCACACATGACGCGATCAGAAGCTTGGCCATGTCGGACGATACTTTGTGGAAATTCTCGAAACTCGCCGCCTGATCCTTGGTCGGCCGCACGCGCATTTCAATTTCTTTGGCCAGGCGCTCGGCCTTTTCGGCATTTTGCGCGGCACAAGCCTGATATTGCTTGTTCATGGCGGGGTTTGCGTCTTTGGCCTCGACCGGCGCTTCCGCCTGGGAGCGGCGGCTGGCGAAACTGTTTTTCTGCGTCGTCGTGAGACTATCGTAGAAAGTCTTGAGCGGCGCGCGCACGGATATGCCGGCGTCGCGGACAGCCCAAATTGTCTGCACCAAAGCCGCTAGTCTTTCCGGGGGTGGCTGTTCCGCCGACGCACCACAGTCGGATTTGGCGGTTTTCATCGATTGGAGGACTGCGGACTGAAGCTTTTCAAGGGCTTCATGCTCGCTGTCGGTCAATTGCAGAATTTGTTCGACGCGAGCCGCCGGCCACACGGCTTGGGTGCCCGCATCGTCGCAACGCGTCTTCGAAGTATCGTTTCCTGCGTCATTCCCGGTGGCAGTGCCTGTCGTTGCGACGCGGTCGGTGCGCCGCGGCGCATCGAAACGCCCGCTAATGGTGTTTGCGATCACGTCAAACCCGTGACCGCGCAGCCGCGCGGCATAGTCGTCCGGCCAGAATGTAAAGCCGAGAATGTCCTCGTAGGCGCTCGCCCAGGACGGCGGGCCGGCCCAGCCAAGCCGTGCGCCTGCGGAAGCCGGCGCCTCGTTTGACGGTGCCCCATCGGCTGCCTGTGAATCGGCGGCCGCCGTGCGATGGCGATGGTCGCGGGGATAGTGGCCTAAATGGCCCAGCATCTGCCGGAACGGGCGCGTAATGCCGCCGATGAGGCCTTGTGGGGAAAATTGCGCCTGGGCGAGGTCAGGGGTGGCGACCGCTGCGCCGAGCATCCCCAGAGCTATGGTGGTCCGCCAGCGCATCGCCGAATTCCTGTGGTCGTAGCCACATATACCGGTGGAATTATCCGGTTCTCGAACATAACGGACCATGCGGTCCGGAAGTTCCACGCCGCGCTAATTTAACTCCGCAAACGCGTCAGTCTGCCTCAACCATGGCAGGTTCGCGCTTCGTGTTCTTGATTTCCTCGAGCTTGTTCTCGACATGCTTTGAAAACACGAATTCCGCCGGCCGCTGTCCGGCGAGCGAAATCTCCGGGCTCATTTCGCCTTCGGTGCGGACGCCGCGCAGGCTGACACCCAACGCCTTGAGCGGATGGGCGACAGCATCCTGGACCGCGGATGCTTCAAAGCCGGAATGGACCATGCAGTCGGCGCACTTCTCGTAGTTGCCGACGCCGTAAGCATCCCAATCGGTCCCGTTCATCAGCTCGTCGAAGGTCTTCGTGTAACCTTCACCGAGCAGATAGCAGGGCTTCTGCCAGCCGAAGATGGTGCGTGTCGGATTGCCCCACGGCGTGCAGTGGTAGGTCTGGTTGCCGGCAAGGAAGTCGAGGAACAGGCTGGACTGGCTGAACGACCACTTTGTCTTGCTGGGACCTTGCTTGAATACGTCGCGGAACAGCTGCTTGGTCTTGCCGCGATTGAGGAAGTGCTGCTGGTCGGGCGCGCGCTCGTAGGCGTAACCCGGCGACACGGTGATGCCATCGACGCCCAGCTCCATCGCGGTGTCGAAAAAGTCCGCGACGCGGTTGGCCTGCGCGGTGTTGAACAAGGTGCAATTGATGTTGACGCGGAAGCCGCGTTCCTTGGCGTGCTTGATTGCCGTCACCGCGCGATCATAGGTGCCCGGCTGGCAGACCGAGTGGTCGTGCATTTCCTTGTCGCCATCGAGATGGACCGACCAGGTGAAGAACGTGCTCGGTTCATATTGCGACAGCTTCTTGTCCATCAGCAGCGCGTTGGTGCACAGATAGACGAATTTTTTTCGCGCAACGATGCCGCGAACGATTTCAGGCAACTGTTTGTGGAGCAATGGTTCGCCACCGGCGATAGACACCACCGGCGCGCCGCATTCGTCGACCGCGTGCAGGGCGTCTTCCACCGACATGTTCTGATGCAGGATCGGATCGGGATAGTCGATTTTGCCGCAGCCGGCGCAAGCCAGGTTGCACCTGAACAAGGGCTCAAGCATCAGCACAAGCGGATAGCGCTTTCGGCCAGTCAGACGCTGGCGAACGACGTAGCTACCGACATACAGTTTCTGAAGAAGGGGAATGCCCAAGATTGCTATCCTTACTGATTTGCTGAGAACTGGTCACGTCGAGCAATTCGACCGGAACCCGGAATTCGATGTGTTCATCCTGACCGGGCAGGGTGAAGACCTCCACCGGCTCGACCGTACGCAACGTGTTGATGACGTCGCGGACCATGACCTCCGGTGCCGAGGCACCCGCCGTAATGCCAACAACCTCGACGTTTTGCAACCATCCCGGCTCGATTTCACTGCCATTTGCTATCAGATGGGTCGGAACACCGGCTTCGATGCCAATTTCACGCAAACGGTTCGAATTAGAGCTGTTTTTGGCGCCGACCACGAAAATGACGTCGACCAACTTGGTCAATTCAAGCAGGGCAGTTTGCCGATTCTGTGTCGCGTAGCAGATATCCTCGGTGCCCGGTCCGACGACGTCGTTAAAGCGTCGATATAGCGCGGCAATGATGCCGCGCGTGTCATCCACGCTCAGCGTGGTCTGCGTGACATAGGCGATCGGCGTATCGACCGGCAGATCGAGCGCGTTCACGTCCGTTTCAGTCTGCACGAGAATGACGGGTCCGGGAATTTGGCCCAGCGTGCCTTCGACCTCGGGATGGCCGGCGTGGCCCACTAAAATGACCGTGCGCCCGTTGCGCAGATAGTGACGGCCTTGCGCGTGAACTTTCGAGACCAGCGGGCAGGTGGCATTGAGCACGCGCAGCCCGCGCTCCGAAGCCTCGTTCTGGACTTTTCTTGCCACGCCATGCGCGCTGAAGATCGTGATGGCGTTCGGAGGCACTTCGGACAGTTCCTCGACGAAACGCGCGCCGCGCGCCTTGAGTGCGTCGACGACCCACTTGTTGTGAACGATTTCGTGCCGCACGTAGACCGGCGGTCCATATTTATCCAGCGCGCGCTCGACGATTTCGATCGCGCGCACGACTCCCGCGCAAAACCCGCGCGGCTTCGCAAGAATAACCTTCATTCCGCCGCCCCCTTGGCGTGTCCGTTCATCGTTTTCGTTTGCCGGCGGCGCTGCGCGCGCTCGGCAAGAAATGCAATCTCGGCGGGCTGCAATTCCGGCGCCTGACGCGATCCGAAAACGTCGAACACTTTCTTGACGATACCATTCGCGTCGAGCCCCGCCTTGGCGTACATCGCCGGCGGGCTGTCGTGATCGATGAAGATATCCGGCAACACCATCGTGCGAATCTTGAATCCCGCGCGATCGAGCGCGCCGGCGTCGCTGAGCATCTGCATGACCTGCGCGCCGAATCCGCCGACGGCGCCTTCCTCGACCGTGATGAGCAGCTCATGGTCGCGCGCCAACTGGAGGATGAGGTCGCGATCGAGCGGCTTGGCAAAGCGCGCATCGGCGACCGTCGCTGATATTCCTTGAGCCGCGAGCATTTCCGCGGCTTTGGTGCATTCAGCAAGCCGCGTGCCGAGCGAGAGCAGCGCCACCGTATTGCCTTCCTTGATGATGCGGCCTTTGCCGATTTCGAGCGGCACGCCGGCTTCCGGCATTGTGACGCCAACGCCATCACCGCGGGGATAGCGGACCGCGCAGGGCCGATCGTCAATCGCAACCGCGGTCGCAACCATGTGGACGAGTTCGGCCTCATCTGCCGCCGCCATCAGCACGAAATTCGGCAGGCAGCCGAGGTAAGCGAGGTCAAACGAGCCGGCATGGGTCGGCCCGTCGGCGCCCACCAGACCTGCGCGATCCATCATGAATCGCACGGGCAGGCTCTGGATCGCGACGTCATGGACAACCTGGTCATAGGCGCGTTGGAGAAACGTCGAGTAGATCGCGACAAATGGCTTGTAACCCTGGGTCGCCAGGCCCGCGGCAAAGGTCACGGCGTGCTGTTCAGCAATTCCGACGTCAAACGCACGATCCGGGAAGGCCTTCGTGAAAATATCGATACCGGTGCCGCCCGGCATCGCGGCCGTAATGCCGACGATCTTGTCGTCCTTCGTTGCTTCTTTCACCAGGCTTTCGCCGAACACCTTCGTGTACGACGGCGCGTTCGAAGCGCCCTTGTGCTGTTTGCCGGTTGCGACGTCGAATTTGACGACGCCGTGGTATTTATCCTGCGAGGCTTCGGCGGGCGCGTAGCCTTTGCCCTTTTGCGTACGCACGTGCACGAGGAACGGACCATTGTCCGCGTTGCGGATATTTTCGAGCACGGGCAGCAGCTGATTGAGGTCGTGGCCGTCGACAATGCCGACGTAATAGAAACCGAGTTCTTCAAACAGTGTGCCGCCGGTCACGAAACCGCGCGCCAGTTCTTCGGCGAGATGCGCCTTTTCCTTGAAGAATTTAGGCAGGCGATCTGCAACCTGTTTCCCGATGTCACGCAGCGACATATACGTCGGGCTCGACAACAGGCGTGTGAGATAATTCGACATCGCGCCGACCGGCGGCGCGATCGACATCTCGTTGTCGTTCAGGATCACAATCAGGCGGCGGTTCATCGCGCCGGCATTGTTCAGGGCCTCATAGGCCATGCCGGCGGAAATCGCGCCATCGCCGATAACGCAGATCACATTGTGTGTTCTGTCCGGCGAGGTCGCGCGCGACCGCCATGCCCAATCCGGCGGATATCGACGTCGAGGAGTGCGCCGCGCCGAAGCAGTCGTATTCACTTTCCGATCGCTTGGTGAAACCGGAGAGGCCGCCGCCCGTCCGCAGTGTTCTGATGCGGTCCCTGCGGCCGGTCAGGATTTTATGTGGATAGGCCTGATGGCCGACGTCCCAGATCAGTTTGTCATTCGGTGTATCGAAGATGTAGTGAAGAGCGACGGTTAGTTCGATTACACCAAGACTTGCCCCCAGGTGTCCTCCCGTAACGGCGACCGCATTGATGGTTTCGGCGCGCAATTCGTCCGCAACCTGCTGCAGGTCACGCGCATTAACGCGTCGCAGGTCGGCGGGCGTCTTGATCTTGTCTAGGAATGGGAGCGGTGATTTTGCTTGTAGGTCTTCATTGGGCGCCGTCATGGTCAAATTACCCTTCTCCAACAAACGCGGAGCGGTCGTGCCTTTGGCAGAACCCCACGGAATATTTTCAGTCGCCCAATACCGGCCTGGCCGGCTCAGTCCTGAATGTTCTCAGTCTGCGTCAATTTATCAGGCTAGCAAAAGTTCCGAACGGAAAGCATTGATTTTCCTGCTTGCGGCCACAGTTGGGGACGACTCTGCTAGGTTCGAAAGGCCTCTATAGCCATGCTTGCGTCCATTATTACGGCGATTGTCCGTTATTGCACAAGATTTCCTTGGCCAATCATTGCTTTAGCCCTGATTGGCGCTGTGGTTTCCGGGGTCTATTCGGCTCGGCACTTCGCCATCAATACTGACGTCAACAAGCTCATTTCGCCCGGATCTCGACTGGCGCAAGCGTGAGGCCGAATTCGAGAAGGCTTTTCCGGGACATTTTGGCTCCGCCTTGGTGGTCGTCGATGCACCGATCGCCGAATTTGCCGCGCGCGCCGGTGCTGAATTGTCCGCGCGGCTCACGGCACAACCTCAGGTGTTCCGCTCGGTCGTCGATCTCGGCGGCAGCGAATTCTTTGCGCGCAATGGATTGTTGTTTCAGCCGACGGAAAGCGTCGAGCAATCCGCGAAGGGGCTAGGGCAGGCTGCACCGCTGATCGGCACGCTGGTCGGAGATCCGAGCCTTCGCGGACTTACGCGCACGCTCTCGCTTGGGTCTCATCGGCGTGCAAAACAAGATGATCACGCTCGACGCGCATGACTCGGCCACTGACGATGGCGTCGACGACCATCGAGGACGCATTGGCGGGGAAACCGGCCTCGTTCTCGTGGCAGGCTTTGTTCAGCGGACAGCAGCCCAGCGCAAGTGATATTCGGCGGCTCATTGAGACTCGTCCGGTGCTCGATTTTTCCGCGCTTCAGCCCGGCCTGGCCTCAAGCACGGCGGTTCGCAAGGCTGCATCCGACTTGCAACTCGCCGAAAAATATCAGGCGCGCGTGCGGCTGACCGGATCCGTGCCGATGGCAGACGAGGAGTTTGCAACGGTTCAGGAAGGCGCCTTGGTCAACGGCATCGGCACCATGCTTATCGTGTTGACGATCCTTTGGTTGGCATTGAAATCGACGCGCATCATTGTTGCCGTTTTCATCAATCTGTTTGTAGGGCTCGCCATCACAGCTGCGCTCGGCCTGAAGATGGTGGGCGCATTGAACATGATATCCGTTGCGTTCGCCGTGCTGTTCGTCGGGCTGGGCGTCGACTTTGCGATCCAGTTTTCCGTGCGCTACCGCGCCGAACGTCACGACATCCCCAAGCTTCGTCCCGCCCTGGAGAGGGCGGCACAAAAAATCGGTGTCCCGCTGACGCTGGCGGCAGCGGCGGTCGCAGCCGGCTTCCTGTCGTTTTTGCCGACCGATTATCGCGGCGTTTCCGAGTTGGGGCAGATCGCGGGCGTCGGCATGCTCGTTGCCTACGCCACAAGCATCACGCTGCTGCCGGCGCTGATCACGGTCTTCAACCCCCCCGGCGAACCGGAAGAGGTGGGATATCGTGCGCTGGCTCCGGTCGACAATTTTCTGCAGACCTATCGCGTCCCCGTGATCGTGACCACATTGGCGGTCGCGGTTCTCGGCGCGCCACTGCTTTACTTCCTCACGTTCGACTTCGACCCGATTCACCTGCGCAGCACGCAGACCGAATCGATATCCACGCTGCTCGACCTCGGCAATGACCCGCGTGTCGGCATCAACTCGGTCAACGTGGTGACGCCATCCCTCGACGACGCGGCCGCCGCTGCCGACCAGATCCGGAAACTTCCGCAGGTCCTGCAGGCGACGACGTTGCTCAGCTTTGTGCCGCAGGATCAGGACAAAAAGCTTGCCGCGATCCAGGACCTGAGCCGTCGCCTGGGCCAGGTGCTGCAGCCGCCGGCCTCAAGCAAACCGCCGAGCGATGCTGAAAATGTTGCGGCACTTAAGGGGTTGGCCGATCAACTCAACAAGATCGCCGGCAACGCTCCGGGACCCGGCGCCGCGGCCGCAAAACGCCTGGCCGATGATGCAACGAAACTGGCGCAGGCGGACGAGCCCACCCGGGCGCGCGCTCAAACGGCGTTCGTTGTCCCGCTCGAAACCGCATTGGCGCAGCTGCGCGGGTTCATGGGCGCACAGCGCGTCACAAAGGACAACCTGCCGGACGTCCTCAAACGCCAATGGGTCGCGCCGGACGGGCGTTCCCGCGTCGAAGCCTCGCCCAAGGGCGATACCAACGACACCGAGGTCTTGCGGTCGTTCGCGCGCGCTGTCCTTGCGGTCTATCCAACTGCGTCCGGCGGGCCGATTTCCATTCTTGAATCCAGCCGGACGATCGTCAGGGCATTTCTGGAGGCAGGATTTTACGCACTGATATCGATTGCCATCCTGCTCTGGGTCGTTCTGCGCCGGTTCGGCGATGTGTTGTTGACGCTGGTTCCGCTGCTGCTTGCCGGAGTCGTCACGCTGGAGATTTGCGTGTTGATCGGCATGCCGCTGAATTTCGCCAACATCATTGCGTTGCCGCTGCTGCTGGGCGTCGGCGTTGCCTTCAAGATCTACTACATCATGGCCTGGCGCTCGGGCCGGACGAATCTTCTGCAGTCGAGTTTGACCCGCGCCGTGATCTGGAGCGCGTTGACCACGGCAACGGCGTTCGGGAGCCTGTGGCTGTCGCAGCACCCCGGGACATCGAGCATGGGCAAGCTGCTTGCGCTGTCGCTCGTGTGTACGCTGGCGGCGGCGGTGTTATTTCAGCCCGCGCTCATGGGTAAGCCCCGCCGGTCCAAGGACTCTTAGGCACACGTCTTCGCTTGATTCCGGTTGCGTGCTTGCGGTCTTGTTGGCCGAGGCGGGCCGGGTGCCGGTCGTTTTGCTGGTCGCCGGCGGTTTTGCCGGCGATTTCTGCGACGATGTGCCCGTCGGCGTGTCCGCTGTGTCCGCACGGCTCCAGTTCTCGCCTCCGCACAGGAAGCCGAGAAAGCAACCTTGCACCTTCAGCGTATTGGGATCGGCCAGGCTGATATTGGCGGAATAAGTGTGGCCGTCTTCCGAATTGTAAATCTCGCCTTCCCATTTGTTTTTGTCGTATTGGCTCGGCGCCATGCCGAGGAGGATCGGCATCCCCAAGGTCGGGCGCGTTCGCAGATTTGGATCCGGATTTTTGCGGTCAACGCCCGGTGTGGCCTCCCATGCGACCACACCCCACATGCGGCCGTCGCAATCCACAATTCTGATCCGTGCAACCTGCTTGGCCACCAGCCATTCACCGGTGGCGTCAGGTGTCGAAATGCGGGCTGGCTGCTGGGCCGTCGCGGCGCCGGCCGCCATTAGACAGACAGCCAATGCGGCACAGAGCGGCTTTGCGATGGTTATGTTTGGCACGTGTGCGGACACCTGAAATATTGAGAGGGACAATCGCGATCCTTAGCATCGGAAATGGCCGAAATCGTGCCCTGTTCCGCAAGTTTTACCGACTAATTGCATCGAAAATGGAACTTCGGTAACGTAGTGGTCGTTTTCGGTGCAGTCCAGATTTAGCCGATTCCAGTCGGCCGAGGTATTGAACGGAGGCCGATGTGCTTGATCTCCCCGCGGAGCTTAGTCCGCCGGCGCCGGTCCCGCGGACGCAGGCCGTTGGGCCCGATCGCGCTGCTCCGCGTGCTTGCCGACAATCCGATTGAAGCGTGGACGGCAGCTCATTTCGAGCAGCCGATCGTGATGAGCGGCTTGTCCATGGGCCGGGTCGCGGTCGTGAGTGATCCCGCTGCGATCCGCCGTGTCCTGATGGAGAACTGCGACAACTACCAGAAAGACTGGTTACAGCGCCGTGTTTTGTCGGCCGGATTGACCGGCGGGTTGCTGACAGCCGAATCCCATAATTGGCGCATGCAACGGCGGGCCATAGCGCCGCTTTTTGCGCGCAGGACAGTCATGAATTTTTCGGCGGCGATGATCGACGCCGCCAGCCGCCTGGTCGAACGTCTTGCGCAGTGTGAAGGCCAGGTCACGGATCTGGCGGTCGAGGCGACGCGCGTCACGTTGGAAGTGCTCGAGCGGACTATTTTTTCGGACGGCCTTGGTCGCGATGCCGAAGACATTCGCGTCGCCATGAAGAAGTATTTTGAAACGATCGGACGGATCGATCCATTCGACATGCTCGGGGTGCCGGATGTGGTTCCGCGCCCCGGACGTTGGAAGGTGCGTCCGATGCTTCGCCTGTTCGAATCCGCGATCGATTCAATTATTTCAACGCGCCGCGAGCGGATAGCCCAGAATCCGGGTGAACGCGCCACGCGATATTCTTTCGCTGCTGCTCGAGGCGAAGGATCCGGAGACCGGTGCATCGCTGTCGGAATCCGAAATCCGCGCCAATATCCTGACGTTCATTGCAGCCGGTCATGAAACCACCGCGAATTGCATTGCCTGGTCGCTGTTCCTGCTGTCGCAGTCGCAGCAGTGGCGGGAACGGGTCCAGGCCGAGGCTGATCGCGAGCTCAGCGGGGAGCTGGAGGGCCTGGCCGATCGTCTTGTTGAGACGCGGGCCGTGATCGATGAGGCCAACCGGCTCTATCCGCCGATCGCCGCTATCAGTCGTGTTGCGCTCGGACCGGACGAACTTGCCGGCGTTCCCATCAAGGCGGGAACGATGATCGTCATCGCGTCCTATGTTCTTCACCGGCACCGCGCCTTGTGGCGGGCGCCCGACCGTTTCGATCCGAACCGGTTTCTCGGGGCGGCGCGCAATTCCATCGACCGATTTGCATATCTTCCCTTTGGTGTCGGGCCGCGCATTTGCATTGGCGCCGCTTTCGCAATCCAGGAAGCGTCGATTGTCGTCGCCATGATCATGCGCCATTTCACGCTTGAGTTGGCGCCTGGATCAACACCCGTGGCCGGTGCTCAAGGTAACGTTGCGGCCAAAGGGCGGCTTGCCCATGATTGTCCGAAGACGCTGATCTGCACGTCTCGATTTGGTTCATCGAAAATGGTCGCCGCACCCGACAAGAATGGTCCGGTTCATTCTGACTCCGACATCGCAACGATGCGGCGTTGTATCCAGCTCGCCACGACCAGCACGCAGCGTGGCGAATTGCCTTTTGCCGCACTTATTTGCAAGGACGGAGATGTCATCGTTGAAAGTACCAATCACGTGGTGGAGAGCGCCGATATTACCCACCACGCGGAGTTGGCTGCCATTTCGGAGGCGCAGAAAATTCTGGGCCGCGCCGATTTGAGCGGCTGCACGCTCTATTCGATCGTCGAGCCGTGCGCGATGTGCTCGTTCGCCGTGAGGGAGACCAGTATCGGCCGCGTCGTGTTTTCGATCAGTTCGCCGATTATGGGCGGGCTTTCAAAATGGAATGTACTGCGGGATGTAGAGCTTTCGCATGCTTTGCCGGAGGTGTTCGGGCCCGTGCCGGAGGTGATTGTCGGATTGTTGCGGGAGGAGGCCGAAAAAGTATGGCAGGCCTGGAATCCGGTTTTCTGGGCCGTCATCAAGAATCGCGGATATCTGGGGAGCGCGGCCGCATCGATCGGCCCTGAAACTCTCGACGCAATTCCTGACAGCCGCAGCTATCCTGCGCCACCTGTTTGCCCTCCATAAAAATCATTCGGCTTGATGTTTCGGATGTGACGCAGGCTATTGCCCGTGGTCATCCAGGACCTTGCGGCAGACTTTTCTCAGTTTTTCGCGATGGTCCTGCAGGCACGCAAGCACGCGAAACGTGTCCGGAATGGCATCCTGACAAAATCGGGTTGAATCGGGGGCGCAGGCGGCCTGCTCCTCGGGAGTGCCTTGAAACAGCCCGCCCGATGGCGCCGGCTGCTTTTCATTGGCGGCGAGCGCCGGGCCGCCCAATATCTGAATCAGCCCGAGGACGGCGCAAAGTCGTGCAATCATTGTTTTTTACCCGATCGTGTTTTGGTTTGAGGACAACCGCTACAGGCACTCCGTGTTCCATCGTCTCAACGTACTCAACGCAATTGCCGTCCTGAAGCTCTATTTTCTCGATTGCACAAGTGATCGCTGCGATACCCTCCGGACGATCTTGCTCAGGAACATCGCGATCGGCCGCAACATGAACAGGTCGGCAAACAGCGCCGCGATCATGGCAACTGCGCTCAGCCAGCCGAAAAGGCGCAATGACGGCAGGCTGGACAGGACCGTCATGGCCAATCCGCAGGCGAGCACGGCCGACGTCAAGATCAGCGGCGGCCCCACCAGGATTGTCGCCCGCTCGACACCCACCGCCGGATCAGGATCGATGTCCTCGATCTGCAATCGGTTCAGGAAGTGAATGGTCGCGCTCAGCCCCAGGCCGAACGAGACGGTCAGGGCGATAACGCTTGCGAATTGCAGCCCCTGGCCCAGAAGCAGCAGCAGGCTTCCGGCGAACACGATCGGAAAAAGGCCCGGCAAGATGCTGATCAACATGACGACAGGGGACCAGAAGGCGATGCCGATAAATGCCGCGACAAATACGATTTCGATCGTCAGCCCTCTGCTCAATTTATCGATCATCAGCGCGCTGTTGCGGGCGGAAATCACCGACAGGCCGGTCACGCCTATTTTGTAACCGGGATATTTCGCGCGCACGCCGCTCAATTGCTGGTCGATCCGATCGACAATCGGAAGCAACTGGCTGGCGTCGGAATCTGGAACGCGGCCGCTGACGATCACCGCATCTTGCTCGGCCGAAACGAACCGGCGCGTGAGATAAGGTGGAAGCATGTCGACATATTGTTTGAGCGTATCGACGTCCGTCTTGTTCAGCTTTTCTGCCAGCCAGCGCCGCAGCGTATCCAGCGACCAGACGTTGCCGATGCCGGGCTGGTGCTCAAGCAGCGAATGCACGTCGGAAATGACTGCCAGGGTTTCCGGTGAATAGAGCGATGCTCCCTTCGGAAACTGGATGTAGACGTCGAAGGGGTTTGCGCCGGTCAGCTTGACGTCGAGACGAAGGCTGGCTTTCACGGCCTGTTCGCGGTCGGGCACCTGGTCGGCGAGCCGATAACGCGCCTGCAGCTGCGTATAGCCAAGCGAGAATCCGGCTACGACCAGCAGGCTGATCAACGAATAGAGGCCGGGTCGCGTCACCATGCGGATTGCGATCCATCCGCAGAATCTGCGCAGGACATCCAGCGCATTGTCCATGTTCCTGACTGCGGCGACGAATTCGGCCTCATTCCGGATCAGCAGCACGCCCAGCAGCGGAACGCCCATCAAGACCGCCACCAAAGCCACGGCGGTGGCGATCAGTCCGGCTTCGCCGAACGTGCGGATGAGATCGGATGGCGAAAATTGCAGGGCGATAAAAGATACGCCGGCCGTCGCATGCGTCAGCACGCAGGCAGGTCCCACGATGAGCAACGCATTGCGAAATGCGGTGACTTTGTCATCGCCGGCGAGCAAGCGGTCGCGTGCCGCAAAGGTGATCTGCATGCTGTCGGAAAAACTGATGACCATAATGAGCGGGGTCATTACGTTCAGAAAAATATTCAGGCTGAAGCCAAGCCAACCGAGCGTGCCAAGCGCAAGGAGAATTGCGATAAGGGGTGGGCCGGCCGCGATGATCATGAACGATATCCGCCGGAAGAAAAGGATCGCGATCAGGCAGCCGACCGCGAAACCCAGCGCATTGTAGATCAAGCGGTCGCGCTCGATGGCATTGCGGATTTCGAGCTGCATGACCGGAACGCCTGAGAGTTCGGCTCGCAGGCCGGTGTCCGCCAGATCTGTCTTCAAGGCATCGCGAACGGCCCCAATAATAGGTGCGAGCTTGTCGGCCCGCGTCAGCTCCGGCTCCAGCGCGAGCACCATCAGGGTCAGCTTGCCATCCGGCGACAACATTTTGTCGCGAATGATCTCGTTCGACATCACGCGCTTGACGAGCGTCTGGTAATCCGCGCCCTGCGGCAGCGGGTCCGGGAAAAGCGGAGGTGGGATTTGTCCGTTCTCGGGCGGCTCGCGCGCCGAGAATACCGAGATCAGACCCGCGTGTGCCGTCGAGCAGCTGAACATCGATCGCAAGGTCGCGCAGTTTCTGCAGCGAGTCCCGTTCCAGCAGGCGATCGCCTTCAATGACGATGAGGACGTCAAATTCATTCGAGGGAAAACGGCGCGTGACTTCTTCATATGTCCGGAATTCTTCGGTGTCGGACCGGAACAGCTGGCTCAGTGAATCGTCGACCTTGACCCGCGCAAAACCGACCGCGGCAATGAGGCTCAGGACAATGAAGGCGAGCGCGCACAGTGTGCGGTGCGACAGTGAATAAAATCCAATGCGCTCAATTCCGAGCGCGAGGTTGCGCGGCTTGATGGCATGGGGCGGTTCCGGGTCCCTGTCTGATGGCACAAGACTTGTCTCAGACATCAGATCCAGGCCCCGATTTATATTGGTCTTTCAGACTTTAAGGCCCGGTTGGGCCAGACGACTATACCTTAATTGCCGCAGCCGTCCTGACGACAACGACGGGGCAACCGGCCCCGCCACCGCTTACTATAGGCGACATTTGTCGACTTGAAAGCTGCGTTGAATCCTGCGCGGACGGCGGCCTATCGCACGATCTGCTGGAGCAGCGCATGCAGCTTGGCGGCTTCGATCGGCTTTTGCAGGACGGGCGCGTGGGCAAATTCCGAAACGATGGTGTCCGGCCCGTAACCTGTGACGAAGGCGAATGGTATTTTCCGGTTGGTGAGGATATCGGCGACGGCGTAGGTTTTTTCGCCGCCCAGGTTCACGTCGAGAATGCCTGCCTGAAGGTTGTTGCTTTTGGCGGCGAGGATGGCGTCGCTGAACCGGTTATAGGGCCCGTCGACCTTGTGACCGAAGGCGGACAACATGTCGGCCAGCATCATCGATACCAGCGGCTCATCTTCGACCAGCAGGACAAGTTTATCGGCCGGATCCACCGTGATGATCTGGTCCGGCGCGCCGTCGAGCTGGCGCGGCTTGAACGCCAGTCGCTTGGCCGAATCCTTCTTGTCGTCGTGCGGCACGCACAATTTACAGCGCAGCCCGCTTTCCTGCCAGTCGAACTCCACGGTGCCGCCAAGCTGGCGCTCGATGCCGGCGATGATGGCGCGGCTGCCATAGCCGCGGCGGCTGGGCGCGCTGATGGCGGGCCCTTTCGATTCGACCCAGATCAATTCGAGTCTTCCGAAGTCGTTGTTCCACGTGAGGTCGACATGGCCTTTATCGGCCGAAAGCGCGCCGTATTTGGCCGCGTTGGTCGCCAATTCGTGCAGCGCCAAGGCAATCGTCTGGGCCGTGGCGGGCGGCAATAAGACGACCGGGCCGCGCGCCGAGACTCTTTCGGTACCGCCGGCCAGATAGGGTGCGAATTCTTCTTCAACGAGCCGCGTCAGGTCGGCGCCCTCCCAGCGGGAGCTCGCCAGCAGTCGGTGCGCGTTGGATAGCGCGCCGATGCGGCCGTCAAGCGCACTCATATAGTCTTCGATGCTCTCGGCGCGGGTGAGGCGCATGATCGACTGGACGACGGCCACGACATTGCGCGCGCGATGGTCGACTTCCTCGGCCAGCAGAATTTGCCGATCTTCGGCGCGTTTGCGTTCGGTGATGTCGGCGGTCACTCCGCTGACCCAGATCAGGCGGTCGCTTTCGTCGAAACTCGCCGCGGCCGTGCCGGTGCACCAGCGAATTTCGCCGTTCGGCCGCCGCACGCGAAATTCCGTCTGGAATGTATTGGCCTCTTTCGACACCTTGCGGAAAGCCCGCACCAGCAGTTCAAAATCTTCCGGGTTGATGAGCGGGCGCACATGGTCTGGCGTTGGCACAAACGTACTCGGATCGACTCCGAAGATATCGCACTGGCCCTGGTCCCAGACCGTCGAGCTGCGGGCGACGTTCCATTCCCAGCTGCCCATTTGCCCGGCCGCCAGCGCCAGGCTGCGCAAGCGTTCGCTCTGGCGCAGTTGCAAGGTCGAGGCGGCGAGCTCGGAGGTGCGCTCGGCAACGCGCGCTTCCAGTTCGCGGTTGAGTTGTTCGAGCTGCCGCGTCTTGCGGAAAAGCTCGACAAAGACCTTGACCTTCGCGCGCAGGACTTCGGGGATGACCGGAACCGGCACGTAGTCGACGGCGCCCATTTCGTAGCCGCGCAGCCGGTCGACGTCGGTCAGCAAAATCGCGGAAATGAAAATCAGCGCGGTCTTCTCGAAGCGCGGATGATTGCGGATCATTGCCGCGAGCTGGAAGCCGTCGATGTCCGGCATATAGACGTCGATCAGAACAACGGCGACGTCATTCTTGAGGAGGAGCTCGAGCGCTTCCGTGGCGTTGTTTGCGCTCAACAGGTTTTCACCAATATCGCCGAGAATGGCGCGATAGGTGAGGAGTTTCGCCGGTTGATCGTCGACGAGCAGGATGTTGACCTTGTCGTCAGCCATGACGTCCTCGCGGTTAACGATGCAACCAGATACGGAGCGCAGAGAGCAGCTGTTCGGTGTTGACGGGCTTGGCGAGGTAGTCGGAAGCGCCGGCATCCAGGCATTTCTCGCGGTCGCCCTTCATCGCCTTTGGCGGTCAGGGCGATGATCGGCAGCCGCCGGAATTTATCGTTCTTCCGGATCTGGGCCATCGTCTGATAACCGTCCATCTCCGGCATCATGATGTCCATCAGGACGATGGCGATGTCGGGATTGGATTCGATCAGTTGAATGGCTTCGTTGCCCGTCGTGGCCGTGAGAACGCGCATGCCGCGCCTTTCGAGCACGCTGCTGAGCGCGAAGATATTCCGGGCGTCGTCGTCAACGAGCAGGACGGTGCGATCGACCAGATCTTCATCGGATCTGGTCAGTCGCTCCAGCATGCGCTGTTTGGCGGCTGGTAAATCGGTCACGACGCGATGCAGGAACAGCGCCGTCTCGTCGAGCAGGCGTTCTGGCGACTCGACGCCTTTGACCACGATGCTGCGCGCCATCGTGTGCAGGCGCGCATCTTCCTCGGCGCTGAGTTCGCGGCCGGTAAATACGACCACCGGCACGTCGGAGAGCGCTTCGTCGGCGCTGAGCGCTTCCAGCACTTCAAAGCCCGTCATGTCGGGCAGACGCAGATCCAGCACCACGCAGTCGGCGGGCTGCCGGCGCAGTGCGTCGAGCGCATCGCGTCCGGTGCCGGCGGTTTCGATCTCCACATCGTCATAGCCGAGCAACTCGGAAATGCTCATTTGCTCGGCCGGATTGTCTTCGACGACCAGCAGGCGTTTGCGCCGCGGGGCGGAATAATCCTTGATCCGGTTAAGCGCGGCTTCGACGCCTTCCGTGGTTGTCGGCTTGGTCACGAAGGAAAATGCGCCGCGCGCCAGCCCGTGCAGCTTGTCCTCGTCGAGGGTAATGATCTGGACCGGGATATGGCGGGTCAGCGGATTTTGCTTGAGCTGGCTCAGCACGCTCCAGCCCAACATGTCGGGGAGGAACACGTCGAGCGATACGGCGGTCGGCTGGTACTGCTTGGCAAGTTCGAGCGCGTCGGCGCCGCGCGCCGCCACCAGAACCTTGAAGCCGCGGCCGCGCGCGAGATCGACCAGCACACGGCAATAGTGAGGGTCGTCCTCGACGATCAGCAGGATTGAATCGCCCGGCTGGATCTCGTGCCGGTCGTCCGGGATCTGCTCGATTGGCCGCTCCGGCAATACAATCGGTGCGCCGATGGCCGGCACCTGCGCGGCAAGGGAGCTGCTGGCGACCCGGATCGCGGCCGACGGTCCGGCATAGGCGATCGGAAGGTACAGCGTGAACGTGCTGCCGACTCCGGGCGAGCTGCGCAGCTGGATTTCGCCGCCCAACAGGTTCGATAGTTCGCGGCTGATGGCGAGACCCAGTCCGGTGCCGCCGTATTTGCGGCTCGTGCTGGCATCGGCCTGCTGGAAGGCCTCGAAGATGATCTTTTGCTTTTCGGCTGGAATGCCGATGCCGGTATCGGCGACCTCGAAGGCGACGACGCCCTGGGCCTGGCTGAGGACCGGGTGCGTTGATGTCCAGCCGGCCGGTGCAGCGAACACCTTGAGTTGCACGCCGCCGCGGGCGGTGAACTTGAATGCGTTTGAGAGCAGGTTCTTGAGCACCTGCTGCAAGCGCTTGGAATCGGTGATGAGGCTGCGGCCGAGGGTCGGATCGAGGTCGACATTGAACGAGAGTTGCCGCGTCTCCGCCTCGTGACGGAAGGGGCGTCCGACCGCATCGAGGACGTTGGAGAAGAAGAGTTCTTCCGCCTCCACGGTGACGGTACCGGACTCGATCTTGGACAGGTCGAGAATGTCGCTGATGAGGTTGAGCAGGTCGGTTCCGGCGCCATGGATGGTGCGGGCAAACTCGGTCTGCTTGCGTCGAGAGATTGCCGTCGGGATTGTCGGCCAGCTGCTGACCCAGAATGAGGATGCTGTTGAGCGGCGTGCGCAGCTCGTGTGACATGTTGGCCAGGAATTCCGACTTGTATTTCGAGGTGAGGGCGAGCTCGGCCGCCTTTTCTTCGAGCGCGCGGCGGGCCTGCTCGATTTCCTGGTTCTTTCTTTCGACTTCGACGTTTCGTTCGGCGAGCTGCTGGGCCTTCTGTTCGAGCTGCTCGTTGGTCTGCTGCAATTCGCGCTGTTGCGTCTGCAGTTCCCCGGCGAGCTGCTGCGACTGCTTGAGCAGGCCTTCGGTCTGCATCGTCGCTTCGATGGAGTTGAGCACGATGCCGATGCTGTCGGTCAGCTGCTCGAGGAACATCCGTTGCAGCGCGGTGAATTCGGTGACAGAGGCGAGTTCGATGACCGCCTTGACCTGGTTTTCGAACAGGACCGGCAGGACGATGATGTTGGAGGGCGAGACCTTGAACAGGGCCGAACCGATCGGCACTGCATGGGTCGGCATATTCGGTGATCAATAGCTGCCGGCGGTCGGCGGCGCATTGGCCGATCAGGCCTTCGCCGATGCGAATCCGCTGCGGGTGTCCGTTGGAAGCCGTCGTCGGCGTATGCCGACAGCAGCCGCATGGTCTGCAGTTCTTCGCTTTCCACCTGATAAATGACGCCGAGCTGCGCGTTCACCAGCGGCGTGAGTTCGCTCAGCAGCAGCCGGCCGACGGTGGCCAGATCGCGCTGGCCCTGCAACATGTTGGTGAACTTGGCGAGGTTGGTCTTCAGCCAGTCCTGCTCGGTGTTGCGGTCGGTGGTCAGACGCAGGTTGTCGATCATCGTATTGATGTTGTCTTTGAGCTCGGCGACTTCGCCGCGCGCATCAACCTGAATCGACCGGGTCAGATCGCCCTTGGTCACCGCGGTCGCGACCTCGGCGATCGCGCGCACCTGCGTGGTCAGGTTTGCGGCCAGCAGGTTGACGTTACCGGTGAGGGCTTTCCACGTGCCGGAAGCGCCCGGCACGTTGGCCTGGCCGCCGAGGCGGCCGTCGACACCCACTTCGCGGGCAACGGTCGTCACCTGATCGGCGAAGGTCGCCAGCGTGTCGGTCATGTTGTTGATGGTTTCGGCGAGCGCCGCGACCTCGCCCTTCGATTTCACCGTCAGGTTTTGCTTGAGGTCGCCGTTCGCGACCGCGGTCACCACTTTGACGATGCCGCGCACCTGTTCGGTGAGGTTCGCCGCCATCACGTTGACGGTGTCGGTCAGGTCCTTCCAGGTGCCGGCGACGCCCGGCACTTGCGCCTGGCCGCCGAGCTTGCCTTCGGTGCCGACTTCGCGCGCGACGCGCGTCACTTCCGAGGCAAAGGCGTTGAGCTGGTCCACCATCGTGTTGATGGTGTTCTTGAGCTCGAGAATTTCGCCCTTCACGTCCACCGTGATCTTGCGCGACAAGTCGCCGCGCGCGACGGCGGTGGTGACTTCGGCGATGTTGCGGACCTGTGTGGTCAGGTTTGCCGCCAGCAGGTTGACGTTGTCGGTGAGGTCTTTCCAGGTGCCGCCGACGCCGGGCACGTTGGCCTGGCCGCCCAGCCGGCCTTCGGTGCCGACTTCGCGCGCCACGCGCGTCACTTCGCCGGCGAATGAGCGCAGCTGATCGGTCGTGGTGTTGAGCGTTTCCTTGAGTTGCAGCAGCTCGCCGCGCACGTCGACGGTGATTTTCTTCGACAAGTCGCCGTTGGCGACCGCGGTCGCCACTTCCGCGATGTTACGGACCTGAGCGGTCAGGTTCGAGGCCATGAAGTTGACGTTGTCGGTCAGATCCTTCCAGGTGCCGGCGACTTCCGGCACTTCCGCCTGGCCGCCGAGCTTGCCTTCGGTGCCGACTTCGCGCGCCACGCGCGTCACTTCCGACGCAAATGAGTTGAGCTGGTCCACCATGGTGTTGATGGTGTTCTTGAGCTCGAGAATTTCGCCTTTCACGTCCACCGTGATCTTGCGCGACAAGTCGCCGCGCGCGACGGCGGTGGTGACTTCGGCGATGTTGCGGACCTGGGCGGTGAGGTTGCCCGCCATCGAGTTCACGGAATCGGTCAGGTCCTTCCAGGTGCCGGCGACGCCCGGCACGTTGGCCTGGCCGCCGAGCCGGCCTTCGGTGCCGACCTCGCGCGCCACGCGCGTCACTTCGCCGGCGAACCGGTTGAGCTGGTCCACCATGGTGTTGAGCGTTTCCTTCAGCTGAAGGATTTCGCCGCGCACGTCGACGGTGATCTTGCGCGACAGGTCGCCACCGGCGATGGCGGTCGCCACTTCGGCGATGTTACGGACCTGGCCGGTGAGGTTGCCGGCCATCGAGTTCACGGAGTCGGTCAAGATCCTTCCAGGTGCCGGCAACGCCGGGCACCGCGGCCTGGCCGCCGAGCTTGCCTTCGGTGCCCACTTCGCGCGCCACGCGCGTCACTTCCGAGGCGAATGAATTGAGCTGGTCCACCATGGTGTTGAGCGTTTCCTTCAGCTGAAGGATTTCGCCCGACACGTTCACGGTGATCTTCTTCGACAAGTCGCCTTGCGCGACCGCGGTCGCCACTTCGGCGATGTTACGGACCTGGCCGGTGAGGTTGGAGGCCATCGAGTTCACCGAGTTCGGTCAGATCCTTCCAGGTGCCGGCGACGCCGCGCACCACCGCCTGGCCGCCCAGTTTGCCTTCGGTGCCGACTTCGCGCGCGACGCGCGTCACTTCGCCGGCGAATCCGTTGAGCTGGTCCACCATGGTGTTGATGGTGTCTTTCAGCTCGAGGATTTCGCCGCGCACGTCGACGGTGATCTTCTTCGACAAGTCGCCGTTGGCGACGGCGGTCGTCACTTCGGCGATGTTACGGACCTGGCCGGTGAGGTTGCCGGCCATCGAGTTCACGGAATCGGTCAAATCCTTCCAGGTGCCGGCGACGCCGAGCACGTTGGCCTGGCCGCCCAGGCGGCCTTCGGTGCCGACTTCGCGCGCCACGCGCGTCACTTCGCCGGCGAACGCGTTGAGCTGGTCCACCATGGTGTTGATGGTTTCCTTCAGCTGAAGGATTTCGCCCGACACGTTCACGGTGATCTTCTTCGACAGGTCGCCGCCGGCGATCGCGGTGGCGACGTCGGCGATGTTGCGGACCTGCGCGGTCAGGTTGCCGGCCATGAAGTTGACGCTGTCGGTCAAGTCCTTCCAGGTGCCGGCGACGCCTGGCACCGCGGCCTGGCCGCCCAGCTTGCCTTCGGTGCCCACTTCGCGCGCGACGCGCGTCACTTCCGAGGCAAAGCCATTGAGCTGGTCCACCATCGTGTTGATGGTGTCTTTCAGTTCGAGAATTTCGCCGCGCACGTCGACGGTGATCTTGCGCGACAGGTCGCCGCGCGCGACCGCGGTGGTCACCTGCGCGATGTTACGCACCTGGTCGGTCAGGTTGCCGCACATGGCGTTGACGGAGTCGGTCAGGTCCTTCCACGTTCCGGCGACGCCCGGCACGATGGCCTGGCCGCCGAGCTTGCCGTCGGTGCCGACCTCGCGGGCGACGCGCGTCACTTCGGACGCGAAGGAGCGCAGCTGGTCCACCATCGTATTGATGGCTTCCTTGAGCTGGAGAATTTCGCCGCGCACGTCGACGGTGATCTTCTTCGACAGGTCGCCGTCGGCCACCGCGATGGTCACTTCGGCGATGTTGCGGACCTGGGCGGTCAGGTTGCTCGCCATCGAGTTCACGCTTTCGGTCAGGTCCTTCCAGACGCCGGTCACCTCGCGCACCTGCGCCTGGCCGCCGAGCTTGCCTTCGGTACCGACTTCGCGCGCCACGCGCGTCACTTCCGAGGTGAACACGCTCAGCTGCTTGATCATCGTGTTCACGATGCTGGCGGCCTCGAGGAATTCGCCCTTGAGCGGGCGTCCGTCGACTTCCAGCCGTACGGTTTTCAGCAGGTCGCCTTGCGCAACCGCGGCGACGGCGCGGGTGACTTCCTTGGTCGGCCAGAGCAGGTCGTCGATCAGCGAATTGACCGACGTTTCCATCTCGCCCCACGCGCCGCTCGCGTGACCGAATTTGACGCGGTGGCGGGTTTTGCCTTCGCGGCCGACCACCTGACCGACGCGTTCGAGTTGCTGCGCCATCCGCTCGTTGGAGGCGACGATGTCATTGAATGTATCGGCGATTTTTCCGATGAGGCCGTCCTGCTCGCCCGCCATCCGGACCGAAAAATCGCCGGCGCGCATGGCGCGAAGGGCCTGCAGCAAATTCTGCAATTCGATCGGCGCCGTTGAATCCGGGGAGTCGTCGTTGGAGCGGCCCGATCGCTTTTTCGGCGCGACGCCGTTCGGCGATTTCTTAGGCGAGATTGTTGTTTGTTCCATTGACCCCTCCCGAATAGCGCGCATTCATCCGGCGCGTTTGCACGCGCCGGAGACGACGAGGCGATAAGGAGCAAACGACATGGCCAGCCACCGCAGGTACCGCAGCCGCAATGCCATGATCGTTCGTCATCTTATGTAGGCAGAGACCTGACCCTCCCGCCCGCTCCAGCTAGTCACGCCGGGGCGCCCGCCAGCAATTAAATCCGCTAATCGGCAGAAGGTTCCCGCCCGGGAGTGTCTATTTACCGGTGCCCGGGCCGGCCGATGCGATTGAATTAATTGGGAAAATCGTCGCTGACCGCGCCTGCCGGAAATGCGGGTAGCGGAAAAAAATACATAATGGCGAGCCCAATATTTTCCTGATTGCGAGCCCTCCCATGTTGTGTGGAGCATGGGCGGAAGAATTCCGCGGCGCCTGACCACCCGCCAATCGCGCCACCACCCGCTGACGGACTCGGGCCAATGCGGTATCCTGAAATTCGGCCCTGGCGATGGGTTCTGCCACGATTCAGCCAAAGCCTTCGCAATATTGTGGAATTGCGGCCAAGGGTCGGCCAAGCCTCGGCCAAGGGTCGGCTAGGGGAGACCATGGGGAGGGCTCCGTTGCTTCAAACGCATCAACGTTTCGCTGTAACGGCCCCGTTGCTGATGGCGGGCGCGGTTTTCATCTCCCTTTTTTCCGGCGTGGAGGCGCGCGCCCAGACAGCATCGGGCGCCTGTGGAGATGCCGCCGGCGTCGCGGTGCTGCCGTCGCCGGTTGCGCCGTGGAAGGGCGCGCCGCTGCGCGTGATCTTCACGGCCGAGAAGCCGCTCGAGGGTGAGCTTTCACTGATTGCGCCAGACGGGCGCGTCGCGGCCCGCTCAAGCGAACGGCACGGTGGTCCGCCTTATTTCTGGTTCGCCGAGGTCGCCGCGCCGGCTGCCGGTGCCTGGCACGTGACACTCTCCAGCACATCGGCCGGGTGCGGTGCGATTACACGCGATATCGCCGTCAGCGACGTCCAGCCGCCGCGGCCGAGCGCTGCGCCGGGAAGCGTGTGGCCCTTGCACAATACCTGGAATCGCGCGACGGAAAATCTGTTCGCCGCATGGATCGAGAAGCTCTTCGATGCGCCGCTCGACGCGACGCTGTCGTGGAAGGCGCTGCATGAGGTGCTGCGCGATCAATCGCGCAATGCCCTGTTCAACCATCTGGGTCTGAACGAAGACCAGATGGGGCTTGTCATTCGCCCCGACTGCGCCGACTTGCCGTATTTCCTGCGCGCCTATTTCGCTTTCAAGGTGGGCCTGCCGTTCGGCTACGCGAAGTGTTCGCGCGGCGGCGGCGGCCAGCCACCGAAGTGCTTCCAGTGGTTCAGTACGCAGACTCTCGAAGCGGCGCGCTCTCAATCGAGTGACCAAAAAACCGCAACGACCGGAGCCGCACCAAAATCGTCGGGGCTGGCGGCGTCATTCGGCCATTTTGTGCAGTCGACCGTCGCCGACGCCGTGCATTCCGGGTCGGCGCGCACACCGCTGGGCGATGAAAACACCGATTATTATCCCGTATCGCTGACGCAGGAGACTCTGCGGCCGGGCACCGTCTACGCCGATCCTTATGGGCACGTGCTGATGATCGCAAAGCGCATTGCGCAAACCAGCGACGCGGCGGGCGTCATTTTTGCGGTCGATGCGCAGCCCGACGGCACGGTGGCGCGCAAGCGTTTCTGGCGCGGCAATTTCCTGTTCGCGCAGGACCCTGCGCTCGGGGGTCCGGGCTTCAAGCGCTTCCGGCCGATTGTGAAGGACCAAAACGGCGGCTTGCGCCGGCTGACCAATGCCGAGATCGCGAAAAATCCGCAGTACGGCGATTTTTCGCTCGAGCAGGCCAAGCTTGGCGTCGAGGATTTTTATGATCGCATGGATGACGTGATGTCGCCGCAGCCGCTCGATCCTCTGCGCGCGATGAAGGAAGCGGTCGCTGCGCTCGATGAGCAGGTGAAGGCGCGCGTCACG
Source organism: uncultured Alphaproteobacteria bacterium (assembly GCA_963801955.1). Classification (GTDB taxonomy): domain Bacteria; phylum Pseudomonadota; class Alphaproteobacteria; order Rhizobiales; family Xanthobacteraceae; genus Pseudolabrys. The sequence continues at coordinate 66,820 of CAWDGS010000003.1, forward strand.
TCGGTCGAAAACGGCCGGAAATTCCTGACCACCGCGCGCGGCGAGGCGACAATGCCCGACGGCGCGGCGATCTTCGAGACGATCGGCGCCTGGGAGGATTTTGCGACGCCGGCGCGCGATCTGCGTCTGCTGATTGCAATTGACGTGGTGCGGGGATTTCCCGATCGGGTTGCTCGGCTTCCCGGGCGCTACGCGATGCCGGCAGGCAAAAGCGTCTCGGATGTGAAGGCCGAATTGCAAGGCGTCCTCGGGTCCGAGCTTTCGGCCCGCAAGTTCTCATATACGCGCACCGATGGGTCTCCCTGGACGCTCTCGCTCAAGGATGTGCTCGACCGCGCGGGAGCTCTGGAAATGGCGTATAATTTGAACGACTGCGTCGAGTTGCGATGGGGCGCATCGGAAAAGAGCGACGAAGCCGCAACCTGCAAGCATCTTGCATCGGGCGCGCAGCGCGCGAAGATGACAAAATATCGCCCCTGGTTCCACGAGCGGCGGCGCCCGCCGCGTGCGACCGGCTAAAAGTACACTTGAAAGCGGCGACCTGAAACGGAGGGGGGCGATGGCACGGCACAAGACTTATACTCCGCACGGCGTTATTCCGGCGGTGCTGTTGCCGTTCGACAACGATCTTGCGATCGACGAGCCGAACTTCCGCAAGCATTTGCGCGACGTGGCTGCGATCGAGGGGCTGTCGGCCATCACGATCAATGCGCATTCGACCGAGGTTGCCTCCTGCACCTTCGACGAGCAGCGGCGCGTCCTCGACATCGCGCAGGACGAAGTTGGTGCCCGCCTGCCATTGGTCAACGGCATCTGGGCTGATGGCAGCATCGAGGCCGCGCGCATCGCGCGCATGGCGGAGCAGGGCGGGGCGTCGGCGCTGCTCGTTTTTCCGCCGGCTCCGTTTACGCTCGGCCAGAACGCGGCGATGGCGCTGGCGCATGTCAAACGCATTGCCGACGCCACCGATTTGCCGCTGATCGTCTTCCAGTATCCGCTCGCGACCGGACAGGGCTATCCGAAGGAGACCCTGCTGAAGATGTGCGACGAGGTGCCGTCGATCCGCGCCATCAAGGACTGGATCGGCAACGTGCCGCATCACGAGTGGCATATCCGAACGCTGCAGAACCTGCCGCGGCCGGTGAACGTGCTCACCACGCACAGTTCATGGCTGTTCGCGTCGCTGGTGCTTGGTCCCAATGGCCTGCTGTCGGGTTCGGGCAGCGTGATCGCCGATTTGCAGGCCAAATTGTTCCGCGCCGTGCAGGCCAATGATCTTGCGGAAGCAAAGCGGCTCAACGAGCGCATCGAGCCGATGGCGCGCGTGTTTTATGCCGACCCCTTCGTCGACATGCACAACCGCATGAAGGAAGCGCTGGTGCTGCTCGGCAAGCTGCCGCGCGCGGTGGTGCGTCCGCCGTTGGTGAAGATCGAGCGCGCGGAAATCGCGCGCATTCGGCAGGCGTTGATCGAAGCCGGCTTGCTCGACAAGAACGCAAGGGATGCGGCGTGATCGTCATTCCGGGCCGGCCACCGGCCGGACCCGGAATCCAGATGCAAGCACGGCGCTGTGTTCTGGATCCCGGGCTCGCTCGCTTATGGCTCGCGCCCCGGGATGACGCGCAAGGGCGCGTCACATAATCGCAAATTCGGTGTTCTTGCGATCCGTCACCAGCATGGCACCGGGATAATGCGTGATGCAGAACTCCGGCTTCACCGTCGCGATCACCGATTGCGGTGTGACGCCGCAGGCCCAGAACACCGGCATCTCGTCGTCGCGCACTTCGACCGCGTCGCCATAGTCTGGCTTCATGATATCCTTGATGCCGATCAGCTCCGGTTTGCCGATATGCACCGGTGCGCCGTGCACCGCCGGAAAGCGTGTCGTGATCTGGACGGCGCGGATCGCGTTCGCCGGCGTCATCGGCCTCATCGAGACCACCATCGGACCGTGGAACGGACCGGCCGCGTGCGTGGCGATCGATGTGCGGTACATCGGCACGTTGCAGCCGCGCACGATGTGCCGCAGTTCGATGCCTTCCGCCATCAGCGCTTCCTCGAACGAAAACGAACAGCCGATCACAAAACTCACCAGATCGTCGCGCCAGAATTCGCGCACGTCGTCTGGCTCGGCAACCAGCTCGCCGTTTTTCCAGACGCGGTAGCGCGGCAAATCGGTGCGGATGTCGAGATCTTCGCCAAGGTCCGGCACCCGCCAATCGCCCGGCTCTGACGTGCCGATCAGCGGGCAAGGTTTGGGATTGAGCTGGCAGAAGCGCAAAAAATCGGCGGCAAGCGCCTTTGGCAGAATGGCGAGATTGCCCTGCACATAGCCGGGCGCGAGGCCGGCGGTCGGTGCACGATGCCCGGCGCGAATGGCCAGCCGGGCGGCCAGGCCGCTTCCGGGTACGGGGTTGTCGTCTCGGCGCAGGGGCGTAACGGCCATTGGCTTTATCCATTTGTTGTCGCGATAAACCTAGCACCGGATGCCGCGGCATTCGACGATGTTTGCTTATTTCCCGGGCAGCATACGACCATGTGAGTGGCCATGCATCCATAGCAGATTGCGGTTGAAACTTGGGGCCGGATCGCGTTTGCTTACGGGATCAATTGCAAGAGCCCGCCAAGGGCCGGCAGGGGAGGATTTGTAATGCCTTGTACCGTCACGCCGGGACGTGCGGTCGTCGGCTTGCGCGACCGCGTGGGGCGTCGCGCCTTTCAATTCAATCAAACGAAATCCAGAGGGAGGGACAGCTATGACTGAAAAATGGAAAGACGAAGCCTGGGCGCAGGACATCTGGTACAGCGGCAAGGTGACGCGCCGCACATTGGTCGGCTGGGGCGGCGGCGCGATCGGCGCAGCCATGCTGGTGCCGGCGCCGTGGCGCGCGGCATTCGGCGCGGCGGCGCCCTACAAGATCGGCTCGTTGCAGCCGCTCTCGGGCGCGGCCGCGCTCGGCGGCAAGACCGCGGTGGTCGGCCTGCAGATGGCGGTCGACCGCATCAACAGGTCCGGCGGCGTCAACGGCCGGCCGCTCGAAGTGATCATCGCGGACGATGAATCCAAGCCCGACGTCGGCCGCCGCAAGACCGAGAAGTTGCTGGTCGAAGACAAAGTCGACGTTCACGTCGGCGGCTTCCTCTCCAACATCTGCCTCGCCTGCATGCCGGTGTTCGAGGAAAACAAGGTCGTCAACATGATCAGCGTGTGTCTCGACACCACGCTGACCACCACGAAGTGCAACCGCTACAGCTTCCGGACCTACGAATACGCGCCGGCGCAGGCGGTCGCCATCGCGCCCTATCTCGTCAACAAGATGGGCAAGAAGTGGCACATCGCCTATGCCGACTATTCCTGGGGCCAGTCGACGCGCGACGCCTACGCAGCCGAGATCAAGAAGCTCGGCGGCGAAGTCGTCGGCACCACCGGCATTCCGCTCGGCACCGCCGACATGACGCCGTTCCTGTCCAAGATCCAGGGCGACTTCGACGGGCTGTTCGGCATCTTCTTCGGCAAGGACGGCATCACCATCGGCAACCAGGCCTACGATCTCGGCCTGACCAAGAAGTACAAGTGGGCGGGCGACGGCGCCATCGCCGAGTCGATCAACCTGCCGGCGCTCGGCAACAAGATCGAAGGCTTCATCGGCATCAACCGGTACATTCCGGTGTTCGAGGGCCCGCTCGACACGCCGTATCACACGAAGTTCTTCGACGAGGCCAAGGTGCGGCTGACCAAGATCGATCCGACCGGCCCGCTGCCCGATCGCTACGTGCAGTCGAACTACGAGGCGATCAACGCGCTCAAGCTCGGCATGGAGAAGTCGAAGTTCGAGGGCCGCAAGGACACGATGAAGCTGATCGAGGCGCTCGAAGGTCTGGTGATGAAGGAGGGCGACGACTTCCCGCAGGGCGGCGGCGTCATCCGCAAGGAAGATCACCAGGCGTTCATCCGCCAGTTCATCTTCGAGATCAAAGGCGGCAAGCACCATATCGTCGAGACGGTCGCAGGCGAGAAGACGATTGTCCCGCCGGCCTGCAAGTTCGCCGCCTCGTAAGTGAGCGCGCAACCGTCTGCCGACACTGCGCTCCCCGGCGTGGAGCCGGGGAGCGGCGTCGGCTCCCATCCTGAAGACCGAACTGCTGACCGTCCGTTTCGGCGGGCTGGCGGCGCTGTCCCAGGTCAATTTCGAGGTGAAGCGCGACGAATGTCCGCGCCATCATCGGACCGAACGGCGCGGGCAAGAGCACGTTCTTCAATTGCCTGACCGGCGTGCTGCGGCCGACCGGCGGCAGCATCTTGTTCAACGGCGAGGATATCACCGGCCTGCCGTCCAACGCGATTTCGCAGAAGGGCATCGCGCGCTCCTACCAGATCACCAACATCCTGCCGAACGCCACGGTGCTGGAAAACGTGCGCATCGCCGCGCAGTCGCGCCGCCACGCCTGGAACATGGTCCGGCACCACAGCGAATTCGCCGATATCAACGAGAAGGCCGAAGCCGCGCTCGACTCGGTCGGGCTGCTCGGCAAGGCCGACGAACTGGCCGCCAATCTGTCGCACGGCGAGCAGCGCAATCTCGAAATCGGCATCGCGCTCGCCACCGAGCCGAAATTGCTGTGCCTCGACGAGCCGACCGCCGGCATGAGCGCGGCCGAGACGCACGACACCATGCAACTGGTGCGCAGGATCGGCAAGAATCTCACCATCCTGATCGTCGAGCACGACATGCAGGTGGTGATGGAGCTCGCCGACCGCATCACCGTGCTGCACTACGGCGAGATCCTCGCCGAGGGCACGCCGGAGGAAATCCAGCAGAACCCCAAAGTGCTGGAGGTCTATCTCAAGACATGAGCGCGAACGGCACCACCAGCGCGCGCCGCTCGTCCTGGTCGAGGACGTGCACACCTATTACGGCAAGAGCCATATCCTGCACGGCGTGTCGCTGCACGGTCGGCGCCGGCGAGGTGGTCGGCTTGCTCGGCCGCAACGGCGTCGGCAAAAGCACGACGCTCAAGACCATCATGGGCCTGGTGCAGCCGAGCCAGGGCAAGGTCCTGCTCGACGGCCAGCCGATCACCGGCATGCCGGCGCACAAGCTCGCGCGGCTCGGCATCGGCTACGTGCCGGAAGACCGGCGTATCTTCCGCCTGCTCACGGTCATGGAAAATCTGCGCACCGGGCTCGACCGCAACGGCGTCACCGACGACAAGAAGCGAGCACTGCTCGACAAGGTGTTCACGTATTTTCCCGGTGCTGGCCGAGCGGCGCAATCAGGCCGGCGGCACGCTGTCGGGCGGCGAGCAGCAGATGCTGGCGATCGCGCGCGCCATGATGCTGGAGCCCAAGATCATCCTGCTCGACGAGCCGACCGAAGGGCTGATGCCGCGCATGGTGTCGCAGATCAGGAACATCATCGACGTGCTGCACAAGGAAGACGTCGCGATTCTGCTGGTCGAGCAGAACGTGCCGCTCACGCTGGCAGCCAGCCAGCGCGTCTACATCATGGAGAAGGGGCAGGTGCGTCACCACTGCGCCGCCTCCGAGATCGACGTGAACGACCCGGTCATCAAGCAATATCTGGGAGTGTAGCGATGGACGCCGTTGTTCATTTCTTCCAATCCATTCCCTACGATCAGCTGCGTGATCCAGACGATGAACGGCATCGTCACCGGCATGATCCTGGCGCTGGTTGCGTCGGGCCTGACGCTGATCTTCGGCATCATGGACGTGGTGAATTTCGCGCACGGCGAATTGTTCATGCTCGGCGCCTATATCGGCGTCATCGTGCTCGGCGGCGACCGGAAGTTTCTGGCTGGCGCTCGTTCTCGCCTCGCTGATGGTGGCGATCCTCGGCGCGGCCATGCAGATCGTGACGCTGCGGCCGCTGATCGGCCGCGATCCGCTGACCACGATCCTGGCCACCTTCGGCATTTCGCTGATCCTGCAGAACTACGCGCTGTGGCAGTTCGGGCCGTCGTCGCGCAAGATCAGCGAGCCGATCACCGCGCATTTCAATCTGTTCTATCTCGAATATCCCTGGTACCGGCTGCTGATCGCCGGCGCTGTCGGCCGCTCATCATCGGCGGCTTCTGGCTGTTCCTGAAATACGGCAAATTCGGCGTCTGGATCCGCGCCACCACGCAGGACCGCGTCATGGCGCAGGCCATGGGCATCCCGGTGCCGTGGGTCTACACCGGCGTGTTCGCGATCGGCGCCGGCATGGCGGCGGCGAGCGGCGTGCTGTTCGCGCCGCTGGTCGGCGTCAATCACACCATGGGGCTCGACTGGGTGCTCAAGGCCTTCATCGTCGTCGTGGTCGGCGGCATGGGCAATCTCGGCGGCTCGATCGCGGCCGCCATCTTCATCAGCCTGCTTGAATCCTACGCCTCGATCTGGGTGAACCCGTCGCAGGCGGTGATCGTCTCGTTCGTCGTGCTGATCCTCACGCTGCTGTTCCGGCCCACCGGCCTGTTCGTCCCGACACCGAAATGACCAGCGTCACTCGCAACAAAACCTACTGGATCGGCTTTTGCGTCGTCATGGCGCTGCTGATCGTCGCGCCGCTGGTGCTGCCGGAATTCTGGCGCCGCTTCCTGACCGAAATCCTGATCTGGGGCCTGCTGGCGATGTCGTCCGACCTGCTGATCGGCTACACCGGCATGATTTCGTTCGGCCATTCGGCGTTTTTCGGGCTCGGCATGTACGGCGCGGCGGCCGCTCTGCTGCATGGTCAGCCCGCCCAATCTGTGGCTCGCGATCATCTTCGGGCTGGCCGGCGCCGCGCATCGTCGCGCTGTTCGTGGCCTATTTCTCGACGCGCCTGCGCGACATCTATTTCGCCATCACCACGCTGATCTTCAGCCAGATCTTCTACGTCATCATCTTCACCTGGACGGCGGTGACCGGCGGCGAGAACGGCCTGATCTTCACGCCGGCCGCACTTTTCGATTCCGTTCATCTATCGACGTGCGCTTCACGACCGCGACGCTGCACTGGTTCGTGCTGGCGGTGGTGACGGCGTCCTATCTGATCCTGCGGCGCGTCACGCAGTCGCCGTTCGGCATGGTGCTGCAATCGATCCGCGAGAACGAGGCGCGCACGCGCGCCATCGGCTATCCGGTCGAGCGCTACAAGATCGTGGCGGTGATGCTGTCGGGATTGTTCGCAGGGCTTGCCGGCGTGCTCTATGCGATCCAGAACGAATTCGCCGCGCCGGATTTCGTCTATTTCATGACCTCGGGCGACACCGTGATCTTCAACGTCATGGGCGGCATCGGCACGCTGGTCGGCCCGATCGTCGGCGCCGGCTTCTTCCAGCTGCTGCGCGAATTGATGTCGCGCCTCTTCGGCGACCAGTTTCCTTATCTGATCCCGCTCGGCGTTCATCTTCATCGCGATGATCATCTTCCTGCCGCAGGGCCTGCTCGGCTTCGCGCGCCGGTGGCTCAACCGGTAGAGCCGGATACCGCTGTTGACCGGATGGGACAGCGGACGATGTTCTTTATTCATGAGTGTGAGCCGCCTCACGCAAGGTCTGTGCGGGCGGGGCCTATACCCGCCTCATGCAGTTCAGATCCACATTCAACAATTGCTGTGCGGTCGTCGGCCGGGTGTCGGCGATCATCACGTTCGCCGGCATGGGGTCGATCATGCTGGTGGCCACGGTGGTCGACGTTCTGCGGTAGCCGAAGCGCAGTCCTAGTCGCACCGCGCGACCATGCCGCCGTCCACCACGATCTCCGTGCCGGTGATGAAGCGTGCCTCGTCGGACGCGAGGAACAGCGCGGCATTGGCGGTGTCCGGCCGTCGCCCATGAAGCCGAGCGGAATGCGCTCGAGCCGCGATTTCAGCAGCGCTTCGACATCGCCGCCGGCGCGTTGCTTGGCAAGCCGCGCCTCCACCATCGGCGTGTGCAATTGCCCCGGCACGACGGTGTTGACGCGAATTCCCTTCGCCGCATATTGCACGGCGACCACGCGCGATAGCTGGATCACGCCGGCCTTGGTCGCCGCATAACCGACTTGCGCCGAGCCGGTCCAGCGCAGGCCGGAGGTCGACGCAACATTGACGATCGCGCCGCTTTTCTGCCGCTCCATGACCGGCAGCACGTGCTTCAGGGTGAGAAAGACGCTTTTCAGGTTGGAATCGACCTGCGCGTCCCAGACATCTTCGCTCATTTCAACCGGGCCGCCGTGCAGCCGAACCGCCGACATTGTTGACCAGGATGTCGATGCGGCCGAAACGATCGAGGCAGGTCTTCACCATGACGTCGACCGATGCAGCGCCGGTCACATCGCATTGATGCGTGACGATTTCGCCGCCGGCCGTTTTCACGCGCTCGACGGTTTCCGTGACGCTGTCGAGATCGCGATCGACGGCGAAGATCTTGGCGCCTTCCTCGGCAAAGCGAACGGCGGTGGCGCGCCCGTTGCCCCAGCCCGGCCCGACACAGCCGGCGCCGGTGACGATCGCGATGCGTCCTTGCAGGCGTCCACTCATGATGCTGCTCCGGTCAAACGGCGCGCCGGCGCGAACCGGTAGAAGCGTTGCGGATTATCCACCAGCAACGCCTGGAGCGCGGCCGCGCTCGGCGCGATTTCGGCGAGAATATCGACCAGCATGCCGTCGTCGACCACCGGCGGCGCATGGTTGGGATGCGGCCAGTCGGTGCCCCAGACGACGCGGTCGCCGAATTCCGCCACCAGCTTGCGCGCGAACGGCACCGCGTCGGCATAAGGCGGACCCTGCCGCGTGACCCGGTCGGTCCCGCTCACCTTGATCCACACATTCTTGTCTTGCATCAGCGCGAGCAACGCGCGGAAGGCCGGCTGTTCCAGTCCGCGCGAGGCATCGATGCGGCCGATATGGTCGATCATCACCGGCACCGGCGAGCGCTTGAGCGCGGGCGCCAGCTCGGCGATGCGATCGCCGTCCATGTGAATCTGCAAATGCCAGCCGATATCGGCAAGGCGTTTGCCGAATGCAATGACTTCATCGATCGCGGCGCCGGTGCCGAGATGCTCCATGTAATGAAAGCGCGCGCCGCGAGAGGCCCGCCGCGGCGAGCCGCTTCAGTTCGGCATCCGCGATCGACGGTCGAGCACCAGCGCCACGCCTTTATAGGCGCCGCCGGTCGCGGCAACGGCGTCCTCGGTCACCGAGTTGTCGGTGCCGTGGCAGTTGGGCTGCACGATCACGCAATGCTCGATGCCGAGCCGCGCATGCAGCGCGAACAGCATCTCCTTGGTGGCGTCGGACGGTGTGTAGTTGCGGCCTTCGGCAAAGGGAAAACGCGCGCGCGGCCCGAACACGTGGACGTGCGCGTCGCAGGCCCCGGGCGGCAGTTTCAGCTTCGGCTTGCTGGGCGCGGCCATCCAGTAAGGCGGGTCGGCGGGTGTATCGGCGCCGTGCGGCATCACGAGTCCTTGGCGCGCGTGCGTTCGAAAGCCGGCTCGTGCGCGGAAAAGCGGTCAAGCCACGTCGACAAGGCCAGGGAAGGCCGGGCGCCAGTCGACCTGCTTGCGCCAGTCGAGATAGCCGAGCGCGCAGGACAGACCGATCGAGACGACGTCGGTTTTGTCCGGATCCGGCGGCGAGGCTTCGAATGCCGCCAGCCCGCGCATGATCTTGCCGCGCTGATGGTCGAGCCAGCGCGCCGAGGGCGGCGAGGTCGGGACGGAAGCGGTTCTCGTAAACGACCAGGATGGACGCATCCATGATGCCGTCGGCGAGCCGCGCCAGCGTCAGGGCCTTGAAGCGGGCACGTCCGCGCAGCGGCAGCAGGCGGTCGGTGCCCGCGGCGTCTTGCAGGAATTCGATGATGATGCCGCTGTCGTAGATCGTGCTGCCGTCGGCCAGCACCAGGCACGGCATTTTGCCGAGCGGGTTCTGCTGGCGCAGCGTGTCGTTTTCGTCGAGCGGATCGGCCGGTTGTGAGCGTGACGCGCCCGGTCAAACCGAGCGCGTCGATCGCCATGCGCACCTTGCGCCCGAACGGCGACGTGACGGTCGAACGCAATACGAAGTTTTCGGCTGACGCCATTACAAGATCGCCGATTGCCTTATTTTTCGGTCTGCACGCCGGCGTCCGCGATCACTTTCGCCCATTTCTTGGTCTCGCTGGCGATATAGTCGCGGAAATGTTCGGGTGAATCGCCGACCAGGATCGCGCCCTGGCTGGCAAGTTTTTCGACCACGGTCGGGTCCTTCATGGCTTCGACCGCGGCCTTGTTGAGCACGGCGACGATCTGCGGCGGCGTCTTGGCCGGCGCCACCATGCCGTACCAGTTCTCGGTTTGCAGATCGGGCATGCCCGCTTCGACAGTCGTCGGCACATCCGGCGCGCTCGGCACGCGTTGCGTGGTGCCGACCGCGATCGGCTTGAGCTTGCCGGCCTTGATCTGCGGCAGCAGCACCGGCAGATCGAGGAAGACCATCTGCACCTGCTGGGCGAGCAGGTCGTTCACGGCGGGAGCCGCGCCGCGATAGGGCACGTGCACGATGTTGATGCCGGCGGTGAGCTTGAGCAGTTCGCCGGCCAGATGCGGCATGCTGCCGGGGCCGGAGGATGCAAAGTTGAGCTTGCCGGGCTGCGACTTTGCGAGCGCCACCAGTTCTTTCATGTTGCTGGCGGGAACATTGGTCGCGACCACCAGCATCTCGGGCACTTTGGCAACGAGCGTGATGGGTTGCAGATCCTTGAGCGTGTCGTAGGCGACCTTTTCCATGCTCGGGCTGATGGCGAGCGCGCCGGCGCTGGCGATCGCGATCGTGTAGCCATCCGGCGCGGCCTTCGCGACCACGTCGGTGCCGACCACGCCGCCCTGTCCGGAGCGGTTGTCGATGACGATCGTCTGCTTGAGGATTTCCGACATGCGCTGGCCGACCACGCGCGCGATGATGTCGTTCGGCCCGCCGGGCGGGAACGGCACGACCAGCCGGATGGTCCTGGTGGGAAAATCCTGCGCCAGGCCCAAAGTCGGGCACAGCAGGGCCAATCCAATCAGCAGCGGTCTCAAGGCTTTCACGGCAATCCTCCCCAATTCAAAACGTCGTCCGGCGTGTGGTCGGCATGGCTTGTAGTTCTTGGCAGGCTTGATGGCCCACGCTATTGCCCACCTTACGTCATCGCCGCGCGCGGACGCCAGCCAGAACGTTGCTTGCCTCTTGACTTTAATCCTATAGGACTATATGCCTGACTTATCCCGCCCTCGTTGCCGAGGGGTGTCTGATCAGCGTCTCCAGACGCGGGGCGGGGAGCGGTGGCCGGGACTGGGGCGTCGGAGATGCGGCGCGCACTTCCCACCCGGCGGTCCAAGCCGCGAAGCTCCCGGCGCTTCGACGTAGCGCCGAGGGGCCCTGACGGCCGGTACGGCCGGACGCCTGTCAGAGGCGTTTGGCCCGAGTGCCTGGTCCCTCAACGGCGGAAGTAGCCGCATGGCGCATAATCGCCCGACCCCCGGGGACCTTCGCGGAGCAAACCTCCAAACACCGCGCGCGGGACGCCTTTGGTTCTGGCGGACTTGCGGCACGAACAAGGACTTCGACAAGCCTCGATGTCGCGAGGCGTCGAGGCCCGTGGGTCCGAGCACCCAGGTTTGCGCACACTGCGTAAACTTGTGTGCGCCTGGGACCCTGGCGTCCCGCGCGCCCTCGGTTCTTACCGGGGCGACGCGAAATTCCCCCACAACACGACGGCGTACCCGGCGCCGCAAAGAAACAGGGCGGCGGAGCCGTGTCTTGTTGGGCTGTTTGGAAAGTGAATCAATAGGGCGGGCAGGGCTTGCAACGGATTTCTTGTGGGCCGGCCTTGCTCTGCCCTGGACGACAGCGAGGATATCTCCGGTTATGAGAACAGAGAGAATACAGGCTTGATGGAAAAGGAACACGCAATGGACATCGACTTGCCTGACGTCGTTGCCGAGGTGAGCGACGCATTCGAGCGCTACGAAAAGGCGCTTGTCTCAAACGACGTGCCGACGCTCAACGAGTTATTCCGCGACGATCCGCGCACGATCCGCTACGGCGCGAGCGAAATTCTGTATGGCGCTGCGGAGATCAAATCATTCCGCGGCGCGCGGTCGCCGGTGGCGCTGGGGCGCACGCTATCGCGCACGGTGATCACGACGTACGGCAGGGACTTCGCGGTTGCCTCGACGCTTTACGAGCGTCCGTCCGCGCCCGGCAAGATCGGCCGCCAAATGCAGACCTGGGTGAAATTCCCGGAAGGCTGGCGCGTCGTCGCCGCCCACGTCAGCCTGATGGACAAGCCGAAAGCGTAGATTCAAAGCGCCGCGACCGCCTGCACCTCGACCAGCAACGGTTCCTGCACCAGCCGGTCGATCATCAGCAGCGTATTGGGCGGGTAGGCGCCATTGGAAAACATCTTCGGAAATTCGCGCAGCCGGTACTTCATGAACTTCGGAATATCCTGCGAGTGCACCAGGTAAGTCGTGAACTGCACGATATTGCCCCAGCCGGCGCCGACCGATTTCAGCGCTGTTTCGATGTTGGCGAAGGTCTGCACGCATTGGGCGTCGAAATCGTCGGCAACCTTGCCGTCACGGTCAACGCCCACCTGTCCTGCGATGAAGATGAATTCGGACGCCTTCACGCGGGTGAGTTGCGAATATTGCCCGAGCGGCTTGCCGAGCGCGTCGGGATTGAGAATCTTGATGTCGGCCATCGTCGACTCCTTGTCCTGACGCGCTGCGGCAATGCCGCTGCGGCGATTGCTTTACTCGACCTGCACGCCGCTCGCCTTGATCGGCGCTTCCCACTTCTTGACTTCGCTCTTGACGAAATCGCCCAGCCATTGCGGGCTGCGCTCGTTCGGCGCGGCGACCGTCGCACCGAGCTTCGCCAGACGCTCCTGCACCGACGTCGTCGCGATGGCGTCGACGGCGGCCTCGTTGAGGTTCTTCACGACGTCGGCCGGCGCGTCTTTCGGCAGGAACAGCGCGCTCCAGGTATAGGCCTGCACGTCGAGGCCCTGTTCGCCGGTGGTCGCGAGGTTCGGCAGCACCGGCGAGCGCTCCTTGGTCATGATGGCGATGCCCTTCACCTTGCCGCCGTCGATCTGCGGCTTGGCGGTGGCGATGATGTCGCACAGGTAGTCGATGCGTCCGCCGACCAGGTCCTGCATGGCCGGACCGGTGCCCTTGTAGGGGACGTGCGTGATCTTGGTGCCCATCGCGCTGTCGAGCACGACGCAGGCGAGATGCGTGGCCGAGCCGGCGCCGGCCGAGCCGTATTGCATCTTGTCCTGGTTGGCTTTGGCGTAGGCGATGAATTCCTTGAAGTTGCTCACCGGCAAATCGGGCCGCGCGATGATCGCGATCGGCGTCACCGCGAGATAGGCGACCGGCGTGAAATCGGTCACCACATTGTAGAGGGGACGTTTGTAGAGCGTCTGGTTCTGCGCGTGCGTGCCGACGCTGCCGAGGATCATGGTGTAGCCGTCGGGCTTGGCATCGGCGACGCGCTTGGAGCCGGTCATGCCACCGGCGCCACCGACGTTCTCGACGATCACCGACTGGCCGAGCAATTCGCCCATGCGCTGCGCGATGATGCGGCCGATCGTGTCCTGCGGTCCGCCGGCGGCGAACGGAATGACCATCGTCACCGGACGCGTCGGGAAGTCTTCGGCGGCAGCCGGTCCGGCCAACGCCAGCGCGGCGACAGCCGCAGCAATCAGAATCTTTTTCATTGTTGTGATCTCCACCAGAGGGCTGGAGACTTGCGCCGCGCGCGCCTGCCGGTCAAGCGGGACCGGCCGGTTTGGCTAACCGACCTCGATGACCTCTTCAGGGAACTGGTGCAGCCGGTCGCCCGGCCCGTTACCGCCGATCAGGTAATTGTCGCACAGCCAATTCAGGTAACCGGCGTGGATATAGGTCGGATGGACGACAATATTCATGTCCTTTTCGATGGTCATTGGCTCGTCCTGACGGATCAGCGGCCGCTCGACCAGATCGTAGCCCTGGCCATGGCAATAAAGCCGCGCCTCGGTCGGGCGGCCGTTCTTGCGCATGAAATCGTTGAAGGCGTCCCAGATGTCCTTGCAGGGCGTGCCGGGCTTGAGCAGGTCGAGCGTGAACTTGCGCGAGGCTTGGCAGAATGCGAGCTCATCCTTCATCGCCTGCGGCACTTTGGCGCCGACCACGCAGGAGCGGCCGAGTTCCGTGTACATGCCGCCCGGCCCGTTGTCCTCGACCAGCAGCGCGATCTGGTCGCCTTTCTGGATGACGCGATTTTGCAAATGCCGGTTGGCGAATTTCGACGGCTTGCCGAGCGGCATCGAGGCGCAAAGATAAATGCCGTTCTCGCTGCCGTGGCACTGGCTGTAATGCTGCGCGACGGCGGCAACCTCGGTGTCGCGCATGCCGGGCTTGGCCGCGGCAAAGGCGGCGCGCATGGCGCCGTCCTGCATCAGGGCCGCGCGTTTCACCAGCTCCATTTCTTCGGCGCTCTTGATGACCTTGATGCGGTCGACCATGTCGGTCGCATCGACGAAGCGCGCCTGCGGAAATGCGCGCTTCATGTAGTCGAGCAGCGCGTAGGACATCTGGTAGGTGCCGACATAACCGATGGTGCTGTTGGCGAAAGGCTTGAGCGCGGTCGCGGCGAGCTCGGGGTCGTAGTCCTTGGTGTAATGCGCGGAGGCGTAGCTCGGCGTTGTGAGAATGCGTTTGACGCCGCGCCAGTTCTGGTCGCCTTGCGCGGTGGCCTCGCTGCCGCCGAACGGACCCTGACAGACGACCGTCATTTCGATCGTCGCGCGGAAACACCACGGTGTTGGGATAGCCGTTGGTCGCCGGCATGTCGGTGAAGTAACGGACATAGCCGCCCATGTGATCGTTGTTGTTCTGCATCAGCAGCACATCGATCTTTTCGTGCTCCATGGCGGCGCGCACCGCGCGCCAGCGGCGCTCGAGTTCGGCAGTGGAGATCGGCGTGTTCAGGCGTTCCGACAAAGCCATCGTTCAAACTCCCCAGGACGCAGGCTTGCGCACGATATTGATCATGGATTTGAGATCGCCGGCCAGGAACTTGGCCATGTTGCCGGCGATGGTCGGCATGGCGCGATCTTCGTAGCCCTGCGAATAGCCGCCGAGATGCGAGAAGATCGTCACGTTCTTGGTCTTCCACAGCGGGTTGTCGGGCGGCAACGGCTCCTGCGAAAACACGTCGAGCCCGGCGCCGGCAATTTTTCCCGCCTCAAGCGCGGCGATCAAGGCCGGTTCGTCGACGACGCCACCGCGCGCGACATTGACCAGATAAGCCGTCGGCTTCATCGCGCTCAGCAGTTTTTCGCCGACGATGCCGCGCGTTTCCGGCGTGAGCGGGGCCAGCGCAACGAGGAAGTCGAGCTCGGGCGCGATCTTCAAAAGATCGTTGCGGTGAACCATGCGGTCGAAGCCCTTGCTGTCGCGCGGGCTGCCGCTGATGCCGATCACCGTCATATGAAATGTCTTGCAGATCGGCGCCAGATATTCCGCGATGAGGCCAACGCCGAGAATGCCGACGGTCTTGCCGGCGAGCAGCGCCGAAGGCCAGCGTTCCCACTTGCTGTTGTCCTGCGCGCGGACCGAGCGCGGCATGTCGCGCGCGAGCGACAGCATGAAGGCGATGGTGGCTTCCGATACCGGCGCGCCGTGGATGCCGCGGACATTGGTGACCAGCACCTCTTTGCCGAGCGACGGCAGGTCGACAATGTTGTCGACGCCGGTGCCGAGCGACTGGATCCATTTCAGCTTCGGTGCATCGCGCACGACGTGGTCGGCCATTGGCGGCCCAAAGCACAGCAGGATGTCCGTGTCGGCAATGTGCGGACCAACCTAGGTGTGGTGGCCGACGACGTTGATGGTCAGTTGCGGAAAGCGCTCCAGCAGCATCGCCTTGTAACGGGCGCGCATGGCTTCCTGGACTTCCGTAAGAATGAGAACGTTTGGCATGGGACCTGCTGGTATAGCGCGCAGATCCCGAAAGGTGGGAACCGGTTATCGGACGAGACCACGCGCCGTCTGTCATAATGCCAAATGCGGGCGTGGCAAATATCCGCAGCGGGGTGACCCGCAATGCGGGTCTGCGCTAAGCTTGCGCGGGACATGCGGCCAATTGACGTTTGGCCTGCGCCATAGTCCCTATAGAACTTTGTTGGTCCGGGAGAGTGGTGAAGTCGTATGAAGAAGGTCTATTCCGACGCGAAATCCGCGCTGGCCGGCGTGCTCAAGGACGGCATGCTGATCTGTGCCGGAGGCTTTGGCCTCTGCGGCATACCAGAGACGCTGATCCTCGCCATCCGCGACAGCGGCGTGAAAAATCTGACGATTGTGTCGAATAATGCGGGGGTCGACGGCGCCGGCCTCGGCCTGCTGCTGGAGACGCGGCAGGTCAAGAAAATGATCTCGTCCTATGTGGGCGAAAACAAGCTGTTCGCGCAGCAGTTTTTGGCAAACGAACTCGAGATCGAATTCAACCCGCAGGGCACATTGGCCGAGCGCATTCGCGCCGGCGGCGCGGGCATCCCGGCCTTCTTCACCCGCACCGGCGCCGGCACCGATATCGCCAAAGGCAAGGAAGAACGGGAATTCGACGGCGATCGTTACATCATGGAGCGCGGCATCGTCGCGGATCTGTCCGTCGTGCATGCCTGGATGGGCGATCACGAAGGCAACCTTGTTTATCGAAAGACGGCGCGCAACTTCAATCCGATGATGGCAACCGCCGGCAAAGTGACGGTCGCCGAGGTCGAGCACCTGGTGCATCCGGGTGAATTGAATCCCGATCACATCATTACGCCGGGCGTTTACGTCAAACGCATCATTCACGTCCCCAATGCGGTCAAGCACATCGAGCAGCGCACCGTGCGCAAGCGCGTGCCTGCTGCCGCAACCGGAGAAGAGGTCTGATCATGCCCTGGACCCGCGATCAGATGGCCGAACGCGCCGCCAAGGAATTGCGCGATGGCTTTTACGTCAATCTCGGCATCGGCATTCCGACGCTGGTGTCGAATTACATTCCCGACGGCATGACCGTGCAGCTGCAGAGCGAAAACGGCATGCTCGGCTTCGGGCCTTTCCCCTACGAGGGCGAGGAAGATCCCGATCTGATCAACGCCGGCAAGCAGACCGTGACCGAATTGCCGACCACCAGCTTTTTCTCGTCGGCGGATTCCTTCGCGATGATCCGCGGTGGTCATATCGACATCGCGCTGCTTGGCGCCATGCAGGTCGCTGAAAACGGCGATCTCGCCAACTGGATGATTCCCGGCAAGATGGTGAAGGGCATGGGCGGCGCCATGGATCTCGTGGCCGGCGTCAAGAAGGTGGTCGTGATCATGGAGCACACCGCCAAGGATGAGCCGAAGCTCTTGCACAAATGCAATTTGCCGCTCACCGGCGCCGGCGTCGTCGACATGGTGATCACCGATCTCGGCGTGTTCACCATCGACCGCAAGAAGGGCGGCATGACGCTCACCGAACTCGCGCCCGGCGTGACGGTCGATGAGATCACGAAGAAAACTCAGGCCAGCTTCAAGGTCGATCCGAAGCTCAAGCATTGACGTTGCAAAGCCATTTTTCCAGAAGCCCAGCCGGGATCCACAACCATGCTTTCCGACGCCGACCGCAAGAAGGCCGCCGATATCCTGATGGCTGCGCAGAAGGAGCGCAAACAGGCGACCCAACTGCACATTACGTTCCCGAACATCACTATCGAGGATTCCTACGCGATCTCGACCGAGGTGGCGCAGCGCAAGATCAAGGCCGGGGCCAAGCTGATCGGCCATAAAGTCGGGCTCACCTCGAAGGCGATGCAACGCTCCTCGATGATCGACGAGCCGGACTACGGCTACATTCTCGACGACCAGTTGATTGCCGACGGCGCAAAGGTGAAGCACGCGGATTACTGCAAGCCGCGCGTCGAAGTCGAACTGGCCTTCATTATGGGAAAGAAACTGCAGGGCCCGGGCGTCGGATTGGCCGAGGTTTTGCGCGCCACCGAATACGTGGTGCCGGCGATCGAGATCGTCGATGCGCGTCTGCAGGATCAGCGCAAGATCGTCGACACCGTCGCGGACAATGGCGCCGCAGCCGGTATTGCCATGGGCGGGCGTCCGGTCGGCCCGCTCGATGTCGATCTGCGCTGGGTTGGCGGCATCATGTACCGCAATTCCGAAATCGAGGAGACGGGCCTCGCCGCCGGTGTGCTTGGTCATCCTGCGCTGGGCGTTGCGTGGCTTGCCAACAAGATCGGCCCGCATGGCCACGCGCTTGAACCGGGTCACATCGTGCTCGCCGGCTCGTTCACGCGTGTGGTGTTCGCGCAAAAAGGCGATACGCTGCACGCCGATTTCGGGCCGCTCGGCGGCATCGCCATTCAATTTGTGTAGCGCAAGGTCATGCGCGACTGAGAAAGAGCCAGTTCATGCCGGACATGCCACGCAACGCCTTCAAGCACGCACTCGCCGCGGGGAAATTGCAGATCGGCCTCTGGTCGAGCCTGTGCAGCAACATCGCTGCCGAGGTCATTTCCGACAGCGGATTCGACTGGATCCTGCTCGATACCGAGCATTCGCCGAACGAGATTCCAGATCTGCTCTCGCAGCTTCAGGCGGTCCAGGCCGGCACTGCGACGCCGATCATTCGTCCGGCATGGAATGATGCCGTGCTGGCCAAACGCGCGCTCGACATCGGCGCGCAGACCTTGCTGTTTCCCTATGTGCAGAACGCGGAAGAGGCCAAGCGCGCGGTTGCGTCCACGCGCTATCCGCCACAGGGAATTCGCGGCGTGTCGGTTGCGGCTCGCGCCAGCCGCTATGGACGCGTGCCCGGTTACCTGACCAAGGCGAACGACGAGATTTGCGTGCTGGTCCAGGTCGAGACGCGCATTGCGCTCAAGGAACTCGAGGCGATTGCAAAAGTGGACGGCATCGACGGGGTCTTCATCGGCCCGTCGGACCTTGCGGCCTCGTTCGGCCACCTCGGCAATCCGCAGCATGCCGAGGTGCAGAAGGCGATGGAGGATGCGGTGAAGCGCCTCAAGGCGCTCGGCAAGCCGGCCGGCATCCTGACCGGAAATGAAGAGGAAGCCCGCCGCTATATCGACTGGGGTTATCTGTTTGTCGCGGTGGGCGCCGATATTGGCCTGCTGGCGCGCAATGCGGACGCGTTGGCCAAGAAATTCAAGGGCGGCTAGCGCGGGTCGAACTAAACAGTTCCAATCTTATCAGCCACTTAGCCGCACCAACGGACCTTTAGTAGGCCTTGCCGCCTGCAGCCAAAACCTGTCAGAAATGACGGACGAGGGGTCGCTGCGTATGAGTGAAGAGATGATCCTCGAGACCGAGGATCTTACGAAGGAGTTTGCCGGCTTTGTTGCCGTCAATGGCGTGAGCCTGCGCGTCAAGCGCGGGAGCATTCATGCTTTGATCGGGCCGAACGGGGCCGGCAAGACCACCTGCTTCAATCTGCTCACCAAATTCCTCAGCCCGACGCGCGGGCGCATCCTGTTCAAGGGACAGGACATCACCGCGACGCAGCCGGCGGACATTGCGCGTCTTGGTCTCGTGCGCTCGTTTCAGATTTCCGCGGTGTTTCCGCACATGACGGTTCTGGAAAACGTGCGCATTGCGTTGCAGCGCGCGCGCGGCGGTTCGTTTGATTTCTGGCGTTCGACGTCGGTGCTCAGCGATTTGAACGAGCGCGCGATGGAGCTTATCGCCGATGTGGGTCTGTCCTCGGTCGCAGATTGGACGGCTGTCGAGTTGCCCTATGGACGCAAGCGCGCCCTGGAAATTGCCACGACGCTCGCGCTTGATCCGGAGATGCTGCTGCTCGACGAGCCGACTGCAGGCATGGGTCACGAGGACATCGATCGCGTTTCGCAATTGATCAAGCGTGTGGCGGCCGATCGCACCGTGTTGATGGTCGAGCACAATCTCTCGGTTGTCGCCGATCTGTCCGACCACATCACCGTTCTCACGCGCGGTCGCGTGCTGGCGGAAGGGGACTACGACGCCGTTTCGGCCAATCCCGAGGTTCGCGAAGCCTATATGGGGGTCGGGCATGCTTGACGTGCGCGCACCCATGCTCGCGATCAAGGATCTGCAGGCCTGGTACGGCGAGTCTCACATCCTGCACGGTGTGACCTTCGACGTGCACGAAGGTGAGGTCGTCACGCTGCTCGGACGCAATGGCGCCGGCAAGACGACGACGCTGAAATCAATCATGGGCATCGTCGGTCACCGCACCGGCTCGGTCCTTTTTCACGGCGACGAGCTGATCGCGCGGACGTCCGATCAGATTGCGCGCGCCGGCGTCGCCTTCTGCCCCGAGGAGCGTGGCGTATTCGCCAGCCTCAGCGTCGAGGAAAACCTGCTCCTTCCGCCCGTCGTCAAACCGGGCGGCCTGACGATCGATCAGGTGTTCAGTCTGTTTCCCAACCTCAAGGAGCGGCTGGGGTCGAGCCAGGGAACCAAACTTTCCGGCGGAGAGCAGCAAATGCTGGCGATCGGCCGCATCCTGCGTACCGGCGCGCGGCTCTTGCTGCTCGACGAGCCGACCGAAGGCCTCGCGCCCGTCATCATCCAGCAGATCGGCAAGACCATTCGGACGCTCAAGGAGCAAGGCTTTACCATCCTGCTGGTGGAGCAGAATTTCCGTTTCGCCTCGACCGTCGCGGACCGCTATTACGTCATGGAACATGGACGGATCATTGACCAGTTCGCCAATGCCGAACTGGACGCCAACGTCGAGAAGCTGCACGATTATCTCGGAGTGTGAAAACTAGCCGTAAAACCAGGAGAACAGGGAGGAACGACAATGAAGAAAACCATGAGTTTGGCAGTCCTCGCCATCGCGCTGGCGTGCGGCTCTGCAAGTGCCCAGCAGATCAACGTCAAAATCGGCGTGCTCACTGACATGTCGAGCCTTTACGCCGACAATACCGGCATTGGCTCCGTCGTCGCGGCGAAAATGGCGGCTGCGGAGTTCATGAAGTCGCATCCGAATTTCAAGGTGGAAGTGGTCAGCGGCGACCACCAAAACAAGGCCGACGTCGGCGTACAGATCGCCAATCAATGGATCGACGTCGACCATGTGGACATGATCGCCGACGTGCCGAATTCGGGTGTCGCGCTCGCCATTACGCAAGTTGCCGCGCAGAAGAACAAGGTGTTCATGGCGTCGGGTCCCGCGAGTTCCGACCTTACCGGACCGAAATGCAACGGCAACATGGTGCACTGGACCTATGACACCTGGATGCTGGCGAACGGCACGGGCAAGGCGATCGTGAAGACTGGCGGCGACACCTGGTTCTTCCTCACCTCGGACTACGCCTTCGGTCACGCGCTGGAACGCGACACCGCGGCGGTCGTCACGGCCAACGGCGGCAAGGTGCTGGGGGCCGTGCGCCATCCGATCAACACCAGCGACTTCTCGTCGTTCCTGCTGCAGGCGCAGGCGTCCAAGGCCAAGATCGTCGGCCTCGCCAATGCCGGCGGCGACACCATCAACTCGATCAAGCAGGGCGCCGAGTTCGGCATCGTCAAGGGCGGGCAGAAGTTTGCTGGCCTGCTCGTGTTCGCGAGCGACATCAACGCGCTGGGGCTGGACATCGCCCAAGGCCTGATCTTCACCGAGACCTTCTATTGGGACTTGAACGATCAGACCCGTGCATGGACCAAGCGCTGGCACGCCGAGCGCAAGGATGACAACAAAGTTCCGACCATGAACCAGGCCGGCGTCTATTCCGGCACGCTGCATTATCTGAAGGCGGTCGCTGAGCTCAAAAGCGCCGCCGACGGCAAGGCAGTTGTGGCCGAAATGAAAAAGCTTCCGGCGGAAGACGAAGCGTTCGGCAAAAGCACGGTGCGCCAAGACGGTCGCGTCGCTGCATCCGGCCTATCTCGTTGAAGTGAAGAAGCCGTCGGAGTCCAAATACAAGCACGACTTCTACAATGTACGTGCGACGATCCCCGCCGACGAAGCATTCCGTCCGCTCAAGGATGGCGGCTGCCCGCTGGTGAGCGGCTAATTGCAATTGGAATAAACCAACAAGGAGGACGCACTAATGAGAAAAACCATAGGAATCGCGGCGCTCGCCGCGATTCTCGCCTGCAGCGGGGCCAATGCCCAGCAGGTCAACGTGAAGATCGGCGTGCTGAGCGACATGTCGAGCCTCTACGCCGATATCGGCGGGCCAGGTTCGGTTGCCGCTGCCAAAATGGCGGTCGCCGACTTCACCAAGGATCATCCCAACGTGAAAGTCGAGATGATCAGCGGCGATCACCAGAACAAGCCGGACGTCGGCACCAGCATCGCCAACCAGTGGTACGACGTCGACAAGGTCGACATGATCATCGACGTGCCGAACTCGGGCGTCGCGCTGGCGGTGAGCCAGGTTGCCAACCAGAAGAACAAGATCTTCATCGTCTCCGGCGCCGCTGCTTCGACGCTGACCGGCGAGAAGTGCAATGCCAACACCGTGCACTGGACATACGACACCTGGATGCTGGCGAACGGCACCGGCAAAGCGATGGTGAAGACCGGCGGCGATACCTGGTTCTTCCTCACCGCGGACTATGCCTTCGGCCATGCGCTCGAGACCGACACCATGGCGGTGGTCGAGAAGAACGGCGGCAAGGTGCTCGGCAAGGTTCGCCACCCGCTCAACACGGCCGACTTCTCGTCGTTCCTGCTGCAGGCGCAGGCGTCGAAGGCCAAGGTCATTGGCCTTGCCAATGCCGGCGGCGACACGATCAACTCGATCAAACAGGCGGCCGAATTCGGCATCGTCAAGGGCGGCCAAAGTCTGGCCGGCCTGCTGGTCTTCGCCAGTGACGTCAACGCGCTCGGCCTGCCGACCGCGCAGGGCCTGGCGCTGACCGAGACCTGGTATTGGGATGCGAACGACACCAACCGCGCCTGGACCAAGCGGTGGCATGAAGCGGGCGCCGCGGCCGGCAAGTTCCCCACAATGATCCACGCGGGTGTCTATGCCGGCATCATGCACTACCTGAAGGCGCGCCTGGCCATGGGCGCCGGCGAGCATGACGGCAAGTCCGTCGTCGCCAAGATGAAGTCAATGCCGACCGACGATCCGCTGTTCGGCAAAGGCGAAGTCCGCGCCGACGGCCGCGTCATTCACCCGGCCTATCTGTTCGAAGTGAAGAAGCCGTCGGAATCGAAATATCCCGGCGACTTCTACAAACTCCGCGCAACCATTCCGGCAAACGAAGCCTTCCGTCCGCTCAACGAAGGCAAGTGCCCGCTGGTGACCGGCTGAGGTAAAACGACCAAAGACGGAGGGGCGGGCTAACGCTCGCCCCTCCGTCCTGAATGGAGCGCTCGTGTGTTCGAGATTTTCGGCATCCCTTCGCAGGCACTGTTCGGCCAGCTGCTGATCGGGCTGATCAACGGCTCGTTCTACGCGCTGCTGAGCCTGGGGCTCGCCGTTATCTTCGGCATGCTCAACATCATCAATTTCACGCATGGCGCCCAATACATGTTGGGCGCACTGACGGCGTATTTGATCCTCCAATTTTCCGGGCTCGGCTACTGGCCGTCGCTGGTCATCGCTCCGATCCTGGTCGGCATCATCGGCATCTTGATCGAGCGCGTTTTCCTGCAATGGCTGTACAAGCTCGACCATCTTTACGGCCTGCTGCTCACCTTCGGCCTTGCGCTCATCATTGAAGGCGTCTGTCGCAACTATCTCGGTTCGGCCGGCCTGCCATATACGTTGCCAGAATCGCTGCGCGGCGGACAAAATCTCGGCTTCATGTTCCTGCCGAATTACCGCGTCTGGGTGATCGTCGCCTCCCTGACGGTTTGTCTCGGCACCTGGTTCGTGATCGAGCGCACGCGCATCGGCGCATACCTGCGTGCCGCGACTGAAAACCCGACTTTGGTGCGGGCGTTCGGCATCAACGTTCCGCGCATGATCACGCTGACTTACGGGTTCGGCGTCGCACTCGCCGCATTCGCCGGGGTCATGGCAGCGCCGATCTATAACGTTTCGCCGCAGATGGGCTCGGAATTGATCATCGTGGTGTTCGCGGTGGTGGTGATCGGCGGCATGGGCTCGATTCTCGGTGCCGTCGTCACGGGCTTTACGCTCGGCGTGATCGAGGGTCTCACCAAGGTGTTCTTCCCGGAGGCATCAAACACGGTGATCTTCGTAATCATGGCGATCGTGCTGCTGGTGCGTCCGGCCGGCCTGTTCGGGCGGAGGGCGTGATGGAGCGCGTGGTCGATCCGCTCACGAAAAAGCCGTCCGTGCTGCGCGAGCAGAGCGAAACGATCGGCTTCATCGTAATGGTGACGGCGCTTGTGGTAGCGCCTTTCGTGACCTATCCGCTGTTCGTGATGCAGGCGCTGTGCTTTGCGCTGTTCGCCTGCGCGTTCAATCTGCTGATCGGCTATGTCGGCTTGCTGTCGTTCGGCCACGCGCTTTATTTCGGTTGGGCGAGCTATATTTCGGCGCATGCCGCCAAAGTCTGGGGTTTGCCGCCCGAACTCGCCATCCTCACCGGTACGGCCGCCGCTGCCGGACTCGGCCTGATTGCCGGATCGCTGGCCATCCGCCGGCAGGGCATCTACTTCGCGATGATCACGCTTGCGCTGGCGCAGATGATGTATTTCGTCGCCCTGCGCTTGAAGTTTACCGGCGGCGAAGACGGCATCCAGGCGGTGCCGCGCGGCACGCTTTTCGGCCTGTTCGACTTGCGCAACGACATGACGATGTACGTGTTCGTGCTCGTCGTGTTTTTGTCCGGGATGCTCCTCATCCATCGCATCATCAATTCGCCGTTCGGAGAGGTTCTCAAGGCCATCCGCGAGAATGAGACGCGCGCGATCTCGCTTGGCTACAAGACCGACCGCTACAAGCTGCTTGCATTCGTTCTGTCGGCGACGCTCGCCGGAGTCGCGGGCTCGACCAAGGCAATCCTGCTGCAGATCGCCTCGCTCACCGACGTGAACTGGCCCATGTCGGGAGAAGTCGTGCTGATGTCGCTGGTCGGGGGGCTCGGGACGATCTTTGGGCCGGTGGTCGGCTCCTTTGTCATCCTCGCCATGCAATACAAGCTCTCTTTTCTGGGCGAGTGGGTGCTGGTGCTCCAGGGCGTGATCTTCGTCGCCTGCGTGCTGCTGTTCCGGCGCGGCATCATCGGTGAGCTTGCGAACAAGCTGCGCATCCGCCTGTAAGGCCCAACCTCTCTCTTTGAAACATCCGCGAATCGGATTAGATGGCTGTGGTTTCCACAAGCTGTATGCCGTTGTTTTCGTGCAATTTTTGGTTGTCGTCGGTGCGTGTGGCGTCGTGCGATCGCCGAATTCACGCGTGCCGGGGGGCACTCAATGGCGGCTGTGCAAAGCGGCGTTCGCTTCGACAAGATCGCTGAGAAATGGCATGCCTTGGCGCAACGCCGGCTCGCCTATATCGGCGAGCTTGATCGCAGCGGTCGATGGAAATGGTACTACGCCGAGGAACAGTTCAAGTTGCAGCGGCGCGCGGCCGAACGCGCAGTTGCGCTCTGGGCCGAGCTTGCGGGTCGGCGCTCGGGGGATGGCAAAAGCGATATTCAGCCGGCCGCTTAAAGCTCCTGTTCGGACTGGCCGTCGCCATGGCGGCCCTGGTCACGATCTCATCGCAAGGCGTATTTGCCCAAAGCCTCAAGCGCGGCGAAGAATTGCTCACCCGCAGCTGTGCGTCATGCCACGCCGTTGGCCGCAGCGGCGAGAGCCCAACTAAAGATGCTCCGCCGTTCCGTACGCTCGGCCAGCGCTACCCGATCGATTCACTGGAAGAGGCGCTGGGTGAGGGCATCATGTCCGGCCACCCCGATATGCCTGAATTCTCGTTTGACGCGCGCGATGTCGGTGCCATCATTGCCTATCTGAAATCTATCCAGCAGCGCTAAGGTCCGGCGCACCCCAGCCAGAGCCGAAACAAACTCATGTCCAGTACCCTTTTCACGCCTTTTCGGATGGCGGGCCTCGAGCTTGCCAACCGCATCGTGGTCTCGCCGATGTGCCAATATTCGGCCGACGATGGCTGTGCCAATGACTGGCACCTCATGCATCTCGGCATGATGGCCCACTCGGGCGCCGCGTTGGTGGTGGTGGAGGCCACCCATGTCGAGCGCCATGGCCGGATCACGCACGGCTGCCTGGGCCTTTATTCCGACGACAACGAAGCCGCTTTGGCGCGCGTGGTCAGGCAGGCGCGGCGCATGGGCAGCGCCAAATTCGGCATCCAGATCGCCCATTCCGGCCGCAAGGGCTCGGCGCAGCGTCCGTGGGAAGGCGCCGGTGCGCTCAAGCCGGATGCCGATCCGTGGCCGACCATTGCTGCCTCGCCAATCCCGTTTGGTGAGGGCTGGCACACGCCGCGCGAAGTCACCGAAGCCGACATGGACCGCGTACGTTCGGCTTTCGTCGCCTCGGTGCAGCGCGCGCTGCGCATCGGATTTGATGAAATCGAACTGCACATGGCGCACGGCTATCTCATCCACGGGTTCATGTCGCCGATTTCCAACAAGCGTAGCGATCAATATGGCGGTTCACTCGAGAACAGGCTGCGTTTCCCATTGTCGATCGCGCGCGCGGTGCGCGCCGTTGTGCCGAAGACCGTGACGCTCGGTGCCCGCATCACGGGAAGCGACTGGCGCGAGGGCGGGCTCACGGCTGACGACGCGGTCGCGATCGCCAAGGCGCTGAAGGGCGAGGGGGTCGACTTCATCTGTATCTCGTCCGGTGGCGTCGCCGGTGACATCCGCAATCCGACTGAGCCCGGCTACAATGTGCCGATCGCCGCGCGCGTGAAAAAAGAGGTCGGCATTCCCACCCGGACCGTTGGACTGATCGTGAAACCCGAGCACGCCGAGGACATCGTGGCCAAAGGTCAGGCCGATATGGTGTCGATGGCGCGCTGTTTCCTCGACGATCCGCATTGGGGCTGGCATGCGGCCAAGGCATTGGGCGCTGAGGTCGCGCGGCCGCCGCAATATCAGCGCGCCGGCCCGAAATTGTGGGCGCCGGCGGCCGCAAAAGCATGAGGCGAGGGCGTCGCCGCGCCTTCAGTCCTCAAGTTCGAGGCCGAGGATCAGATAGCTCCACGACTTTCCGTGCGAGTCGAGGTTGAGCGACGCGTTCACGCCGCCTTCGAGCGCGTCTTGCATCACAAAATTCAATCCATGCAGGTGCTCGATTTCGTAACGTGTCACAGTCCCGCGCATGAGCTGGGGAAATTCCCGCTTGATGCGTTCAACCGTCAGGTTGCGCTTGAGCAGGGCGAAATCGGCCGGATCGTAGACCCAGACATTGACGTTTGACGTATTGCCTTTGTCGCCGGCGCGCGCGTGCGCAATGTCGCGCACAAGGATTCGTTCGTTCCGGCCTGGCTGCGTCATGTTTCGAATATCTCAAACGTCGGACGGACGATCGTGCGATCGATCAAGACGGACTTGGTCATGATGGCCGGCGTGATGACGCCGCGAAATCCACCGCCTCCGGCCGGTCCGCAGCACAGCAGTGCTTCAACTTCCCACAATAAGAGTTCGGCTTCCTCCCGATTGGTCGTGCGGGTTGCGACGTGAAGCCGGACATCTTCACTGTCTGTGTTCACCTTGCCCGCAGTGGCGAAAAGCGAGCTGGCGCCAATCAAGTCGATGCGGATGTCCGATTTGAGTCCGTGCGTGTTCTTGAGCCTGCTCTCGATGATTTCAGCGGCAAGTCGCCCGCGCGAGCCGGCTGAGGGTCCCGCATAACTGACACCCGCTTCCGCGAGAACACCGGCGTCGAATCCAATCGTGACCTTGAGATGTTCGGGCCGTGTCTGGCCTGCAGCATTTGAAACCTGCACGCGATCGTTGCCGTGGTCCTTGATCTCGACACGGCTGAAATCGGCGGTGACATCCGGGGTCAGGTATTTTTCCGGATCGTGAACCTCGTAGAGCAACTGCTCCTTGACGGTCGCCTCGGTTACAAATCCACCCGTCTCGGGCAATTTGGTAATGACGGCGCTGCCATCGGCCGAAACCTCCGCGATCGGGTAGCCGCACTGTGCAAGGTCAGGAACGTCCTTGATTCCGGGGTCGGCAAAGTACCCGCCCGTGATTTGCATGCCGCATTCCATCAGGTGGCCGACCAAAGTGCCGGCTGCCAGCGCGTCGCTGTCTTTCCAGCGGAAATGACGCATGAGCGGAGCGAGATACATCGATGGGTCGGCAAGCCGTCCGCCGATGACAACGTCGGCGCCGGCATCGAGTGCAGGGACGATGGCGTCGGCGCCCAGATAGGCATTCATGCCGACGATTTTGCGGTCAATCGACGCGATCGTCCCGGGTTCATCCATGAACGGCTGGTCGGCGCTGAGGAGACCGCTGACGTCATCGCCTTCGATACATGCGATTTTCAGGCCTGAGATGCCAAGATCGCGCGCGATTTCGCGCGTGCGTTCGGCCGCTGCTCGCGGGTTGGCGGCGCCCATGTTTGTGATGATTGTCGTCCCCGAGGCACGACATACCGGCAACAAAGCACGCATGCGCCGATCGAGCAGGTGGTTGTAGCCTCGCCGCGGATCGGCCAGGCGGTCGCGGTGTGCAAAAGCGACCGTGCGCTCGCCGAGACATTCCAGCACCATCACGTCAAGTTTGCCGCGGCGTGCCAGATCGACGGCTGGATCGAGCCGATCGGCGGCAAAGCCCGCGCCTGTGCCAATGCGAAAAATACGATTTCCTTCGGCCATAAGGGGCTCTGGTCGGTCGTCTGCGTCCGGATGGAAATGGTAGGGCAGACGCCCTCCATTCGTATATTGAAAAGTCCGCACCTGCTTATAAAGATGCTCTATGCACTTGCCGATTCCCGGGCTGCGCGATTTCGCCGAGGCAACAATGATCAATAATTGCGCGCCGGCGGCACAAGCGACCGACCTGCGCTTGTGATGGAAAATTTCGTCTTTCTCGCCGTTTTGTTTGCCGCTGCCTGCCACGCCGGATGGAATGCGCTGATCAAGGTCGGGCTGGATCCGCTCTCGACGACGACGTTGATCTCGATCGGCTCAGGCGCGGTCGCGCTTGTGTTTATCCCGCTCGTGGGTATGCCGGCCTGGGCTGCCTGGCCGTGGTTGATCGCATCGGTCGCCATTCATCTCGTCTATTTTGCGTCGCTGATTGAAACCTACCGCACGGGTGATCTCGGGCAGGTCTATCCGATCGCGCGTGGCGCCGCGCCGTTGATGACAGCGACCGTGACAACATTTTTTATCGGTGAGAAGTTGAGCGTTATCGGCTGGGTCGGAATATTTGCGCTCGTTGCGGGGGTACTGCTGCTGTCGGCGCGCGGCGGCCGTGAACTGGCTCACATCGATCGTCGCGCGATCGGTTTTGCATTTTTCACGGCGCTGACCGTCTGTGCCTATTCGGTGGTCGATGGTGTTGGAGCGACGGCTCTCCGTCAATCCGAATGCCTATTCGGCATGGTTGTTTGTCGGCATCGCGGTCGTCATGCTGCCCTATGCGCTCTTTCGCGACGGGCGCGATGTGATCCCGGCAATGCAGCAGTACTGGCAACGCGGGATTGCCGGTGGTGCGCTGCAATTTCTTTCCTATGGCATCGCAATCTGGGCGATGACGGCTGCGCCCATCGCAGTGGTCGCAACATTGCGCGAAACGAGCGTCCTTTTTGGTGCCGTCATTGCCGTCGTCGTGCTGAAGGAGCCGCTGCGCGCCGTCCGTATCCTTGCGGCGTGCCTGATTGTCTGCGGATTGATCCTGATACGTCTGCAGTAGCCATTACAATTTAAGTTCGGGAAACTCGCGCTCAAGCCGGGCAAGATCCGCTTCGGTATCGACGTCCCAGAGCGGAGGCTGTTCTGTCAACATCAGACGCTGCTCGATGATGCGCGTACGGGTATCGGCGAGCACGGTGTTTGTGCCCCATGCGATGCCGGCAAATATCGCCGGCTGCGGCGTACGCGTGCCGATCAGAACATAGCCACCGTCCTCAGCCGGGATAATGACGACGTCATTGCCCTCGCGCAGGGCATTGGCGGCCCCGCGCAGGTGCAATTCGGTCAAAGCTGGGCAATCGGTACCGATCACGAGGACAGGGCCGCCGCTGGCTGGGTCGTTGCGGCCAACATGCGTGCGCCGAGGTCGCCTTCGGGTTGCCGCTTGAGGATGATGCGTTGCTGCATCACCAATTTGAGGAACGTGCTGTGGGTGGCGTCGGGTGAGCACCACAACGTCACCGGCCCGACATCGGCGGCAAGCGCGGTCGCAATTGCGCGTTCTGTCAGCCGCTCCTGGAGCACGGCCGCGGCATGCGCGCCAATCGTCGGAATAAGACGCGTCTTGACGAGCCCAGGAATTGGAGCTTTCGCCAGAATTGCGATCGAGACCGGACTATCGGTCGGCATAGCCGTATTGGCGCGCGAGGTGTGCCGGATCGGCGCCGAGGAAATAAGCCAGGCGCAGCCGCCACATCAGAAATACCGTCCGCAGGATGCCTTGCGTTTGCCAGCGGCGTGCCGACGTCGTGACGGGCGCGCGGATGTATGCCGGGCGGCCGACGCGCCTGATGCGCGACGAGAACGCGATATCCTCCATCAGCGGCTGCGCCGGGAAGCCGCCGACTGCATCGAACGCAGCACGGGTGACAAAGATCGCCTGGTCGCCAGTGGCGATGCCGGTCAGGCGCGAGCGCAGATTCATCATGATGGCGATCAACGGCATGATCCCGTCTTGATCGAAGCGGACGTCGAAACGACCCCAGACGCGGCCCGATTGCGCGAGGCCGTCGCGTATAAGCACATCTGCGTTTGCGGGCAGCTTCGTATCGGCGTGCAAGAAGAGGAGAACATCTCCGCGCGCAACAGCCGCGCCGGCGTTCATTTGGACGGCGCGACCGCGCGGAGCGGTGAGCACGCGGTCGGCGAGGGGGCTCGCCAAGGCGAGCGTTTCGTCACGACTTCCGCCGTCAACCACGATCAACTCGCAGCCACGCGTCCGATAGGGCGCAAGCGCGGTCAGCGTGGCCTCGATGCCGGCGGCCTCATCCAGCACCGGCACGATGATCGACAGGGTCATTCCGCTGCCTCGTTCAATGCGCCGCCGCAGCTCGAACCTTGTCCCGCCGTACAGCCGTAACAATGCCCGGCAACGCGGATCGGATTGCCGTCGATCGTGTCGTCGAGCAGATCGTTCAAATGAACACGTCTGTTTTGTCCGCGCGCCATCGGCAGGTCGAGCATCTGGTTGAAGTCACAGTCGTAGACATAGCCTCGCCAATCCACCGAAAGCAGGCTGCGGCACATTACGCCGCCGAGATTGGCGTCGAGATGGGCGTCCTGCAGCAGACCCAGATAGCTTTCGAACTCGCCGCGTGTGATCAGCATGGATCCGAAGCGCTGGATCGGCATGTTGGCGAGCACGTACAGTTTGTTGAAGACGATGCCGTATTGCTCGCCGAGCACCCGCTTGTAATCGGCCTCGAGCGTGGCCTGCGCCGGAGGCAGCGACGGGCCTTGCGGGTTGTAGACCAGATGAAGCGGCAGTGCCGGGTCGCGGCCGTAGCCGATGGCGTTGAGCCGCTTGAGCCCACGGATCGAACCGTCGATAAACGCCTTTGCCGCGCTGCTGTTCGACATTGTCCCGCAAATAGCATGGCATCGACGCGACCACTTCGACGCGCTCGCTCGCCAGAAACTCGGCGAGATCCTCCTGGCCCGGTTGCTCGAGGATCGTGAGGTTGCAGCGATCCATCACTTTGACGCCGAGCTTGCGCGCCTCGCGCACCAACCGCCGGAAATGCGGATTAAGCTCGGGCGCTCCGCCGGTGATGTCGAGCGTCGGTATCTTTTGACGCCGGAGAAAGTCCAGGACCAGATCGGCAACCTCACCGGTCATTTCTTCGGTTCGGTTCGGCCCGGCATTGACGTGACAATGGACGCAGGACTGGTTGCAGCGATAGCCGACATTGATCTGCAGCGTTTCCAGCTTGCCGCGCCGGATCGCCGGAAATCGAATCTTGTCGAGCAGCGGCAACGTGTTGCGCATCGGAAGCCTCGATTGCGCCGACAACTTGCCATGAAGCGCGCGGCCGCGTCACCCCATTGATCGGGCGGCACGACAAAACAGCATGCAAGCTATGAAATTCAGCGCGCCAATGCGGTGGCCACCGGCGACTCAAGGCCGACGCGGCCAAATCCCGGCAGCTTCAAACCGGGATGTCGCAAATCGAGTCCGGCGACCAAGCCAAGTAAATTCAACTCGATACCTTCAACCCAGCCAAGCTTGATGGCCGCAAAACCGTTCAAATTGAGCTCAATTCCAGTGCGGCTGTCGGTCAGGCCGGCATAAACGCCATTCGCGAAAATCGCGGCCGACCGCATTGGGCGGAAGACTGATGCCGAGTTCGGGCACCGAACGCAGGATTGTTGCAACGAAGCTGTTGCTGTTCGGACCAGGCCAGATCCGGTAATCGCCGGCGCGTGCAAAGTGATAGTTGGCAATGGCCGTCTTCGATCCGCGGAATCAGTTTTTCAGCATCAGCGCCGGAAATGTCGACGATCGCCACCGGCATGTTTCCGAACCAGCGACCGTCGGCGGGCCAATTGTTGGTGCGCACCGGCTCGCCCCAACCGACGACGTCGTAGCGGGTCCATGCGGTGGCGTTCGCGTGCTTGAGAACGATCCAGCTATGGACGGCGAAAATGCCCTTCCAGGCGCCGGCGGTGCCGGTAAATATGATCACGCGTGCCTGCGGATCGGCGCTCGCCTTTGGCAGCAGGCCGGTGCTCGACCAATCGGCGTCGCGCCACGAGCGCGGCTCATTGCCGACCGCGTAGAGGGCGGCGCGCGCGATGATCGGGACGAGGAATAAAGCGAAGATGACAAGCATGATGATCGTGCGTTTGCGGGTTGCGGGGGATGGTCGGCATGGCACCAGAACTATAAATGGGTTCGCGGCCTAAGCGAGGCAACCCGGCGGGTCTATCATTAAAAGACAGCAATGTGCCGGATCGCTGGGCTTATTTGCCTTGGTTTCCACTCAGCTTGAGTTGCGGATAGCGCTCCGCTCCATCCTGAGCGAGGTCGCCGGTTACAGGCTTGTGCCATTCCATGCCGACGATGGCGCCGCGTTTGGCGTTTTGGATGATATTGCCCGTAATCGCGGCCGCACCGGCGCCCTGCACAACCGACACGGCAATGCCGATTCCGGCGTCGCGGATAACGTTGCCAGTGGCCGTCACGTTGCGCAGGTAGGGACCGAAGCCGAGGCGGATGCCGGCGTAGGGCGCGTTCTCGATCACATTGCCAGTCACAGCGGTGTCTGCTTCGACGCCGATGCCGACGCCTGCGCCTTCGGGCGGATTGTCCGGCCTCCGCACGCCGACATTGCGCAGGAAGTTGCCGTGCACGGTGGCCAGGCGTCCGCCATTGTTGAAATTGGTGATGGCGATGCCATTTTCGGCGGTGTCGATCACGTTGTCTGCAACAACCGCGCCCTCGAAATCGAATTCGGCATACATCGCGGTCTCTTTGAGGTCCGCACAGTTGTTGCCGACGATCTGGATATTGGACGCAGCGTTTCCGCGGATGGCCGAAAATGCTGCGCGGCGGATCATGTTGTTGCGAACGATGACGTCGGCTGCGCGAAAAACGTTGATGGCGTTGCCATTCTCACCGGTGCCACCAGACGCGCGCTGCGGTATCTTCGATCGTGTTGTCCGCAACGATACTGCCGTCGTGACGTTTGACGCTTTGCCATATGCGGATGCCGCCATTGCCGGAATTGCGGATCACGTTGGCACTAATGATGAGACCGGTGTTGTCGACGCAGAACAAGGCATTGTTGTCGGCCCCGGTTATGGCGCTGCCGGTGACGCTGCCGTCGCAGCGCTCGAGCGCGATGCCATTGCCGCCCGCGCCGATGATGGTGCAGTCGACGATACGGATGCCTTTCGCAGCCGTGAAATGCACCAGCCCGCGATTCTGCGGCAGGGCCTGGCCGCCGCCCTCGAGCGTGAGGCCGGACAGCGTGATGCTGTCGCCACCCTCGGTGGAAACTAGGGACGGTCCGTGGGTCAGGACCAGGCGGGTCGCGCCACGCACGCCAATAAGCTGCGCGCCGGCCGGCAAGTTAAGGTCACCAGCGCGATAGACACCCGGTGCAAGAATGAGTGGCGCACGCGTGCGGGCGGCCTGGTCGAGTGCGCGCTGGAATGCGCGGCTCTGGTCGTCGGTCGTTCCCGCGCGCACGCCGAATTGCGTTGCATCAAGGCCATAGGCTGAAAGCGGTGCGGCGAGCGCAGCGGCGCAGGTGACACTGCCCATCAGGAGGCGGCGGCGATCCATCAACATGACGCGCATCTTGCGCCCGGGAAGTTAACGCCGTGCTGCCGCTGCCAGTGCCAACAGAATGCCGCTTGCGGCGCGGGTCAGGTCGTCGATGGTCAGCCGGTGTTGTTTCGACTTCGGCCTTACCGCTCGTGGGATGGCCGGGACATGAACGAAAGTGGCGAGCCGTGGGCCTTCGTTTTTAAGGGACGCCTCCGCCGCACGCCAACACAGGTAATTGCACAAATACCGCCCGGCATCGCGCGATTGCTTCACCGGCACACGAGCATTACGAGCGGACGTAAACAGCGACTGCGTTTGGCCGGGAAGGGCCAAGACTGCCGGGCCGCCGGGAAGAATGGAATTTCGATGTAACGACTGACCCGAGACATCAGGCAGAAGGGCCAGCGCGTTGCGCGCGCGCGTCTCGATGCGCAACGACTTCGTTCGCGCGGCCAGACCGAACATCAGCAGTGCGCGTGGTTTGTGCTTGGCGATGAGTCTGGGCAATTCGCGATCAACTGCGGCATAGCTGGTCGGGAAGACGTGTGCGATGATTTTAATATCGGCCAGCGCGGGCCGCCGCAGGCGTGCAAGCCGCTCGACCATTGCTCCGGTCGGATTGAACGGCGCGCCTGGAAATGGGCCAAAGCCGGTGACGAGGATGGTAAGGGAAAGGGGTCGCGAGCGCGAAGCCATAATGCCCTAGTGTCGGCGTTTGCCCGGACGCTCATCATCGGACAGCCGGATCGCCAAGCCGCCGTCGTTTCTTTTGCGCGCCGCTGTGGCACGGGCGAAAGCAAACAACTGGTCGCGTGTCTTGATGCGGCACGACCGGTCGTTCTTCTCGCCCTTGCCGCAATGAGCCACGCGTGTCGGTTCGTCCGCGTCGTCTTCATCGATGACGACGACCTGATAGACGCCGTCCGTCAACCGATGCATCACGGCATATTCGGTCATGCGCGGTTTGTTGGCTGGCGCGCTCTGGATGATGAAATCGCTATTCTCAAACGGATGCACCGAAAAGGCGTGGACGTCCTTCAGGCCGCCGCTCTTGCGGACATAGCGCGCGCCGTCCCAGGAAAATGTCACCTGTTCCGGTTCTACCGCGAAACCCTTGCGCAGGCCGTAGAGCTGGAACGTCGCGCGTGGCCCGAACAGTTGCTGCGAGTCGGAAAGAATGGGGCTGACCGAGTCGATACAGCCCGAAAGCGAAAGCGCGCAAAGCGCGGCGATGGCGGCCCGCGCAAAAATAGAGTTCATTCCGCGGCCCGCTGGTCGTGGCCGAGGCGGTGGCGCAACGTTTTGAGCAATTTCTCGGCCGCTTCCGCGATCACCGTCCCCGGCGGGAAGATGGCCTCCGCGCCGGCCTTTTGCAACGCATCGTAGTCCTGCGATGGCACCACGCCGCCGACCACGATCATGATGTCGTCGCGGCCCTGCTTTGCGAGTTCGGCTTTGAGTTGCGGCACCAGCGTGAGATGGGCGGCGGCGAGCGACGACACGCCCAGAACGTGCACGTCGTTCTCGACCGCCTGGCGCGCGGCTTCGGATGGCGTCGCAAACAGCGGCCCGATATCGACGTCGAAGCCGAGATCGGCGAAGGCCGACGCGATCACTTTCTGCCCGCGGTCGTGGCCGTCCTGGCCGATCTTGGCGACGAGCAGGCGAGGGCGGCGTCCTTCCGCGGCCTCGAAGGCTTCGACGGCCTTGCGCACGCGTTCGCCGGCATCGGTCTTGCCGACCTCGCGCTTGTAGACCCCGGTAATGGCCTTGATCTCGGCCCGATGGCGGCCGAACACTTTTTCAAGCGCCATCGAGATCTCGCCGACGGTCGCCTTGGCGCGCGCCGCTTCGACCGCGAGTTCGAGCAGGTTGCCGTTGCCGGTGGCGCCCCGCGTCAGCGCGTCGAGCGCTTCCTTGAGCGCCGCCGGATCGCGCTCGGCCTTCAGGCGCTTGAGCTTGTCGAGTTGCATCTGCATCACGGCGGAATTGTCGACCTTGAGCACCTCGATCGGCGCCTCGTCGGTCGGCTGATATTTGTTGACGCCGATGACCGCCTGCACACCGGCGTCGATGCGGGCCTGCGTCTTGGCGGCGGCTTCCTCGATGCGCAGTTTCGGAATGCCGGCCTCGATCGCCTTGGTCATGCCGCCGAGCGCCTCGACTTCCTCGATATGGGCCCAGGCCTTACGCGCCAGTTCGTAGGTCAGCTTCTCGACATAGTATGAGCCGCCCCATGGATCGACGATGCGGGTGGCGCCGGCCTCTTGCTGGAGCACGATCTGGGTGTTGCGGGCGATGCGGGCGGAAAAATCGGTCGGCAGGGCGAGGGCCTCGTCGAACGAGTTGGTGTGCAGCGACTGGGTCTGGCCTTGGGTGGCCGCCATCGCTTCGATCATGGTGCGCGACACGTTGTTGAACACGTCCTGCGCAGCCAGCGACCAGCCCGACGTCTGGCAATGGGTGCGCAGCGACAGCGAGCGCGCATCCTCCGGCTTGAACGGTTTCATCAGCTTCGCCCAGATCATGCGGGCGGCGCGCAGCTTGGCGATCTCCATGAAATAATTCATGCCGATCGCCCAGAAGAACGACACGCGCGGCGCGAACTGGTCGACGGTCAGGCCGGCCT
The DNA here is from genome assembly GCA_963801955.1 of uncultured Alphaproteobacteria bacterium. Classification (GTDB taxonomy): domain Bacteria; phylum Pseudomonadota; class Alphaproteobacteria; order Rhizobiales; family Xanthobacteraceae; genus Pseudolabrys. The sequence continues at coordinate 103,804 of CAWDGS010000003.1, forward strand.
TGATGCCGGCGCGGACATATTCGACGCCGTCGGCGAGCGTATAGGCGAGCTCCAGATCCTGCGTCGCGCCGGCTTCCTGCATGTGATAGCCGCTGACCGAAATCGAATTGAACTTCGGCATTTCGGCGGAGGTGTAGGCGAAGATGTCGGAGATGATGCGCAAGGACGGACCGGGCGGGTAGATATAGGTGTTGCGCACCATGAATTCTTTGAGGATGTCGTTCTGGATCGTGCCGGACAGCTTGGCGTGCGGCACGCCCTGTTCTTCGGCCGCGACGATATAGAGCGCGAGCACCGGCAGCACCGCGCCGTTCATGGTCATCGACACGCTCATCTGGTCGAGCGGGATGCCGGAGAACAGCGTGCGCATGTCGTAGATCGAGTCGATGGCGACGCCCGCCATGCCGACGTCGCCGGACACGCGCGGATGGTCGCTGTCATAGCCGCGGTGGGTGGCGAGATCGAAGGCGATCGAGAGCCCCTTCTGTCCGGCGGCAAGATTGCGCCGGTAGAAGGCGTTGGAATCTTCCGCCGTCGAGAAGCCGGCATATTGCCGGATGGTCCAGGGCTGCGCCGCGTACATCGCGGGGTAGGGACCGCGCAGGAACGGCGCCTTGCCGGGATAGGTGTCGAGGAAATCGATGCCGGCGAGATCGGCTTCGCTGTAGGTGGGCTTTACGGGAATGCCTTCGGGCGTGGTCCATGGTGCGCCGCTGCCGGTGGACGGCGCGGCGGCCTCGGCGAAGTCGACCTTGGCGAAATTGGGGACCTGACTCATTTGACGCCCAGAATATCATGCGCCGCCTGCAAGGTCGAAACCACATCGCAGCCCATGAATATGAAGGTTTTGACGCCGGCCGCCTGCCAATTGGCCTCGTGGTCACCGGGCCGGCCGGCGAGATGGACGATGGCACCGGCGCTCGTCAGCGCCTTAGCGGCGTCGGCGGCTTGTTGCAACATAGACGGCGTCGGACGAACACAAGCAGGCGAGTTTGGCGCCCGATTTCTTGAAAGCTGCGAGCATCTCTGTCTGGTCCTTGAAGCCGTCATTGTTCAGCGCCTCGATGCCGCCGGCCTCATAGAAATTCTTGGCAAACATCGCCCGCGCGGTGAAGTCCGCGACCTTGCCGAGATTGGCCAGGAACACTTTCGGCCGCGATCCGGTCCTGGCGATCATGCGGTCGGAGGCATCGCGCAGCTTCTCGAAGGGCTCAGACAAGCGAATGCTCGGCAGCGGTTCGATGGCCGCTTTCGCCCCGCTTTCCTTTGGCGGCACGACCGGCGCGACCTTGAGCACCGCGGGCGTTTTTTCCTGGAGATTTGGATAATCACTGGTGCCGGTCAGCGCATCCTTGCGCCGCGCCGTCGATTTCTGCCGTTCGGTGCGGACCGCTGCGACTTTCTGCTGAATCAGGCCGCGTTCAAGCGCGGCCCAGGCGCCGCCGGCGGCTTCGATCTCCTGAAACTGTTTCCATGCGGCGGTGCAGAGTTGGCTTGTCAGATCCTCGATGGCGCCGGAGCCGGCGGCGGGATCGGAAACTTTCGCCAGGTTGGATTCTTCGAGCAGGATAAGTTGCGTGTTGCGTGCAACGCGTCGCGCGAAAGCATCGGGTAGTCCAAGGGCGACAGTGTGCGGCAGCGCCGCGATATTGTCGGCGCCGCCAAGGCCGGCTGCGCTGACCGCAATGGTGGTGCGCAGCATGTTCACGTAGGGATCGCGCTTGGTCATCATCCGCCACGCGGTTTCGGCGGCGACATAAGTCGGCTTCGGCGTAAGGCCGCAGGCTTCTTCGACGCGTGCCCATAGTTTCCGAATGGCGCGGAATTTCGCGATGGTGAGAAACTCGTCGGCGTCCGCCGACATACGGAAATAGATCATGCCGCGCGCGCTATCGAGCGGCACGCCGCTCGCCTCGAGCGCGCGCAGACAATCCACGGCGGCGGCGATGGCAAAAGCCAGTTCCTGCGCTTCCGAGCCGCCGGCATTGTGAATGATACGTCCATCGGCGACCGCGAAGGGCCCGCGAAATCCTTGATCGGCGAGATCGCGGATGGCTGCCGCAAAAGTTTTCGACAGCTCGCTCCATGGTTTCGGGCTGGCGCCGGACGCGGCAAAGCCGCCGATCGGATTGATGCTGGCGCGCAGGTCGACCGATGCCGGCGAAATTTTCCGGCTTTTCACCAGCGCCGCGAAAAGCTGCACGGCATTGCGTGTCGGCGGGCTGAGATTGAAATCGATGGTGATGCCGGCATCGAGGTCGACGTCCTTGAGCACGCTCTCGAGGGTCGCCGCCGAAGCATCCAGGCCGTAGCCGTTGGCATTGAGCGAACCGGCGAACACCAGCGTCAACCCGTTTGCGCCGTTCTCCAGATCCTCCAGCGCCTGCGCGTTCGCTGTGGCCGGGTCGGGATGGTCGACGCGCTGCATCAGGGTCCATGGGGCGCCAGGCATTCGTCCCGCAACTGGCTCGGCTCCGATGGCGCGCGCGTAAAGCGGTTCGACGCGCAAGCCGTCATAAGTCTGGCTCACCAGTCGCTTGTCGAACGCGGCGCCCTTGAGCGCTGCCTCGACCAGCTTGCGCCAGTCCGCTTCGCTTGTCGGCGCGAATTCTGCGGCGAGGGGAAGGTCGTCAGACATGCGGGAAAGTTGGCACAGTCGGCGCCATCAAGCCATTGAGATAAAGCAAATTGCATACTCGCATCGCGAAAACCACTAGGGCAGGCGATGAATGCCGCCGGCGTCCACGGTCTTTGCCGCTTCGCCCACGTGCCGTCCGGCAATCATGCGATCCCCGGCGATTTCAGCCAACGGCAGGAGAACGAAAGCGCGCTCGAACAGCCGGGGATGCGGCAAGGTCAAATTCGGCTCGTCCAATGTCAGGTCGTCGTAGGCGAGGATGTCGATATCCGCGGTTCTTGGCCCGTTGCGCTTTTCATGGGCGCGGTCGCGGCCGAGCTGCAGCTCGATGTCCTGCGCACGCGCCAGCAATTCGCGTGGGCCAAGCGTCGTTTCGACCGCGATGGCGAGGTTGATGAAATGCGGCTGATATTTGAAACCCCAGGGCGGCGTCCGGTAGTCGGATGACCGTGCTTTCAGCCTGACGTCTTTTCCGTCGCACAGCAGATTGATTGCGCGGTCAAGAATGGCCCGGCTGTTTCCGACATTGCCGCCAAGCGCAAGCAGCGCCTCAACCATGGCGGCTCCGCACCACGGTCACGCCGACATCATCAAATGTCGCGGCAATCGGAGCGTGTGGCTTGTGGATTGTGACACGGACCGATCGCACGGGGGGAAAGGCCGCGAGTACCGCATTGGCCACCCGCCCGGCGGCAGCTTCGATCAGGCGGAAACGTTGCCCGCTGAAGGCCGCGCTCGCGCAGTCGACAACCTTGTCATACGAGACAGTATCCGCGACTTTGTCCGAGCGGGCTGCGGTGGACAGATCGATCTCGAGTTCGAGGTCGATGGTGAAGGTCTGTCCGACCTTGGCCTCGTGCGGCATCACGCCGTGGTAGGCATGCAGCGCCAGGCCGCGAATGAAAATGCAATCGCTCATCGGGCTGCCTCTATTGCAGCGGCCACGCGCAATGCCTGAACGGTCTCCTTGACATCATGCACGCGGACAATAGCCGCTCCCTTTTCAACCGCGAGCAGATGAGCCGAGATCGACCCGCCGATACGATCGTCCGGGGCCGAGGGAGCGACCGCGTTGATGAAGCGTTTGCGCGAGGCGCCGACCAGAAGCGGCAGGCCGAAACGCTTGAATTCCGCAAGCCGGCCGATACAGGCAATGCTCTGCTCGGGAGTCTTGCCAAAGCCAATGCCAGGATCGAGCACGATGTTGTCGCGTGCGATTCCGGCGCGCGCGGCGATCTCGAGCGATCGCGAAAAAAAGGCAATCACGTCGGCAACAATGTCGATACTTTCGTCCGCGCTCTCCCGATTGTGCATGACAATCACCGGGACGCCGCGTTTGGCGACGAGAGGTGCCATGTCGGGGTCGCGTTGCAGTCCCCACACGTCGTTGACCAGAGCGGCACCCTGGTCGAGCGCCCAGGCGGCGATCGAGGCTTTGATCGTGTCGATCGACAGCGGCACGCCGAGTTTGATGACCGCTGGCAATATTGGCGCGAGCCGCGCCTTTTCCTCATCGGCGGAGACGGGGACAGGCCCGCCATACGGTCGCGTCGACTCTGCACCGATATCGAGGATATCAGCGCCCGCCATTGCCATGTCCGCGGCATGAGCAATCGCCTGCGCGGGATCGAGGAATTGGCCGCCGTCCGAGAAAGAGTCCGGGGTGACATTGAGAATACCCATGACCAGCGGACGGCCCACCGAAAACATCCCGGAAAGGGTGTTTTGCACCGCTTTTGGCGCGGTTCCGGCGGCCATATTCAGGGTTCGGACGCTTCCCATATCGGTCGCTTTGCGCGGTCGGTGGGGGGCTGTCAAGCCGGCGTCACGGCATCAATAGGTGATCTTGAGCGGCAATAATTTGGCGTTCTCGATCCAGCGCTTGACCACCTTCTCCGACGGCAGCAAGCGCACGACTTTGCGCCTTCTGTTCGCGTCGGCCATCGCCTTCGCCAGGTTGAGAGGATTTCGGTACTTGAGTTCCTTTACGGTATCGACACCGGCGGCCTGCAATAGCTCGGCATATTCCTTGCTGATGCCTTTGATGCGCATGCGGTCAGCGACGTTGGCCCAGCACAACAGCTGTTTCTCATCGAAGCCGGTCTTCGCCGCGAGTGTCTTGCGTCCCTTTACCGTACGCGCGGCTTCGAGCAGGCGATCGGTTGATCTGATCCCAGCCGATTTGAGCACCGCGGCGACATCGCCGTCGATCCCCTCTATATCGGTGATGGGATAAGACATCCGCGCTTCCTCCGCCTTTTCTTATGGTTTTGTTTTTTGTGACGTGAACGGTTCAAACGAACTGACTCAATCCGGGAATGGCGCCGACGATTTCGCCGAGCGCGTCGTCGCCAATCTTTTCGCGCGCGTAAGCGATTGTCTCGCGCGTAACACTTTGCACCTGGCCCATGCTTAGCCCCGCGGCCATCATCTTTGTGCCTGCGCCCATGATGCCGCCCATGCTGAACATGCCCCCGCCGGTGTCAGGCTGCTGCGCAAGCAAGGCCTCTGCTCCGGGGAGCCGGTCAAGGAGTGCCTGCACCTTGTCGGCGGGCCCTTCCTTGCGCAGGAAGTCGAGGATAATGGCAAGCGACTTTTCTGCGACACCGCGTTCGACGCCTGCTTTGGCGACGAGACGCCCGATCAACTCATCCATGGAACCTCACGCCCCCCGGCACTGTGGCGGAATTGCGTTTATATTGGACGCCGTTCATCGCGATGACAAGGAGGATGCAACGGCATTGTCGTTCGCGGGGCCCGCGTGCAGTCACTGCCGGGCTCGCGTGTCAAGTGAAATGAATCGACTTGCGTTGCCGAGGTCGGATCCTGGCTTTGCGTTTATTCAACTTTCCAATTGTGGCGACCCGGCTTCCGTCATGGCACGCGGGGATGCGGCGCGGGTGACAAAAGGGTACGCGCATCAATCCGTAGTCCTACTATCAGTAGTTTCGTAATTTGGCGGGGGTCACAGGCCATGTATGGTTGAAAAAATCCTGAAAGAATAAGGATATATCGGCGGTTCGACGTTGGGCTGCCGCATCGGCGCGCGGAACATCGGGCCGAGCGGGTCGTCGGGAGTGGGGCAAGGTTGTTGGTATGCAGTTGATGCGGCGCGCCCATATCATTGTTGCTGTTGATGATGCCGCCAACCATGGCGGCGAACGACTGGCGGCGCGCTTGCGGCGCATGGCGATAGGCAGGGTCAGCACAATCGCCGGAATCGAGGAGGCGAGGCAGCTCTGCCGCGGCGGCGGTGTCGATGCCTGCCTCATGGTGACCGGCGATGCGGGTCCCGACGCAGTTCCGGAGATGCTCGCAGACGCACCCGGGCGGCCTTTCGGGATACCGACGCTGATTGTGGCGCCGGTCGTCACGCCTTATTTGCGCAAGGTCGCCTTGGTCCGCGGCTATGTCGCGGTGCTGCCCGCCAGGATTGCGCCCCGCATGTTCTACCGCCGCATTGGCGCCGTGCTGCAAGGCCGCCGCCGCAGGCGACCACCGGCATCCGGCCGTATGGTGCTGACGCCGCCGGCCCAACCGGCCAATTTTTCCAAGCCGACCGTGCATTGACGGTTCTTTCCAGCGCCCGTCTGCGTTGCTAGCGTGGGCCCCCTGCCTGCAAGGAGCCCCGCATGACGACCCTCGACGCGGTCTTGAGCCGTATTGATCAGGATATCGACCACAGCGTCGAGCGACTGTTCGCCTTGTTGCGTATCGCCTCGGTGTCCACCGACCCGGCCTTCAAGGATCAGTGCCGCGCAGCCGCCGAGCATGTGGCTGCCGATCTCAAGACCATTGGTTTCGACGCCAGCGTGCGTCCGACCGCCGGGCATCCGGTGGTCGTCGGCAAATCGAACGGCGTCGCTGGTCCGCGCGTGCTGTTCTACGGCCATTACGATGTGCAACCGGTCGATCCGCTGAACCAGTGGAAGACGCCACCCTTCGAACCGCGCATCGAGATTTTGCCGGATGGACGCAAGATCATCGTGGCGCGGGGCGCCTGCGATGACAAAGGCCAGGCGATGACCTTCATCGAGGCCTGCCGTGCCTTCAAGGCCGTTACCGGCAAGCTGCCGTTGCCGATCACCATGATGATCGAGGGCGAAGAAGAGTGCGGCTCCAAGAACCTCTTTGATTTCGTGCGCAACAATGCGGCCGAGTTCAAGCTCGACCTCGCTCTGGTCTGCGACACTGCCATGTGGGACCAGAAGACGCCCGCCATCACCACCTCGCTGCGCGGCCTCGTCTACGAGGACGTCAAGATCACTTGCGCCGACCGTGACCTACATTCCGGTGTATTCGGGGGTGCCGCCCAGAACCCGCTGCGGCTGCTCGCGGAAATTCTCGGTGCCATGTGGGATGACAAGGGCCGGGTCACGATCCCCGGCTTCTATGACGGCGTGAAGGACCTGCCACCCGATATCAAAGCCGACCTCAAGGGGCTCGACCTGACGCCGGAAAAGTTTCTCGGTCCCATCGGGCTCAAGACGCCCGCCGGCGAGCAAGATCGTATGCTGATCGAGCAGATCACGACGCGGCCGACCGCCGAGATCAACGGCATCATCGGTGGCTATACCGGCGAAGGCGCCAAAACCGTCATTCCGGGGGAGGCCAGTGCCAAGGTCTCGTTCCGCCTGGTCGGCACGCAGGATCCTGAAAAGATCCGCGACGCCTTCCGCGCCTTTGTGCGGGCGCGGCTGCCCGCCGACTGCAAGGTCGAATTCGGCAATTTCGGGCTGGCGCCGCCGCTGCAATTGTCGTTCGACAATCCGGCGCTCAACAAGGCGCGCGAGGTGCTGGGCGAGGAGTGGGGCAAGAAGGCGGTGGCGGTCGGCGCCGGCGGCTCGATCCCCATTGTTGCCGATTTCAAGAGCGTGCTCGGCATGGATTCATTGCTTGTCGGCTTCGCGCTCGACGATGACCGCGTGCATTCGCCGAACGAAAAGTTCGACCTGACCTGCTATCACAAGGGCATCCGCTCCTGGGCGCGCATCCTGTCGGCGCTGGCGGCACCATAAGGCGTAATGGCTCCTCCGCTCCTTCAACTCAAAGACATCGCACTGACCTTCGGCGGCACGCCGCTTCTGACCGGGGCGGAGCTGTCGGTGTCGACCGGCGAGCGCGTCTCGCTGGTCGGACGCAACGGCTCCGGCAAATCGACGCTTCTGAAGATTGCCGCGCGTGCGATCGAGCCGGACCACGGCACGGTTTTCGTTCAGCCCGGCGCGCTGGTGCGCTATCTGCCGCAGGAGCCGGACTTCTCCGGCTTTGCGTCGACGCTGGCCTATGTCGAGGCTGGCCTGCGGCCGGGCGACGATACCCATGCCGCTCGCTATTTTCTGGAGGAACTCGGCCTCACCGGCCAGGAAGACCCGACGCACTTGTCCGGCGGGGAAGCGCGGCGGGCATCGCTCGCGCGCGTCCTGGCGCCGTCGCCCGACATCCTGCTTCTGGACGAGCCGACCAATCATCTTGATCTCACCACCATCGAGTGGCTGGAGCGCGACCTCGACGGCCGCCGCACCGCCCTGGTGATCATCAGCCACGATCGCCGTTTTCTCTCGACGCTGTCGCGGTCAACGGTCTGGCTCGACCGCGGCTGCACGCGCCGCATCGAACGCGGCTTTGCCCATTTCGAGGAATGGCGCGATATGCTGCTGGCCGAGGAGGAGCGCGAGCAGCACAAGCTCGCGCGCAAGATCGTCGCCGAAGAGCACTGGATGCGTTATGGCGTCAGCGGGCGGCGCAAGCGCAACATGCGCCGGGTCGGGCAGCTGCAGGCGTTGCGCGAAGCGCGCCGCAGTTATCGTGCTGCGGCCGGCGACGCCAACATCACCGCGGCTACGGCGGCGCCATCGGGCGCATTGGTGATCGAGGCGAAGGGGATCAGCAAGAGCTACGGTAGCCGCACGATCGTCAGCGACTTTTCAACCCGTATTCAGCGTGGCGATCGTATCGGCATCGTCGGACCCAACGGCAGCGGCAAGACCACGCTGATCAGCCTGCTGACCGGCGCGCTGGCGCCGGACACCGGAAGCGTGCGGCTCGGCTCGACGCTGGCCATCGCCACGCTCGATCAGCATCGCGACAGCCTGGACGCCAATATCACCGTCAAGCAGGCGCTCACGGGCGGCGAGGGCGACACCGTCTCGGTCAACGGCGTCGGCAAGCACGTCGTCAGCTACATGAAGGATTTTCTGTTTTCGGCCGAGCAGGCGCGCACCCCGCTCGGCAAGCTGTCGGGCGGCGAACGCGGCCGCCTGATGCTGGCGCAGGTCCTGGCCAAGCCGTCCAACCTGCTGGTGCTGGACGAGCCGACCAACGATCTCGACATGGAGACGCTCGACGTACTCGAGGACATGCTGGGCGAATATCCCGGCACGGTGCTGTTGATCAGCCACGACCGCGATTTTCTCGATCGGCTGGTGAGCGGCGTGTTCGCGCCGGAGGGCGACGGGCGCTGGGTCGAATATGCCGGCGGCTATAGCGACATGCTCGCGCAGCGCGGCGCGGACCTCACGCGCGTGGCGCCCAAAGCCGAAGTGGAGAAGGCCACCAGCGCGTCGAAAGGTTCGACATCCGCCGGTGAGCCGCAGGCGGCGAAACGCAAAATGAAGTTCAAGGAAAAGCACGCGCTCGAGACGCTGCCGAAAACAATTGCTGCGCTCAACGCGAAAGCCAGCGACCTGCAGGCCCGGCTCGACGACCCGGACTTCTACGTGCGCGATCGCGCAGGATTCGAGAAGGTCACCACTGACCTCGGCGAGACGCAGCGCAAGCTGGCGGCGGCCGAGGAGCAGTGGCTGGAGCTCGAAATCCTGCGTGAGGAACTGGCGGGTTAAATTACCCGCTCGTCCCCGCGGAAGCGGGGATCCAGAGTTAAGACCACTGGGTTCCCGCTTTCGCGGGAATGAGCGGAGAGACTTACTTGAGCTGGTCGGCGACCTTGTCGATGCCGGCCTGCGAGCAGTCGTCGTCCTTGCCAGGCGAGCCGGACACGCCGACGGCGCCAATGACTTCGTTGCCCACCTTGATCGGAATGCCCCCCGGCAGTGCGATAACGCGCGTGTATTGCCGCGTCCCGAATGCGGTTTCCGGCCGTTCCGTGAGGCGCTTAATGAGGTCATTGGACGTCTGACTGAACGTGCGCGCGGTGTACGCCTTGCGCTCCGCACCTTCGTTTGTGTGCAGACCGGCGCCGTCGCCATGCAGCGTGACCAGCACCATGCCGCCACGATCAACCACGCTGACGGCCACCTTGAACCCCAAGCTGATACACTTTTCGAGTGCGGCCTGCGCGATGCTCTGCGCCATGCCGAGCGAAATGTTTTTTTGCGTGACGACGCCCTGGGCAGCGGCGGGCGAGGCCAGCGCGGCGGTAACGGCGGATATTGCAAGAATCTTGGATGACGGCGACATGACGTAACCTCCCGGATTGTTCTTTCGGGGATTGAACAGGCCCCGATCGAAACATACCCCAGCGGGGGCGGTTTTATTCACGCCCACGCAAATGTGAGGAAACTATTTTTTGAGCTTGTAGCCGGTCCTGAACATCCACCAGACCGTCACGAGGCAGGCGGCGAGGAAAAGCAGCGTCATGCCGACGCTGATGCTGTGACTCACATCGGCGATCTCGAAGAAGCTCCAGCGGAAGCCGCTGATCAGATAAACCACAGGATTGAACAGTGCGATCTTCTGCCAGACCGGCGGCAGCACGCTGGTCGAATAAAACGTCCCGCCGAGGAAGGTCAGCGGCGTGATGAGCAGCAGCGGCACGATCTGCAGCTTTTCGAAACCTTCCGCCCAGATGCCGATGATGAAGCCGAGCAGGCTGAAGGTCGCCGCTGTCAGCACCAGGAATGTCACCATCCAGAACGGATGCATGATGTGCAGCGGCACGAACAGCCAGGAGGTCGCGAGGATGATCAGGCCGAGGATGATCGACTTGGTTGCCGCCGCGCCGACATAGCCGAGCACGATTTCGAACGGCGACACCGGCGCCGACAAGAATCTCGTAGATCGTGCCGGTGAAGCGCGGAAAGTAGATGCCGAACGATGCATTCATGGTGCTCTGCGTGAGCAGCGTGAGCATGATCAGCCCCGGCACGATGAAGGCGCCATAGGACACGCCTTCGATTTCCGTGATGCGCGAGCCGATGGCGGCGCCGAACACCACGAAATAGAGCGAGGTCGACAGCACCGGCGACACGATGCTCTGCCAGATGGTGCGACCGGTGCGCGCCATCTCGAAGGTGTAGATCGCCTTGACGGCGCGCAGGTTCATTGCCGGTCGCTCACCAATCCGACGAAAATATCTTCCAGCGAGCTCTGCGTGGTCTCAAGGTCGCGGAATCGGATACCGATGCGGTTGAGATCGGACAAAAGCGTGGTGACGCCGGTGCGCTCGCTTTGCGTGTCGTAGTTGAAGGTAAGCGTTGCGCCGTCGTCCGACAGCGTCAAAGGATGGCCGCCAAGTTCGCTCGGCATACCATCGAGTTTCTTCTGGAGATGCAGCACAAGCTGCTTCTTGCCGAGCTTGCGCATCAGCTCGGCCTTGTTCTCGACCAGGATGATCTCGCCTTTGCTGATCACGCCGACGCGGTCGGCCATGTCCTCGGCTTCCTCGATGTAATGCGTGGTGAGGATGATGGTGACGCCGGAATCGCGCAGCTCGCGCACCACCTGCCACATGTCCTTGCGCAGTTCGACGTCGACGCCGGCCGTCGGCTCGTCGAGGAACAGGATCTGCGGCTCGTGGCTGAGCGCCTTGGCGATCAGCACGCGCCGTTTCATGCCGCCCGAGAGCGTCATGATCTTGTTGTCCTTCTTGTCCCAGAGCGACAGCGCGCGCAGCACCTTCTCGATATAGGCGCGGGTTCTTCGGCTTGTTGAACAGGCCGCGGCTGAACGACACCGTCGCCCACACGCTCTCGAAGGCGTCGGTGTGCAATTCCTGCGGCACCAGGCCGATCAGCGAGCGCGCCGCGCGGTAGTCCGGCAATGATGTCGTGGCCGTCGACCGTCACTTTGCCTTGCGGTCGGCACCAGGATGCCGCAAATGATGCCGATGAGCGTGGTCTTGCCGGCGCCGTTCGGCCCGAGCAGCGCGAAGATCTCGCCGCGGCGGATGTCGAGATTGATGTTCTTCAGCGCCCGGAAGCCGGACGCGTAGCTTTTCGACAGGTTTTTGGATGGAAATGATGGTCTGCATGCGACGGCAATGGTGGCGGGACGAAGCCGCCATATAGTCCGTGGAACCCGGCAGCGCCAGCCCGGACGATGCGACGAAAGTGTTAGACGCTATGCATCAGCGCGCTGAGGTCGCTCAGCGTCTGTGCCGGCGGGAAGTCGGCATATTCATCCGGCATCTTGGTGCGGTTGATCCAGCACGTGCGGAAACCGACCGAGGTCCCGGCCATGACATCCCAGCGGTTGGACGACACGAAGGTCACGTCGCCGGGCTTGCATTGGAAGTGGTCGGTGACGAGGGCGTAGACCTCCGGCCGCGGCTTGAACATTTTCAGCACATCCACCGACAGCACGGCGTCAAGATCGTCGCCGATCGCAGCGCCGTCCACCGCGCCCTTGAGCATGTCGGGCGAGCCATTGGAGAGAATGCCGGTCTTGTGCCCCCGGCTCTTGAGCGTGCGCAGGATGGCGCGCGCGTCCGGGAAGGCATCGAGCTTGAAATAGGCATCGAGCAGCTTCGGCTTGAGCTCTTTCGGCACCGACGGCACGCGCGCCAGCGCGTAGTCGAGCGCGCGCTGGGTCAGCGTCCAGAAATCGCGGTAGCGGCCGGCCAGCGTCAGCGTCCAGCTGTATTCGAGCTGCTTGGTGCGCCAGATCTCCGACATGCGGTCGGCATCGGGGCCGGCCTCGGCGCGGTGGCGCGCAATCGCCGCGTGTACATCGAACAGCGTGCCATAGGCGTCGAAAACGAAGACCGACATCAATTCCTCCCACCAAGGACTCCATGGTCTTTTCCATGGAGGGTGACATAAGATCGCGCCACAGGTGGCGGAGAATTGCAATGCCGGGACAGAGCTGGTCGAAGACCTGGACCTTCTACGAAGGCGATTGGCACGAGGGCAACGTGCCGATCATGGGCGTGCGCGACCACGCCGCCTGGCTGTGCTCGTCGGTGTTCGACGGCGCCCGCACGTTTGAGGGCGTGTCGCCCGATCTCGATCTGCATTGCGCGCGCGTGAACGCCTCGGCGGAAACCATGCATCTCAAGCCCGTCGTATCGGCCGACCAATGGCTCGGTCTCACGCAGGACGGCATCAAGCGTTTCGCCAAGGATGCCGCGCTCTACATCCGCCCGATGTATTGGGCCGAACACAGCGGCGCGCTGCTGGTGGCGCCCGATCCGGAATCGACCAAATGGTGCCTGAGCCTCTACGAGGCGCCGATGCGCAAGCCGGAAGGGTTTTCGATCACGCTGTCGCCGTATCGCAAGCCAAGCCTTGAATGCATGCCGGTCGATGCCAAGGCCGGTTGTCTTTATCCGAACAATGCGCGCGCCTTGATCGAGGCAAATTCGCGTGGCTTCGGCAATTGCGTGATGCTCGATCTCATCGGCAATGTCGCCGAGCTTGCCACCGCCAATCTGTTCATCGGCAAGGACGGTGTGGTGTACACGCCGGCGGTCAACGGCACGTTCCTCAACGGCATCACGCGCCAGCGCGTGATCCGCCTGCTGCGCGAGGCCGGCGTCAGCGTGGTCGAGACCACGCTGAGCTTCCGCGACGTGCAGAACGCCGACGAGATTTTTTCGTCCGGCAATTATTCCAAGGTGATGCCGGTCAATCGCATCGACGAGCGCTCGCTGCAGCCGGGCCCGCTCTATCGCAAGGCGCGCGAGCTCTATTGGGACTACGCGCATGGCTGAGCGCGCGGCCCCCGTCGCCATTGTCGGTCTCGGGCTGATGGGCGAGGTCTACGCCCAGCGCCTGCTCGACGCGAAAATTCCGGTGATCGGCTACGATATCGATGCCGCGCGGCGCTCGCGGCTGGCCTTGATCGGCGGCAAGCCGGTGGAGTCCATCGCGCGCGCTGGCCAAGTCTGCGCGCTGCATCATCATTGCCGTGTTCAACACCGAGCAGGTCGAGGACGTCGTCGAGAACCATCTGCTGCCGGCGCTGGGCGAGGGCTCGAACAAGATCGTGCTGTGCATGAGCACGGTTGATCCCGACCGCGTGGCGGCGCTCGCCGGCCGCGTCATTCCGCGCGGCATCCGCTATCTCGATGTGCCGGTGTCGGGCACCAGCGACCAGGTGCGGCGCGGCGACGGTGTCGCGCTGATCGGCGGCGACATGACGATCGCCGACGATGTGACGGACGTGCTCGATGCGCTGTTTGTCCGCCGCTTTCACGTCGGCAAGGTCGGCGACGGCGGCCGCGCCAAGCTCGCGGTCAATCTGATCCTCGGCCTCAACCGTCTCGCTCTGGCGGAAGGCCTGGTCTTCGCCGAACGGCTCGGGCTCAATCCCGCCGCTTTTCTCGAGGTGGCGCGCGGCTCGGCCTCCTATTCGCAGGTGATGGAGACCAAGGGGCCGAAAATGGTGCGCGATGATTTTTCGCCGGAAGGCCGCGTCAAGCAGACGCTCAAGGACGCGCATCTGATGCTCGACCAGGCCGCCGCCGTCGGACAGAAACTGTCGACGCTGGAAGTGCACGTCGACGTGCTGGAGGCCTGCGTGCGCGCCGGCGAAGCCGATCTCGACAACAGCGCGATCATCAAGGAAGTACGCCGCCGCGGTAGAAAGGCGTGAGGGGAGGATGCTCATGAGAACATTCATAGCGGCAATGGCCGCAATCGTGATGGCCGCGGGGCTGGCGCAGCCGGCGGCGGCGCAGGATTGGCCGCAGCAGCCGATCCGCATCATTGTTTCGTTCGGGCCCGGCGGCGGCGCCGACATCATCGGCCGCATCCTGGCGGATTCGATGCAGACCAAGCTCGGCAAGCCGGTGGTGGTTGAAAACAAGCCCGGCGCCGGCGGCATCATCGGCAATGAAGCGGTCGCGAGTGCGGCGGCCGATGGCTACACGCTCGGCATCATGACCGCCGGCCAGATCATCGCCGCAGTCACCGCGCAAGACCATGCGCTACAACACGCTGACGGCCTTTGCGCCGGTCGGCCAGATCGCGACCGCCAGCCTGCTGATCGTGACGCGTCCGGATTTTCCCGCGAACAGCGTGAAGGAGCTGGTCGCGGCCGCCAAGGCCGATCCCGGGCAAGATCGTGTTCGCGAGCCCCGGCTTTGCCGCCACCCAGCATTTCGCCGGCGAGATGTTCAAGCAGACCGCCAAGGTGAATTTGCTGCACGTGCCGTTCAAGACATCGCCGGAAGCGATCAACGCCGTGCTCGGCAAACATGCCGACGTGCTGTTCGACACGGTGTCGGCGCTGATCGGACAGGTGCAGTCGGGCCAGCTCAAGGCGCTCGCCGTGACCGGCAAGGATCGCTTTCCGGCGGTGCCGAATATTCCGGCGGCGAGCGAATCCGGCGTGCTGCCGGGCTACGACGTGACCACCTGGTACGGCCTGTTCGCGCCGCGGGGGACGCCTGCGCCGGTGATTGCCAAGCTCAACAAGGTGCTCAACGAGAGCCTGGCCGACGAAACGGTGCGCAAGCGCCTGGAAACGGCCGGCGTCATCGTCCAGGCGTCGACGCCGCAGGCCTTCGGCGATTTCATGACGAGCGAATACAAGCGCTGGGATGCGGTGCGCGAAGGCCGCGAAGCAGTGCGCCAGCATTCGCGACCAAGCCACGTCAGCGGCTTGACCGTTCGCGCGGTCGGACGCCGGTGATGCGGCTCGCGCCTTCCGCGCGATCGAGCGGATGACCGCCTCGAAGGCGCCGGCGACGTCGAGCATGTCGTCGGTCGTGACCGGAAACGGCTTGCCGGTTTCGATGGTCTCGCCGAAGGCTTCCAGCAGCACGCCAAGCGAATCGACCGCCGGATAGACCTGCGTCACCGGTTGCTCGCCGACCTTGGCGACGGTCAGCGTCGTTTCCTCGCGCGCCTCCGCCCAGCCTTTGGTGCCGAACACCATGATGCGCCAGTACATCGGCGCGGCGCGCACGGTCGCCATGGTGCCGGTGGCGCCGCTTTCGAACTTGAACAGCGCGGCCGCCGCGTCGCGCGGATCGGGCGGCGCCTTCGGCGCGAACAGCCGTCCGCCGGCAGCCGCGATCGGCCCGGCGAGATTGACGAAGGCATCGATCACATGCAGCCCGGCGCCGGTCATGCCGCCGCCCGGGGATTCGCGCGGGTCGTCGCGCCAGCCGCCTTTCACGCGGGTCGAGTGCTCGTTGGTGAAATTGCCTTCGATATGCATCACCTCGCCGATGGTGCCGTCGGCCACCACGCGCTTGAGCTCGCGCATCGAGGAAAAGCAGCGCTTGTTGTTGCCGAGCGCAAAGGGCACGCCGGCCTTCTGCGTGGCGGCGACGGCGCGCGCGGCCTCGGCGCGCGTGAGCGCCAGCGGCTTTTCGGACCAGACCGGCTTGCCGGCGGCCGCCACCGCGGAAATCTGCTGCACGTGCAAGCGAATGCGGCGTCGCCAGGAACACCGCCTGCACGCGCGGATCGGCGATCGCCTCCTCGAAATCGGTGGAGAGCTCGAAACCTTTCGCCTTGGCAAAATCGCCGACCAGCTCGGGCTCCTTGCTCACCCCGCGGATGACATGCAGGCGCTTGCTCTTGCCCTGCACGGATTCGACGATGTTCTTGCCCCAGCGTCCGAGGCCGATCACGGCGGCATTGATCATGGTTGTATCTTGGGCGGGGCAGGCGGTCAGGCAGGACGAGGAAAAATATGTCATAGTTCATTCTAGACGGGCGCGGACGCGAACGGCAATCGGGAAAGGAAACGGGCGATGGACGAGAAAGAACTTCACGAGCGCGGCCTGAAGCTGCGCGTCGACATGTTCGGCCGCGAGGCGGTCGAGAAACGCATGAACGCCTTCGGCGATTTCGGCAAGCCGCTCCAGCACATCATCAATGCCTATGCCTACGGCGATGTGTGGCAGCGTTCGGCTTTGCCGCCGGCGACGAAATCGCTGGCGATGGTGGCGATGATGGCGGCGGCCGGTCATCCCAATGAATTGCGCGTGCATCTCAAGGGCGCGCTGAAGAACGGCTGCACGCCGGAGCAGATCCAGGAAGTGCTGCTGCTGCTGACGTTGTATTGCGGCATTCCCGCCGCCAACGAGGCGCACACGATCGCGACCGAGGTGCTGCGGGAGGCGGGGCGGTGAGCTTTCTCTGTCATGGCCGGGCTTGTCGCGGGCATGACGGGTGTGAGGGTGTGCCCCATCACGGCGGCGGTTCGGTCAGCAAATTCGGCACCGCGCGGCCGCGCATGTCGTAGACGCGGGCATACTCGACGCCCTCGCGCGTGATCTCCACCAGCACCGGCGCTGTCAGGTCGCGGCAATAAAACGTGCCGAGCATCATCGCGAAATCCGCGCGCTTGCGGTCCCACGTGGTCTCGAAATCGGGCCCGAGCGCCACTTCGGCCGGCGGCTGCGGGCCGCAGATCTCGATGGTCCAGCGCCGCCCGCGCGGCGGCTTGAGATGCATGGCGTCGAGCTTCACGCGCAGCGCCTCGCCGGCCTGCTTGAAGGCCAGCCCCCAGTAATCGAGCATGTAGTTGTCGTGCGCCATGCGCACGCCGCCGGAGGCCCAGTTGAACGCGCTGTATTGATAGGGATGTAGCCGCACCATGTCGCTTACCGGCAGCGCGACGCCACCGGCGAGCGCGATGGCCAGCGCGACGCGCGTCGCGGTGGCGCGGGCTTGCACGAACAGCCAGCCGCCGGCGAGGCCGCCGAGCACCGCAAAGGGCGGCACCACGAATACGAAATGGCGCAGGCCGTTGTAGAGGGCAGGGTGGGCGAGCATCGCCAGCGCCCACCGGCAACAATGCCGACAACACCAACAACAAGAGACTGGCGCGGCGGGGCAGCGGCACGTCCTGCCGCGTCGCCGCCACCAGCGCACCGATGGCGCCGGCAAGGCCGAGCGCGGTCATGATTTCCGGCAGCTTGAGCACGAACAGCTGCGGCAGATAGCGCACCGGCATGTCGGTGACCGGGATCAGCTTTCCGGCGAACAGTTCGCGCCAGGGCTTTTCGAAGAACGTGTCGAAATATTCGGCGGCGTGCAGCGGATTGAGCGGCGACAAAATCGACCACGGCCACAACAACCCCATGATCAGGTAGCCGAGCGCCAGCGCCGGCAGCAGGCACCAGACAAATTCGCCGAGCCGCGTCGCGGCCTTGCGCAATCCGGACGCGCGCATGTCGCCGATCACGATCATGAGCAGCGCCACCAATGCGGTGGGCGCCGCAATGCCGGCGAGAATGCGCGAGCCGAACGCAAGACCGAGGCCGACACCGACGAGTGCAACCGTGCGCACGCCTGGCTTCGGGTATTCTTCGAACGCGCGCACCAGGCCGAGCAGCAACACCGCCATGGCGGCGGCGAAGGGCGCGTCCTTCGCGTTCATGAACATGTGGCCGTAATAGAGCGGACACGTTGCGAGCAGCAGCAGCGCCGCCAGTCCGGCGACCGGTCCACCCAATCGGCGGGCGATGCGCCAGGTCGCGACAAGGCCAACAATCCCGACAACGGCCCCAACCAGCCGCCGCGTTTCGAACAGGCCGAACGGCAGCACCTTGGCGGCGAGCGCGGCCGCCATGTCGAAGCCGCCGCCATATTTGTAGAGATTGACGAAATTGAGCGCGCGGTCGTCGGTAAAGCCCGAGCCGTAAAGCTTCAGCAGCAATTCGCCGTACTGCGAATGCGTGAAGTCGTCCCAGCCGAGTCCGTAATCGCGGAACGTGAGCGCCGCGATGATCGCGACGACGGCCAGCACAAAAAGAGCAAGTCGGTCGGCAATGGTCATTGCCGGCCGACCTGCGGATGCGGTTGCCTTCTTGGTGGCGCGTTTGACGATGTCTACTTGCTCGCCGCGGTGAACATGGCCTCGACGTGTTCCCAGTTCACCAGGTTGTCGAGGAACGCCTTGAGATAATCAGGCCGGCGGTTGCGGTAGTCGATGTAGTAGGAGTGTTCCCACACGTCGCAGCCGAGGATCGGCGTCGCGCCGTGCACCAGCGGGTTTTCGCCGTTCGGCGTCTTGCTGATGATCAGCTTGCCGTCCTTGACCGCGATCCAGGCCCAGCCGGAACCGAATTGGGTGACGCCGGCCTGCGTGAAATCTTCCTTCATCTTGGCGACGCCACCGAGATCGCTGTCGATCTTGGCTTTCAGCTTGGCGGGAATCTTGTCGCCGCCGCCGTTCGGTTTCATCCACTGCCAGAAATGCGTGTGGTTGTAATGCTGGCCGGCATTGTTGAAGAGGCCGGCATTCTTGCCGAACGAACCCTTCACGACCTCCTCGAGCGACTTGCCTTCCAGCCCGCTGCCTTCCAGGAGCTTGTTGCCGTTGTCGACATAAGCCTTGTGATGCTTGTCGTGGTGATATTCGAGCGTCTCGCGCGACATGTAGGGCGCGAGCGCATCGTGGGAATAGGGCAGGTCGGGCAGTTTGAACGTCATTATGTCCTCCTCGGACCACTAAAAGGATACGTGCCGAATAATCCGGCCTCGGGATGAAACGGTTCGTCCCCAGGCGAGTTCCTCAACCAAGCTAATTAGGCGGTGGCGCGGCCGGGGGCAACGGCAGACTGGCCGCCGCTTGCATGAGCGGCGGCAAGGCTCCCGTCGGCGTTCGTCCCGGGCCGGCATCGTTCTGTCCGGAAGGTGTCACTTTGCAGTTGCCGTTCGCATTCGAAAAATGAGAGAATTTGCCATTGCCAGAAGAATTTAGCCGGCAAAACACGGCGAAAGTTGCTGGTCCAAAAGTTGCTGGTCTTGCGGAGGATTTGAAGGGTATGCCGGTTTTGTTGTTTGGCATTGGCGTTTTCGCCGTTGTCGCGGGCCTCGTGATGATTGGATTTGGTATTCCGATCAACGAGTTCAGCTTTGGAAATACCCTCATCAGCGCCGGGACCACCGCCTCGATCGGCGGCCTGATCATCATTGCGGTCGGTGTCGCGGTCGGGCAGCTGCGGCGGATTGCCGGGATGCTGGCGGATCCTGCCCAGGCGCATCGCGCCGGCTGCCGCTGCCCGCGGACGAGGCCGAATTCGGCGCTCCCGCCGCCCGCAAGGGACCTGGAATGGCGCCTGCTCGCTGCCGGCGCCGGCGGGCGGCCGCGCGCCTTATCCGGCCCAAGGCACGGAAGGCGCAGATCCCTTTGCCGATGAGCCGGAGCCTGCGGCCGCGCCCAGAACCGGTGCGCCGCATGACGAGCGGCCGGACCCATTCCTGGCGCCATCGCTGCGCAATCCCGATGAGGCGTCGCTGACGGTCGATGACGATATTTCGCTGTCGCCACGGCATCCGCCGGGCGCTCCGGCGCCTGCTGCGCTGCCGCCCGGGTCGCTCGACCGGACGTCGGATTCGTTTGACTGGCGGGTACCGCCGCCGGCGCCCAATGCACCGGTGCGTCCGGTGCGCGGCCGCAGCCGGCCAACTTCGACGCCAACCGGCGACGCCGCAGCTTCGCCAACCCGGCTGCGCGGCCGCAGCCGGCGAACTTCGACGCCATGTGGCCGGCCGAAGGCAAGGCGGCGGCCAAAAGCCCGTCCGCTGGCGCGCCGGCCGGCGCCGCACCACGGCCGGAGCCCAAACCGGACGCGCTCAAGCGCGCGGAGCCCGATACGGCAAAGCCGCGGACCGTCGCGATCCTCAAGTCGGGAGTCGTCGACGGCATGGGCTATACGCTCTATGTCGACGGTTCGATCGAGGCCGAGCTGCCGCAGGGCACCCTGCGTTTCGCCTCGATCAATGAGCTGCGCAGCCACCTCGAAAAGAATTCATAGCGCGCGCGGCAGATCAGCGCGCGCCTTTCGTCTCGTTTCATCTTTGACTTGCTTTGAATTCTTTGGACTTTGCTGATCGCGCAGCACGGTAGTCGTATTTGACCAATAATTGTCGCGCTAGTCTGCTATCTTTTTCTTGCAGGCACTGAAGCGCGATAGTAGTTTTAAATATGGCGACCGTTTTCGTAAGGTCAGCACAAGAAACGTCATTACAAACAAAAGAAACAACCTCAGTATCAGAAAATCGCGCAAAAAACTGCGCAACTTCAGGGAAGCGCCAACACGGCGGGGTGGATGGGACAGCGGCAATGAGCGACACAACAGCCAATGGAAATTTCATCGAGCTGACCGCGGAAATCGTGTCGGCTTATGTCAGCAACAACACGGTACCGGCCGGCGAGATCTCGAACCTGATCAACCAGGTGCATACCGCGCTCAGCCGCGTGTCGGGCAGGCCGGCCGAGGGCTCGTCCGAGCCGCTGAAGCCGGCGATCTCCGTGAAAAAGTCGATCACGCCCGAACACATCGTCTGTTTGGAGGACGGGAAGAAGTTCAAGTCGCTCAAGCGGCATCTGCGCACGCAGTACAATATGACGCCCGAGCAGTACCGCGAGAAATGGGGCCTGAGCAGCGACTATCCGATGGTCGCGCCGAATTACGCCGCCGCGCGCTCGCAATTGGCCAAGCAGATGGGCCTCGGCCAGCAACGAAGGCGGCGCGCGAAGTAGCAACTTTCCGATTGATTAGGCTACGGCCGCCTGCGCCGCGTTGGCTTCGGCGCGAATGCGCTCGACCATGGCGCGCAGGCCGTTCGAGCGTTGCGGCGTGAGGTTCTCGCGCAGGCCGATGCGGTCGAACAATGCGAGCGCGTCGGTGGCGAGGATGTCGCGCGCGGTTTTGCCGGAATAAAGCGCAAACAGAATGGCGATCAGCCCGCGCACGATATGCGCGTCGCTGTCGCCCTCGAACGTCAGCACCGGCCCGGCGGCACCGTCCGGTTTCACGTGCGTGACCAGCCAGACCTGGCTGGCGCAGCCCTGCACCTTGTTGGAATCGATGTGGTCGCCTTCCGGCAATGGCGCGAGCATGCGCCCGAGCTCGATGACATAGCGATAGCGGTCATCCCACTCCTCGAGCAGCGTGAAGTTCTCAACGATCTCGTCGATGGTCTGTCATGGCGCCACCATATATAAGGTCGCGCGCGCGAATGGCCAAAAAGATTACTGCGGCCGCCCGGGCAACGGGGGAAATTGCTATAAAATGGCTGTTTACGCCGCCGGAGTGGCGCGCGCTTCGCGGCGCGGCGGCAGCGGAACCGGCGCATGCCAGGCGGGCGCGAGATCGGTCGGGGTCAAGGTGCCCGTATGTCCCAGGCTGCCGGTGGTGACCGCGTTACTTTTACCGCCAGTGACGCCGGAACGGCCTTGCCGTCGGCTTTTTCGTCGCCGCCGACTTCTCGCGCAGCTTGCTGATGAATTCATAGAGCGTGCGCGCGCCGGCTTCGGCCTTGTGGCCGATGGCGACGGCGACCTTGCCGCCGACCTCGCAGGCATCGGGCTGTCGTTCGCAGAACCCGCGCACGTCGGTGACGGCGGCGCTCGCCAGCGTGACGGCTTGTGAGGCGTCGATTTGCGCCTCCGGCGACGTCGGTTTGCCGCCGCTCGAGAGCAGCACGCAGACGACGCCCAGCCAGAACGCCATACGCAGAAGAAAGAACATGACCCTCACCCGCACAAATCCCCGCGGCTTTTTCGCCGCCTTTGAGACAAACCGTAGCAGACAGGCCTGAAGCTGTTGTTCGAAATGCCGCGCGCTTTTTGGACAAAATCGATGCGAATTTGATGAAAATTTTAGGGATCGCGCCGATGTGGCAAACAAAGTGTGCGTCCACTGCAAGCGCCGATACCGTGCTGGCCGAGCAGGCCGGCATGGTTACCGCATCGGTAACAAAGGCCGCCGTGCGCGATCCATCGCGCCGACGGCAACTGAAATTTCACCATGACCGGCAAATGGCGACCCGATCTGGCGCCGAGCGACGCCGCAAAGGCTGTTCCGGCTTTGCGAGCGCCCAGCCTTAGCGTTCGCTTAAGCGGCTCTGACCTAATGTCCGCGACGAAATAGGGGCGCGTCTGTTTTATCAGGACGTGAGACAGGGACGGTGCGTTTTCTCACGCCAGTGTGGAATTATGTCGACGCCCTGGTCCACCCAACGGCGCAGCAGGATGCGTTGACGGCGGCGCGCCATCGCGCCTTCATCGCGCCGCGCCTGCTCGGCAGTTTCGTCGCGCTCGCGAGCTTCCCCGTATACATCGTCCTGCGCGGCGTGCCGAGCGCGCTCGAAGTCGGCGTCTTCGCCTGGCTGGTGGCGCCGATTCTGATCGTCTATTTCTTGTCGCGCACCGGCCGCTACGACAGCGCGCACATCCTCTCGTCGCTCTCGCTCACGGTTCTCGCGGGCACGCTGGCCTGTTTACCGGCGGCATCGGCTCGTTCGCCGCGATCTGGCTGGTGGTGGTGCCGCTGGAAGCGGCGCTGTCGGCTTCGCGCCGCGTCGTCGTGCTGGCGTCGATCTTCGCGCTGACTGCGGCCGGCCTGCTGCTCGCGCTCGGCTTTGGCGGCTTGCTGCCCGCGCCATTGGCGCTCGGGCGAACACGCGGCTCTGGCCGCGCTCGGCATCATCTCGGCGGCGCTTTATGCCACCGGCCTTGCGCTCGGCGCAGAATCGCTCACGCGCACCAGTTTCTGGCTGCTGCATGCCGAGGAAGATCGCTACCGGCTGCTCGCGCGCAACATGACCGATGTCATCATGCGCCATGGGCGCAACGGCGCGGTGCTGTTCGTTTCGCCGGCGGCCGAGCCGCTGTTCGGCGTTCCGGTGACCGAGCTGCTGCGCAATGGCCTGTTCGACCGCGTGCATGTCGCCGATCGTCCGGCCTATCTCACCGCGCTCGCCGATGCCGCCACGCGCAACGAAGAGCGCTCGCTCGAATTCCGTATCCGCCGCGAAGCCGATACGCCGTCATGCCGGCCACTTCATCTGGGTCGAAATGCGCTGCCGGCCGCTCGATTACGCCGCCGGCGAGAACAAGCCGACTGACCGCGAGGTGGTCGCGGTGCTGCGCGACATCAGCGACCGCAAGGCGCAGGAGCCGACCATCGAAATCGCGCGCGCGGAATCCGAGCGCGCCAACGCCGCCAAGAGCCGTTTCCTCGCCACCATGAGCCACGAGCTGCGCACGCCGCTCAATGCCATCATCGGCTTCTCCGACATGCTGACCAACGAGACGCATCGAGCTCGATGCCGCGCGCCGGCTCGAATATGCGCAGGCTGATCAACGATTCCGGCCGTCATCTGCTGTCGGTGGTCAACGGCATTCTCGACATGTCGAAGATGGAGACCGGCAATTTCGAGATCACGCCCGAGCCGTTCGCGCCGGCGCCGGCGATCGAAAGCTGCCGCGATCTGCTGGCGCTCAAGGCGCGCGACTGCCGGCGTCGAGCTCAAGACTGCGCCTCGCGCCCGACCTGCCCGACGTTGCGGCCGATCGCCGCGCCTTCAACCAGATCCTGATCAACCTGATTTCCAATGCCATCAAGTTCACGCCGCGCGGCGGCGCCGTCACCGTGAGCGCGCTGTGCGATGGTCCGAACTTCGCGGTCACGGTCGAGGACACCGGCGTCGGCATCGGCGAGGACGATCTGCCGCGCCTGGGCGAGGCCTTCTTCCAGGCCGATGCTTCCTACGACCGCCGCCACGACGGCTCCGGTCTCGGCCTGTCGATCGTGAAGGGCCTGGTCGGCCTGCACGGCGGCGACGTCGATATCCGCAGCCGCCTCGGCGAGGGAACGCGCGTCACCGTGCGCCTGCCGATCGAAGGCGATAGCCGGCGCGCCGCCCAGCCGATCAAGCTGGTGGCCGAACGGCCCCGCGAAATTCCAGTCGTCGCGAATTATCAGGTGAAGAAAAGTGCGTAGGCGATCCTCACGCAGGGAAACCACACTCGAAACCGCCGGCCGCTTCGCTGCCGCGATCGGCGAGCATCCGCGCGAATTCGTTGCGCATCGTGATGGCGACGATCGCGATCTTCGCGATTTGTCGTCAACGCGCTGTTCCTGCAGAAGGGCCCGCATCCGGCGCCGATCTTTGCGGCGCGGCCGCTGCTCCAGCGCGAGGAAGCGATGATCCCGCCGCGCATCCAGGGCGTGCAGCCCAACGCCGCGGTCGAGACCTCGGCGCTGGCGCGCACCCAGCTGATCGCCAACATTCAGCGCGAGCTCGCCCGCAAGGGTTTCTACGACGGGCCGGCCGACGGCATCTGGGGCGCCAAGACCGACATCGCGGTGCGCGATTTCGTGCAGGCCGCCGGCGTCAAGGTCAATCCGGAAGCGAGCGACGCGCTGCTGCGCGCGATCATGGCGTCGCATGCGCAGCGCGCAAGGTGCGAATGCGACGACGGGGCGGCGAGCGGCGCGGCCGATGCGCGCCGCCGATCCGATCGCCGAAGCTGATCGCGCCGTCCAAGCGCGTGACGGCGATCCAGCGCGCGCTCGCCGATTTCGGCTACGGACAGATCAAGCCGACCGGCGCAGTTCGATCCCGGACACCAAGGCGGCGATCGAGAAATTCGAGCGCGACCGCAAGCTGCCGGTCGACCGGGCAGATCTCCGATCGGTTCGTGCGCGAACTCGCCGCCATGACCGGCCGCCCGCTGGAGTGATTGGCGTGCCGCGGCAATCGCCTGTGCTAACTGATGCCCATGCGATTGAAATCCGGCATCTGGGTGGCGGCCTATCTGCGCCGTTGCAACGTCGAAGGCGCTCTTTGCGGCGGTGCGCCGGCGCGGCGCCGAAGAGGCCGGCGCCATCTTCATCAAGATCAACCGGCTCGACGGCACCGGCACGCTTTTATGGCCCGGCGCCGCAAACCGCGTTCGACGAGGCGCAGCCGGCCGATCGTATTTTTACCGCCATCATCGGCCGCGAGACGCCGGCGCCGGACGCCGATATCGAAGCGCGGCTGGTGCGGGAAATCCGCTTCGATCCGGATGTCTGGATTGTCGAGGTCGAGGACCGCGCCGGGCGCAATTTCCTCGACGGCGTCGTGACATGACGCGCGCTAGCGATCGCTGCTTTTGAATCGCGCCGGTCGTGCAGTGGGCTCGGCGCGTGGCAGTGTCCGCGTAGCGGTCTGGCGCGCGCTGCGCGCGCGCGCCGCGGCGCTCGTCGTCCAATAGACAGCGGCTGCGTGCGCGGGCGCGTGTACCGCATGCCGCTGCGCCGCGTCCGCCAGATCGCCAGCATGCGGTCGCGCGGCCGCCGGCGTTGAGTTCGTCGAACAAGCGGGCGAGTTCGTAACACCCGCTCGACCGATTGCCCGATCACCGGGTTGAGGAACAGCAGGATGCGCTGGAGCACTGCGGCGTTCATGCCGAGCGCCTTGGCCGGCGACCACGATCGGCTCGCCGGACGGATCGCGCGCGATCCGCGTCGGCCAGCTCCCGGCTGATGCCGAGCGCGCGTTCGAGCACGCGGCTGAATTCGCCGGCGTTGCGCTGGAGCGCCGCGTTCTCCAGGCGGCGGATCACTTCGCTCGCCGCCGGCATCGGGCGCGGCGTGCGCCGCATCGGCCGCGACGTCGAGATTGGTGAGGATCAGGCGGCGCTCTTCGGCATTGGCGTCGAAAGAACAGTTCGATCAGGTCGTCGCCTTCGGCATCGCCGCGGCGCGGATCGGCCAGCGGGCAGGCTGCGCCAGCTTGCGCAGGACCGCCTCCGGGGCGCCCGCGATAGGCGGACAAGCGTGGCCGCGACGGCTGCGCGGGTGAGCGCATCGACCGCGTCGATCAGTCCCAGCGCCAGCTCGACGTATTGGGCTTCTTCTTCGGCGCTATGGGTGGGCTTCTGCACGTAGAGGTCGGTGAGCACGCGCAGCAAAGTCGGGCGGATTTCGACGCCGTCCCGGCACGCCAGATCGACCAGGCTGTCCAGAGGAGGGGACGCGGAAGGCTTCACCATCACAGAAACGCACCGCTACCAACGGGATGGGCCACATTAGTCGGGGCGCGTTAGCAGACCGTTAACCTTGCAAGTCCTTTAATTGGAAAGGCGCCGATCCGGCGGCCTCGAGGAGGTCGAGCACCGGAGCGGCAGGGGGATTGCAATGGGTGAAGTCATCCGATTTCCCGACGAGGTGAGCCGCGCGCGGCGGCAAATATGTCGACGCCAATACCGAGCCTGCGACCGTCATCATTCTTCCGGTGATCCGCATCGATCGTGATCCGGATGGCTCGAACGGTCTCGAACCGGACACTGGCAACAATCCGGCGCGCCGCCGCCGCCGTCGCGCCGCGCGCTGATCGCACCGACCAAAAGACTAACGATGAACATTCTGCCGCCGCCGCTGACGAGTCCTCGCCTGGCGGCCGCTCTGCGCTCTTGGTTCTCTTGGCACTTGCTCCTGCTCGCCGGCTGCGCCAACAGCGATTTCGGCGAGATCAACCCGACGCTGGTGACCGACGACATCCACGACTGGCTCGGGCGCGCGTCATTGAAGTCGCATCCGGTTCCGCCATCGACCTTCGAATACACCGACGACGAGCGCGCGCTGCGCGACCTTGCCTATCCGCTGATCGAGCCGCCCTATGACCGCCAGCAATGGTATTCGGTCGCCGGCGAGTACGGCGTCAGGCGCACCACGGTGACCGATCGCCACAAATTGTACGACCGGCTGATGGCGGAGTGCCACCGCTCGTCGTCGGCGCTCTATGCGCGGCTCATCGACGATATCCGCAACGACACGACGCGCCTGTCGCAATTCTTCGAAACCGCCGGGCGCGTGATGGACATCGACCAGAAGCGCGACAAGAGCCTCGCCTACGTGTCCGAGCTCAGCAAGCACGACCGGGCCAATGCGCTGCGGCGCATCCGCGAGAACGCGCATGTGCTGGAGATCGTGCGCTGGAGCCTGGCGGATCGCGTGCTGGCGTATCAATTGTGCTCGAGCGGCTGGTGATCACGACGCCGATGTCGCAGGCGGTCGAGGTCGAGCGGCTGCTCAATCAGCTCAAGGGCGCGATCGCGCGGTATCAGGCACTGCCGCCAACCTGGCGGCGCGAGCCAAGTTCGGCGTCGACGAACTAGTTTTTCGACTCTCCGATCCGTCATCCTGAGTTGCGAGCGCGCGAATGCGCGCGCGAGCCTCGAAGGATGACGGCCGCCACCCTTGACGGCTCGAGGATGGCGCCTACCTCCCCCTCGCAGGCGCCCTCGTGGGCGCGGGCGCGGGCGCAGGAGGCGGCGCCGGTGCCTCCCTCTCGCATCGCGCTGCGGCGACCGCGCTCTGCGCCATCGGCATCAGGCCGGGCTCCGGCGCCAGCGCGCGGATCACGATCAGCCCGGTCAGCGTCGGCGAATTCCACGATCAGCCGGTCGGCCGCGGTGACTTCCTCGTCTTCCGGCAATCTGGTCGTGCTGCGCGCCGTCATCAGGTCGAGCTCGATCACGCGCCGGCCGGCGGCGCGGTCGTTGATGGCGTAATAGGCGACATCGAAGCGCGTGTAGAACGACACCGACGTATAGGCCGGGCTGACCGGCACGCGTCAGCTTGAGCGGGCCTTGCGAGAGATCGTAGCGGCAGACCGCGCTGGCGAAGGCCGGATCCATGAATGGCATCACGCGCCTTGTCGGGCGTCGGGCGCGGCAGCGGCACCACGCGTGTTGACCGGCGCGATCGGCGCGAGGCGCGAATAGGCGTCCTGCGTCGCGGTGCGCGGCAGGATGATCACGGTCGCGAGATGCACGATGCCGCCGAGCAGCGCGCCGCCGAGCATCCAGAGCAGCCAGCGGATCATGGGCAGCTCTTGGTCATGACGGCCGGCATCGGGACTTCGCGGCCGGCTTTGGTCGAGACGCCGACCGCGGTGTCGTAGAGCCGCAGCACCAGCACGTAGCGCTCGACGCCGCCGGTCGGCAGCCAGTTGCCGGGGTTGGCGCGCGGCGCGACCACGATCTCGAAGCTGCCGTCGGCGCTGGCGCGCGATTTCCTGGCTGGTGAAGCCGTAGCGGTTGACCGAATTGGCGACCAGGCCGCCGTCAGGATTGTACAGCGTCAGCGTCCAGAAGCGCGCCGCCGGCGTGATGCCGCGAGAGCACGACGTCGCAGCGCCCGTCGAGGACCTTGCCGTCGTCATCCTCCGCAGCGAAGAACGACGACGCCGTCGCCCAGCCGATCGGCAGCTCGCCGCTGCGCGCGATCGCGGCGCGCGCGTAAGGATCGACGTCGACCGTGCCGGTCTTCGGCCAGGCGGTCCAGGCGCCGATCGACAGCGCGCCGAAGGCGGCGCCGCGCGTCAGCGCGAAATACGTCAGGCCGAGGCCGACGACCGCGGCGACGGCGAGAGCAAACAGCGATCCGAGAAGCAGCCGCACGGTCGATCCGCTGACTAGAGAGGAGGAGTTTGATTCGCGGTTCAGGAGACTACGCTGGCCGCCGGCTGTCGGCCAATCAGTTCCGGCTGCCGAAGGCACGGCCTTCCAGCGACGGCTAGCAATGCGTCCGTCGGCCGCGTTCCGCTGGGGCAATCGGCCTGCTTGTCCTTGCGGCTCGGGTTCGCACCGGGCCGGTCGTGCTGCGCTGGTCGGGCCCAGCGCGCGGTTGGCGTCATCCATCAGCCGCTCGACCCGCACCAGCACATCGGCGCCGCGCTTGGTCAGCAGGGCCGGGCGCGGCGGGTCGGCGGCGCGTCGGCTCTTCGCTTGTCGGCTTCGGCGACCGCCTGCGGCTGGCGCGACGCTGCGGCACGGCGACGCCCGGCAGCTGCTTCAGCTCGATGCCCTGATGCGCATAGGCCATGATGTTGTGCCAGGTCATCGCCGGCAGCGAGCCGCCGGTCATGCGGTTGGTCGACGCTGTAGTCGTCATTGCCGAACCAGACGCCGCACACGAAGTTGCCGGTGTAGCCGATGAACCAGGCGTCGCGATACGCGTTGGTGGTGCCGGTCTTGCCGGCGGAGGCGATGCCGTCGAGGCGCGCGCGCTTGCCGGTGCCTTCTTCGACCACGTTGTTCATCATCATGATCATGTCGGCAGCGACCCTGCGGCGGCAGCACCTGCCGCGGCTTCGGGCCGTCGCGGTCGAAGCGCCAGACCACCTCGCCGGCGCCGGTGCGCACTTCGAGGATGGCGTGCGGCGTCACCGCCTTGCCGAGATTGGGGAAGGTGGCATAGGCGCCGGTGTGATCGAGCACGGTGACTTCGTCGGCGCCGATCGGCAGCGACGGCGTATCCGGCAGCGGCGTGCGGATGCCCATGCTCGTGCGCCAGTCTCGACGATCTTGGCGCGGCCGATCTTCGGCATTGCCGTCGCCGAGCGCGACCGAGAGCTGCACCGGGATGGTGTTGATCGAGTGCGTGAGCGCCTGGATCAGCGTCATCGAGCCGGCGATAGCCGTGCGCCGTAGTTCTGCGGGCACCAGTTGCCGAGGCAGATCGGCGCGTCGACCACGATCGAGGTCGGCTTGAAGCCGTTCATCGAGCGCGGTGGCGTAGACGTAGGGCTTGAACGAGGAGCCGGGCTGGCGCATCGCGTCGGTCGCGCGGTTGAACTGGCTGGCGCCGTAGTCGCGCCCGCCGACCATCGCGCGCACCGCGCCGTCGAGATCCATCAGCACGGCGGCGGCCTGCTTGGCGTGATATTCCTGGCCGTACTGCCGCAGCGAGCTCTCGACCGCGGCCTCGGCGTCGCTCTGCAGGTTGATGTCGAGCGCGGTGCGCACCACGAACACGCGCTCGCGTCATCGATTTCGGGAAGGTGTCGACCAGCTTCTTCATCTCGTCGAAGGCCCAGTCGAGATAGTAGTTCGGCGGCGCGCTCGTCGCGGCGGTCGACCGGAGTCGCGGGATTGCGCCGGGCGCCGAACACCTGGCCTTCGGTCATGAAGCCGGCTTCGACCAGATTATCGAGCACGACGTTGGCGCGCGCGCGCGCGGCCGGCAGGTTGACGTGCGGCGCGAACTTGGTCGGCGCCTTGAACAGGCCGGCGAGCATCGCGGCTTCGGCGAGGTTCACGTCGCGCGCCGACTTGTTGAAGTAGTACTGCGCGGCCGCGTCGACGCCGAAGGCGCCGCCGCCCATATAGGCGCGGTCGAGATAGAGCTTGAGGATTTCGTTCTTGGTCAGCCGCGCTTCCAGCCAGATGGCGAGGAACGCTTCCTTGACCTTGCGCTCGATCGTGCGCTCGTTGCGACAGGAACAGGTTCTTGGCGAGCTGCTGGGTGATGGAGGAGCCGCCCTGCACGACGCCGCCGGCGCGCGCATTGGCGACGAGCGCGCGCACGGTGCCGGCGAGATCGATGCCGAAATGCTCGTAGAAGCGCCGGTCTTCGGTCGCGAGCACCGCCTTGATCAGGTGATCGGGAAACTCGTCGAGCGGGATCGCGTCGTTGTGCCGGATGCCGCGCGAGCCGACCTCGTTGCCGTAGCGGTCGAGGAAGGTGACCGCGAGCTCGGATTTCTTCAGCCAGTCGTCGTCGGAGGTCTCGCGGAACGCCGGGATCGCCAGCGCCAGCATCACGATCAGCGCCGCCGGGGCCGAGCGTCGCGCCTTCCGACATCAGCTCGATCGAGCCCAGCGCCGCCAGCCGGCGACGTGGAAGCGGTCCATGAAGGTGGAGAAGCGCTCGTAGGATTCGCGCAGGCCCGAGACAGCTGCGGAAAATGCTGAAATCGACCCACGCATCGAGCGCGAGCAGGAACCGCTTGAGATCCTGGCTTTCCAGTGCTCGGGGAAGAGGTCGCGCAAGGCTGCTGCTCGCTCGTGAGGTGCCGCCCGGCGGGTCGCCGGACGCCGAATGTTCTAGCCGATCGGGCAACCCGCGGCCAATGCCGCGGTTCCGGCCCAATCCTGGCAAGGTGAACGGAAATTGCGGGGGAAAAGGGCCGGTTCCACAGGGCCGGAGAGGGCCTGTCTACGGGCTTATCCCGCCATGACGGAACTCGCCCCAGGGTCTACAAAGGCCTTCGAGGATTCCCGCCATGCCCGATCCGCAACCCCCGTTCTGGCGCCGCAAGGCGATGTCGGAAATGACGCGCGCCGAATGGGAGAGCCTGTGCGACGGCTGCGGCCGCTGCTGCCTCAACAAGCTGATCGACGAGGACACCAACGAGACCGTCTACACCGACGTCGGCTGCAAGCTGCTCGACTGCCAGAGCTGCCGCTGCAGCGACTATGCCCACCGCCAGGCCAAGGTGAAGGATTGCGTGCGGCTCACCCCGCGCAATGTGCGGCGGCTGAAATGGCTGCCGCCGACCTGCGGCTACCGGCTGGTGGCGGAGGGCAAGGATCTCTCCTGGTGGCACCCGCTGGTGTCCGGCGATCCCGGAGACGGTGCACACGGCCGGCATCTCGGTGCGCGGCCGCGTTGCGGCGAGCGAGAAGGATGTGCCGGACGAGAAGCTCGAGGACTATATCGTCAGCTGGCCGGGCAAGTGGCCGAAGGGTGCCAAAAGAAAGCCGACATGACAGTAATGGTAAGGTAGCGATCGGGAAGACACTCGGCAGACTTCGCCAAGGATCGGATGATTATTTTTGAACAGAAAAATTCGTTTCGCGAAGAAACCTTGGTTTTCTGCAAGTCCCGAGGCGGCGCGCCGATCTGATGTTGAGCAAATCGAATTAATACGGCCCACTAACTTCCAAAATATTTCATTTCTGAGAGCTCAATGTCCGCTTTTGCGGTCGCTGTTGGGGACGAAGCGGACATGCCATTTTGCACTGCACATGTCTGCTAATGACCCAAAGCGGACATGCGCTGCGGGCTTAGAAAAAACAAAACCCCCGGCGATTTCCCGCCGGGGGTGCTATTTCAAACTGTTGGTGCCCGCTCAGGGATAGAAGTCGCGATGCACGCGGAAGCGGAACATCCAATTGTCTACGTCGGCTGTAGTTACCCCTGCCGGCAAAAAGGATGATAGCGCCAAGGTGCCTGGATTAATGTCAGAGGTCTGAAGTTTGGAATACAGCACGTCGACGCCCATGTAGAAGTCCTTGGTGACATTCCACTGTGTGCGCGAGCCGATCCACCAAGTCTGCCAATCCATGTTGCAGCCTGGTAGGGCAACGGCACCGTTTCCGGTGCCGAAGCCGGTACCATTGGCAGAACCGGCGAACGAACACATGATCGCGTTGGCGCGATCGTTGTAGCTGACAGCCGCATAGCCTCCGTAGAGCGAGGTCCGCCAGCGCGGGTTCCAGAAGTGCTCGTAGGCCGCATTGACACCCCAGGCTGTTGTCAACTCGACGGGGGTCGTGTTCACGCCGACAACCGTACCGCCAAAGATGCCGTCACTCAAAAAACCCAACCCTAGCTCCGAACCATCTTGTTTGGACCAGTTAGAGGTCGGGGTCTGGAAGATGTATTTTAAGGCGCCTTCCGTGTAGTTGACCTGAGCCTGCAGGTAGTCGCCTTGGCCGATCATCGGAGCATTCAGCTTGATGCCCGCACCAACCGCGAAGCCCAATTCATCATCGGGATGCGCGAGGATGCCGTTAAGTGAATAGTAGAGCCCATTCACTTGGTGCAAGGCGCCCATGACCTGGGCCGAACCCCAAGCCTGATCGACACGCAAGTTGGCGACCACGTCGGGGGCCTGGAAGCCACCGTAGCCAGAACCGCTAGTGCCAACGGGTGTGGCGTCGGCACTGATCGACGTCATGCGGCGCATTTCTGCGGCGAGAGTGGCCGAGAAACCGTTGCCGAACTGAGCGGTGTAACCGAGAACCATCCAGCCCGGATCGCCGGTGTCGGAGGCCGGGAACGAACCCCAGTATGATGTCGCCGGTACGCTGTAGAAGTCATAGAACGACTGAGCGAGACCGAACGTGAAGCCGGCCCACTGAATGAAGGCGCGGTTTGCACTGAACGTATTCGACGCACTGTCGGTGCCGACGTTGCTGGTGGACAGACCAACAGCAATGTAGCCGCGCACCGTGCCGTATTCAGTCTGGTTGCGGGCATCGGCCGTGATGTAGCCGCGCGCGCGCCAGGTGCTGTTGCTGGTGCCGCGATTGTTACTGTTGCCGTTGAACGGACCCCAGGTCATGTTGCCGTTATCGCCATAGGCGTATTCAGCGCGGACCCAGCCACCGATCTTCAAGCACATGTCGGTGCCGGGGATGTAATAAAACCCGACGCCGTACAGGCTGCATATCTTCATGAATTGGACCGGTTTGGCCTTGACGGGAAGATCGGCTGCCTGCGCTCCGGCGACCGCGACGAGCGCTGCCGCCGAGCCAAGGAGAAGACTTTTCATCGATGTCATTTATGGACTCCCCAAACTTTATCGAAACACCAGAAATTGGTATCTCGACTACCGTGCAGCTTTAACATGCTGAATCTGTTATGGGCGCGTCAGCCCCGGTGCGGATACGAATTCGACCGATTGCGGCTTATCGGTAACACCGATGGATTTGGCCGACATTACAAACCTAACGCTCTGCAACCGGCATTGATTTCACCGCCAAGGGCCGTAGTTATCCACGAATGTTTCGCGCCCGGCAGGTCCTATCCGCAAAGACCTTCAACCGTAATGAGACTGTGGAAGGCCCATGCGAATGTCCGCTATTGGCACTTAGCGGACATCGGCTGGCGCACTGCACATGTCGGCTTATGACCCAAAGCGGACATCCGATGGTTCGGCGCAACTAGTTGCGAGGACCTGAGCCGGGATCGGAAATAACCCGATGTGCGACCAGTCGATGCCACACAAACAGAACGATGAGAGCGCCTACCGTCGCGCCAATGAACCCTGCTCCCTGGTCGGGACGATACCAGCCGATGGCTTGGCCAATGAACGTTGCGAAAAATGATCCCGCGATGCCAAGAACTACCGTGAGAATAAATCCAGATGGATTGTTGGGGCCCGGTGCAAGCAAGCGCGCAATAACCCCAGCTACAGCGCCGATGAGTATGATCCACAAAATGCCCATGCCAAAGCCTCGAAGGAGAGGAAGTTTTAGGTAATGCGCCGTATCAGATTAGGCGGGATACTTCGTGTTCGGTCGGGAGACGCCCGTTTGGCGTCAGTTTGTTGATCAGCTCAGGTAATTGTTGACTGAGACCAGCGACCAACTCATCGCGTGACAGTCCACTATGCGTCATAAGTGCCTTGATTTGATCCTCCCCGAGCACCTTCGACAAATCTTCCGCAGCGATTTCTTTGTTTGGTCCCGTATTGACCCACGATTGAGCGACGTCGCTCAGGCCGCTCTGCTGAAATTGTTTGAGGAGATCGTTGAGGCCACCACTTAATACGCTTCCGGCAGCACCGCCCGCGAGCAGACCACCCAATGGGCCTTGTAGCAGACCGCCAAGCCCGCCTGACAACGCGCCGCCAAGTCCGCCTCCAGAGGTGCCGGGAGCAGCAGGCGAAACGTCCGGACGGGTCGCCCCGGCGTTGGTCTGACCTGGGCTTAGGTGCTTGATCGCCTTATAGGCCAGCAGCCCCAACAGAGCCATTGCGATCGGTGACATGCCGCCGCTGCCGGCAGGAGCCGGCGTAGATTGGCCGCGCGGCCCGTTCTGCATTCCGTTGAGGATGTCGAGAAGTCCCATACATAGCTCCCTAAATATCTGCCGCCTAAACACCTGTCCTCGAACCTAGAGGGCGTGGCTTATTGTAACTAAACGGTACATAGGATTGGCCCGGGCATTATTAAACGACGCCCGAGCCAATATCGTACGAACGATTGCTAGCTTCCGACAGCGTCACTGACGCATTTCTTGGTGAAGCTGGTTTTGGCCGCGCCAGACAATTTTTTTTCAGCCGCGGACTTATCGCAAGCTGTCGCGGCATCCGTTTCGCACTTTTTCATGAAGCTCGTCATCGCAGCACCAGCGAGTTTCTTGCTCCCGGCTTCGACCTTGCATGAGTCGGCATAGGCACTGCCGCTGGCCACCAAAAGCGCAGCCGTCAAAATAAGTCCTTTCATTGTATTCCTCCTTGATTGTTATCGAAATTGGCCGGTGCACTTGAAGATGGGTGTGGTGTCACCCACAAACTCACATCCCCGCGGCCTTTTTCCGCTTGTCGCACTCGCTCCAATACTTCGGCCAAGTCATCCCCGTAGGTACTTTGCCCGCGGCCTTGTCAGCCTTCCAATCGGCTGCGCAGGCCCGTTCCCGGGCATATTCTGCCTGCCGTCCGTCCGTTGGTTTCTTGGTCGCAGCGGGCGCCATTTTTGTTGTCGCTGCCGGAGCGGCGGGTGCTGCGGCAGGGGCGGCAGCCGCGGGCTTTTCGGCATCGGCTCTGCATTTGGCCACATATGCCTTTTCAGTGATCTTGGCGGCTTCATTTGCGACCTTGTTCGCTCTCCATTCCTCTTCACAGGCCTTGATCGTTTTTTTCTGCGCGAACGAAGGCGTCGCCGAAAATGCAAGGCCCGAGAAAATGAGGGCAGAACACGCAATAAGTCCCAATCGTGTCTTGTTCATCGCCTAACTCCAATTTGTCCAGGATTGATGTGGGCTTCTTCCCTCGTTCGGAGGAAACGTGACAGCGCTTTATAGAAAGTCACATAGACAATAGCTGAATAGGTCAAGCAACGCGCGTTCATATTCGGGGCAAATGGCGATTTCGCTCTTGGCAACGAAATCTCGTTGTATGCTTCTCAAACTCGTCACCAGCCCTAGTAGCCAAACGTTAATGAAAAAAGATGCTCGGTGCGCGTACTTTCGAGGCCGCACGGCCACCCGCGCCCAATACCGCATAGATCAGCTACGCCATCTTGTTTTTGATGACGCCGACAATTGCAGTGAGAACTGCACCGGCCACACCGCCGCCAACGGCCTGACCGACAATTGCACCTATATCGACGCTGCCCCCAGCATTGGCCAACATCGGTAGGAGTGCAGTAAGAATTTGGCCACCAACGCCGCCGCCAATCGCGCCAGCGATAGAATTTCCAAACGTTCCGAGATTGACATCCTTTGAGGCGGCACCGGCGGCGTTGCCGCCAATCACCCCAGAAACAATCTGAACTATCAGATTGATGATCATTTCTGACATCAGCCCCCCCTTTTTGTTGAACTTGATTTCAGCTCATGCGGTTCAAGTTTTGATATCGCCCGGAAGCTTGCCGCCATTGGCCGCAAGCTTCGCCATGATTTGCTTGTGTAGCCATACATTCATCGTAGCGGAGTCGTTGGTATCGCCTGTATATTTCAGCTCACTGGCCAGTTGCTTGCGAGCCGTTATACTACTGTCAAGACCGAGGGCCTTCATCAGATCGACAATTGAAGTCCGCCACGCCAACTTCTCGCCCGTCGCGGCAGCTGCCTTATCGACGATGGCCGCCACGTCGACTGTTTGCGCAGATGGTGAACTTGGTGCTGCAGTAGGTGAAGCACTTGCTTGCGCAGAACCATGACCGAAAATCGCGCCCATAATGTTTCCGAAGATACTCATGATATTTCCTCCATGTTATTGCCGACAAAGTGGAAATGGGTGGTCGGACGTCCCCACTCCATTAATGCACTAAGAAATGTATTTGGATTATATTCTTTTTGAAGATTGGGAGATTGCGGTAGATCAAATTGGTGCAGTGCGCCATACTCCGATCCGAATGTGATCGTCTTTCGCGCGCACTTTGGTGATATCGCCATCCCGACCGACTCAAAAATGATTTGGATCAGTAGAATCGCCAACGGGCTTGTTACCGAGCTTCACACCGCGGATGCGTGCCACTTTGTGGCGGAGAGGGGCAAAGAATATGCTGGAAGAATTCAAAAAGTTTGCACTGCGAGGTAATGTCGTCGATCTCGCAGTTGGTGTCATTATTGGTGCGGCGTTCGGAACCATCGTCACGTCGTTGGTCAGCGACCTCATCATGCCGATTATCGGCGCGATCACCGGCGGACTGGACTTTTCAAACTACTATCTGCCGTTATCCGCGAAGGTGCAGGCTGGTCTTTCCTATGCAGACGCGAAAAAGCAGGGTGCCGTACTCGGATGGGGTCAGTTTTTGACTGTGGCCCTAAACTTTCTGATCATTGCCTGGGTCTTGTTCCTGGCAATCAGGGGCATAAACAAATTGAAGAAAGAGGAATTGTCTGCGCCGCCCCCAGGGCCGACACCAGAGGTTAAACTGCTCATAGAAATTCGCGACTTACTGAGAAAGTAAAAGCTTCGCAGGCCGCAATGATGTTCGCGATCGGCACTTAGCCGACGTTCGGGTGTCACTGCCCAATGTCCGGCGGCGAGCAAACATCGCAATTGGACGGGGTTTGATTGGCGCTCGCGAGCTGTTCGTGCTCCGATCGCGGCCTATTCGGTGGCCATTGTGGGTTCTGGCGGCAGAAATGACTCATATGGTTCGCGCGCCGTCGCGGAATTCAGTCGTTGGAGGTCGACGATCAGATCGTGGAAGCATTCGATCGGTACGGAATATTTTCGTTCGGCACTAGAAAATTTCGTTCGCAATGAAATGACTACGTTGCCATCCTGCGAGTAACCATCCGCACGCAACGCGACGACGCTGACCGGAATAGCTTCTTTTTCTTCCTGGCTCATGACGCAAGCTCACCATAACTAAGACTAGCAACGTGCAATGAGAACGCAGAGTTCCATTAGCTCGCAAGCGCCGGTGGATACATAGTTACTTTGCTAGGTCGCAAAAGCCGCCGGAAATACTTACCGCGTCACTTTTCCATCGCCGATGGCCAACATTCAATCGGCAACCGCAGGACGCGGAAATTCCGCATTTGTTCGAGCTTCAGTCCATTTTTCTTTACGCGGCGTTATGGCTCGCACAGCGAGTACTTGAGTAATTCACTATTACAAGCTGATTGCGAGCCTTTCAGTCTTCCGTAACCATATGCGGCCATCATGATTTGGCGTTTCTGGTCTTGTGTCGCGCAAGAGCCTTGGCCGTTCAGACAAACTGGCCGAGGCTCTTTCTATTCGCGGTTATTTCCGCGACCGAGGTGCAACAGGGCCTCGGCCGCTTTTTCCGAACAGAACCCATTCAGTCCAGCTGCTTCGCTTTTAGCCCTTACTACGCCGGGGATCGCCGCCGTAGGTGCGCTCCTCGCGAATTCGTCCGTTCGCTTTGTGCAGTACCGCTTGGCCAAGCCCCCCGGCATTCTGAGCCTTGTGGCCGGCCTTTATGGCCGCTTGTTCAGCCGCAGCCTGCGTTCGGTGGGTTGAGATCGTGCGACCTTTGCTTTCAACTTTCCATCCACTGTCGGTCGGAACCGAGTGGAACACTTTCCTTGGCATGCAATCCTCCCTTAGCGGTTGAGCGTCAGTGATCGGTTCTATTCCTGTTAGAGCAGCGAGACCATAGGCGAAGTTCTTGAGGCTAGGGTCACGACTAAAGTGCCCAGGCGCGGATCAAGACCTGTGGTGTCGCTGTTTGAGCCACCGCGAATACGCGACGTTGCTCTTGTGGCACGGCCGTTGGTTCGATGGCTGCCTTTGGGAGTGGGAGAAGCGGACATCGCACGAGCATGCGAGAAATGTCCGCTAACGACCCAAAGCGGACATGGAGTAACGGCAGACGAACGGCAACTAAGTGATACGGTTTTTTAAGTGGATATTGATTGCCACTCCCGCCAATGCGTCGGCGATACCTCAAGCCGTTTCACCGTTTCTGCTTCGACCCACGCGCCAATAACGCGACGACATGGAAACGAAAGGGCGTGAAGCCCGTCTTTGTCTATCACAGCCAATTCAAGATCGCGATCAAACGGTGCTGTATCAATAGATTTCCACATCCCGTGCGACGTCCGTCGGTGCTTGGTGCCCCTCGCGGGAAATTTATCGCACGCGGGACACTCGAAAGTGCGCCGGCTCAGGGTCGGTCCTATATGCTCAATATTGACAAGCCACATCGGCATGTCGCAGTGAGGACAAATTGGTCGGTCGGCGAGCAGCGAAGAGTTTAAAACGAGGTCCGAACGAGTCATCGGACGCAGCCTCAAGAAAGACGACAAAAAGCGCGCTTCCAAATCAGAGCAGGGAGCCCTGACAGTCGCAGTATTAAATGTCCCGGGCGTGGACGCGCGGCCTTTGATCTATTGGGTTTGAACCCCGGCGAGATCGCGGCTAACGGAGCCTCCCACATCGACTTGTTACTTCTCCAACGACGCAGTCAATTCAGGATGTTTACGTAAGCCAAAACCGCGCGCGACGTGCAAAGGTCACTGCGCCGTGCTCACGCGTGTCCGCTTTTTGGGGCAAACCGGACAGCGCTTGCGCATCGCAAAATGTCTGCTAATGACCCAAAGCAGACATCGCACCAGCGCATATAAAAAGACCGCCTCGGATAGCGAATTGTAATGAGACCGTGTCCCGAGGCTGACGATTACGTTTGGCAATCGGTCAATTTGATTAAGCGGACGTGATTTCCG
The DNA here is from genome assembly GCA_963801955.1 of uncultured Alphaproteobacteria bacterium. Classification (GTDB taxonomy): domain Bacteria; phylum Pseudomonadota; class Alphaproteobacteria; order Rhizobiales; family Xanthobacteraceae; genus Pseudolabrys. The sequence continues at coordinate 143,754 of CAWDGS010000003.1, forward strand.
CACCTGCATTCGATTGACGCGCTGGCGGAATTAGCCAAGGCTTGGGACGGGCGACGTCACTAGGGAGGGCGCACATCATGACAAAAACACTTGCAAATATACTATTGGCTTCAACGCTTATCGTCGTTTTGGGAACGGCGATTGGGAAAGCTGAAGACGCTCCGAAAGACAATAAGGGCTACACCACACCCAAAACCGTGGTGATCGACCTCGGCGCGGAGATCGAGGCGATGAAGGGATGGCAATTGCGATTGCGCGAACTCAAAATCGAGCCGGGTGGCCACATCGGCCTCCATAGCCACAAAGACCGTCCGTCGGTCGTTTTGTTCACGCAGGGCACCGATACGGTCACCAACGATGACGGTAGCGCCAAGACGTTCAAGGCGGGCGATAGCACCGCCGAGGGCGTGAAGACCGTGCATTGGCACAAGAACGTCGGCAGCGATGACGTAACAATCTTCACTGCCGACCTAATCAAGGCCCCCGCGAAGTAATCGACCCGAGCAAGACCGGGCGGCTGTCATGTCACCCGGTTTGTTCGGCCAAGAGGCCGCCTCAGCGGCGGCCTCTTTCGTTTTAAACCAAAAGTGCGATGTCCGCTTCTGGCACTTAGCGAACATGGACTATTGCACTGCACGTGTCTGCTTATGCCCAAAGAGGACATTGGGTCTGATGGCCATGGTGAGCGGTTACCTTGCCGCGCTAAATAGAAACTCGACTTCTTCTCTGAAGTGGCGCAGCCTGAATCATCAGCGACAAAAGCTATGCCTAGCCTTCCGTGGCTGAGAGCCTAATAGTGCTCCTGCCTTCACTGAAACGAGTTCAGTATGCCTCAACTCGTGCCCCAGCTCAAAGCGACCGACGTGCTCCCATGCGCGCGCGTCGACGACTTTCCGGTGCCGAACACGCACTCTTTCATGAGTCAATGCGTTCAATGCGGTGCACGTATATGGGTCGCCTGTAGCAGCCCGATCGAGCCCAAACGCATGTGCGTTCTTTGCAGTACGGCCCAAACGGCGGTCGCCACCTGATAGGAGTCAGCATCGCGCTGACTTGCCGTCATGTCGGCTAGTGGCACTTAGCGGACTTCGGTCCCCGGAAAACCACGCCAAGCGAAGCCAACCCTGTCGAGCCGACGTTTGCGGTCGGGTCGCATTTCGTTTTTCATGCGCCGCTGCACGCTCACCCAAGCGCCAAGTGTAATTCCGTCCTCAATGTGCGGAATGGGCACGCGGCAGTGACCTTCGCGCCGCTTGAATTTTTGCAAAGCCGCGAATGCTCGTTCCCACAGCCATTCCCTACGGCTCCAAATGAAGCCTGCCGCATTTAGTCTCGACTTGCGACCCCGTGTTAGTTGACCGGTTTTGTGCCAATAGCGTTGCACAGCGACCCATTGGCCGAGCCGATAACCAGCCTCTATGTGATGACGGGGGACGAGCGCATGGCCTTTCCGTTCTTTAAATTTGAGGAATGCCGCGAACCCGTCGTCCCACTTTGAGTTAAACCGCCTTGCCATATCAATTCCTCAACTCCGCCAATAACCAATCGGTGCTGTCGGGCTAAATCAAAGACAAGCGATTTTAAAGTCGTTGATGCCCTGGACTAAAGGAAATCTCGGACCACTTCTCGCGTCGCCCAGGAAGCTGTAGAGACGGGCACGGTCGTTGGAAGCTCCTGAGCCTACGCTGCGCCAGGGCTTTTTATTTTCAAACCGCCACGAACGTGACAACTGGCTGGAGATTGCCGCCAGTATTGGCGCGGCAGAGGAAGCTGTAAAAAAGGAAAGAATTAGGTAAGGCCGCCGTGCTGCTTTGCAGCAAAATGCCGCCCACGTCCGCTGCCGAACATAAGCGAAAGATTCGACGCCTTTCATAATGCGAACTATCATCGCTCAGTCACAGGGTGGTTGAGAGAGGCTGGCGCTATGCCGCAACCTCATAAATTTGATCCGACAGACCCGCCGGTTGGTCAACGGCGATGCCCGACATGCGGATTGCCAATGTTTCTTTCGCGCATTGAACCGTCCGATCAGGTCGAACACGACGTGCGGACTTTTGAATGCTCGACATGCGCTTATGCGGAAACAGTAACTGTCAAATTCCGCTGAACGCATCATGGGCGCGTCAATCGTCTACAAGAAAAAGAGCACCCGCAAGAAACGCAAGCCCGGAGACCGGGCGGAAGCAAAAGCCGCGTTCAAGCGTGCTTATGAACAGCTCTTTGGATCGCAAGGTGGCGCTTCACCGGTCAGGAAGATTGATCCAGTGACCGGGGAAGTGATTGCGATCATCAAACCCGAGTGATTGGCGATGTAGGGGGCGGCGGCGATTTATAGCTTTTATTGGTAGCCGACCAAGGGGGAGCCGCTATGACTACTTACCAACCGCGCACTCCACATTCCGATGCCATTAAACGACCCAAATGTTTTAGATGCGGGACGGTGATGAATTTCTTTTGCATCGAGCCGGAAAAGCCCGGCTTCGAGCTACATACTTTCGTATGCCCCAAGTGCGAGCACACAACAACGGCCGTAGCTAAAATCCCCTAGCCGAACAAGCCGCGCCTCAGTTGGCGGCCTCATTCATTTCAAACCGCGCGTGCTATGTCTGCTTCTGGCACTAAGCGGACATGGACTTTCGCACTGCACATGTCTGCTTTTGACCCAAAGCGGACATTCCAATCGCGTCTCGGCTCTACTGACCATTAATTGAAAATCTGACCGAGCGGCTCTGCCGCTAGCCGATTGGCGGCGTGACGCGACTATTTTCGGGCGGCGCTTCGGCGCGCGCTGTGGGCTCGAATTTAGGCTCCCACTTGGGCTGAGCAGCAAGCGGCTAGTGCCAACTCCGCCGCATAGATGATCACGGAGATTACGTTCATTGGAAGCCTCCTCAACAGCGATACGATCGCAATTTTAGAGCTTGCCGAGCAAAACCAAGATCAAAACGATAATAAGTACCAGACCCAAGCCGCCGCCGCCGTAGTAGCCGGTCCCGTAAAATGGGCCACCACCAAACCCGCTAAAACCGCCGAGTAACACGATCACTAAAATGATGAGCAGTATGGTTCCGAGCGACATGACATTCCTTTCGCCAAAAGTATTGAGGAAGAGTGCCTATCCAGCCTCGCATTTTGGAGTTCAGATCCTAAATCCCTTCGTGTGTTAATTGAATTGAAGGAAGCAACCTACAATACCGCGTGACGATCACTCCTTAGAGTATTGGAACGCGGGTAGCATCTTAAGCCCGTCCTTTGTCCCGCCCGGCAGCACAATTTTGTTGTCGGCGAACTTGAGGCTGTCGTAACGGATGACTACCAAGCGGGTACCCATCCCCAAGAAGCCGCCGACAGACAAAACGACGTATGGCTCCTTGCCGTCGCGTGTCACCAGCAGATCGTCAATCTTGCCGATCGTTTCGTTCGCATCGTTGCTGACGCTGCTACCGATGACTTTGGATGCCCGATAGCCGGCCGCCACTTTCTGCACATCGACTTTGGTGATTTCTACCGTCTGTGGGATGCCTTGCGCATTTACGTGTGCGGTGAGAAAGCTCATGCCAATAATTGCAGCGCTCGCAAACAACATTGTTTTCTTCATGATTATTCTCCAATACGGCCGCCGGATCAGGCTACCTTTTTGACTGTTAAAAAAGATACTATGTCCGGTGTCAGACATTGTTGATCTGTATCAACGCGGGCTTCCAATAGAATGACTGTATTTTGCATCTGTACGAAAAGATGTTTTGATCGAGAGGATTGAGGACATTTCCATCATGACAAAATTCTTGCGACTGACGGCGATTTTGATGCTGGCAACGGCAATAATGCCGTTGAGTACAATGCGCAGGAACAGAAGCCACAAGCACCGGCAAAAGCGGCGCCCGCCGCACGTTCGGCTCCAGCAGCCCGCGCTGCACCGGCAGCACGCCCGGTCCCGGCCGCGCGCGTTGCACCGGCAGCGCGTCCCGCCCCAACAGCGCGGGTCGCGCCACAACGCCAGGCTCCGCAAAGGGCAGCCGCTCCGCAACGCGCCCCGCAAAGAGCCGCAGCGCCAACGCGCCAGGCCGCGCCGCGCACGCTGCAACATCAAACTCCGCAAAGGTCGGCCGCGCCGCAACGAGCAAAAGCTACAACGCGTCAGGCCACACCACGCACCGTTAATACACCGACTCGGACAGCGACGCCGACGTCCCGCAAGGCTGTGCCGTCCGCTGCAACCGCAACACCAACGCGCGCGCAGCTGCGCAGCCAGCAACGCCAGGAGCGCACACTACGAGCGCAAGAAAATCGTCAACTGCGAACCGTTCCGGCCGCGCAGCGCGCGCAGAAACAGCAGGAAATCAATCAGCAGCGTCAACAGCGCGCGCAGCAGCGGCTACATCCTAACGCCCAGGCGCAGCCGAAAGGCTTGGTACAGCCCAATGCTCAAGTGCAGCGCGTACGCGCCGCAACGGCGTTGCGCGTGTAACACCACAGGCGGCTCAGCAGGGCCGGTTCGCTGCGCGATACTCCGGCCACGCGCAACGCGTGGATATGGCTGGCGTCGCGCCCCGCCGGGCCTGGAGCCGCGGTTTGCGCGCGGCCTTCGTGCCTTGGTACGGGCCGGTGTTCTGGCCATATGCCTATTCGGACGTTTTCGACTACGCGTTCTGGCCCTCTGGCTATGACGATGGTTACTGGGCCTATGCCTATGACGATTTCGTCGATGGCGTGTTCTGGGGCGAAGCTGGCCCACCGCCAGACTACGGCTACGCGTCGGCGCTGCCAAATACGCGCGTGGCCCGCCCGAGTACTGCCGCCGTGCAGGAGTTGTGCACGCAGCCGGGCACCGGCATCACGGCTTGGCCGTTTGCGGAAATCAACAGCAAGGTTGGTCTGAACCCCGACCAGAAGCAGTTGCTCGATCAGGTGAAAAGCTCCGGTCAAAAAGCCGCCGCCGTATTCAAGGCCTCGTGCCCGGCGGCGAACGACTTCGCGCGGACGCCAACGGGCCGCCTGCAAGCGATGACGTTGCGGCTTGGCGCCACGCTTGAAGCGGTGCAGACCGTTCGCCCGGCACTGGTGAGCTTCTATGAGTCGCTAAACGACGAGCAGAAGGAACGCTTCAATGCAATTGGGCCTAAGCAGCCAAAGAACAGTGCCGAGGCGAGCCAGGCATCGACACAGGATGGCAAGAGCTGCAGCGAGCCGAAAGCCGGGCTCACCAATCTGCCTATCGAGCGGATCGAGGACGTGGTCAAGCCGACTGATGCGCAGGAAAACGGCCTGAAACAGCTTGAGGACGCCACCGCCAAGGCGGTCTCGATTATGCAGGCAGCGTGTCCCGAAGACACGCCGATCACGCCGCCCGGTCGACTGGAGGCGATGGAGAAACGCCTGCAGGCCATGATTGATGCAGCGAATACTGTGAAGCCCGCACTCAATGACTTTTATGTGTCGCTGAGCAGCGAGCAGAAGGCACGGTTCGACCGCATCGGTGGCGAGCTCGCGCTGCCGGTCAACTAAAACAAAAAGGTGGCATTCCTTATGAGCGAAAGAACAACTACGCGGCTGTTCGGCTGGTCTTTAGGAGCTTTGTTATTCGCTAGCCTCGCGCTTAACGCAGCCTTCCGCTAGCGGAACCGCGTCATGTTCGCTAATTGCACGTCGATGCGACAAAACAAGTTTAGCTATTCTGGCGCGTAAGATTAAGTGGAGGAACGAAATGTCTAAAATGCGAATGAGCGTCATTGCGATTTTTGCTTTGATTAGCTTCGGGCTTAGCGGAAATTCAACTGTCTTGGCAACGCCAGTGAATGGCGGCGCAATCGACGCAATTGCACCCCGCCACACAATAGAGAAAGTTTATTATTACGGACATCGGCACTACCGATATCGGCATTATCGGCATTGCTGGTGGCATTATGGCCGCCGCATCTGCCGCTGGTAAGCCGGCGGCGCCGTCCAGGAACAGGACCGGCACATGTTGCCCTCTCGGATACTGACCGTCTGGATCGCCGTCATCGTTGGTTTAATCGGTGGCGACGCATTCGCTCAGGATTGCGACCGTTATCAATGGGCATGCCAAGGATGGACAGGACCGCGCCTCCCATCGAACCTCCAAGGCGCGCCACTTCAAATCTCACCAAGCCTTCAACAAGGCGGCGAACTTGCGGCCACTCCAGACTCAAGATTCGAGGGGCGATACGCCAGTCTCTACGCGCAAGTGAATGGAGAGCCCTATCCCATTCCGGCAGTGCCGTTGTCGGATGTTGATCCGACGTTTCTGCGAAAAACTGTCTACTATCCAACGAGCGAACTAACCGGCACGATCATCATCGATCCCCATAATCATTTTCTTTATTTGGTTGAGGGGGAAGGGCGGGCACTGCGTTACGGAGTTGGAGTGGGGCGCGAAGGTTTCGGCTGGTCGGGTGTAGCTATGGTCCACGACAAGCAGGCATGGCCCGACTGGTATCCGCCCAAGGAGATGGTTCAGCGGCAGCCTGAACTCAGGCGGCAACTAGCCGAACTACGGGGCGGTCTGGGCATGCCCGGCGGGCCACGCAATCCTTTGGGTGCCCGGGCCATGTATCTCTGGCAAGGCAACAAAGACACACTCTTTCGCATTCATGGAACAGTTGAGCCGTGGACGATTGGAAAAAGTGTTTCGTCCGGGTGCATTCGCATGATCAACCAGGACGTCATCGATCTCTACCAACGCACATCAGCTGGCGCCAAGGTTGTGGTGCTCTCGTCGCGCTGAGGTGGCGCTTGGGCGTGGGTCGGCGTAAGCGCCGCTTCGCCCGCGAGTTGCAGGGCCTCGGCCATTGGCCGGAGGGGCACTAAGAATTTGGTCTACTAGCACCGAAAGGGAATCGTCATGAAAGGCTTTGTGCAAGACATCGAGGGTCTCGCCGTCAAGAATGACGAGTTTCGCCGGGTGCTTTACACGGCAAAGCACTGCCAGCTCGTCGTCATGGCGTTAAAGCCCAAGGAAGAGATCGGGGCGGAAGTCCACAAGCTCGACCAGTTCTTTCGCGTGGAGGAGGGGACCGGTGAGGCGGTTCTCGATGGCGTTCGGACGGCGATCCGGGCGGGCTTCGCGGTCGTCGTCCCGGCTGGGGCGAATCACAACATCATCAATACCGGCAGTGTTCCGCTGAAGCTCTATACGCTCTATGCGCCGCCGAATCATCGGGACGGCGTCGTCCACCATACCCGCGCCGACGCGGAGGCCGACAACGAACACTTCGACGGCAAAACGACGGAATAGATAGTCGACTTGGATGGCTTGTCGACAGACTTTGGTGGGCAAGTTAGACGCAATTGCGAAAGTGGTCTGTTTTGAACGGACGGCGCACCATTAAAGGGAACAGGCTCAACCATCACCGAAACGGCTTCGGGCCCGAACCGGGCTCTCATTGAGTTTTACTGGCGCGTATTCAAACTGCCGTCCCTCGACATTTTGAGATGCCAGCCCCCGGCAGATGAAGCCGGTTTTTTTTATTTTCGATGGACGTTCGGAAAAAGTCCGCTTTTGGCACTTAGCGGACATCGGCTCGTGCGCTCCACATGTCTGCTTTTGACCCAAAGCGGGCATGAACTCGTGAGTGTCCCGATGGAACACGCCACTTGGAGGCAATTTTTATATGTACGATACCGGACATTTAACTCGACATGCCGCCAATTCAGGCGCAGCATCTAACTACAGGATTGGGACGTCCTACGGAGGCTCCCATGAATCGCTTTGTGTACGAACAAAACCTACGGCACCTTCGAGAAGTTTTGGCACGGACGACTGACGAATCCGAGCGTCGGCGCATTGCCGAATTGATCGAGCGCGAAGAAGAGACGAGTGCTGACGCTCGTCGTCTTGATCACTGCTGAGCTGACTGATGGATCAGGTCGAACACATCAAGAAATCCGCTGTCCGCAAGCATTCCATTTGGATCAATTCACGCAAAACGAGCGTATCTCTGGAAAACGTATTTTGGCTCGGATTGCGCGAGATTGCCGACAACGAACACGTCAGTGTTCATGCGGTAGTGGAACGAATTGACCGAAGTCGCGACACCTGCAATCTATCATCTGCAATCCGCATCTATGTTTTGAATCATTTTCGACGGGAACGCGACCAGCAGGTCGCTCGATCCGATGTCGGCGACCAGCCGAGTATCAGCCGAACTGCGTGAGATTGAACTCTACTGGCTTGTAACCGGCGTTTTTCGCGCTCGGTTGCGGTAGATCAATGCGGTGTTTTGTTTTTTCCGTGATCCATTTCCACAATGGAAAAAGTTGTTTCCCATTCGGACTGGAATCCAATTGACACGGCTCCTGCCGACACCGAGCTGGAACTATGCGTTCACGACGGCGGCGAATACCATACTCTAGCATTTCCTTGCCGACGTAACGGTGTTGGTTGGTCTGATGTAGACCGCAATCGGATGATACCTATTCGCCCCACCCATTGGCGGGTTTGGGGACGCAATCGCGTATAATAAGCCCCCTAGTGCGGCTCTTTCCATTTCTGTCGATGTACGATGTCCGCTTTTGGCACCAAGCGGACATGACATTTTGCACTGCAGATGTCTGCTTTTGACCCAAAGCGGGCGTCGACCGCCTAAAATCTGCAATTAATCCTGTTCTGGTGTGGGCTTTGCCACCAAGGTTTTGATGCCGGTCTCAATCTCGGCAGCTTCAGCGTGATAGCGGGCGGCCTCTGCACGCAGATTCTCGGCGGATACCGCATCGCTCACCTGGTGCGCGATTTGCAAACACAGCTCCGCTTGGCAGCGTAAATATCGCGCATCACGCATGGGCGTACTCCACAAAATTGTCGCTGTCATTTGCCCGGGCGAGCTAGCCGCAGCTCAGCTACACGGTTGGTGGTGCAGCGCCGGTTACAGGTCCCGGCATTCTTAGGGCGCGCATATCAAGCGAACGGCAAACCTTATGTAAGGTTCCGGACATAATGGGTCTTTTGCGAATTCATAGCTAGCCCGCCAGTAGCCGTCGATAATGCGCCTTGACCGCGGCGTAGCATTCGCAGGCGCCCTTTTGTAATCCCTTGATGTCCAGCAGTTGCATGCGGCCACGGCTGTATTTGATCAAGCCTGCCTTCTGCAAGGTGTTGGCCACGAGTGACACGCTGGGGCGCCGGACCCCGAGCATCTGGGCCAGGAACTCTTGCGTCAGCATCAGGTCGTCGTTGCCGGCAAGGTCGCGCATATACAGCAGCCAGCGGCACATGCGGGCCTCGATTGAGTGGCTAGCATTGCAGGCCGCCGATTGTTGGGACTGCGCAAACAACACCTGCTCATGGCGAATAAGGATCGAGCGCAAGGGCTCGAGCTCATTGGCCAGGTGGCGCAGTCGGTTCACCTCTATAATGCCCGCGCTTCCGGCAACCTGGACGATGCCCTTATTGAGGGACACTTTCCCGTCGAGGGCAGGTGCCGCGTTCAAGACGCCGTCACGGCCCACCATCGCCGTCTCGATCATCGTCCCGACGTTCAGTTCCACAACGAGGGAAATGGCGCCGGAATAAGGAAAGTACACCTGGCGGATAGCGCTGCCAGGTTTGGCGACCACATTGCCAAACTTCAACTCGACGATTTTGAGATGCGGTGAAATTACTGAAAAGGTGTCTGCCGGAAGTGATGCGAGCAGCCGGTTTGGTGATCTGGACATGACGCGTCTCCTGCCTGTTAGGCGGGAGCGCGGACGCGTCTCTCAGCCACTGACGCCAAAGGTCCAATCAGTGATGACACACATATAAGTACTCATGTGTTCGATAGCGAACGTAAATGGGCCGTCAGACACATATATATTCAAAAGGGAATTAATGGGGCGTGGGGCGGGCTTCGATGTTTGAGGAATGCAACGCGCTCCCGACTGTGGCAAGGGAGTTTTTATGACCACCTATCGACCGCGCACGCCACACTCCGATGCAATTAAACGCCCCGACTGTTCCAAATGCAGAACGCGCACGAACCTATTTGGAATTGAGCCGGAAAAGCCCGGCCACGAATTGCTTACTTTCGTGTGTCCCAAGTGCCAGCACATTGAAACGGCCATAGGAAAAATCGCATAATTGAATAGGTCGCCTCAGTTGGCGGCCTCATTCATTTCAAACCGCGCGTGCTATGTCTGCTTCTGGCACCAAGCGGACATCGGCTTGTGCGCTGCACATGTCTACTTTTGACCCAAAGCGGACGTTTCGGCTGCTCTTGAACTTTGCAAAAGGCATGGAATAGTGCGCCGCGAGCAACATGGAGGCGACACTGATGGCTAAGGGTTACTGGGTTGTATTTGCGGACGTGAGCGACCCGGAAGGGTACAAGGAATACATCGCAGCGAACGGAAAGGCTCTTGCCAAGCACGGCGCACGTTTCCTTGCGCGTGGTGGAAAGACCGAGCCTCAAGAAGGAAAACCACGCTCGCGCGTCATCGTCTTGGAGTTTCCGAGCTACGCCGCTGCCATCGATTGTTACCGCTCGCCAGAATACACGGCGGCAATGAAGCTTAGGCAAGGGCGGTCCGTGTGGGATATGGCAATCACGGAGGGCTATGAAGGACCTCAGCCACAACCAAGCTGATCCACTATGCACGTGGCATGTCCGCTATTGGCACAAAGCAGACATGCCGAGTTGCGCTGCACATATCCGCTTTCGGGGGTAAAGCAGACATTACACTGACACGCCACGATGTCGGCCGACACTCGACTTGGTCAGTTTCACTGCCGTTGATGGTCAGGAGCCAATCCGTTGCCCGTCTTGTTTGTACTGCGCTCAAGCATTCGGTCGGCGATTGCGACCTTGCAGCTATTCGAAAGCTGTGCGCGGTGCTCTCTCATGCAATCGCGGAGCCGACCTCCACCTGGCTGTACGGACCCGCAAAGCGCCTTCATGTCACCCCCACATGCGCCGCGAAGGAGACCTGGCTCCGCAAAAGCGAGATTGGGGAGAAGCGTAATGACGGCAATTGTAAAAGCGGATCTCAAAACCATATTCGGGTCTCCGGTAGGTTCTGATGTCACTTTGACATTTTCCGTTTGAACTAAAGTTTGCCGAATAACTAAAATTGCACGGAATTTGAAATCGCGTAGCACAAACGTGATTGACCCCCATTTTTGAAGGATAGAGAACAATACGCATACGTGCGAAAGGTTAGCTTTTCATCCAAAGCGGACATCGACGCGAACGATGCCGCTAGGCCATCAAACCATCGAGCGATTTCACAATTTCACTGCCAGGGAAGACTTGCTGAGCAAGCACCCGCTCGTCCACCCTCAGATGGTCGCGCAAAACGCCTTTGAGGGCGGCGCGCAAATCGGTGGTGGGTTTCAGATCACGGCTTTGATAAAGTGAGGATTCGGCAACACCGGGCCAATCGGCGATTACGCGCCCGCCCTTGAGCGCGCCGCCCACGAGTAATGCGATTGTCGCGGTTCCGTGATCAGTACCTTCAGTCCCATTGATGCGGGCGGTGCGACCGAATTCGGTGATGACGGCGACTGCCGTGTCTTTCCAGGCTGCGCCCATGCCTCCCTCGATAGCTGCCAGGGCACTGTCGAGCGCGCCGAGCAACACCGATAGACGGCCGTGTGCCGCGCCTTCGTTAGCGTGCGTGTCCCACCCATCGAAGGCGAGTGCGCCAACACGCGGCCCATCCGGTCGAGCTAGGAAGCGCGCCGCGCCGGATGCAGCTTCCGTAAAATAGGCGAGCACCGGCTGCGCGCGCCTTGAGTCATTCCCATTTTCTTCCATCCCCCCGCCAGCGATCGCTTTAAGGGCGTTTCGCTCTTCCAAGGCGCGTGCGAGGACAGGGTCGGTGTGGCGGTAGAGATCGAGCAGGCGAGTTACGGTGTCGTTGCTAGCCGGTTGGAGACGCGCAGGCGCCCACGACAACACCGGGGCTGGGCCCCGTGCAACGAGTGGTGTGATTGGCCCAACTGCAAACGCATTCCTGCCGCCGACGCGGTCGGCTGGCTGCAGGCTGGATAGAGCGCGATTGAGCCAGCCGGTGTCTCCGCCGGGTTTATGGAGGCCGCTTTCCAGAACGTCCTGGCCGTCGAAGTGGGAGCGTTCGCGGTACGGGGAGGCCGTTGCGTGCACGATGGTTGCCTGGCCCGCCGTGTACATGCGGTGCAGATTTGGCATTGCCGGATTGAGCCCGAAAAAATTATCCAGGGGCAGCGCCGCGTTTTGACCGCTGGCAAGTAACGAGTCATTTCCGCGCAGCCGCACCCAATCCGGATCTCCCACCGGCGCGACGGTTGCCAGCCCATCAAGCGCGCCGCGCAGCACAATCACTAGGAAACGCGGGTCGCGTCCTTCAGCCTGAGCGAGACGCGGCATATAGGCCCAGGCAAACAATACGCCCGATGCAAGTAGGAGCTGACGGCGTGTGGCGAGATGCGGTCTATTCATCATGACATCACCTGCGCTGAAATTCGGGGGCCATCAACAACAGCGCGATCGCCTGTGGCCGGCTTTCGGCATGTGTGATGGCTTGTTTGGTGTCATCAGAGAGTAGGGGGCCAAGCGCACGGCCGGCGACCTCATCTGGCTCGACAATGCCGCCGACGCGTCGCGCTAAGTTGTTGGCAATATCGAGCCGCTGGCCAAGCCCACCCATCCAAGGCGTGCTATCGTCCGAAAATCCATTCGGCGCCGGTGGCCGCCATAGAGGCTCACCGAGCAAATTCTGCGCCTGCAACAGCGGGCGCACATCGGGCGGAGACAGGTTAAGCGCGCGCAGCGAATTCACCAACCATTCGGATGGACGCCGCAACTTGCTGGGAGGTGCCTCCCACGCTTCCGATGCGGTCAAAAGTGCACGCGACACTTCGTTAAGGTCTCCGTCGGTATCGCGGAAACGCTTTGTCAGTTTGTCGACTAGTGAGGGTGGCGGTTCGTCCGCCACAAAATGATGCGCAAGCTTGGTCGCGATATGCTTAGCGGTCGCCGGGCTACGCGCTAAAGCAAGCAATACGGCGCGGCCTTGCTCGAAGCCACCGTCACCGTAATCGTGAGCCATGATGCGTTCGCTGCCAGGCTCGTGCAGTCGTTCATTGAACATGAACTCGCCACCGCCCGTCTGCCTAGGTGGAACGACGCTCCAGCCGGTGATGACCTTGGCAAAATTGGTGACATCAGCCTGGTTGTACCCCGATCGCACGCCGACGGTATGCAATTCCATGATCTCTCGCGCGAGATTCTCGTTAATGCCCTTGCCGCGGCGCTGACCGGCGAACGAGTTCGGCCCCATTGAGCGCGCATTGTCGAGATAGAGCAGCATCGCGGGGTGCGTTTCGACGGCCAGCAACATGTCGGCAAATTTTCCGCGCACATGCGGACGGATCGCTTCGCGCTCGAAGGCGCCGCACAGCGAGCGTACTGGGCCCTTGTCGGCCGAGACGCAGAAGTGGTTCGACCAGAACCAGATCAGCCGTTCTACAAAACCCGTGTCGGCTTGCAGCGCGGCATCGAAACGAGCTTTCGCTTCCTGCAGATAGATTTGCTGAGGAACGCCTGGAGCCTGTTTAGCCATGTCAGGTCTGGGATTCTGCGCTGCCATGCCCTGCTTGTTTGGGTCATCAGTTATGTCAGCGCGGCCAGCGATTGCATTATTAGTCCGTTTAGTTTTGCGCTCTTGCTGGAATGCGAAGGTGGCGCGCGCAGCCTCGCCCACGCTCAACAATTCGGCGTTTGTGATCTGCCCGGCCGCCGGATTGCCAAGGTCTGCCAACAGCGCGGCGCGCGGATCGGTTGGGAGGCTGGCCTTAGACATAAGGCCAAAGCGGTTCAGCGCCATAGCAGCCTGGGTGCGCGAATTGAGAGCCATGGCTCTCCGCCTATTTTGCCTCGCCCCACTCGGCCATCCTGCCAGGTCGATTATGAACGAAGGATGAGCGATAGCTTACAATTTATCCATGTAAGGAAATACGCATTTCCTGGGCGCACATGCGGACTCGACCCATGTCCGCTATTGGCACTTAGCGGACATCAGGGAGTGCACTGCACATGTTTGCTTTTGACCCAAAGCGGACACGGCGTGCTCAACCCGCCTCACCCAAAAAGCTATCGAGTTCATTTATGAAAGTGGCCCATGCTGGCTCATCTGCCAGCAGTGCATGATTAGCACTTGTCAGCCTAACGAACTTAGCGTTGGGGATGCCCGCTGCTAACTGTTGTCCTTGACTGAACGGCACGAGATTGTCTTGGGTGCAGTGAAACACAATTGTGGGTACGGAGACTTTAGCTAAAAGATCAAAAACGTCGATGTCATCAACCGCTGTTCTCAGCTTAATCGCATTCTCGCCAGTCGTAGCGAGACGTTGAAAGTCGATAAACGACTTAATCAATTCAGGGGGCGCTCCGGGTATGAAAAAAGAACTGAAGGCACGCATGAAAACCGAATGCTCATTGCCCCAACCACTTCGCAGCATTGTCAGAAAAGCCTTTGCCTCGTCCGCATCCTGCGATGACCCGCGCTTATTTCGGCCGCAGGCATAGCCACCAAAGAGAACCAGTTTTGAGATTCGCTCTGGATGTTTGACTGCATAAGCAATCGAGGTCGCCGCCCCACCGGATATCCCGAGCAAGACGAAACGTTCGATTTGCGTTGAATTGATTGCGGCTTCCAGGTCGTCAAGCATCGTCGAAAACGTAATTTTGGAAACATTGCGGTCCGACAGACCGACGCCCCGGCCGTCATAGCGAATCACACGATAACGATTTGCGAGATGTTGCAGTAATGGTCCCGTCAAAGGACTTTCGTAATCGTAATCCACGCTTGTTGCCCAATGTGCCGCTCTAACGAGAGGCGGACCAGAACCAGCGCTTGCAAGCGCAAGGTTAAATCCATCGCTGGTTTTGCAAAAAGTCACGGCCTGCGATGCAGTTTGAGCTGAGGGTTTCTTGATCTCGGCTGCTCGGCCGAGCGATGAATTCACTTCACGGACTTCGCCGACAAAGCGGAAGCCCCGTCGAGGCAACGTCTTGATTAGACGCTGACGCTCTCCATCATCGCCAATGGCTTGCCTAGCCGCGTTTATCCGGCTCGTCAGAGTCGATTCAGAAACGATCCGACCGTTCCAAACACCCGCAATCAATTCGTCCTTGCTGGCGACGTGGTCGCGCTGCCTGATAAGGAAAAGCAGCAGGTCGAAAACCAGCGGTTCGGCAGCTATCAGATTTCCGTTGCGGCTTAATTCGCGACGGTCCGAATCAAGCAAAAGGTCCTCGAAGGAGTAAAGCAAGCGTAATTCGCCCCCATCCACGTCTGGGCCCAAAAACAAGAAAACCCGGAGACGTTCCGGAGGGTATCGCAAGGACCGACCTTGGTACTAGCCCTTATAAAAAACCTGCAAATCAAATGCAGGAGGATATCCCAATGTTGAGGAAGGCCTACAGAATCGCCGCAGCTACGATCTTTACCGCGCTGGCGCTAAACGCCGCCTCGGCTGTAGAAACCAGTGCAATTGTTGGATTATGGCAGATCCGCGCTTTTTATACCGAGGACGTTGCATCACAAGAATGCCATGACGTGTATGGCTCTCACCCAACAGGCACGATGCAGGTTTGGCCGGACGGCCATTTCAATGCTTACGTTCAGTCGAATGAACCCGCGGGGTCGATTTGGGAAGATGTCGCATATTCTCTGATGCCCGGATCGGAACGAACAACTTTCTATGGCGGTACATACCGGATCCGCGAGGGGATGATGTTTGTTCACGTCACGAATGTGCGACACGAAGGGCCAGTGGGGACCGATGCGTTCGATATGAATTGGGATGAGGGACTCACCACAAGCGAGGAACCGCGCTCATTTCATCTAGTGATAGGGGTTAACCGAGCAGATCAATTAAGCATTGAGACAGGGCCCATGCCCAACCCTAATGGCGCCGGAAATACCATCGTTGGTCGAATTATTTGGGAACGAATATCAGACTAATGCTTCGCGATTGCCTTCGTGAACTCTAAGAGGCCGCCGCCAACTGGCGGCTTCTTCCATCGATTGCGACGTCTATCTGGCAAGGTCCGCTATTGGCACTTAGCGGACATGGGTTAGTGCACTGCACATGTCTGCTTTTGACCCAAAGCGGACGCCGAGGTCCCCCCTGTTCGAGACCGGCTGTGGTCCGGTAGGGTAGAGTGGCTAATGGTTCTAAGCTCGATAGTCGCCTGGAAGTCGACTAGGTATGTGTCCTCAGCTTGGCGAGTTTGAAACGATAGGCACAGAGCGTTTGGCCGATCTGCTCATGTTGTCCCATGAGCCGATGTTTGCTTGGAAACTCGATGGAGCGATCGAGTTTTGGAATGCTGGAGCTGAGGAGCTCTACGGGATTCCACCGAACGAGGCAGTCGGGCACAGCAGCCACTCTCTATTACAAACTAAATTCCCGATCAAAGTTGAGGAGTTACATTCACAACTCCGGGACAAGCGCTATTGGGCGGGCGAACTACGCCATATCTGCAAGGATGGCCGGGAAGTCATTGTAGATAGTCGAATGCAATTGCTTCGTGATGACACGGTGCTTGAGGTCAATCGCGACATCACGCAATTCAAGGCGCTCTTAGCTACCCTTAAGGAAAGCGAGCAGCATCTGCGCTGGCTTGCCGCTATCGTCGAGTCTAGTGACGACGCAATTGTTAGCAAGAACCTCGATGGCACTATCACAAGCTGGAATTGGGGTGCCGAGCGGGTCTTCGGATACACCGCTGCAGAGGCGGTCGGTCAACCAATTACAATTGTGATTCCGGAAGATAGACAAAGCGAAGAGCACCAAATTCTATCGGGCATAAGAGGCGGTCAGCGCATTGATCATTTTGAGACGGTTAGACGACGCAAGAATGGCACTTTAATCTTTGTTTCGTTGACCGTTTCTCCCGTTAAGGACGCCGATGGTAAAATCGTCGGCGCATCGAAGATTGCAAGGGATGTTACCGAGCAGAAGAGAGCTCAAGACCAAATTACCGCCCTCGCTCGTGAAACAGAGCATCGAAGCAAGAACGTCCTTGCGAACGTTCAAGCCATCGTAGCCGTTTCTCAGTCGGACACGACCGACGGCCTCAAGCGTGCAATTGAAGGCCGCATTCGTGCACTTGCGAATGTTCACTCGCTGTTTGTCGAGACGCGGTGGCGCGGTGCAAACTTGCAGACAATCGCAAAGAACGAGCTTGCCCCGTATTCTGAAACCGACGAAAGCCGCATTCGGATTTATGGTCCACCGCTATTGTTGTCACCTGATATCGCGCAAGCGATCGCTATGACATTGCATGAGCTGGCAACAAATGCCGCCAAGTACGGAGCTCTTTCCGTTGCTCATGGACAAATTGACTTGAAATGGTCGCGCGAAGGAGACCGCCGACTAACACTCCGTTGGATGGAGATTGGTGGCCCGCCGGTTCACAAACCGACTCGGCGGGGCTTTGGCGGTCGGATAATTGAACAAATGATTACCCAGCTAAATGGCACCGTAGCCTTTGACTGGCGTTCGGATGGACTCGCTTGCCAAATTAATTTCGACATACCGCCGTGAAAACGCTGGACCGGAACCTATTACTTTTCCTGATCGGCGTTCCATTGCCGATCATCGTCGTCGTTCTGATTGTTTGGTTCACGTTCATATTTTGAAACGGACGAATGTCCGCTTTTGGCACAAAGCGGACATCCTTGGTTGCACCGACATGTCCGCTTTCGGGGGTAAAGCGGGCTGTCGGGTACAAAAACATTTATTGGCGGGGTTGAACGATTATTATTTCGCTGCTAGATCGCCCGCCCAGCATATTAACTTGTGGGGGTCACATGAGGAGGCTTTCTTTCGCGGCAGTGGGCATCTTGGCCGCTATGATGCTCTCATCGGCTGCGACCGCGGCTGAGTTGAGAGTTCTGGCCGGCGGTGCCATGACAGCGGTGTGGGCGGGTCTCAAGCCGAAATTCGAGCAAACCTCCGGCCACAAGCTTGATATCTTTTACGGCACTACCCCGAACCTGATCAAGGAAGCGACCTCCGGCAAGCCGTTCGATGTGGGCGTCGTGCCGGTCGAGGTGATGAGCGACGCCGGCGCGCGATCACACTTCGCAGCGGGGCCGACGCTGGACATAGCTCGTGTCGGCCTCGGTGTCGCAGTTCGCGCCGGTGCGCCGAAGCCCAACATCTCCACGCCCGACGCGTTTAAGGCTGCCTTGCTCAAGGCAGAATCGGTCGCCTCGATTCCAGAAAGCGCGACCGGCTATTCAATCGCGAAGGTATTCGAGCGCCTCGGCATCACCGAGCCAATGAAAGCCAAGATGAAAGCGCAGCCGACGCCGGCACAGGTCGTCGCTGTGGTCGCCAACGGCGAGGCTGAACTCGCCCTGTTCCTGATGAACGTCTTGACGGTGCCGGGCCTGGACGTGGTTGGCCCGTTCCCCGCTGACTTGCAGCAGAATGTCGTATTCACGGCCGCGCTGGGTGCGGGCACGAAGGAACCCGCAGCTGCGAAGGCGCTCGTCGACTACCTCAAAACCCCGGATGCCATATCGGTGATCAAGAGCAAAGGTATGACGCCGGGATGAAACAATTAGCTGTATCCATGAGCATTGGTTGAAGTCCGCTTCTGGCACTTAGCGGACATCGGCTTGTGCGCCGCGCATGTCCGCTAAGACCCAAAGCGGACATTCACCGGCGCACCGTATAGTTAGTCGCTGGCCCCCAACAATTCGAAACCGGCGGCCTTCCAGAAGTCCTTCTTGTCCGGTGCAGACAAAAATTTGACAAAGGCCACCGCCGCTTCAGGCTTTTCGTTGTAGGCCGGAATGGCCGCGCCGTAGACCACGAAGTTTTGCAGCCCCGGCGGCAATAACCCCACCACTGTAGTGTCCTTGGCTGACTGAACTTCGCTGAGTAGTTGCATCGCTACGTCCACTTTGCCCTCAGCCACTAGCTGCGCTCCGCCTTCAATCGCTGCTTTAATAGTCAGCTTGGGACGCACTACCTCAGCGATACCGAGCTGCTCGATAACGCGGGCAAGGTGAGCGCCCACCGGACCATTTGGAGGAGGAAATTCTATGGATCGAGTTTCGAGCAGCAACTTGCGGACGGCATCGGGTGTGGAAATGTCGGGCGGTGTTGTGCCCGTACGCACAATTACTGCAATGCCGACGCGGGCAATTGCGATCCGGCCCTCAGGTCGTAATGCTACAGCCTTCTCTGCCGCCGCGATCAGGGGAATGGGAAGAAAAATTAGGTCTGTTTTCTCGCCAGCGGCGAGCTTTTGTTGGATCACGCTGACGTGCGCAAAAAATGGTTGAACCCGATGGCCAGTTGCCTTCTCAAATTCAGGGATTACCGCCCGCAATGCGGCCTGTGGACCGCCGCCGCTCAGAACGCGGATGTCGTCAGCGTTGGCCAGCGTCGCGGTTACCGAAAGGATTAGTGCTGATAGGAGTGAGGCTACCGAGCGTCGGCTGATATCAGCGGCGTGCGTCGTCTTTAAAAACATATCGCGCCCCCTCTGGTTCTAAGACCAATCAGTCACTTTTACCAAAGGTCATCTAGGGGGGAAACGGCATCAGTTTGCCGAAAGACTGTTTGTTGAAACGTCCGCTATTGGCACTTAGCGGACATCGGCTTGTGCGGCGCACATGCCCGCTTTCGGGGGTAAAGCGGACATGCCCGAAAGTCGAATACCGGCTCTCGATGAATTTTTTCAAATATAAAAATTCATTTGCGGAGCGGCCAAGATTAGCCAGCGGCTCGGCGAAACGGTGGGACACCGCGCGCAAAAAGCCTAATCTTCATATAGAGTAATTGGCGGTCCCACTTTTCACTAACGCATTGTTTTGCTTGCCTAAGGGAAGCCCTCTCGGGACTTGCACCCATTGGAGAATTACAAGTCGTTGCCGCAACTTACGTTTTATACAAACGTTTTGGTGACCTCCTCATCGAGGAGCGCGTATATCTCGGTTTCAAGTTGACGATGTTGAACGGAGGTGACGTCCCGCGGGCGCGGGCTGTCGAGGCGCCATTCCGATTTGATCCGGCCGGGACGGGCTGACATCACCAGGATGCGATCGGCCAGATAAATGGCCTCGCTCACCGAGTGGGTGATGAAAACCACGGTGCGTTGTTGTTCCTGCCAGATGCGCAGGAGCTCGCGCTGGAGAACGCGGCGCGTTAGCGCATCGAGCGCGCCGAATGGTTCGTCCATCAGCAAGATCGACGGATTGACGGCGAAGGCACGGGCGATGGCGACGCGCTGCTTCATGCCGCCGGACAACTCATCGATGCTCTTGCGGGCAAAATCGCTGAGGCCCACCAGCTGGAGATAGTGAAGCGCGATGGCGCGCTGTTCCTCGCGCGGGATCGACTTTTGCTTCAGCCCGAACGCGACATTCTCCAGGACGGACAGCCACGGAAAAAGCGCGTAGCTCTGGAAGATCATGCTGCGATCGAGGCTCGGGCCGGTGACCGGCGCGCCATCCACCGTAATGGCGCCAGCCGTGGGCGCGAGAATCCCCGCCAGCATCTGCAACAGCGTGCTCTTGCCGCAGCCGCTGGGGCCGACAACAACGAGGAATTCGCCGGCCGCAACATCAAACGAAATCGGCGCCATGGCTTCGACCCGCTCGCCCGAGCGGGTTTCGTAGATCTTGGTCAGGCCGCTGATGGTGAGAGGCTTGCCGGTGCTGGGCTTGCCGGTGCTGGGCTTGGCCGCGGTGGTTTGCGTCGTCATTGGGCGGAGCGTCCGAAGCGCGCCTGCAGATAACGAAACCAGGTATCGAAGAGAAAGCCCAGCAGCCCGATGGTGATCATGCCGACGAGAACCTGGTCGGCGCGCAAAATGTCCATGCCGTTGGCGATCAGGTAGCCGAGGCCGCTGTGCGCCGCCACCAACTCGGCCGCGATGATCGCCGCCCAGCCGGTGCCGAAGGCCACGCGCAAGCCGACGACGATGCTCGGGAGCGCCGCGGGTACCACCACGCGCCGGAACAGCGCCGTGCGGCTGGTGCAGCCGAAGATCTGGCCGGCATGCAGCAGAACAGGATCGACGCTCTTGGCGCCGACGACCGTGTTCAGCAAAATCGGGAAAAACGTGCCGATGAAGACCACGAAAACTTTCCCAGCTTCACCAATACCGAACCAGAGGATCGCCATCGGGATCCACGCCAGCGGCGAGATCGGCCGGAACAGCTCGATGAAGGGGCTGATGATGTGGTCGAGCCGGCGCGAGCTTCCCATCAGCAGGCCGAGGGGGATGGCGATGACGGCCGACAGCAGCCAGGCGGCAAAAACACGCGCCAGGCTATAGGCGGTGTGGATGGCGAGCTCGCCATCGCTCGCGAGATGGATGAAGGTGCGCGCCACGTCCAGCGGCGGGGGCAGGAGCGCACGATCAGGCCGGGTCACCGTGACCAGAAGCTGCCACACTAGCACGATGACGATGCCGGCATAGAAAAACGGCAAGACCTTGGCCGCGCCGGCCAGCACCCAAGGGGAGCTTTTTGGCGCGCCGGCCTTTACACGCGATGGACTATCCGTGGTGGAAACCAATGCTCACCTGGCTTGCTTACTTACTTGGGCCAGTCTCCATGCAGATTTTTTCGCTGCTCTTGATGTCCTGCAGGGCCTTGGTAGCGAACGACGCATCGATCTTGGGCGAGTCATCCGGCTGCAGGATTTTCGCGTCCTTGAGGAACACCGTATAGGCCTGCATCGTCTCTTCGGTCGGAATGACGTTGAGGCTGTAGACGGAGATGCCGCGATCGAGCGAGAGCTGGATGGCATCCTCGTTGATGCGGATCTGCTGGGTCCAGAGCTTTGCCGCCTCCTTCGGATGGCAGAGAATATAATTGATCGCCTTGACGTTGGCCGTCACCAGCTCCTGCACGATGTCCTTGTGATCCGCCAGGAACTCGTTGCGCGCATAGAGCCCGTTGCCGACATAGTGGCCGCCCATGATCGGCAAAATCTCTTCGGCCTTGGTGAGGATGCGCACCTTGCCGGAGGCAAGCCCCACCGAGATCGACGGATCCCAGGTGATGCCGGCCTCGACCGATTTGTTCGCCACCAGCGTGGGAATGTCAGGGCCGTTGGACTTGAACAGCTTGATGTCCTGCGCGGTCAGGCCGCACTTTGACAGCGCCTTGAGCAGCAGCGGATATTGCTGCGAGCCCTCGCCAGGGTAGGCGACGGCCTTGCCCTTGAGCTCGCAGGGCGACTTCAGGGCGGAATCCGCCGGCACGAGGATGGCGGTCTGCTCGAGGATGTTGATGGCGACGAGCTTGGCCGGCAGGCGCGAGGCGGCGATTGTTGCGGGCCCCATGCCGGCCGAGGCGAATTGCAGGGCGCCAGCGGCCATCGCCTGGTTTTCCGGCGCGCCGTAGGCGAATTCCCGGAACACGATCTTCACGTTGTGCTTTTTCTCGATCGGCTCGAAATAACCGAGCGCCTTCGCGATGAAAGACGGATCGGTGTCGGGCTGCACGCCGTAGTTCACTTCCTGCTGGGCGAGGGCGGGGGCGCTCGTTAGCGCCGCTGAAAGGGCGAGCAGGACGAAAGCGCAATGTTTCGATTGAATCATTTTTGGCATAGTCGCGGCCTCCCTGAATTGTTTGTCGGAATTGGCCTTTGCAGCCTTGTGCAAACTATGGTCGCCCTGATTTTTGGTGTCAACGAAACGCGATTTATTCGGATATCGGTGCTTTGCTGTCCCAACGAGTAAGACTTTGCACGATCAGTGGCGGGCGATGATCTCTCATTTGTCATGGCCGGGCATAGCCGTCCGAAGGACGGCGTGCTTTCGCACGCCTATGTCCCGGCCATTCACGTCTTTGAATGCCGCAAGACGTGGATGCCCGCCACATCTCGCTTAGGGACGTAAGGCCGAGCCCGACTAAGCGGGATGCCCGGCACAAGGCCGGGCATGACAAATGAGAGACAGAAGACAGTGAAAAGGCAGAGTGTCACGCCGCCCGCCTCGCCATCCCGATGATGCCGTCCACCAACGCCGCGAATGCGACAATGGCTCCCAGGGACAAGATGAAATCCCAATAGCTGTAGGGTCGGCCGCCCGACTGCAAATATTCAAATATGCCGGTTGAAATAGCAGCGAAAACAGCAAACGCCGCCAGGACGTGAATTCCGAGCCGGAGAGATGGCAACGTGGCGAGGCGTTCGCTCACGGCTGCAACAATCCAGGCCACGGCCGCCGCCCATGAGGTGAGGATCCCGCCGGCGACAATTCCCATGGCCGCGTGGCCGCCTTCACGCTCGGCCCACATCAGCACAAGCGCGCAGCAGATCGCGGCGTACACCGCAAACCGGACCAACAGCAAAAGCACGGCGCGTTCACCCCAAAAGATTCGGCAGCCAGGTCGCGATCGCCGGAAACGCAAAGATAATCAACAGCAGCACGATGCTCATGGCAACGTAAGGCACAACGGCCTGGAAAATGTGCGCCATCGTCACCTGCGGCGGGGCGACCCCCTTCATGGTCATCAGCAAAAGCCCGTGCGGCGGCAGCAGCAGCCCGAGCTGCATGCAGATCAGATAGAGCACGCCGAACCAGATCAGGTCGATCTCCAGCCGCTGAACGATTGGCATGAAGACCGGCAATGTGATCAGCATCATGCTGACCTGGTCGACGAAAATGCCAAGAAAAATCAACAGCAGCATCATGCCGGCAAGAATGGCCAAGGTCGACAGTCCCTGGCCGAGAACAGCCGTGACGATGCCCTGCGTTGCGCCGGAAAAGCTGAGAATCTGCGAGAACGTAATGGCGCCGAGAATAATGAACAGGATCATGCCGGAGATGGCCACCGTGCCGCGCAGGGCCCGCATCAGGTTCTGGATGGTGAGCGCGCGATAGCCGGCCGCCAGCGCCATGGTCGCAAGCGCGCCCAGTGCCGCGGATTCCGTCGGCGTTGCAATGCCCGCCGACATCGCGCCGATCACGACCACGAAGATCGAGGCGAGCGGCAGGACATAGAAGATGAGCAGTTCATAGCGGGCCCACCCCGTCTTTTTTTCGATCGGCGTTGCGGGCGCGAGATCGGGCCGCGTCAGCACCCGGACGATGATGTATCCGACAAAAGCGACGCTCAGGATCAGCCCCGGCACGACGCCGCCAATCAGCAGCTTGGAAATCGAAATTCCCGACAGGCTGCCGAGCAGGACGGTGAGGGCGGAGGGCGGGATCAGCATGTCGACCGCGCCAATCGCCATGATCGGGCCGGTGGCCAGTACCGGATTGTAGCCGCGCGACAGCATGACCGGCAGCATCAACGAGCCGAGCATCGCCGTCGTCGCGATCGTCGAGCCCGAGATCGCGGAGAAAATCGTTCCGGCAACGACCGCGACCACGGCGAGACGGCCCGGCACCTGGCGGATCAGCCGCTCGACGCCGTCGATGACCTTCAGGGCAAGACCGGTGTGAAACAGCACCTCGCCCATCAGGATAAAAAGCGGAATCGGCGTCAGCGAGAAGTTGATGGCGGCAGCGACGCTGTTGCGCGCGACCTGGTGCAGGCCGGCATCGCCGCCGAGAAACAGTACGGCGCCGATCATGTTGATAGCGATGAACGAAATCGCAACCGGCATGCCGACAAACAACAGGACCGTCGAGCCTCCGAGGAGCAGCAGCGAGGCCATCTGCCAGGACATGTTCGTCGTTTCCTGTCTGCCGCGCTGTCAGGCCGCCGAAATGGCGTCGTCCCGCAAGCCAATCTCGTCCGTGGACAGGCGATGCATGCGGAAAATGAATTCGATGCCGAGAAGCGCGAAGCCGAGCGGCAGCGGCGCCAGCGTCCACCACTCGGGCGTGACCAGTGTCTTGATGTTGACCGAGCCGGCCGTGTAGCTCGCCGCCGTGATCAGCAACCCGTACCAGACGAAATAGAGGCAGCAGAAAAAGCCGACGATGTCACCGACCCATTCCAGAACCCAGGCCGCGCGAACGGGCAGGGCGCGCAAGATGATGTCCACGCGAATATGCTGACCCTGGCGAAGCAGCCAGGGCGCGGCCAGCAGCGTCATCAAGTAGAGGATGTCCTCGGAAAACTCGTTGCTCACCGCAACGCCGCCGCCGCCGATGTTGCGCGACACAACATCGGCGCCGATCATGACGGTCATCACGAGCAGCAGGAGACACGCCACCACAACGAGCGCGTTGAGCAGGCGCCCATACCATTCGGATAGTCGCGCCATGCGGGAGCTCATCGGGACGCCGTGAGAGGCCGTTATTTCTTCGAGAAGAATTCCTTGAGCTTCGGGCCGTGCTCGGGGCTTTGCTTGATGATGCCGTCCCAGCCGGCCTGATAGGCCTTCGCCCGGTAGGCTTCGGCCGTCGCCGCATCGAACTTGATGGTCTGAATGCCGGCATCGGCCTGCCGCTTGGTATCCTTCGCGTTCTCCTCGGCGAATTCAGCCGCCGCTTCCGCTTCGCCGCGCTCGCCCGCCTTGCGCAACACGGCTTTCTGGGCATCGGACAGCTTGTCCCAGGTCGTCTTGTTGACGAGCACCGAGACCTCGACGGTGTAGAAGCCGGGATCGACGCGGTATTTCGTCTTCTCATGCCAGCCGAGATCGAAGATGCCGGTGATCGGCCAGCCATAGCCGTCGACCACGCCGCGCTCGAGCGATGTATAGACTTCGCCCGGCGGCGTCTGCACGACCGTGGCGCCGAGCGCCTGGAAGAAATCGCGATAGACCGGCGTGATGCGAATCTTCAGGCCGGTGAGGTCGGGCGCCGAAATCGGCTTGTTCAGGTAAAGATGAAACGGATTGTTGTCGGTCAGCCGCGCCAGGAAAATGGCATTCATCTTCTCGGCGTAGAGCTTGGCCATGTAGTCGAAGCCGCCGTTCTTGCGCAGCTCCGCCATCGGACGTTCGGTGAGCTTCCAGGCGTCGGATTCCGCCATGACGTTGGTGGTGAAGGCGCCGGTGGTGTTGGCGATGTCGACGACGCCGGTCTTCAGTGCGTTGCCAACCTCGAACGGCGGCATCGCCTTCGGCCCGCCGATATAATTGATCTGGATGACGCCCTTGCCGTCCGCATTCACGCGCTCGATGAATTTTTCAAAGGGACGCGAGTAGGTCGTTTTCTCGGCGAAGGCCGTCACGGCGCGCAGCGTGACTTCCTGCGCAAAAGCTGATGAGCAAAGAACAGTTGCTGCCAATAATCCGAGCGCAATTTTCTTTTTCATGATGCGATCCTCCCCCGCCGAGCTCGCTGCCCGGTCATTTGTTCTGCATTTCGTATATTGTTATGAGGAGGTTGGAGAGTCAAACAAAGGCGGCCCGCAGCCATGAGCAATGATTCAACAGTCGCCGCAGTCCTCGCAAAGGATCTCGCGGCACTTGGGGCGCGCCGCTGTTTCGGCTTGCTCGGCACCGCCAATTTCAAGATTTCGCACGGACTGGTGCAGGCCGGCGTCGAACTCATCTCGGCGCGTCACGAAGGCAATGCGGCCAGCATGGCCGATGCCTATGCCAAGGCGACCGGGGAGCTGACGCTTGTCAGCGTGCATTCCGGGCCCGGCCTCACCAACGCGATCACCGGGATCGGCGAGGCCGCAAAAAGCCGCACGCCGCTCTTGGTGCTTGCCGGCGACGTGCCGACCGGAAATGTGAAGTCGAATTTCTACATGGAGCAGGCAGCGCTGGTCCGCTCGGTCGGCGCCGTTTCCGAACGCATCGACACCCCGCAATCCGCGCGAGGCGACCTGCTGCGCGCGGTGACGCGCGCCTTGCACGACCGCCAGACCGTTGTGCTGAGCCTGCCGCTAGATGTGCAGGACGCAAAGCTCAACGGCAGCAACGCGCCGCCCGAATTGGGTCCAATGCCGGCGCGCCTGCAGCCGAAGCCCGAGGATGTCCGCCGGCTGGCCGAAGCGGTGGCGCGCGCCAGGCGGCCACTCATTATCGCGGGACGCGGCGCCGTCCTGTCCGGCGCCGAAAGGCCGTTGATGGCGCTGGCCGATCGCATCGGCGCGTTGCTCGCAACATCGATTTGCGGCCATGGCCTGTTTGCAGACGACCCATGGTCGGTTGGCATCAGCGGCGGATTTTCCTCGCCGGCGGCGGATGCGTTGATTTCCGAAAGCGATCTCATTCTCGGCTTCGGCGTGAGTTTCACGCAATGGACGACCAAGAAAGGCAAGTTGATCGGGCCGAACGCGGTCGTCGCGCAAATCGATATCGAGGCGGCAAAGCTCGGCTACCAGATGCCGGTGCAACACGCCGTGCTGGGCGATGCGAAAGAAACCGCCGAGGCGCTGCTGGCGGCGCTTGGCCGACATTCTGCGTCGAAGGCCCTGGCAGGCCGCCGCGACGATGCGACGCGCGAACGCATCCGTTCCGGCGACAACCATCACAGCTTGTACCCGGATGAATCGAATGCGCGCTTCATCGACCCGCGCACGCTGAGCAAGGCGGTGGACGAACTCCTGCCAAAGGATCGCGTGGTTGCGTCCGACTCCGGACATTTCTGTGGATGGGTGCCGCGCTATTTGCGCGTCCCCAATCCGAAAGCGTCATGCCTCAGTCATTCATTTCAATCGGTGGGTCTGGGCCTCGCATCGGCGATCGGCCTGGCCATCGCAAATCCGGGCAAGTTGGCCGTGCTTGGCGCGGGCGATGGCGGCTTCTTGATGTCGATCGCCGATTTGGAGACTGCAATACGTCTTGGGTTGCGATTGTGCATCCTCATCTACAACGACAGCTCATACGCGGCCGAAGTCCATTACTTCCGACGCCAGGGCTATTCGATCGATATCGTGCAGTTTCCGGACACCGATTTCGCCGCGATTGCGCGCGGGTATGGCGCGCGGGCAGCGACAGTGCGGACCGTTGCCGATCTCGCGCCCGTGCGAACCTGGGTGAGCGAAGGGGCACCCGGCGTTTTCCTGATCGACGCCAAGATCAACCCGGACCTGGAAGCCGATTGGCACGCCGAGCATTTTCCGTAAGTTTCGTCGGGCGTGCGCGCGTTGCGGTCACCGTCCGCGCGGCCCGATCGCGAAATCATAGGCGCGCGGGTCGAGGGCGCCGGGGTAGCTGTAGTGCCACCATTCGCGGAAGTAGTTCGCAAAACCGCTCCGGTGCATGGCGGTGTTCAACACCCCGCGCCAACGCTTTTGCTCGGGCGCGATCGCCCTGCTGGCGCTGTAGCTCCGCAGGTCGAAGCAATCGAAGGCGGTGCCCATGTCGATGCTGTTGTCGGGCGCGCGTTTGCGCGGCTGGCCCTGTGCAGGGGCCATAGCGCGCCGCCGGATCGAAGGCCGGCGCGGGTGTGGCCGGCCGCCGGATCAAGGTGAGATCGACGGTGGTGCCGGTTGAATGCTTCGACTGCGCGGCGATGTAGCCGAGCCGGAACAGGTTGCGCTTTTGCAGCTCGGGGTAAAAGCGCTTGGTGGCCGCGCTGTCATCGCCATCGTGCGCCCAGGCCGCCATGGCGCGCACCGCGCGGGTGGGGCGGTAGCAGTCGTAGACTTTCAGACCGAGGTTTTCGTGCGCAAGATCGGCCTGCACGCGCCTGAGCGCCTCGGCCGCCTCGCGGCGCAACACGCATTCGCCGGCTTTGTAGCCGGGGAGCGGGCGGCCGGTGAAATTGTCGGAGGTGGCGTAGCGCATGTCCTGCGCGATGCTGGAGTCGACGTCGCGCAAATAGACAAAACCGGGCGGCAGCATGTCGCGGGCGTGCAAAGGAGAGGTGATGAGGGTTGCCGCAAGGCAGCTTGTGACAAATAGAAACCGACGCGTCATGATTTCCCGGGCCTTAGCAAGGGGCTCTTCCGTCATCATCCGCGAAGGCGGATGATCCAGTATCCACGGACATTAGGTGTTTTCCCTCGCTTGGTCACAGCGTACTGGGTCCCCGCCTTCGCGGGGACGACGGCTGAAATCCGCACATACCACCCCCGCGCGATGGCGTCTTGCTTTGCCGGAACCGGCAGGGCATTCAGCGGGTTGGCGACCATTGAGTGCTCCATTGAACTCTTGCATTTAAACCGCATCTTCAAGCTTAAACCGCAACTTCAAGTTCGAGTTTCACCTCAACGATCGCTGATGACCTCCGGAAAACCGAAAGCAAAGCCTGTTCCCGCCAGGGCGGAGGCGCGCGGCAAACCGCACGCCGCGGCCGCCGCGCCGCCCGAGCCGCGCGCGCTCACGCACCCGGAAATCCGCGCCATCGTGCTCGGCATCATGCTGGCAATGTTCCTCGGCGCGCTCGACCAGACCATTGTCGCCACCGCGTTGCCAACAATAGGCCGGCATTTCGGCAATATCGGCGACCTGTCCTGGGTGGTGACGGCCTATCTGCTCACCGCCACGGCGGTGACGCCGCTCTACGGCAAGCTCGCGGATATCCACGGCCGGCGCGTGCTGATGCTCCTGGCCATCTGCATCTTCGTTACCGGCTCGGTGGCCTGCGCGCTGGCGTCCGGCATGACCGAGCTGGTGCTGGCGCGCGCCTTCCAGGGCCTCGGCGGCGGCGGGCTGATGGCGCTCGCGCAAACCATCATCGCCGACATTGTTTCCCCGCGCGAGCGCGGCCGTTACCAGGGCTATATCGGCGCGGTGTTCGCGACCTCATCGGTGGGCGGGCCGGTGCTCGGCGGATTCCTCACCGAGCACATCGACTGGTCGCTGATTTTCTGGATCAATTTGCCGCTCGGCCTGGTGGCGCTCGGCATGACCTCGAGCGTGCTTCGCCGCGTGCCGTTTCATCCGCGCAAGCACACACTCGATATCATCGGCGCGCTGCTGATGATGTCGGCGGCGGTCGCGCTGCTGCTGGCGCTGTCGTGGGGCGGGCGAAGCTACGAATGGATCTCGGCGCCGATCGGCGTGCTGCTGCTAACCTCGGCGATATTGTGGGGCCTGTTTGCCTGGCGGCTGGTGTCGACGAAAGAGCCGTTCCTGCCCCTGACTGTGTTGGGCAATCCGGTGGTGCGCTGCGCGACGCTCGCCGGCGCCTGCAACATGGGCACGCTGGTCGGCATGACGATTTTTGTGCCGTTGTATTTCGAAGTGGTGCTGCATCTCTCTGCCAGCCAATCCGGCATGGCGCTGATCCCGCTGATGGCGGCGACCGTGCTGGCCTCCACCATCACCGGCCGGCTGATGATGCATGTTGCGCGCTACAAGCGTATCTCGCTTGCCGGCCTGGCAATCGCCATCGTGTTGCTGGTGCCGCTGGCGATCTGGCCGGGCTCGATGCCGACGGCGCTGGTGCTGCTGCTGCTGTTCATTATCGGCTCCGGGCTCGGCACCGTATTTCCGGTCTCCACCGTGTGCATGCAGAATGCCGTGTCGCGCGCGCAGATGGGCATTGCCACCGGCGCCGCGAACTTCTTCCGCGCGCTGATCTCGGCGCTGGTGGTGGCGGTGCTCGGCGCCATCGTGCTTGGCGGCCTGGGCGGTGTTGCCGGCATGTCGGTGGAAATGCTGGCCCGCACGGCGTCGGCGCCGGAACTCGCTTATGCGTTCCGCTTCGTGTTCCTCACCTGCGCGCTGGTGCTGTCGTTCGGCATGGCCTTTCTGATTTCCATGGAAGAGCGACCGCTGAAGGGACCCACCGCGCCCTCGCAGGCCGCCACCGCGCCCACCGCACCGGCAACGCCGATCCCGGCGGAGTGACGCTCTTGCGTCATCACCGCGCTCGTCCCGCCACGCCTCTACCGTCGTCCCCGCGAATGCGGGGACCCAGTACTCCGCAGCGTACGCCGTGATTACTGGATGCCCGCGTTCGCGGGCATGACAACTGAGCGGCTGAAGCCTAATTCAATCGGCGGCCTTTCGATTTTTATCGAATTCCGCCGCGCATTTTTTAGTCAAAGCCGCGTGCGCGGGCACACGAAGTCTTTGCGCGTGGCGGCGGACAGTCTCGCCGCCTGGGGGGCGTCTCACGCGTGGAGGCACACTCATGCTGCGCAAAACCATCACCACGCTTGCCACAACTCTGGCCGCTGTTGCCGCGCTGTTCCTTGTGGTCAAGGTCATCGCCGCGCCCACCACCTCCGCCGACACCGAGGCGGCAAAGGCCTCGGTGCAGAACGCGATGTCGATCTACGACCTGCACGTCAACTACCCCACCATGAAGGCCCTGGCGGCGCAGAAAGTGCCGCAGCCCTGAGGCGTGACGCCACAGCCACATCAAAACCCCGGCCGCGCGGCCGGGGTTTTCGTTTGTGCACGGCTGACGGTCAGTCCTGCGAAAAGAAGAAAGGCCGCCACGCGCAAGTGACGGCCTTTCAGGAGCAGCGACCTCAAGTCTGGAGAGACACTCTGGCTGCTACTCCGTCGCGTGACCCCGATAGGTGTCAGGGCGATGCGGAATTGTCCGGCAAGGGCGCGACGCAGCGTCCGACCGTCGCATAGCGGTCGCCGAAATCGGCGTCAGCCAGGCTTTGGGCCAGGTCTTTCGCCAGCCTGCTGGTGGCCTCGATTGAGTTCTGGCATCTCCGGATCGGGAAGGACGCTCAGCAGCGTTTCGAGCACGACCGTGTAGCCGCCGTCGCTGTTCGGCATCACGCGCACGCCCGGAGTCGAGAAGGGCGCCAGCACGGCGCCGCCGGAGAGCGTGATGGCGGGGCCGCGGATCGTCACCGAATTGGAACCGCTGGTGACGGTGATCGTGCCCGGCCCGTTGGATGACAGCTCCAGGCCTTCCGGCCCGGTGGGAATCTTGTAGGTCACCACGCCGTTTGACACGACCGCGATCGACAGCCCGTTGGTGGTGTCGCGCGCTGTCGCAAGGCCGGTTGCGCACATAAAGGCTGCGGTTGCTGCGAGCATCGTGGTCAGTCGAGACACTCTCGCCACTCTATTCATCTTGCAGGCGCTCCGTTCTTATTGCCGGGCGATCGCTCATGGCAGTTTTCTTTGCGAAACGGCATCCTCTGATCGAATGATTTGACGGAGTTTCCTGCTGATTGCAGGGCAACATGCGCAAATGCCGGGTGTCTTCCACAATTTCGGCACGGCCTAAAGCGCAAATCAATTTGCTTAAAACGACAAATATTAGTCTTTGAATGCGACGATGGCTGGACCACGCAACACCGTCATGGCCGGGCATGACGGTCTGCATTTGTGGCAAGTGCGCCGATGCGAGCGATTTCGCCCTAGGCAGCGGCGTTGCGGAGAAGATCGAGATAGCGGTTTTGCGCGTCTGCTGCCACCGCGTTTCTTGCGACCAGATGATAAATACAGTTCATGGCGAGATCGTAAGATCCGTAGCAATGATGCGAAATGATGGCGAGATGCTTCAGTTGCTCGCTGTCCATATTGGCCGCTTTGGTAAAATCACGAACATAAACAACATCGGCAAAAAGCATCTGATTGATCGCCAGGAAGGGCGTGGCACCCACCATCGGCATGATCATTCGTTTGTTGATGTCGACAAACATGTGCGGAACGAAACCAAGCTGGCGCAGCTCAAGATCGATATCGCCGAAGAGCGGCTGTCCTTTATACATCGCCATAAACAACACTTCGGTTTGAATAACCAAAGTTTTTCCGAGACGCGTTTTCCCGTTTTGAAAAATCGACAACTCGGATCCCTGGACATCGATTTTCAAATAATCGATGGCATCGATCTCAGCGATGTCATCCAGGCGGTGGGTTGCGATCGGAACCTCCTTAACGACGCGCCCCCACTCGGCAAATTTAGGAAAGTGCAACAGCAGATTCTCATCGGGCTCAAAAAGGCTGGTCATTCCTGACGCCTGACAGATCCTGAGTGTGCCGTTTGCGCCATCCCCCACGGCATAGGGCAGATAGGTTTCCAGATCGCCTTTGGCCGATTGCAGTTGTGCGAGGGCGTCCGCTTGCGGCTCAAACCCGATGAGACGGCACATGCGGCGCTGGAGCATCGCTTTGTAAGGGGGATCACCTTCAAATGGGTTGGCGCCAATATCGACCACACTCGTGAGACGATCCGGCGCAAGCAGTTCAATCAGTGCGTCGTTTGTTTTTTGAGTCATGCGTGTTGCGGTTGAGTCGAAGGCAGCGAACGTCCGGACCGACGTCGTGGTAGCATCTTGCGGACTGATTCGTCCCCACATGCGAGGCGCCGCACAAGCCGCTTGTCCGCGCGACCTCAACAAAAACCCCGGCGCAAGGCCGGGGTTTTCGCATTCGCCATTGTGCGCCGCGCCGCTAGTCGCAGAATTTGCAGGGCGGGAAGTCGCGGCTGTACACCGGTTGCGCCTTGAACTGCGCCGGGTCGTATTTCCAGAACGTGCTGACGTTGGTGTAGGTCTTGAGCACGGTGTTCCAGAGTTCATCTTTTTCGTAGCCGAACATTTTTTTCTTTTCGACTTTCTTGATGTAGATGTTCTGGATGGGGCTCTTGGTCGCGAGGTCGAGTCGCACCGGGCCGCGCGGCGGGTTGATCTCGATGCTTCCCATCGCCTTGATGAACTGGCTCGGCCCAGGATACGTGCCATTGAACTTTGCCAGCGTCTGGTCGATCCACATAGCCGTGGCGTAATTGGCTTCCGAATAATACGAGGGCACCTTGCCGTATTTCGCGCGGTATTTCTTCACGAAGGCTTCGTTCGCCGGCGTCTGCAAGGCCGCGCTGTAGACGTGCGCCGAGACGTCGCCGACAACCTCGTCGCTCATGAAGGGCAGGGCGAACTCGTCATAGTTGGTGCTGCCGCCCAGAATGATGGTCTTGTTGCCGGATGCGCGCAGCTGCTTGGGAAATTGCAGCGCCATCGGTCCGACCATCAACGAGAAGATGGCGTCGATGTCGGATTTGATGCCGGGAATATACGGCCCGAAGTCCTTGGTGCCGAAGGGCACCCAGACTTTCTGCACGACCTTGCCGCCGCAATCCTCGAACGCCTTCTGGAAGCCGCCGACCTGTTCGTACCCGAAGGCGTAATCGGTGCCGATCGCGGAGACGCGCTTGTAGCCTTGCTCGCAAGCCCATTGCCCAAGCGCGTGGGTCGGCTGCGAGGAAACCCAGGTGGAGAAGACGGTGTACGGATATTTGTCGGATTGACGTTGGGCAATGTCGTCGCCGGTGGTGATGGTGCCGATGAAGAGCGTTTTTTCCTGGTTCGAAACCGGCGCCAGTGCGTAGGCTGCCGTGCCAAGCACCGCGCCGACGATCATGTCCACCTTGTCGCTCAGGATGAGCTTCTTGGCCATGGCCACATCGCCGTCGACGGTGCCTTTATCGTCCTCGACGATGAAGTTGACCTTGGCGCCGCCAAGTTTGCCATCGTGCTCGTCCAGGTACATCTGGAAGCCGTTGACCATGTCGGTGCCGAGCTGGGTGATGATTCCCGTGCGCGGCGCCAGGAATCCGATCTTTAGTTCCTGCGCCTGCGCGCCGATCGATGCGCCAAGCGATGCGCCAAGCGCGAGCGCGCCGGCAAGACAGGGAATGTAAATGCGCGGTCGCGTGTTGCCCTTCATTGCGTCCTCCCGATGAGTCCGCCATCCATTGTGGGCCGGATGTGCGGGTCGTCACGTCCGATGTGAAATCCTAGCACCGGCGCTCGCGCAAAACCTAGCGTCTGCGGCTGAGCTGATGCGGGCCGTGGCCCACGAATTCGTCGCCCAACGAAAAACCCCGACCTCGCGGGGGCCGGGGGTTTGCTCGTGCGTGTTGCCAGCGCTGCTACTCGCAGTATTTGCAGGGCGGGAATTCGCGGCTGTACACCGGCTGCGCCAGGAATTTTTCCTTCCCGTACGTCCAGAACTGGC
The DNA here is from genome assembly GCA_963801955.1 of uncultured Alphaproteobacteria bacterium. GTDB lineage: Bacteria > Pseudomonadota > Alphaproteobacteria > Rhizobiales > Xanthobacteraceae > Pseudolabrys. The sequence goes on from CAWDGS010000003.1 coordinate 178,453, forward strand.
TGACGTTCGGATAAGTCTTGATCACCGTGTTCCAGAGTTCGGGCTTGTCGTAGCCGAACAGCTGAATCTTCTCCACCTTCTTGATGTAGATGTTCTGCACCGGGTTGCGCATGTCGTCGAGGCTCACCGGACCGCGCACCGCGTCGACCTTGATTCCCGACATCAGCTTGATGAACTCTTCGGTGCCCGGCCACTTGCCGCCCGCCTTCTTGATGGCTTCGTCGATCATCTGCGCGGTGGTGTAATTGCTCTCCGAGAAGTAGGACGGCACCTTGCCGTATTTGGCGCGGTAGGCCTTCACGAAGGCTTCGTTCTTCGGCGTCTTGAGTGCGGCGCTGTATTGCAGCGCCGAGACGTCGCCGACGACCTCATCGCCCATGAAGGGCAGCGCGAACTCGTCATAGCTCGTGCCGCCGCCGAGGATCGGCTTCTTGTAGCCGGCCGCGCGCAGCTGCTTGGGGAATTGCGCTGCCATCGGCCCCACCATTAGCGAGAAGATGGCATCGGCATCCGCCTTGATGGTCGGGATGTAGGGTCCGAAATCCTTGTTGCCGAGCGGCGGCCAGATTTTCTGCACGACCTTGCCGCCGCAATCCTCGAAGGCCTTCTGGAAGCCGCCGACCAACTCGTATCCGAACGCATAGTCGGCGCCGACCGTGACGATCTTCTTGTAGCCCTGCTCGCAGGCCCAGGCGCCGAGCGCGTGATGCGGTTGCGACGACGACCAGCCGGTGCGGATCAGGTACGGATATTTGCCGGCCTCGCGCTGGGTGAGATCGTCGGATGCGGGGATCGACGGGATGTAGATGGTTTTTTCGGCGGTGCTCACGGGCGCCAGCGCATAGCCGGTCGAGGCCAACACGCCGCCGATGAACATATTCACTTTGTCCTGAAGGATGAGTTTTTTGGCTTTGGTGACGCCAAGGTCAGGCTTGGCCTGGTCGTCCTCGAGGATGAACTTGACGTCGGCACCGCCGAGCTTGTTGCCGTGCTCGTCGAGGTAGAGCTGGAAGCCGTCGTTCATGTCCTTGCCGACCTGGGCGAAGAGCCCGGTCATCGGCGCAATAAAACCGATGCGCAATTCCTCCGCCTGCGCCGGCGTCGCGAGATTTGCCCCGAGTAAAAGCAACAGCGGGGCGACAGTCTTCGACAATGTCATTGTTCAGCCTCCCGTTCGGCCGCTCCGCTCTCCCTTCTTGACGTGGAGGCGCGGATGGCAAGTGCACATGATCCCGGAGACCAAACGCTAGCATCACAGCCGCCGCGGGCGGAAGCCCACATTGCAGGCACCCAAACGAGGCGGCCGGGCAGGGCGCCAAAGGCGCCCCTATTTCTTGATGAAAGTGCCGTTGCGCAATTCGGACACCGCCTGCTGCAGCTCGGCCTGCGTGTTCATCACGATCGGGCCATACCAGGCGACGGGCTCCTGGATCGGCTTGCCGGAGACCAGCAGAAAACGGATGCCGCGCTCACCGGCCTGCACGGTGATTTCATCGCCGGCGTCGAAGACCACCAGCGAGCGATCGCCGACCGGCTCGCGGAACACAATTTCCTCGCCATCGACCTGCTTCTCGGTGAGCACGCCGAACGGCTTTGAGGATGACGCGAACTTGCCGTCGCCTTCGAACACGTAAGCGAAGGCGTGGCGCTCGACCTCGACCTTGAGCGTCTTGCGTTTGCCCGCCGGAACGAACACGTCGAGATAGCGAGGATCGGCGGCGACTCCGTCAATCGGTCCCCTCTTGCCCCAGAATTCACCGCACACCACGCGCACGCGCGTACCGTCGTCGTCGACGACTTCCGGAATCTCAATTCCTTTGACGTCCTGATAGCGCGGCGCCGTCATCTTGAGCGACGACGGTAGATTGGCCCAGAGCTGGAACCCGTGCATGCGGCCTTGCAAGTCACCTTGCGGCATTTCCTGGTGCATGATGCCGCGGCCCGCGGTCATCCACTGCACGTCGCCTGAGCCGAGCGTGCCGCGATTGCCGAGGCTGTCGCCATGTTCGACAGTGCCATTAAGAACATAAGTGATGGTCTCGATGCCGCGGTGCGGATGCCACGGAAAACCGGCGAGGTAATCGGCGGGCCGGTCGTTGCGGAAGTCATCGAGCAGCAGAAACGGATCGGTCTCGGCGGTTTCGCCGAAGCCGAATGCGCGGCGCAACTTAACGCCGGCGCCTTCGATGGTCGGCTGCGATTGGACGATACGTTTGACGGGACGGATGGACATCGATGTGTCTTTCGATCAACGCGGTTGGAAGCGCATACGGAACAGCGATCACTTTTCGCGTCGCGTGAGGCCGGATTGCGCAACCAAACTGCCATTCATGTACGGGCCTTCATATAAGGCTTTGGTTGATGAAAAAAAGGCTAGGGCGACACCGCTTGTCTATGCAAGGAGGAATGCATATCAGGCATTCGGATTGAGGGGCCGTCGCACATGTGGTTTTAAGCGACAAATGATTGGAGAAATACGCAAACTCTTGGACTAGTGCGCAAATTCCAGCAGTTTTTCTGCGCTAGGCGAAAATCGCCGTCGCCATCATCGCGACGCAGACGATGAACCCCGCCGCCGGGACCCAGACCGGCACATGCACGTGCGGACCCGGGCTTGTCACCTTGCGGTGGCGCAATCGCAGCAGCGATAAATTGACCAGCGCGAAGACGATGAGCGTCGCGATCGATGTGCCTTCGGCCAGCCGTTCGAACGGCACCAGCAATGCCAGCGTCAGCGTCGCCGCCACGATCAATCCGGTGGCGAACAGCGGCGTTGCAGTTTTCGGATGCACATGGCCGGCGAAGCGGGGCAGGTCGCCCTGGCGCGCCATGCCGTAGATCACGCGCGCGGCCATCGTCATCTGCGCGAGGATGGTGTTCAGCGTAGCGACGATCGCGATCACGCTGATGGTTGCAGGGCTCACGCCGGCAACGGTGCGAAACACGAGGCTGAGCGGGGCCGGCGATGCGGAAAGCGCAGCGGGAGGCACCGCAGCCACCGCAATAGCCGCGACCGCCAGATAGAGCGTCGTGGAAATCAGCAGCGTGAGCACCATCGCGCGCGGGATATCGCGATGCGGGACCTTCGCCTCTTCCACGACATTGGCGAGATCCTCGAAGCCGATAAAGGCGAAGAAGGCGAGCAGGCTTGCATAGGCGATCCCCGAAAGCACGCCAGCATCCAGCGGCGGCAACGTGAAGGCCGAGCCAGCCGGAACGCCGGCCGCAAGGCCGGCCACAATGATGATCGCCAGGCCGCCGGCTTCGACCAGGGTGAATAGGCTGGCGAGTAGCACCAATTCCAGAATGCCCCAGGCCGCGACGAAACCGAGCGCGGCCAGCACGATCGCAACGATGGCGCCACGCGGCCAGTCGATGAACTGTGCAATATAGCCGGCGGCACCGAGTGAAACTGTGGCCGATGCGATCACCCCGACAAGGATGGTGATGAGGCCGGTTACGGTCGAAATAAGCCGCGACTGAAACGCCGCGCGCACATAGGCTGCTTCGCCCGCGCTGACCGGGAAGCGCGTGGAGAGTTCGGCATAGGAGCCGACGGTGAGCGCCATGGCGAGCGCAGCCAGCAGGAATGACCAAGGCGCGTAGCGCCCGGCGTGGCCTGCGACCGCGCCGATCAGCACATAGATGCCGGCGCCGATGGTGATGCCAACGCCATAAAGTACCAGCAGCGGCAGGCCGAGCCTTCGCCGCAAGGCGGCCGGCATGTCGAGCGGCGGATCATGGGTCATTGTCGTCAGCATATACGCCGGCCGCGCCGGTTTCTTGCGCCGGATCAAAAGGTGCGGCGCCACGCTCGCCGGGCCGGGCGCAATCCGCTATGCTTGCGGCATGAATCGCTTGGCAATGAATCGCCAGATGACGGTGCGATTAGCTGCCCTGTGTGGCCTTGTTTTGCTGGCCGCAAGCCTCGGCGGCTGCACCAAATGCGGCTGGCTGTGGAACGACCAAGGCCCCGGCACCTGCCATTCCGATACCCCGCGCTGACCCCGCAATCGATCCCGTTTTTCGGCTTACGGCCGGGGAACGGATCGGGCCGGCCGACATTATATATTTCGGCAATATGCGGGGGAGGAGGGTGTATCCGTGAAAAAGCTCCATGAGTACCGTGAGCACGCGGCGGAGTGCCGGGAAATGGCCCGCACCGCGCCGCCGACACACCGACAACAGCTCGAACAGATGGCCGCGACCTGGGACCAGCTCGCCAGCGCCCGCGAGCGCAAACTGAAGAAGCTCGGGTATGCAGAAGACGTGGCCGAGGACGGCGAAACAGTCAGACGTTAATTTTTGCGCTCCATTTGGCGCGCGCAGCGATCCCGTGCCGGCAATGCCGAGCAGCAGGCCCGCCGCCCCAAAATTTCGTTTGCAGTTAGGCCGCGCTTGAAATGCGGAACAGGCTTGCGCCGGATTGCGTTGTCATTCTGTGGCGGCGAGCGTGCCGCCTACGGAGGGTGACGGATGCCACGCGTTGAAAACGACCAGGTTGTTGAAAGCAGCACTGACGCACGCGGGGCCGTGACAGGCCACAATGTGCGTTATGTGCTGCTGTTCAGTACAAGCGCGGTGGTCGTGCTTTTTGCGATCGTCTATTTCGCGACGCGCTGACCGCGCATTAAACCCGTTTCTTGCGCTTTGCTTTCTTGCCGGATTTCTTTTTCCCCGCTGCTATTGATGCCGGCAGTTTCAAAACGACTTCGCCTGAGACCGGGTCGGTGACGCCGAGGCCGTTGCCGAGATCCTCGAGGCTAGCGCGGAACGTGTCGAGCAGGCCGATCATCTGCGGCCGCGCTTCCGCCATTTTCTGGAAGCTCGCCCATTCGCCGATAATGCAGAAGGTCTGGTCGCCGGTCTTTGACCAGCACACCGCCGCGAAAGCCTTTGAAATTTGGCCGCGCCTTGCGGTGGGCTTCGATGAAATGCTCCTGCTGACCCGGCTGGACCTTGAAACGCACGATGTTGAACGCCGTCATGTTGCCCTCTCCATGCTGCGAGCGAAAAAATTGCGCCGGTTTCGCCAGGCGCGCAAGATCATAGTTCGGGCACACCATGTTCAACCTTTTCAACCCAGTGCTCCGTTCTCGGAGCAGAAGGTCTTGCGTATTAATATCCTGGCGGGCTGGGTGGATACCGACTGGATTGATGTGCTCAGCGCAAGTCGCGCTGCATTATGAAAATGCGTCAGCAAGGCGGCGTTTTTGAGCATAAATGAGAAGCGGCTGGCAACCGGTTACGGCCCGGTTGACGGTGGCGACGTGTTCCACTCGCGGTACTAGGAACAAATACGCGGCACCTGTCGTTCTCTTGCTGAAGCCTCGCACCGCGAGGCGACCAATCAATGGAACTCAGGTGTGATGATGAAAAAGACATATGCCATGCTCGCAATCGGTCTGGCGACCGCGCTCGCCGCCGGTACGGCGATGGCGCAGATGAGCCCGTCGGCTCCGGACAGAGCGGCCAAACAAACCAATAAGTCGGCCGATAAAGCCAGCCAGTCATTCATCAAGGCGGCGATCGAAGGTGACATCGCCGAGATCGATCTCGGCAAGCTCGCGCAAGAAAAAGGCCAAAGCGAAGCCGTTAAGCAATTCGGCGCGATGCTGGTGAAAGATCACGGCGCGCACAAGGCCAAGGCCGAAGATGTGGCAAGCCAGCTCGGCGTGACACCGCCGACCGGGTCGACCTTCGGCGAGAAGGCCACATATGCCAAATTGAAGTTGCTTTCGGGCGACAGCTTCGACCGCTCTTTCGCCAAGTCCATGGTCAAGGACCACAAGGACGATATCAAGGAATACAAGAAGGAAGCGAGCAAGACCGATGCGGCAGGCCAGCTTGCCAAGGCAACGCTGCCGACACTGCAAAAACATCTGCAGGCCGCACAGCGGCTGACAGCGGAGAAACAGTCGTCGCGTTAAAACAGAAGTGAGGGTCTTCCGTTCGTCCTAGCTTGCGCGGGACCGGACGGAAGCCGTGGCGCCCGCCGGCGGTCCCCGCGGCGGGCGTCCTTTTACTGGATCAGCTGTCGCGATAGCGGCGCCACGCGCGCATCGTAACGGCGAGCGCAAACACGGTCACGGCGCCAAACAACCAGACCGCGACCGGCGCGCTGTCGCTGTTGGCGACCAGCGCCATCATGCCAAAAAAGGCAAAGCAGCCGTAAATGTGCGAGCGCAGATAGCTGCGGCGCGCAGGTGCCGCGGCCTTGCCGGACCAGATGAAGCGGTCGAGCGCAAAGCGAGCGGCAAATTCATCCTGCAAGGCCGCCGGCAAGATTGGCCGCGCCTGCTCGACGGCTCTCTGGAAATAATAGCCGGAAAATCCAAGCGCCACGGCGACGACGCCGAGCATGAGCAGGGCGAAAGCGTGCGGGTTCATGCGAGGATGATTCCTACGAATTCTTAACGGCGGCGGTGGGGTAATCAGAGAACTCATCGCGATTTTTACTGAACGCGGAGATCACGCCCAATGGCTTTGCTGCTGTGGGCGATGTTGGCGAGCGTGGTTGCCTCGTTCGTGTGCGAATCTCTTGCGACCCTTCGCGCCCAACATGTGTCATTTTACACAGAGGAACGAAGGGCTCGGCCGACGGTTGGTTTTGGTGAAGTCAACCAACAGGAGACGTTCATGAGCAATCAAAACCAGGACAACCAGCAGCAGCAAGGCGGCCAGCAGGACCAGGGTGGCCAGCAAGGTGGCGGTCAGCAGGGCGGGCAGAAGCCCGGCCAGGGCGGCCAGCAGCAACAGGGCGGGCAGAACAAGCCCGGCCAGCAGGGTGGTCAGCGCTGATAGGAATTAGCACTGAACGGAATCGAAAGGCCCGGCATTCGCCGGGCCTTTCGGCCGTCTAAAGCATTTTGGGCGTCTTGCCCGCCTTGCGTCAGGCTGCTTGTGCTTCCTGATTGACGGCACTTTCCGCGATCTCGCTGAGAGCCGCGTCGGTCTTTTTTTCTTCCGTGAGCGTTTGATCGAGCAGTTGCACCGCATCGCTCAAACCAAGTTCGCTCGCCCAGGTCTTCAGCGTGCCGTAGCGGGAAATTTCGTAGTGTTCGACCGCCTGCGCCGCCGCCAGGAGGCCGGCGTCGAGGGCCGGCGAGCCCTTGTATTCCTTCATGATCTCTGCGCCTTCGTCCGTGATGCCGACGATGGCATCGCAGGTCTTGGCTTGCGGCTTCTTGTCGATCGCCGCGAAGACCTTTTCGAGCCGCGTGACGTGGCCCTCGGTCTCTGTTTTGTGCTTGGCGAAAGCCCGTTTGAGCTCGGGCGCCTGCGCCGCCTTCTCCATCTTGGGAAGGGTTGCGAGGATCTTCTTCTCGGCGAAGTAGATGTCTTTCAGCGTGTCGTGAAAAAGTTCATCGAGTGTCTTGAATTCTTTCTTTGCCATTGCGGCGGTCTCCTTCTGTTGAGAAGAGAACGTTTGGCCCGCCCAATGTTTCCGAAATAACGCGGAACGAAAATGCGCATTACCGCATTCGTAAGCGCGTACTCCAACGCCGGGAGATTTCGATGGATCGCGACAACTTTAACTCAACTGTCTCATGGGGCGCTATTTTAGCCGGCAGCTTCACCGCTGCGGCCGTATCGCTGATTGTCGTGGCTTTCGGCGTCGGCGCGGGCCTTTCCGTTGTCTCCCCGTGGGCGGGAGAGGGCATCTCCGCCACAACGGCCAGCTGGAGCGCAGGCCTGTTCCTCGTCGTCGTCAGCATGATCGCGTCCACGTTCGGCGGCTATATCACCGGAAGGCTGCGCCACAGCTGGGATGAAGTGCACGTTCACGAGCGGTTTTTCCGCGACACCGCCCACGGCTTCGTGGCGTGGGCATTTGCCACCGTTTTGACCGTGACCGTGCTCGCAGGCGCCGGAACTCACCTGCTTGCCGCGGCTTCCGCAGGGGCGATCCCGGCGGCAGGCGCCGGCGCAGCGCAAGCGGCCGGGAACAATGGCGATATTTATGTCGATCGCCTCCTGCGCGCCGGACCGCAGGCCAACGCGAGCACGAACAGCCCCGCCACCGGAACTTCGGCCGATCAGGCGGCCACGCGGGCGGAACTCATCAGGGTTATCGCTCCGGCGACGCGCAAAGGCGGCGATGTCTCGCCTGACGACCGCGCCTACGCCGCGCGCGTGATCGCCGCACGGACCGGATTGCCGCAGGCCGAGGCCGAGCAGCGGGTCAACCAGACGATCGCGCAAGCCAAGGAAGCGACGGACCAGGCCCGGCGAGCGGCCGCCAAGTTTTCGCTCTGGATCGCGATTTCGCTGCTGGCCGGCGCCTTGTCCGGAAGCCTTGCCGCTGCCGAAGGCGGCAAGCTGCGCAACGCGCGATGGTACGAAGATGTTTCAACCAGGAACGCGACGGTCGTCGTGACAAGGAGCTGACAATGCCAATCCTTCTCTGGCTGCTGGGACTTCCGATCAGCCTCATTATTATCCTGATGCTTCTCGGCGCGGCGTGATCGTTGCAGGCACGCGTGTCATCGGGGCGGCGTGATGGAGGAGAAGCAGATCCGCGTTGTCGGCGCTGACGGGAAAGAGATTTCCGGCACATATACCGTTATCGGCGGCGTGATCACGGTGACTGCCGAGAGCGGGCGGCAACTGCGCACGCAGCTCGGTGGCACGCCGCCCGAGGCGGTCGCGAAAATATTGCTGCGCGAGCTGGCCAGGCAAAAGACGCACTAAAGGGCAGCAAAAACGGGCGTTCCCGGTCTGATTAAAAAAGTGCTTTCGGAATTGGTTCAATTGCAACAATACCGCTTAAGCCGGTGAGTATATTTGTCTTTTATACCGGGCCCAACGTCACGCAGTCCGCTGGAGCCCGCAATGTCCGAACGCCGCCGCTATTCACGAATTCGCGTCCAGAAAGACGCAAAAATCGTCATCGGCACTTTTTCCGTGCTCGATTGCGTGGTGCGCGACCTGTCGTCCACCGGCGCCCGCATTGAAATTCCGGATGTAGCCGGACTGCCCGAGGCGGTGGATGTGACATTTGACGGTGGTCGCACTTTCCGGCCGTGCCGGCTCCGGTGGCGCAGCCCCACATGAAACGGGTGTCGAGTTCTTCGAAGCGGCGGCCTGATCTCATATCCGCACAACAAGACGGGACGAGGCGAGCGAATATGCAGGATCAACAGGCAGACAACCGGACAGCACGATGCCCGAAATGCCGTTCGGACATGGCGCACGTGACCGATCTGCCGCATCCGATCGCCCAGACCATGGTGCGCAGCATGTTCGTTTGCCGGGCCTGCAATCAGACGCGGACCTACATTCTGCCGGCCTGCCAGGCCGTGCCGCAGCCGGCATCTGACGTCGCCGCAGCGTAGCGCGATCCGTCAATCGGGCGGCTGGTTCTGGTCGCGCATCAACTGAAAGCGGATATTCGGATCGGGGTCCGCTCCGAGGTACCGCCCATCCCACGCGTAGACGCCGTCCGCCGAACGGTGGGTCTGGGACATCGACGCCTTAGGGGCGGCGGCTTTCTTTTTAGTTGATTTGGCGGCAAATGCCGGCGTGGCGACCAGGGCCGCGGCGCCGAGGATTGCAGAAACAATTGTCAGATTGCGCGATAGCATGGGGCACCTTTCGCTTGGGTCCACCGGTGTCTGTTGTCGCGAAACTATCCCGGTTGCCGCGAGACTCAATACAGCCGGCCATCACATTGATTTGTGTCTGTTGCGATGTGTTGATGGAATAATATGCCTCCCGACGGTGGCCTCAAATGATGTGTGTAGCCGGCGGCAATACTGGCAGGCTGTGCGGGGTTATCACTGGTATCGACCATGGAGGCTGATGATGCGCATGGTTTTCGCGACTGTCGCCGCTCTTACCGTGTTGTTACCGGGGTCACTATTGCCGGTGTGGCCTTCACTCCGGTGCCGGCCAGGGCCTATGAGGCGCCCTGGTGTGCCGTCACCTCGAAGGGCAACGGGAATGCGTATTGGGATTGCCAGTACGCCTCGATCGAACAATGCCAGCCGCATGTGGTGGGCGGGGATCGCGGCTGGTGCAATCCGAACCCAGGCTTCGTCGCCGGTCCGGTTGAACACCGGCCCCCGGCGAAACGCCGCGCCCGGCCGTCGTAGCAAGGGGGCGGAACGAAACCTTTTGTAGGCCGTTGGAGGGTCGCGATGAAAACAGTCGTCCTTGTTGTCACGGCCGCCGTGCTTGCGCTGGCGTCGATATCGGCCAACGCGGAGCCTGTGCGACACAAGCGTCACCCGAAGGCTGCGGCTGCGGCCCAGCCACAGATTGCCTGCACCGTCGTCGGCTGCATTCCCGTGCCACGCGGCTGCCATCCCGAGATGGGCTACACGCCAGGCGGGACACCGACCGGTTTTGATGTGGCGGTCTGTCCCGGATACACGCTTTACGGAAACCACCGCTAGCCGAAGCACGGCAGCGATTCCTGTCTGCTGCTGGCACATCCCGGTCACAGCCGGTCTGCACGTGCGACCTCGGGCGGCCCCGTTGGCACAATGAGATTAAAACAAGCCGGCCGGGGTTATTGTGGGTAGGTAGCCGCGGAGGTGCTCTATGAGGCCAGGTCAAATAATACTTCTTTCGGCGGCCGTAAGTCTGGCGGCTCTGATAGCTGCGCCGGCACAAGCAAGAAATGTTACCCGGCAGAAGACGCCGTCACCTCGCGTAGTGACGTCCCAAACCCTGGCGCCGATTTACGGGTGGGCGGGCCAATACCGCGGCACGGATCCCGACCCGAATATTCGCTTTCAGCTGATGCGGGATCAGAACTTACGCTAAGTTGCTGACGGCGACATGACTGCGCTGTGAGCATTTGGCGCGGCGGGATATCAGACTCGCCAACCCGCGAACGAAAAAGCATTCGTGGCGCTTCACGGGTCAGTTGCTGCACGCCCCCTCGATCATTCACGGGCCATTTATTCCGCGCCCCGCAAGGTATTGGCGAGCTGTCTTGAGCTGCTAGGATACCCTGCACTATTTAGTGCGGGACGAATTGGGAATGAAGCGCCGCGCTTTCATGACATTGCTCGCCGGCGCCGCTGCGTGGCCACTTTCCTGGCCGCGTCTGGCCCGCGCGCAAAACAATCCGGGGGTCAATCAGGCCGCCATCAGCCAACCCGTGGACCCACCTGTCGGCCAGGTCGCGACCCTGCAGGGCCTTGCGACCGTGACGCGCGGCAACGCCGCGCCGTCCAATGCGAAAGTCAACGATGCCGTTTACAAGAACGATGTCCTGCAGACTGGCGCCAACGGCGCGCTCAGCGTGACGTTCGATGACGAGACGACGCTGAGCCTGAACGCCAATGCGCGCATCGCCGTCAATGACTACGTCTATGAGGCCGGCGCAAAAGGCAACAAGGCCGTGTTCAACATCGCGCGTGGCACCGTTGCCTTCGTTGCGAACCTGGTCGCCAAGACCGGCAACATGACGATAACGACGCCGACGGCAACGCTCGGCATCCGCGGCACCACCGGCGTGGTCGACGTTCCCGACAGCGCGGCGGCCGGCGCGGCCAATGCGGGCGAAGCCAAGGTCAAGCTTTATCCGGATTCCGACGGACGGGTGGGGCGCATTGACGTCTTCAACGCGCAAGGCGCCGCGCTCGGCGCGCTGACGCAAGGGGCGAGTGCGTTCGCCATCCGGGCCGGCGCTGGCGGGCGCTTTGCCGCCGTGCCGTTCCAGATTCCGCCGCAGGAAGCGGCGCGCGACCGCGGCGTGGTGCAACGGCTGTTTGCCTCGCACAATATCGGGCGGCAGCTGACGATCCGGCGCCTGCAATTGCGCGGACCGAATAACCTGCGGCCAAACAATCTTCGGCCCAATAACCTTCGGCCCAATAATCTTCGGCCGAATAATCCTGGACCCAACAACCCGCGGCAGCCCGGCACGCCCGCGCAACGCGGCGGTTTCCGCGACAGGCTGCGCAAGCTCAATCCGTTCGCGCCGAAGCAAAAAGACCTGCGTTGAAAAGACTTGCGCTAACCGGCGCCCGCTTTTTGCTCTCCGGGCTCAACAAGGGGCTGCAGGTGGCAGCGGGGCGGGTATAGACTGTCCATCCGATCTGCCCATGAGAGGCAGGCAGCCATAAACTGGCAGCTTTGGGGAGGGACAGCATGAACCAAAATTATGTCTCACGCCGCAGCGTGCTCAAAAGCGGCGTGGCGCTGGGCGCTGCCACCGTTTTTGCGCAGCCGCTCAAGGCCGCGGCTCCGCCACCAGCCGCAGTGACGCCGGCGCTGATCGAGGCCGCGCGCAAGGAAGGCAAGGCCTCGTTCTATACCGCGCTCGAGCTCAACACCTCGGAGCGGCTCGCGCGCGCCTTCGAGGCGAAATATCCGGGCATTGCCATCCGGGTCGAGCGGTCGGGCGCCGAGCGCGTGTTTCAGCGTATCGCGCAGGAACAGTCGAGCCGGATCTATGCCGTTGACGTGGTATGCAGCACAGACCCGTCGCATTTCATCGACTGGACCAGCAAGAACTGGGTCGAGCCCTATGTGACGGAGGACATGGCGAAGCATTTTCCGCGCGATCAGGTCGATCCGGACGGAATGCACGCGACGCTCTGCGCCTGGCTTGAAGTCATCGGCTACAACACGAACCTCGTGAAACCCGAGGACGCGCCGAAAAGCTATGCCGACCTGCTCGATCCGAAATGGCTGGGCAAGATCGCCAAGGGTCATCCCGGATACAGCGGTGCGATCCTGACCAACACCTACCTGTGGGTTCGTGAACTCGGCTGGCCGTTCCTGGAAAAACTGGCGCAGCAGAAGGTCCTGCAACTGCAATCGGCCGCCGATCCGCCGAAGAAAATCGCCATCGGCGAGCGCGCGGTGATGGCCGACGGCAACGACTACAGCCTGGAAATCGCGAAGCTGAATAAGCAGCCGGTCGAAGTCGTGCACCCGGCGGAGGGCTCGCCGGTTATTCCGGTGCCGTCGGGGATCTTTCGATCCGCGCCCAATCCGAACGCCGCGCGGCTGTTCCAGAACTTTCTGTTCAGCGTGGATGCGCAGCAGATCTTCATCGACGTGTTCGCGCACCGCTCTTTCCACGCGCTGGCGAAGGAGAAGCCGGGCCGCGCGCCGCTGGCGAGCTTCAAGCTGTTGCAGGCCGACCCCAAACTGGTGCTGGGCCAGAGCGAAGAGATCAAGGCGCGCTACAGCAAGCTTTTCGGCGTCTGAGCAGGCGACCATGGGCAAAGACCGTCTGGCGGCGTTCAGCGATGGCGTCATCGCCATCATCATCACGATCATGGTGCTGGAGCTCAAGGTGCCGCATGGCGCGGACTGGGCGGTGCTGGCAGGCGTGGCGCCGAACTTCGTGAGCTATGTGCTGAGCTTCATCTATCTCGCCATCTACTGGAACAACCATCATCATCTCCTGCAAACGGTCGCGCGCGTCGATGGGCTCATCCTCTGGGCCAATTGCCATCTGCTGTTCTGGCTTTCGCTCATTCCGGCGGCCACCGCATGGATGGGCGAAAATCTTCTGGCGCCGGTCCCGACCGCGGTCTATGGCGGCGTCCTGTTGATGCCGGCGATTGCCTATTACCTGCTGCAGAAAGCCATCCTGCACAAACAAGGCGCGCGTTCGGTCCTCGCCACCGCGCTCGGCCACGATCTCAAGGGAAAAATTTCGCCGTTCCTGTACATCGCGGGGATCGCGCTGGCTTTCGTCAATCCCTGGATGTCGATTGCCCTTTACGTCCTGGTCGCGGTGATCTGGCTCGTTCCCGACCGGCGGATCGAAAGGGTCATCAGCGACAGCTGATGCGGGTGGCCGTCGCTTAGTCATTGTACTCTATCTGTGCGCCGGCGCGCGCGATTTAATCTTCGGATTTCACCCGATGGCGCGCTGTTCGTCGCACGCGGTGCGGGCGCCGGTACTGATCCATGATGGCGCGACAACCCGGATTAAGCTGGCTCCGGTTGTCCATCAAACAGTGGAACACGTCGTCGCGATTGGGAATCGCCGCCCAGCACACCCTGAAGGCATCGCCGATACAGGACTGACGCTCTTCCGTCGTCTCGGCGGCCGCGATCGGGCACAGGAGAGCAGACGCCGATATGACTGTGAGCAGCGCCAGCGCGCGTATCGCGTGAGATGCATCAGCATTCCAACAACCTGTTACGTGCAAACCTGTAACGTGCATGTCGCTTGACCCCGCCATCCGTTCGAAAAAGCAGCGTAGGGCGTCACCGGCGCCGGCCCTATGGCCGAAGCGCAACAGTGGATAAGAAACGGCCGCACAAAGTTCCGCAGCGATGAGCCGCGTCAATCCAGCCGCTCACGGTCTTTTGTTCCGGGCCGGCACGATTGAGGCAAATCAAGACTTGTTGCCCTTGTCAGCCGCAATATTGTGATCGTCGCATCACTGCGCGGGGGAACAGGCAATGACTGCAATCGACACGCGAGCGCGCCGCGGCGTGGCGGCCACCGTTCTCGGTTACGCCGATGCCCTGGCCGCGCGCGTGAGCGACACCGTGCTGCTCATCGGACGGCTGGCGATGGGGATCATTTTCTTCCAGAGCGGCTTTGCCAAGCTCACGGGACTGGGCGCATTTGTCGGCAGCCTGGGCAATCGCGGCGTGCCGTTTCCCGATTTCTGGGGACCGGTCGGCGCGATCAGCGAATTTACCGGCGGCGCCTTGATCATTCTCGGACTGGGAACGCGCTATGCCGCCGCGCTCATTGTTCTCTTCGTCATCATTGCGACGGCAATTTCGCACCGCTACTGGGAATTCGCCGAGCCGGCGCGGCGTCTCCAGCAGGGGCAATTCTACAAGAATCTCGCCATTACCGGCGGCGCGATGTTCCTGTTTATTTGCGGAGCCGGACGTATCTCGCTCGACGCGCTATTGTTAAGGAAGCGCTAGGCGCGGGCGGCCCTGCCGTTGTTCCTCACGGGCAAAGCAATTGTCCTCGCCAGCGAAACCGGCGGCGTTGCGCGCGGAGAGAGCACGATGGAATTGTCCTACACGCAGAATCTCGAGGACTATCACCTCGCGCTCGCTTTCGCGGGCCAGGCGAGCGGCCGCTATATCGACATCGGCGGCGGGCATCCGGTCGCCGACAACGTGTCGTTCTGGTTTTACGAGCGCGGCTGGCAAGGCATCGTGGTCGAGCCGCAGCCGGCGCTGGCGGCGCTCACTGCGCGGTTGCGTCCACGCGACATTGTCGTTGAAGCGCTGGTCGGGCGCACGAACGGCGAGAGCGATTTTTTCCTGGTCGAGCGCCTGCACGGTTTTTCCACCACGCTCGCGCAGCACGCGGAAAAAGCCAAAGCCTTCGGTGCCGGCTTTCGCAAACTGCGGCTGCCGGCCGTCACCCTGGCCACGTTGTGCGAGACGCACGGTGCAGGCGAGATCGATTTTCTCAAGATCGACGTCGAGGGCGCCGAAGCCGACGTGTTCGCCGGCGGCGATTTCAAGCGCTTCCGTCCCAAGGTGATCGTGGCCGAAGCCGTGGCGCCGGGATCGGGCGAGGCGGCCTGGCATGACTGGGAGCCTCACTTGCTGGCGCAGGGCTACCGCTTTGCGCTGTTCGACACCCTCAATCGTTTCTACGTCGCGGAGGAACATCCGGCGATTTTCGAGCGCCTGCCGCGCGAACGCGCCGACTGGCACGCGGTGCGCCACATGTATGAAATCGGCCGCGCGCCGGAAAACGCAAACCATCCCGATCATGCGCTGGCGCGCGATCTCGCGCGCGGCTTCTGGGCCATGCTGCCCTGGCTTGAGCCGGAGCTGATCGTCGCGATGCTGGCGCGCGCGCGCGGCATCGAGGATGCAAAGGAGCGCGCGGCGCTCGCCGCCGCCGTGGACAGCGAAGCGTTTCGCCTTTCGCTCGGCCGCATTGCCTGCGGCTACGACGGCGGGCAGGTGGTGGAGGAGTAAGTCGTTTCTGGACGCAGAACGGTCACGGCGGCCGACCGTCGAAATATCCGCGTAATTTCAAGCACGTCGCAGGCATAATTAGCAGGCCGCACGTGTGATTTAATTGTCACACCAGACGAGCTTTGATTTGTATATGTGGCTAGCCGGTATGCCTCACATCGATGGGCCGATATGCTCACGTCATAAAAATGGGGGCGCGTAATGCGGCGTTTGTCAGTTTCGATTGCTGCCGTTGTTTCCAGTCTCATTATCACTCAGGGCGCGTACGCAGCCGACATGCCGGTCAAGGCGCCGGTCGTCCGGGCCGTCGTTCCGCCGAGTTGGACAGGATGGTATGCCGGCCTGAGCGCGGGTTACGGCTGGGGTTCGGAAAGCAACCAGTTTAATTTTGTGCCGCCGGTTCCGGCGAATTTCGACAATCTCAGCCTGCACGACAAGCTCAACGGCTTCATCGGCGGCGGCCAGGTCGGATACAATTATCAGATCACGCCCAATTCGTGGGTGGTCGGTGTCGAAGCCGACATCTCGTACACGAATTTCAAGGGCTCGGATGCCACCAGCGGCGTGACCTCCGCGCTGCAACGCGTCGGCGTTGGCTGGACATATAATCAGGATCAGAAGCTCGAGTGGCTCGCCACCTTCCGCGGCCGGTTGGGCTGGACAGGTGGTGACCACACATTCCTGTTCTACGGCACCGGCGGTCTCGCTGTCGGTGGTGCGAAAGCATCCAACACTTTCAGCCTGTCGGGATTACCCACGCTGGTCTTCGCTGGAGAGGCATCGGAGACCAAAGTCGGCTGGACCGCTGGCGGCGGTGTCGAGGCGCGACTTGCGAACGATTGGACCGCGAAGGTCGAGTATCTCTACTATGATCTTGGCCACCTGACGGTGGTCGGAACGCCAAATCCGTTCGTTGCCTTCACGACCACCTCGGACTTCGCATTCCGCGGCAACATTGTCCGCGCGGGCTTCAACAAGAAATTCACCAGCAACTAAAGTCAATCTCCGCTTTGCGGCAAGGCCCCGGGCCTAAAAGCCCGGGGTCTTTCGTTTGGGACGGGTGTCCCAGGCGGATCTGAACGCCGAACCGGACGCTATTTCCGGAGGTGTCATCGGCACGCGCCCGGTGGCAACCGGCCGTAACAGGGATGATGGACGCAGCTGATTTTGCCGGTTTCTCGCTGCGGCACCAACGCATTGGTACGCGTAACATCTCACCTGTTCCGGGCGCGTGCGCCGGATAGTGCGCGAATTTTATTCGCCCGCGCGCGACAGCAGGAATGCCGGCATGCCGTTCGGTGTTATTACCTGCACCAGCTATTGCACCGCATGGAGGTTGACGATGGTCCGCATGATGGTCGTGCTTCTCGTTGCGCTTGCTGCGGCCCTCTTCGATCGGGAGTCGGCGGCGGCCACCGAGGCGCCCTGGTGCGCGGTGCTCGACATGGGCAAGGGCGCTTATTGGGATTGCCAGTACCGGTCGATTGAAGACTGCCGGCCGGTGGTGCTGTCGGGCAGCCGCGGCTGGTGCAATCCGAATCCGTACTTCGTCGCCGCGCCTGTTGAGCACAGGCTCTCGCGGAAAGTTCGCGTCCGCACGCAATAAAAAACGCGAAGCGGCGATCGCGCACCAATTCCGCGGTCACCTTTTTTTAACCGGGCCCGGGGCAGCGTAGCCGCTCACGGGAACGGTAGGGACTGCTTCATGTACACCATTGCAACGGCCGCCGCCGCGGTCGGCCGGCACAAAAACGCGATCCTGCGGGCGATCGACACTGGAAAGTTTTCAGCGCTCAAGGATGAGAACGGCGAGTGGCAGATCGACCCCGCCGAGCTGCACCGTATCTATCCGCCGCTACGGAGCGCGGCTGCGGCCGGCCATGAACAAGTGCGCCTGCATCAGTCGCCATTGCTGACGCCGGTGTGAGATTCAGGCTGCAAAGTGGTGCGTGGGTAGGCTTCCACGGCTTGCGTTCTGTAAAAGTTTCCATCGCGCCGGGCGCGCGGCGATCTTTGCTTTGACAGGACGCGACGAATCGGGCTCCGCATAGGTCTAACCGGCACGGAGCGAATGCATGTCGCCTTCTTCCCCGGTCCGCACGCGCCAGCCACGTCGTCCGTCAGCCCGCACCGAGGCGGTGAGCAGCCGCTCTCCGCGCGGTGAAGCCATCGTTTTTGTTGTCAGGTCAATCCTGCCGATCGTTGCGGCCGTGTCGGTCATCGCCGCGAGCGATTATCTGGCCTACCTGATCGGACGCAAGCAGGTGACCTATGAAGAACTGCGCCGGCAGGTCGACCGCTTTGGCCAGTTTGTCCAGCAGAAGCGGGTCGAGGATGAACTCGCACTCACCACGCCGAAGCAGCAGCGGGAGACGATTTGAGCAAAGCGGGTCGGCGCTCACCGATTTAACCACGAGCACGATCAACGGAAAGACGGTCGTCGCACCCGAGCCGGCGTCCGCGAGAAAACCGATGGCGGCGTCGCTGGTTGATGACACAGCGGTTGCGCCGCCGAGCCGCGTGGTTGGTTCCCCGCCGCCCGCCGTTCATCCACGCACGTCGCGAAAACCGAGAGGCTCTCCAACATTGGCGCGGCGGGGTGCGGCCGCCCGGGCGAGTGCCGAGCAGTCACAGGGCACGGCGACGGCAATACCGGACACCGGCCTCGCCGGCCAATAATTCGAAGGGCGCACGCTAGTTCACCGTCTGCATCTTCAGGTTGGTGACTAAATGCGCCTTTTTGCGCAGGCCGGCCGTTGTGGCCGAATTGCTACGGCCCCCGAAAATCAGTGGCTATCTGCGCGGGCCTCATGTATTTCGCGCGGATATACCGGTATTTTTGCACCCGGGCGGAGCCATAAGGTTCGCGGCTGCACTGGGCGACAGGGGGACGATAATGAAGATGAAAATGATGGTGGCGGCTGCCGCATTGCTGGCACTGCCGGGATCCGCCTTCGCCCAGGTTATTGTGATCCCCGCCGGCGCATCGAATTCCGACAGCGCGAGCAGCTGGGTGGTCGGCGCTCACGCGGGCTACAACTGGCAGAACGGCCCGTGGGTCTATGGACTCGAAACAGACATTTCGGGGATGCGTCTCAAGAGCGAGATGACCACGACACTTCCTGTCGTCCTGGGTACTCCCACCCCTTCGACCGCCAACACGAGTGGCGAGGTCGACTGGTACGGCACGCTGCGTGGCCGTCTCGGATGGGCCACAGGTCCATTGATGTTGTACGGCACAGGCGGCCTGGCCTACGGCCGCGTCGAGCTGAACAGCACGATTTCTTCGCCCGTGGGTCCGAGATTTCTCAACTCGCAGACATCCGATGTCAAAGCCGGATGGGTGCGTCGGCGCCGGCATAGAATATATGTGGCGTCCGAATCTGACCCTGAATCTGGGATACCAATATGTGGATCTCGGGTCGGTCAGCGTGTCAGGCGTCAACACGGCGTTCAGTGGATTGCTGACCCAGGACGCAACCACGCATGCACGGTTCAGCGTCGTCACCGCCGGCTTGAGCTGGCGATTTGCGCCGAGTGACGCGTCGGCCCGCGGTCCCTGGGAAGGGTTCTACGCAGGCGGACAGGCTGGCGGCGCATGGGGCGCCAGAACGTCGGCCAACTACTTCGATAACCCGCCGGTTCCTTCCGACGCACGGCTCAAGCGTGATGTCACCTTGCTCGCGCGTCTCGACGACGGCCTCGGGCTCTACCGCTATCGGTACCTGTGGAGCGATACGGTCTATGTCGGCGTGATGGCGCAGGAAGTTGCGTTCGTACATCCCGATGCGGTCGTTGCAGGACAGGATGGATATCTCCGCGTCGATTACAGCCGCATCGGTCTGAAATTGATGACAGAGTCGGAGTGGATCGAGCATCCGCGGCTCTAGGTTCGCGAGGTTCGTCAGCCTGCGACGAGAATCCGGGACGTAAGGTCGTTAGACTAGTCGCGGTGCGTGGTCTGGGTGGCCTTGCCGGCGATCGGCTCCGTCCTGGAGACGTACCCGCCCCACAGGAACGATGTCACAATGATCGCCATGATGGCGACGTCGAGCGCGATGTCGAAAAGCCGTTTCAATGTTTATGTCTCTGGGTCGCGGTGTTCACGACGTCAGGCCCAGTCCTGGTGAGAGTCGTAACCCGGCTCCCTGGACAGGGACTGGTTTTTTGTTCACCGGGGACTCTCATCGAGTGGCGTATAGAGCCGAATTATCTCGGCCGCTTCTCTGCGCCGCGTTTTATCGAGCGCAAGATAGAGTTCTGGCGAAAAACCTCCTGAACCAGAACGCGGCCATGTTGACCGGTCGCGTCGCAGAACGCTTGCGCGGCATGATGTCCGAAGGGGCTGACATTTAACTAGTCAACGACCCAGGTCCGATCCGGCGTCAGCGCTTCGCTTTTATCTGGGGCGGCAGCGGCCCACACCAGGAAGGCCAGGATCACGATGATGAATGCAAAGTCGCCGGCGCCGGTTGGCAGTGGTTTCAAATTCCGCCCCTGTGTCGCTACATACCTGACGATGACGCTGCACACCTAGGCGGCCGCGATCATTTCGAGTCTTGGTCAGGAACGACACTTATTAGGACAAGCGCGACAAAGATTATGTCTCGCGCGACGAAGCGTTGGTTAGCTTCGGGAGCCGGTATTTCCGTAACGGTGGCGGTTGCCGCGGCGTTGTTCAGGCCGTCTTCTTCAGGCGGCCTTTTTACACTTCGTCATGAAACTGTTCTTGGCCGCGCCGTAGAGCGGCTTGCCGTCCTTGCTCACGGCCTTGCCTTCGCAGGCGTCGCGCTTGCATTTGTTGACGAAGCTGGTCTTGGCGGCGCCATGCAGCGCCTTGCCGTCCTTGCCCATCGCCCGGCTGTCGCACGACTGCGCCATCGCGGTGCCGGCGGCAAAAGAGGCAATCAACGCGGCCAGAATAATGCGTTTCATTATGTCCTCCTTTTTACTGCTCTCACACGGCAGCAAAGCAAGTGAAGGCAAGTAAATGCAAGTCGTGAAGGCAATGAAAGTAATAAAATCAGCACCGGGCTGAAATTCTTTTGAATACAAATGGATGCGCAGCGCCCACGACGGGGCGGAAGGGGCGCCGCCAGCCTACTTCTTGGCCGGCGGCTCGGCTTTCGCCTTCAGCTCCGCAAGGTCGCCGCTCAGCTTCGCCAGCGCCGCCTTGAGCGTGGCGATCTCGGCGCGGGCCGCCGCGAGATCGCGGCCGGCGGCGGCCATCTTGTCCTGCATCTCGCGCGTGAGCTTTGCCAGCGCCTGCTGGAGATATTCGACATTGGCCTGAAGGCAGCCGGTGCGGCGCTCCATCTGCTTTTCGGCGGTGCAGACTTCCAGCCCGCGGATATCCTGGGCAACGGCGGGCAAGGCAAGCGCCAGCACCATCAGGCCCGCAATGCGCAGGCGGCGGGCCGTTGCGGAACGGCGATGACGATGCGGCTGCGGTTGAGGCGTCATGGCCCGCGAGACTACACGATCGCGCGCCAATTCAACCGGGGCCTTGCCGCAATTATTTTTGTGAGGCCTCCGGCGCCTCGCGCGCCTGCGCCAGCCTGACGGCGTGGGTTTCGTTGCAGAGCGGGCAACGGATGCGAATCGTAAATGTCGGCGGCACCGCCGACAGATCGCCGCCGTTCGTGCGGTAACCGCTGTTGAATTCGCGCCCCGTTTTCGGGCAACGCAGCATCAAGGCGCTCAATGCTCCACTCCAGATTTCGCATCAGGTTCGGCGTAACGTTTGCCGCCGCCTGCTTAATGGAGTGGCCGTGAGGCTCTTTGATCGATGTCAAAATTGCGCAAGGCAATCCGGAATTCCGGCACATTTCCTGCCGCCGGAGGTTGCGCTTGCGCAGCGGCGCGCGGGCCGCGCGCTGTTGCATCGCATGCCGGTGCGCGGCGGCCGCGGGCCTGTTCGCGCGGTCAGAGCGGCTCGTCGTCTTCCCGGATGCGCTCGACCTGGCGGTCGCGCACGGCCTGGATGTCGGCGACACATTCGCTGAAGCGCGGCGTGCCTGCGGCAAGGCCCCATTTTTCGCACAGCGCCCGGCTCTCCGACATCATCAGGCTGGCGCGCTGCTGCTCGAAAATGACGCGCGCCGAAGCGGCCGCGCGCCAGGCCAGCACCATGAAGATGGCGGCGACCAGCACGATGATGCCGATGGTGGCCAGGTGCCATAAGGTGACCTGGGTGCGCGTCTCGCTGGTGATGGACATGTGATTGCTCCTTGGTCACTCCCTGGCCCCCGCCGAGGTGCGACCAATCTACGAGCGCATCGTCCGTTCGTGTGTGAAGCAGTTCACGCAGGTCAGATAATCAAGGGTGACGCTTGGGCAGCAGCCTTATTTTCCAGGCTCATGACGCCATTCACCCGGCGTCGCATTGAATCGTGCGCGAAAGCTTTTGTTGAAATGCGATAGGTCGTTAAAACCGCAGCTGATAGGCAATGTCTGAGATGCTGCTTTTCTGCTGAAGCGGATCTTTCAATGCCTTACTGCACGCATCCAGCCGAGTTTCGAGCAACCAGCGTCCGAATGTTTGTTCAATCTTCTTGAAACGCATATGCAATGTGCGGACTGAAATACCAAAATGTTCAGCGACAAAGCGTGGAGATAGCCCAGGAAAACAAAGATTTTCTTCGCAAAAGATGAGCAAGTTCTCAAGCTCAAGTTCTGCTTGCAGGCGTTTTGGTGGTCTGTCGCTCGCGCTCGCAAGTGCCAGCAAGTTGCAGAGATTCTCAGTCAGCAGATTTGATTCATTCTCGGTCAAATCGTCGGAGACCAACCGAACCATATGGCGCCGTGCTAGATCGAGGAAGTGTGAGTTCGAAAACTTGTAAAGTGCTCGCTGGCGTAACCAGGGCGCCCGCGAATTGAGCATTGCGCGCGGGACAACGGCGACCGCACGGCATCCGTCGTTGGAAAGCATCGCACGGAACGGCCGGCGACAGTCCGATATTACAACGTCATTTCGACCAAACGAGAGCGACTCACTGCACTGGTCTATCGCGGTCTGACCTCGCAGTTGCAAGTAGATGGTATAGTGATCCGCGGGAGCCCTGGAAATGTCGCGCGCGGTGCGGACGATCTCGTAGCTGGTGGACTCACACTTCGCAAACCGGAGCGGACCGGAATTGCGTACCGTGAGGCGAGCCGAGAACCGTTCTGATGGCGCTTCAGGCGAAATGCTAAACAGCGTACTGCAAATCATCTCGCGCCAGTACGAGAAGCGATCACGCTCATTGATCGTATCGGTCGACCAGGAAACCATGCCAGCCCCCGCGCGCTGCAATTGCTGAGAAGTATCTTTAAGCCGCCTTTCGCGCTCTCAACCAAATTGCTTGCGCTTTCGGCCAAGATTGCTTGTGGCGACGAGCGTATACATCCGCGCAACCATCAAGTGCAAGGTGAAATGTGCATGCCTGAAACGATAGGAAACACTCTTTATAGCGTCTGCGCTCTCAACCAAGCCGTTTGCGCTGTAAGACAAGATTTCCTTTGTGCACATACATGCGCGTCGTCAGCATCGGCAGGATCATCAATAAGAGCCCAAGCGCCACCTTTCTTCAGAGGCAAGGTCTCGCCCGCGAGCTAAATCAAGCAATTTCTCAAATTTTCCAAAATTTCTGCCTTTCGCCAGGACGTCACGGTGCCCTGGCCGACCTAAGTCCACGTGATTTTAAAGCGAGGATAGCTTCGATGAATTCAGATTCCTTGTCGACGGTCCGTTTTTCGACGGCCGACCTACCCGAAAGGGACCGAATCGCAATATGGCGCGAGCAATACGGGCGTAAGGTACTCAAGCTCGACATTGAGCCCATTAACGAAACTTCGTTGGAATGCTCCATCCTACTGCGCGCATTGCCGGGCGTGCAAATAATGTCAACGGCAATGTCGCCTGTCCGTATTACGCGCGAGCGTGAATTTCTCGCAGAAGGCAATGAAGATCTTATTTTCATAATCAACCAGTCGGGTACGGCTACCGTATTTGCACGAGGACGTGAGGTTGCCCTGCGCCCAGGTAATGCGCTGCTGATGAGCACGAGCGAAGCGAAGGTGTTTGATCGCCATTCTCACGGAGGTTCTTTATCGTTTCGTATTCCGCGGTCATCGATATCTTCGATCGTTGCAGATGTCGACGACCGCGTCATGCACCTCATCCCGCAAGAGGCTGAGGCTCTCAAATTACTGGCGGGCTACGCAGCGCCCCTCTTCAATGAAATTGCTCTGGCAACTCCCGAGTTTAGACGTACTGCGGTCAACCATCTGCTCGATCTCATTGCGCTCGCTCTTGGTGCGACAGATGATACGATGGAACTTGC
Source organism: uncultured Alphaproteobacteria bacterium (assembly GCA_963801955.1). Lineage (GTDB taxonomy): Bacteria > Pseudomonadota > Alphaproteobacteria > Rhizobiales > Xanthobacteraceae > Pseudolabrys. Next base: position 202,668 of record CAWDGS010000003.1, read on the forward strand.
CAATAAGCGCGGGCTTCCAGCAGCGCGCCTGAGCGTGGCCAAATCCTATATCGTCGAAAACAGCTTTCGAAGAGACCTTTCGGTCGGTACCGTGGCGGCGCATCTTGGCGTGACGCCGCGTAACCTCCAACGGATGTTTGAGAGTGAAGGCACTACATTTTCTGAGTTTCTGCTCGGACAGCGCCTGAGCCGAGCCCATCGCATGTTGACTGAATCGCGGCGGGTCCAGACCGCAGTGGCCACAGTCGCTTACGACGCAGGATTTGGCGACCTATCTTATTTCAATAGATCTTTCAAACGACGCTTTGGAGCCACACCGCGCGATATCAGGAATGCGGGCTCAGGTTCGACAGGAACGAATGCAAGATGCCAAGCAGACGGACAGGTTTGAAGTTTTCGTGAGACCGTGTACTCGCTGGTTAGCCCAAATCAATGCGCCCGCAAAACGCGTTAGTGCACCAACATCCTTGAATATCCCGCCACGAGCCTGACGAGGTCAGCCTGTCGACGGACGCCCGTTTTTTCGAAAAGGCGGCCAAGATGTGTCTTGATTGTCGTGTCCGCAACCCCAAGATCAACTGCAACTTGACGAACCCCGCCAACATTGACGATGCCAAGTAGCACGCGCAATTCGGTGGCGGTGAGCTTGTAGGTTTTTCCAATGACCTCGGGCGGCGGCGTGGTTTCAAGCTCCGCCTTGCGGACAAAAAGTGCCGCGACTGCGGTCGCTGTCGGGCCGCTCTTGCGGCGCTCACCCGCAATTAAGGGCAGAACTTCGGCAATGTAGCGCTCCCCTGTCCGCGCTCTCAGCGATAGTGCACTGCTTTTTCCGTTAATCTCCTCGTCGCTGATACTGCTGCCGGCGGCAACCAGCGCATTGTGCAAGGCTTGATCGGCCTGCGCGTCGCTGGCGCAGAGGTGTCCATCGGCTGTTGACAAGAGCTCACCTTTGTCCAGCAAAGAGCGGCTCGCGGCGTTGCCGTGGACAATCAGCCCTTCGGCATCGACGAGAAAGATCGCCGACCCGAGCCCATCGAGAATATCTGAATATGTCGCTGCTTCGGCTTGCGCGAGATCAATCGACCTGCTTGTACGTACGGCGCGTCGGACGTGTGGCACGAGAAGCCGCATGCGACGGCGCAATTCATCGTTGACCATGCCACCCGTCCCATTACATAGCACCGAGAGGTACGAGGAGCTCGTTGCTGTTTTTTCGAGCACCGCGGTGGCTGCGTCAATCCAACCTTGCGGTTGCGCCCACTCCCGGAAAAAACGGCCGGCGCAAAATTGGTCATAAGGAATAAGGTCGGGAACACTGAGGACGTCCTCCCTTTTGCAATCGGTCAGCGACGTAACCGGGTCGAGTTTCCAGTAAACGTTCGCATAGAGATCAACATAGTACGAGCTGACACCCGACTGGTAACAAACGTTCCCATATTTACTGACCGCGTCTTTTGACAGAAGAACGGCCGCCTGACCGCCCACGAAGCTCGCTATCTGGGCAAGCACGTCAGACCAACGAGCCGAGCCGAGCGTCGCGTCGTAGATGTCCCCAATGATTCGGGTCAGTCCCTGTCCTTCTTCCATCTCTCGCTACACGGCCTTTGCGACATGACAACCTGCCCGACGGGCGGCGATTGACGGAAAGACACATACGCCCAGTGGACAGTGGGTACTTGGACAAAAACGCAAAATAGTTGGCCTGGAGCGCAGTGCGATCGGACCGGTCTTTGGCGCGAACCTTCAGAAAACGCAGGGTCGGCCATGTCCGCTTTGGGTCATTAGCGGACATCGCGCCTATCAATTGCGATGGCGGCTTTATCCCTGAACGCGGACATTGGCGGGCGCGATTGAATTGCCCGCGGGGTGCCAATCGCGACGTTCAACCCGCCTTGCGACGACCAGCCGAACGCGTCGGCTTCTTTGCTTCTTCTTTCGCGGCCTTCTTGCCAGATATCGAGAACAGCATTTCCTTCTGGCCCTCGATGCGCTTCTTGCCGCGCTTGGGGGATTGCTTTGCGGCGGGCCGCTCCGCCTTCACGCTCTGGCGTAATGCGTCCATGAGATTGATGACCTTGGTCGAGGCGCGCTCTCGCGGGGCTTCGATCTTCAAGCCCTTTGACTTCTTCTCGATGATTTCGCGCAGGGCGCCTTCGTATTGGTCCTCAAACTTCTCGGGATCAAAATGGCCGGATTTCGTGCGGACGATGTGCTCCGCAAGCTGCATCATGTCCTTGCTGATTTTCACATCCTTGATTTCATCAAAGTATTCTTTTTCGTCGCGCACCTCGTAGGGATAACGCAGCAACGTTCCCATGATGCCTTTGCCGCGCGGCTCAATGGCGATCACGTGCTCACGTGTCGAAAGCACAACGCGCCCGATAGCGACCATGTTCATCTTCTCGATGACATTGCGAATAACGACGAACGCCTCCTGTCCCACGTCGCCATCCGGGACGATGTAGTAGGGACGCACATTGTAAAGCTCGTCGATCTCGGATTTCGGAACGAATTCGTCGATCTCGATTGTCTTTTTGCTCTCAAGCGTAATTGACTCGAGTTCATCGTCGCTGATCTCGATGTATTGCCCCTTGTCGACCTGGTAGCCCTTGATGATATTGGATGCGTCAACCTCTTCGCCGGTGTCCTCATCGACCTTGCGATAGCGGATGCGGTTTCCCGTCTCTTTATTGATTTGATTGAAACTGATTTTCTCGCGTTCGGTGGTCGCGGGGAAAAGCTGGATAGGGCAGGAGACAAGCGAGAGACGCAAAAAGCCTTTCCAATACGCACGCGGGGCCATGACGAAACTCCTACACAAGGGAACTGGCCCAATTCTATTCGTTCTGGGCTAAAGGCGCATCGGCCAGCGGTGAGCCTGTTCTTAATACGTTCTATGAAAAGTCGTTATTTCCGCTCGCGTCCAGAAATTTAGGCACAACAAGACAAGCCGCCGCTTATGGCAGCTTCGCCGAACGAGGAGCCTCCGCAAAATTATTTCAGCTTCGTGGCAATGCGTTGTGAACGTGGCGTTGAGGGAGGTGCCGACCATATTGACGGCGGTGATGATCACAACTGCGATGCCGGCGGCAATCAAGCCATATTCAATCGCGGTGGCACCGGACTCGTCCCGCAGGAATGCAAAGAGTTTCGACATGCTTCGCCTCCACTGTTGTCGTTCGCGCAGGCTAGGAGTTGCTGCGTTAAAGAAGTTTTGGCGGAACGCGGAGAGTTGTGCCGGTCGTTCAATTGCGTGTGGGGTACACCGTCCTATTGGGAAAATTACGTACACCGTTACGGTAAGGCATTACGAAACCGGCTGTGTCCGTCCGCGTCCGCGCGTCAGATCCTGGTGTTAGGGCGCGAGCGGCGAATTGAGCTTGCGCGCGGTGTCGAGGATCCAGTCGCGATACAGCAGCAGCGGCGTGACGCCGGTGAGGCCGCCGCAGCCTTCTTCATCGCCCGGCGCGGTCGACCAGCTCACCACGCCGATCACCAGCGGGCCTTCGCCGTCAAAAGCCGGCGCGCCGGAATCGCCGGTGCAGCCGCCAAGGCCGGCGCGAAGATTGCGCGTCGCGTTGTCGTAGAGCCGGATCTGCAGCGAGCCGGGCTTGCCGGTGACGCTGAGCGTCGCCATGCGCGGCTGGCCGAGCCCGCGCGCGGTGCCGGCAATCGTGACGCCGAAGCCCGCGATGGTGAGCGTTTCGCCGACCTCGACGCGGCGCGGGGCGGCGAGGGTGGCCGGCACGACGATGTCGGGCAGGGGCGCGGCCAGCTTGACGAGCGCGACGTCGGCGGTGGCGCGGCTTGCGGTGTAGCTCGCGTAATCAAAGCGCGGGTGGCGCACGATGGCGCGCACGGGGATCGGCACGCCGGTCTGGTAGGCCTTCACCTGATAGGCGACCGGCCGCACGACGCAATGCGCGGCGGTGAGCACCAGGTCGCGCGCCAGCGCGGTGCCGGTGCACAGGTCGTCGCGCGCATCCACCAGCATCACGATCGGACGCGCCGCCCAGCCGTTGGCGGCCGGCGCATTGCCGGTTACCGCCCACGCGGGCACGGTCAGCAACATGTATGCGATCGTGGCAAAGATGCGTGGCATGTGTTGTGACAACTAGAACACGATTGCGGCAGCGGTGACAATCCAATGATGGATAAGTCAATAATTATTCAGAAGGGACAAAGGGCGGCCAATGAATACGAACGGAGTTCGCAAATGCCTGGATAGTCATCATTCCGCTTTCAATCGCGACTGCGCGACGAAGTCGCCAGAGCAGAGAGACAAGTCGGGCGACGAGTTCAAGCTCAAAATTGGATCGCGGGCGATAGTCGGCGTAGATCGCCCTTTGTAGTGCTTTGTAGGCGGCGGGATCTTCGAGAACATCGATAACGGTCTCCGCCGTAAGCCCGTGGCGGATGGCGTTTCGCCTTGAGCGGCGCTTACCGTCTTCGGTTCGTGGGCCCTGTACTGTTCTTGGCGTTTTGTCTGTTTGCAGCAATCTGTTTCTCGGTCGCCATTAGCTTTCAATCTTTGCTTCGTTTGACCCGGAATCTTGCGATTGGCGTCTCGGTCTGGCTTTCATTGGGATGGGTTTGCTCCCAAAGCTGCCGGGCGACGGGCAGGGCGTCGATGTTGAGAGCCTTCCACCAGGTGATTTCATTGCCGGCTTGATGCAGTTGGCGATGATGTCCCCGACACAGCGGCACGGTGAACTCATCACTGACTTTGAGCGCCCAAGGCTCTTGGTTGCGCAAAGCGCAGATGATGAGGATCGGAAGGATGACGGCCGCAGACGAGACATGGCTGTGAGGCGACAAAGCGCAAGATGCGACTTGTCGCGACGGCGCTTCGGTTCGGCCAGCGTGAGAACGCTTTTGTCGATCTTGGCCGGTGAAGGCTGCCGGTATTGCCGGCGCAAGCGGCGGAGCTGCGGTAGGTGCCGAGTTTGGGGTTCGCGCGGGCTCCTTGAAGTGCGTCGGTTATTGGCGGCGATTGACGACGGCCGTAGTACCGGGACGGTCGTGGAATTGGGGTCGTATCGTCGGGGTGAAAGCCAAACCGCGTTGGCGCGATGGCGCCTGACGTTGGCTGCGAGATCGGCAATGCCGCTGTCGTGCGGCTTTGCCGATAGAGCTCAAGTCCAAACGGTTTGCCGAAGGTCGCCAGAGCGCGTTTGGTGGCGTCGGTTTCTGCGGCTTTGAGCGCGATGTCGTGGACTTCGCCAGGGGAGGCACCACGGCCTTCACCCGAACCGTGGCCTTCGCGAATGACGGTTGCTCCCTCGGCGTGCACGGTGATGCGCACTCTGGCGATGTAGACGGCGAGGAAAGTGCCGCGGTTTTCGCGGGCGAGCACGCAGCGGGATTCGACCGTCTCCCGGTTCCAGCCATCAAATCCGAAGATGCGATTGGCTTCCGAGATGACGAAACCAGCCTTCGATATAGGAGAGCTCGCGGCCATTGGCCTCGCGCGTGCGGATTTGCCGTACATCGACGTTACGCCGCAGGGCTTGCGTCTGTTTTGCTGAGAAGCCCATCACCGTGTCCTCACGCTTAAGACCGGTTCTGGATTGGAGAGGGCAACGCCTTTGATGTCGGCGCCGTCTTTGAGCTCGCTCAGCAGCCCCTGTCGGTTCAGCCGTGGCGCGCCCGGCTGCCAGTAGATGCTGGGGACGGCGGCTTCATCGAGCACCTGCAAGTGGGGCAGGCCCGGGCGGATCGAGACCGTAGAAATCGGGTGCGGTGATCTTCTTTCAGATCGAGCTCGACCATCACGTCCTTGGCGATCTGCCGGCGTTTGGAGGCGCGGTCCTGCAGGCGATCAAGCCGCCCCTGCATGTCGGCAATCCGGCATTTAAGCCCCGTTGCGAGGGCTTCATCGGCCAGCGCCGAGCGGATGATGGCGGTGACGATCTCGTGCAGGTCGGTGAGGCCCTCGACCGTATCGGCGAGGGTTTGCTCGTCGATTTGGGGATCTTCGGCTCGGATGCGGTCGCGGAGGGTGCGGTAGGTGATGGCGGCAAAATGCGAGACTAACTCATGGGTTAAACTCCTTACTACTCGCTAATGATACCGATAGCTCGAATATCGAGGCTACTTGATCGAACCGTGAGTCCAATTGGGAACACTCGAACTGTGTCAATACTCCATATCGAGCGCAACTCTGAGGCTGCACGAGCACTTATTGGCATGGCTCACGAAGAGTGACCTTAACGCGATGTTCCCTTCCGAAATAAAGCGACTAGCGACCGGAGTGGCCGGGGGTCGAGCAAACTGGAGTGAAGCTCAACGCGCAGGAACACGTGGCAACGATCATGCTGCGTTCGGAATCGCGAACTTCAGAGCGCCGGAAAACAAGTGTCTTCAAAGGTGATGGGCGCTAGGTCCACCATCCGGGTACTCTAGTGCCTTAGCTTTTCCCAAATTCGCGCTAAAGTTTCTTTTTCCTTTTGATTCAGCCGGCGGACTGCAAAATTCGTATGCAGTACTCTTGCGCCAGGTCCTATAGGTGAGTGTTCTCCTCATAACGCAGCTATGGCCGCATGAGCCCGAGAGCTAGCCGAGGATTGTCTCGGAGGAAGCGGGATGAAAAAGCCGACGGCGCCGCTTCGCCTGTTACCATCACATTCCCAACTGCTCGGCGGCGGCCATGAATATGTGGGGAATGATTGCGGGGGAAACCTTTGATTTTGTGCGCGTGCTGGGCTCAAGACGTTTTAATAGCTGGCGAGTTCGATGGAATTCCCTGTTTATTTCCCTGTTAGCAGGGAAAATGCGAATACAGCTGCATTACCCAATGATCGCGTACTTCGCGGAGACCTGTCCATGGACGTCCTTGAAGCCGTTGCCTCGCGCTACTCCTGCCGGGCGTTTCTGCCGACACCTGTCCCCGAAAAAATCGTTCGCGACATTGTTGAGCGGGCGGCACGCGCGCCTTCGGCCGGAAATATGCAGCCCTGGCGGGTGTATGCCATTGCGGGCCGCCGCGTCGAGGAATTGAAAGCGCTCCTGGCTCCGCGCATGGCGACTGATCTGCCGAAAGGCGAGGGCACCGACTATACGATCTACCCGGAGCCGTTGACCGAGCCTTATCGGACTCGTCGCTTCACGGTTGGCGATTTGCTCTATCAGTCGATCGGTGTTCCGCGAGAAGACAAGTCCTCGCGATACAAGCAGTATTCTCGCAATTACCAGTTTTTCGGCGCGCCGGTCGCCTTGTTTTTTGCCCGTGAAAAAGCCCACGGACCTGCACAATGGGCCGACATCGGCGGTTATCTTCAAACTGTTGCGCTGCTGGCGCGCGGGTTCGGGCTGCATACCTGTCCGCAGCAGGCGTGGGTTTCATTCCACCGCACTGTGCGTGTTTTTTTGAACCTTCCCGACAATTTGATGATCTATTCGGGCATGGCCGTCGGTTACGAAGATGCGGCGGCCCCCATCAATTCCTGGCGCTCCCCGCGCGAGCCGCTCGACCGTTATGCAACGTTCGAAGGCTTCGAAAGCTAGCGGAAACAGGCTTTTAGGCCTCCTCCGTTCAGGTGGCGTTCACCGGTACGCCGTTAACACCCTCCCTATGCCGGTTCCCCGTCTTGTCGTTGTCGTCCCTCTGCTTGTTGTCCTAGGCGCGCCAGCCTTGGCTGCCGACGCCCCCCAACGCGATTCCTGCCTCACCAAGGCCGAACAGCGCGCCGCGGTCGCTGCCAACCAGGCGATTTCCCTGGCGCAAGCCATCAAATCGCTGCGAGAACACCGCAAGCATTCCGAACTGGTCCGCGCCCAACTTTGCCGCCGCGACGACAAACTCGTGTATGTGCTGACTCTGCTCGGCCGCAGTGGCAAAGTGGTCAACGCGACTGTTGACGCCGTGAATGGCGAGTTTCATGCCGGCCGCTAAGCGGAGAACAAGACTTTGCGCCTCCTCGTGATCGAGGACGACCCCGATCTCAACCGCCAACTCGCCACAGCGCTGACCGACGCAGGCTACGTCGTCGATCGCGCTTTTGATGGCGAGGAGGGTCACTATCTCGGAGAGTCCGAACCTTACGACGCCGTTATTCTCGACATCGGCTTGCCGAAAATGGACGGCATCTCGGTGCTGGAAGCCTGGCGCCGTACGGGCCGTGCAATGCCGGTGCTCATGCTGACGGCGCGCGATCGGTGGAGCGACAAGGTGCAAGGCTTCGATGCAGGTGCCGACGACTATGTCGCCAAGCCCTTCCATCTGGAGGAAGTGCTCGCGCGCGTGCGCGCACTTCTGCGCCGTTCGGCCGGCCATGCCAAAAGCGAATTCAACTGCGGGCCCGTCCGGCTCGACACCCGGACCGGCCGCGTGTCGGTCAATGGCAATCCGGTCAAGCTCACGAGCCATGAATACCGGTTGCTCGCCTATCTGATGCATCATGGCGGACGCGTGGTGTCGCGCACCGAGCTGGTCGAGCATCTCTACGACCAGGATTTCGATCGCGACTCAAATACTATTGAAGTGTTCGTCGGCCGCATTCGTAAGAAACTTGAGGTCGATATTATCCAGACCGTCCGCGGTCTTGGATATCTGCTGACGCCGCCTGACGCGCGTTGAGCCGATGCGCGCCAACTCCCTCGCGCTGCGTCTTTTTCTTTCCGCGACCGCCTGGGCGGTCGTCATTCTCCTGATTACGGGCGTCGTCCTGTCCTCGCTCTACCGGCAGGCGGTCGAGCGGGCATTTGATCGCCGTCTGGGCGTTTATCTGCGCACCCTCGTCGCCGACGTTGCCTCGCCGGAAGAGGCGGGCGACAAATTCCCCCAATCGCTCGGCGAGCCACTTTTCGAATTGCCGCTGTCCGGCTGGTACTGGCAAGTCAGCCGGCTCGATCCCGGCAAGACCGAAGTGCGTTCATCGCGCTCGCTTTGGGACGGTGGCTTGCCGCATTTGCAGGATTCCGGAATTGCCGCGGGCCAGGACGGCTCGCGCGAGGGCTATGTGGCCGGCCCCGAGGATCAGCGCCTCCGCCTGGTCGAGCGCAATATTGATTTGGGCGACGACGGCCACTACCTGGTCGCGGTTGCAGGCGACGCCGCCGAGATTTCGGAAGAGACGCGTTCTTTCGACCAGGCCCTTATCATCACATTTTCCATACTCGCGGCCGTGCTGTTGTTGACGACGACATTTCAGGTGCGATTCGGATTGGCACCGCTCAAGCGGATCACCGGCAGCCTTGCGGCCATCCGCTCCGGCAGTGCCGAGCGCCTGGCTGGAAAATTCCCCGAAGAAATTGCTCCGCTCGCGCGTGAAACGAATGCCTTGATCGAGGCCAACAAGGAAATCGTCGAGCGCGCCCGCACGCATGTCGGCAATCTTGCGCATGCACTGAAGACGCCGCTGTCGGTCATGGTGAACGAAGCCACGGCGCGGAGCGGCGACCCGTTCGCGCAGAAGGTGCTTGAACAGGCCGACATCATGCGTGACCAGGTGGCGCGCCATCTCGAGCGTGCGCGTCTTGCCGCCCGCCTGACAGTCGTTGGTTCGGTCACGATGGTTGCGCCGGTGGTGACCGCGCTCGCGCGTACGATGGAAAAGATCCATCATGACAAAAGACTTGCCATCGAGGTGCATGCCGACGAGCAGGCGCAATTCCACGGCGAACGCCCCGATCTCGAGGAGATGATCGGCAATCTTGTCGACAATGCTTGCAAGTGGGCATCGTCGCGCGTGGCAATCGAGGTTGTCCGCGAACGGCCCGATCCGCTGAGCGAGCGCCACGTCGTCCGCATTGTTGTCGACGATGATGGCCGCGGCTTGTCGCCCTCGGAGCGGGAACAGGTTTCAAAACGCGGGCAGCGCCTGGATGAGACAAAGCCGGGCTCGGGCCTGGGTCTGTCGATTGTTGTCGAACTGGCCGCGCTCTATGGAGGCGGCCTGACACTCGGCACCGCGCCGCTCGGTGGCCTACGCGCGGAACTGGTCTTGCCGGCGGTTTAACCTGCGCCCGTCGTTTGAACGGCCAGCCTGAGTTTTGCCCAAATCCTCCAGTCCCGATAGACTAACCGTCCTGCCGCAGGGTGGGGTCGCTTTTATTCCGGGGGTCGAAATGTCCGCGTCAAAATTCGTTGCTATTGCAATCGCCGGTGTGACGCTTGCTGCCTGCGCCGGGAGCCCGGATGGACTGGGGCCGGGACCGAAAGAAAACACCGGGACCTTGGTGGGTGCCGGCACCGGCGCGCTGCTCGGTGCAGCAGTGGCGGGTGGCGGAACCGGCAATCGCGTGGCGGGCGCAGCGATCGGTGGTGTGCTCGGCGGTCTGATTGGAAATCGTATCGGCGCTTCGCTCGACGATGAAGACAAAGAGCGTGCATACGCCGCGCAAATGGATGCACTCGAACGCGGACAATCAGGAGCGCCGGTGTCGTGGCGTAATCCCAATTCAGGTCGATATGGGACGATTGTCCCCGGGCCGGCCTATCAGCAGGCAGGCCGAAACTGCCGCTCCTTTACCCACACCATTTATATCGATGGCCAGCCGCAGACCGCCCGCGGCACGGCCTGCCGCAATCCAGACGGCACCTGGACAGCAATCGGCTGAACGCAGCCCTTTCGGCCTCGGTCGTTGCGAAACCAGCTTCATTTTGTGCCGCTTTCGGCGATTGAGGGTTTTCCGCCTGGTCCCGCGTCACGCTGCAAAAGCGCGGTTTTTTGTGGACAAATGCTTTAGGTTTAAAAATTATAGGGTTATAATAATACGGCTGCTGCCCCTCACAGGGATCGGATCGGCTCATGCGTGCGGTGTGTCTCGGCGGTGGACCCGGCGGCCTCTACTTCGCGATTTCGCTGAAACGGCGGGATCCCGGGCACGAGGTTGTCGTCATCGAGCGTAACCGGCCAAACGACACTTTTGGCTGGGGCGTGGTGTTGTCCGACGAGACGCTTGCCAATCTCCAGGCCAATGACCCGGAAAGCGCCGCGCGCATTCGCGAGTCATTTGTCTACTGGAACGATATCGAGGTGCATTATCGCGGCAAGGCCGTGCGTTCGGGCGGTCATGGTTTTTCCGGCATTGGCCGCCAGCGATTGCTCAACATCCTTCAGGAGCGCGCGCTTTCGCTCGGGGTCAAAATCGAATTCGAGACAGAGGCCAAGGATGTCTCCGCTTACGCCGGCTACGATCTCATCCTTGGCTCCGACGGCGTGAACTCGCGGGTTCGTGCTGCCCACGCCGATGTGTTCAGGCCCGACATCGATGTGCGCGCCTGCAAATATATCTGGCTTGGCACGCACCAGACTTTCAACGACGCCTTCACCTTCATCTTCGAACAGACCGAGCACGGCTGGATCTGGGCGCACGCCTACCAGTTCGACGCAGATACAGCGACCTTTATTGTCGAGTGCTCGGAGGAGACATGGCGCCGCGCCGGATTTGACCGGATGACGACCGAGGAAACGACCGCGGCCTGCGAGAAAATATTTGCTCGCAATCTCGGGCGCCATAAATTGATGTCGAATGCGCGCCATCTGCGCGGCTCGGCCTGGCTCAACTTTAACCGCGTCCTGTGCGAGCGCTGGAGCCATGAGAACATCGTGCTGCTCGGCGATGCTGCCGCCACCGCGCATTTCTCCGTCGGCTCCGGCTCGAAACTTGCGCTCGAGAGCGCCATTACCTTGGCCGAATTTCTCCACAGCGAGCCGACCATGGCGGACGCCTTCCGCCGCTATGAGGACGAGCGGAGGCTCGAGGTCTTGCGGCTGCAAAGTGCGGCGCGCAATTCAACAGAGTGGTTTGAGAACGTGGAGCGGTATCTCAACCTCGACCCGGTCCAGTTCAATTACTCGTTGCTGACGCGCTCGCAGCGCATCAGCCACGAAAACCTGCGCGCGCGCGACAGGGCCTGGCTCGGCAATGCCGAGCGCTGGTTCGAGCGCCAGGCGACCGGCAGCGAGCCGCAGGTGAGCCGAGCGCCGATGTTCGTGCCATTGCGCGTGCGCGGCATCGAGTTGAAGAATCGCGTCGTGGTGTCGCCAATGGCGCAGTACCGCGCGGTCGACGGCACGCCGACCGATTGGCACCTCGTCCATTACGCCGAACGCGCCAAAGGCGGGGCAGGGTTGGTCTTTACCGAGATGACGTGCGTGTCGCCGGAAGGCCGCATTACGCCCGGCTGCACCGGGCTATATCGTCCCGAGCATGAAGCTGCGTGGAAGCGGATCGTCGATTTTGTCCATGCCGAGACGGATGCCAAGATCGCCATCCAGCTTGGGCATTCGGGCGCGAAAGGCTCAACCCAGCTCGGTTGGGAGACAATGGATGCGCCGCTGACGTCCGGCAATTGGACATTGTTGGCTCCGTCTGCCGTGCCATGGAGCGAACAGAACCAGACGCCGCGGGAAATGACGCGCTCCGACATGGACAATATCCGCGACGAGTTCGTGCGCGCGGCGCAGTCGGCGCAACGTATCGGTTTTGACTGGCTCGAGCTGCATTATGCCCACGGTTACTTGATGTCGGCCTTCATCACGCCGCTCACCAACATGCGCGGCGACGCGTATGGCGGCAGCCTTGAGAACCGCATGCGGTTTCCGCTCGAGGTATTTCGCGCGGTACGCGCGGTTTGGCCGGACGAGAAACCGATTTCGGTACGCATCTCGGCCAATGATTGGGTGCCGAACGGTATTGCGCCGCAGGATGCCGTCGAGGTTGCGCGCATTCTCACCGATGCCGGGGTCGACATGATCGATGTGTCGGCCGGGCAGACGACAAAGCAGGCAAAGCCGGTCTATGGGCGGATGTTTCAGACACCGTTCTCCGACCGTATCCGCAACGAGGCCGGTATTGCGACGATCGCGGTCGGCAACATCTACGATGCCGACCATGTCAATTCGATCCTGATGGCCGGCCGGGCCGATCTTGTGTGCCTGGCGCGGCCCCATCTCGCCAATCCGTACTGGACCCTGCACGCCGCGGCCGATCTTGGATACGAAGGTTCAACCTGGCCGAAACCCTATTGGCCCGGCCGCGATCAATTGCATCGATTGAAATCCAGGCCTGACGTCATGACGGGGAAGGTGTGATGGGTGCGCTTGACGGCCTGCACGCATTGGTCACCGGCGGCGGCAGCGGCATTGGTGCGGCGATCGCGCGGGCTCTCGCACAGCAGGGCGCGGCCGTTTCGCTGGTCGGGCGACGCAAGGCACCGCTCGACGAGATTGCAAAGGATCTTCCGAAAGCCACGGCGATCGTTGCCGATGTCACGAATGCCGCAGATTGTGCGGCGATGGTGGAGGCGGCGCATGCCGCACATGGACCGATTGATATCGTTATCGCCAATGCCGGCTCAGCTGAGAGTGCGCCAGCCGGGAAAATCTCGTCCGAGCATTGGCATCGCATGATCGGCGTCAACCTGACCGGCGCGTTTTTTACCGTGCAAGCGGCGCTCGGCGATGTCACGCGTAAGGGCGACGGGATGCGGCGCGTCGTGTTCACCGCGTCGACCGCGGGGTTGAAGGGCTATCCCTATACGGCCGCTTATTGCGCCGCCAAGCACGGGGTCGTGGGGCTTGCGCGCGCGTTGGCCGCCGAACTCAAGCCGTCCGGTGTCACGGTCAATGCGGTGTGTCCTGGCTTTACCGATACCCCGCTTTTCGAGACTGCGGCGGTTGAAATTGCAAGCAAGACCGGCCGCACCATGCCCGAGGCGCGTGCGGCACTCGCCAAGGATAATGCCGATGGCCGGTTGATCTCACCGGAAGAAGTTGCCGACAAAGTGCTGTGGCTGTGCTCACCCGCGGCGGCCGCGACCAGCGGCGAGGCCATTGTCGTTGACGGGAGATCACGATGACAATCTCCGTCAAGGCGAAACCGCGTCAAGCGGCTCAGTCCCTGAGCAAGCAGCGGCTTCGGCTGTGGATTCGTATTTTGCGTACCGCGCGTGCGATCGAGGCCGAGGTCCGCGAACGGTTGCGCGTCGAATTTAGCGTGACCCTGCCGCAGTTCGATGTGATGGCAGCGCTTGAGAGGAAGCCCGATGGGATGACAATGACTGAATTGTCGCGCTTCCTGATGGTGTCGAACGGCAATGTCACCGGCATCATCGACCGGCTGGTGTCCGACAGGCTGGTCACGCGCCAGGCACCGGTGGACGACCGTCGCGCCATCATCGTGCGCCTGACGCCACACGGCCTGAAAGAGTTCACCGCAATGGCCAAGGCGCATCAGGCATGGGTCGATGGCTTGCTGTCGGAATTCGACGCGACGGAGGCGGACACGTTGATCCGCCATCTCGATGGATTGTCCGGTCGCATTCGTCATGGAGGAGTGCGCGCATGAACATGAGCGATTTCAAGCCGAAGTATTTTAACTGGTCGGCGAAGAATGGCGTTGCAACGCTCACGCTCAAGGGCGCCGAGCGGAAGAACCCGATGACCTTCGACAGCTACGCAGAACTCGGACAGACCTTCCGTGCGCTGTCGCAAGCAGCCGATATCAAGGCCATTGTATTCGGTTCGAACGGCGGCAATTTCTGCTCCGGCGGCGATGTCCACGACATCATCGGGCCGTTGTTGAAACGCGACATGAAGGGGCTTCTCGAATTTACCCGCATGACCGGCGAGCTCGTGAAAGCGATGCGCGCCTGCCCGCAGCCCATTGTCGGTGCAATTGACGGCGTCTGCGTTGGTGCGGGCGCCATGATCGCGCTGTTCTGCGATATCCGCCTCGGCACACCGCAGGCAAAGACGGCTTTCTTGTTTACCCGTGTCGGGCTTGCCGGCTGCGACATGGGCGCCTGCGCCCTGCTGCCGCGCGTCATCGGTCACGGCCGCGCGTCCGAGCTGCTCTATACCGGGCGCGTCATGACGGCGGAGGAGGGCGAACGCTGGGGCTTCTTCAATCGTATCGTGGGCGCCGAGAAACTTGAAATCGAGGCGATGGCGCTGGCGCAGCAGCTCGCCGATGGCCCGACCTTCGCGCATAAAATGACGAAGGCGATGTTACATCATGAATTCGCGATGCCACTCGACGCCGCGATCGAGGCGGAGGCGCTCGCACAGGCGGTCTGCATGCAGACGCAGGACTTTCGCCGTGCCTACGAGGCCTTCGTGGCCAAACAGAAACCACAGTTTGCCGGAAATTGAACGATGCTCGATCGCAGCTTTCTGCATTGGCCGTTTTTCGAGGAACGCCACCGCGCACTGGCCGCGGAGTTGGAGCCCTGGGCCGCTCGGCATTGCGAGCACGTCGATCACCACGACGTTGATGCCACTTGCCGCGGATTCGTGCAAAAGCTCGGGCGCGACGGCTGGCTGAAACACACCGCGCCCGGCGATGATCCGTCGGAAAAGATCGATGTCCGCACCCTGGCGTTGATCCGCGAAACGCTGGCGCGTCATTCCGGTCTCGCCGATTTTTCTTTCGCGATGCAGGGTTTGGGCGCCGGTCCGATCTCATTGTTCGGAACCGCGGCCCAAAAACGCCAATGGCTGCCGAAAACCCGCAGCGGCGCCGCAATCGCGGCATTTGCGCTGTCCGAGGCGGCTTCCGGCTCCGATGTTGCGAATATTGCAACCACGGCACGCCGAAACAGCGACGGCTACGTTCTCAATGGCGAGAAGACCTGGATCTCGAACGGCGGCATCGCCGATCTCTATGTTGTGTTTGCCCGCACAGGCGATGCTCCGGGTGCCAAGGGTCTATCGGCATTCATCGTACGGGGCGACAATCCCGGACTTTCGGTTGCCGAGCGCATCGAGGTGATAGCGCCGCATCCGCTCGCGCGCCTTACGTTTCGGAATTGCGAGGTCAGTGCGGATGGTTTGATCGGCGCGGCTGGCGATGGCTTCAAGATCGCGATGGCAACGCTCGACGTATTCCGCACCACGGTGGGCGCCGCCGCGGTCGGCTTTGCGCGCCGTGCACTCTCTGAAACGCTCAAGCGTTCCGCGGACCGCGAGTTATTTGGTGCGCCGATGTCGGAGTTGCAGATGGTGCAGGGGCACATCGCCGATATGGCGGTCGAGATTGATGCTGCGGCGCTCCTCGTCTATCGCGCCGCCTGGGTCAAGGACATGGGTGCGGCTCGCGTGACGCGCGAGGCGGCGATGGCAAAGCTTTACGCCACCGAATCCGCGCAGCGTGTCATCGATACGGCCGTGCAAATTCACGGCGGTGATGGCGTGCGCGCCGGTCATCCGGTCGAAGCGCTTTACCGTGAAATTCGTGCGCTGCGCATTTACGAAGGTGCGTCCGACGTCCAGAAAATCATCATCGCCCGGTCTTTGCTTTCATCTACGGCAGGTCGCTGACATGGCACGACACATCACGCTTGGCCCGTCCGCGCATGTCGATACCTTCACCCGCGACAACCTTCCGCCGTTTGATCAATGGCCGGATATCCTGCTCGAGCGACCGGAATTTCAATATCCCGAGCGCTTGAATGCCGCCGTCGAGCTAACGGACCGCATGGTCGAGCGGGGGTTCGGTGATCATATCGCGTTGATCGGAAATGGCCGCCGGCGGACCTATAAGGAACTCGCCGACTGGTCAAACCGGCTGGCGCACGCGCTTGTCGAGAATTACGGGGTCAAGCCCGGCAATCGCGTCCTGATTCGCTCCGGCAACAATCCGGCGCTGGTCGCGGCCTGGCTTGCCGCCACCAAGGCGGGTGCGGTCGTCGTCAACACGATGCCGATGCTGCGGGCCGGTGAACTTGGCAAGATTGTCGACAAGGCCGAGATCGCGCTGGCATTGACCGACAGCCGTATCGCCGACGAATTGGTAGCCTGCGCCAAGGTCAGCAAATTCCTGAAGCAGGTTGTCAATTTTGATGGCACCTCCAACCATGACGCCGAGCTCGACCGTGTCGCGCTCGACAAGTCGGTGAAATTTGACGCAGTAGCAACCGGGCGCGACGACGTTGCATTGCTTGGCTTTACCTCCGGCACCACTGGCGAGCCCAAGGCGACGATGCATTTTCATCGTGATTTGCTGATCATTGCGGACGGCTACGCCAGGGAAGTTCTCAACGTGACCCCGGACGATGTATTCGTCGGCTCGCCGCCTTTGGCTTTCACCTTCGGGCTCGGTGGCCTGGCAATTTTTCCGCTTCGCTTCGGCGCGACCGCAACGTTGCTGGAAAACGCGTCGCCGGCAAACATGGTGCAGATTATCGAGACTTATAAGGCGACAATCTCCTTCACGGCTCCAACAGCGTATCGCGCGATGATGGCGGCAATGGATAAGGGAGCCAATCTGTCATCATTGCGGATCGCCGTATCCGCCGGCGAGACGTTGCCGGCGCCGGTATTCGAGGACTGGACGCGCCGGACCGGCAAGCCGATTCTTGACGGCATCGGTTCGACCGAGATGCTGCACATTTTCATCACGAGCCGCATCGGCGATGCGTTATCGGGTGCCACGGGGCGGCCGGTTGCCGGCTACGAAGCCAAAGTCGTTGACGCTGATATGAACGACGTGCCTGCCGGCACCGTAGGACGGCTGGCGGTACGGGGACCAACCGGTTGCCGCTATCTCTCCGACCGGCGGCAGAAAGATTATGTTATTGACGGCTGGAACCTCACCGGTGATGCGTTTGTTCGCGATGACAATGGGCGTTTCCATTTCGCAGCGCGCAATGACGACATGATCGTCTCGGCCGGTTACAACATCGCCGGGCCCGAGGTCGAGGCCGCGTTGTTGGCGCATCCGGATGTGGCGGAATGCGCCGTGATTGGCGCCACCGATGCGGAGCGTGGGCAGGTCGTGTCGGCTTATGTCGTGCTCAAGGCCGGCATTGTGGGCGACAATCTTCGGATCAAGATTTTGCAGGACCACGTCAAGGCGACCATCGCACCCTATAAATATCCGCGCGTGATAAAATTCATCGATGCTTTGCCGAAGACGCAGACCGGAAAAATCCAGCGGTTCAAGCTACGAGAGCAGGCATCATGAGCAAAAGCATGTTTGAGATCGTGCAACCCAAGCATTGGTCTTCGCCAAAGGGCTATGCCAATGGCATCGCGGCGCAAGGCCGGCAAATTTTTATCGCCGGCCAGGTCGGCTGGAATGCGCAGGCGCAATTCGAGAGCGACGATTTCGTCGCCCAGGTCGAACAAGCACTGAAAAATATCGTTGATGTCCTTGCGGCCGCAGGCTGCGAGCCCCGCCATCTCGTGCGCCTAAATTGGTATGTGACCGACAAGGCCGAATATGCCGCACGCCAGCGCGAGATTGGATTGGCCTATCGTCGGCAGATTGGCCGGCATTTTCCGGCGATGACGTTGGTCGTCGTTGCTGGCCTGCTGGAGCCGCGCGCGAAAGTCGAGATCGAAGGCACGGCCGTCATCGCCGACGAGCGGTAAGGTGGAATTGTTTCAGCGCCGCGCCGGGCTGGGCCGAAGGCGGGTATGTTTAACAACTCCTTAACGCCCGCCGCCGTATCAAGCTGAAGGCTTAAATCCGGATAGATCGAGAATGGCGGGCGCCCAGACGACCGTCGAGCGACTGCGGCAATTTCTGCGCGAGCTCTCGCCGGGAGCGCGTTCGCTGCTGATTGGCGAACTCGAGCGCGCTGTGCTGCGCGGAGAAGACGTTTCTGGCGCCGACCTTGTCCTGCAGGAACTGCGGCGGATCGTGCGTGACCAGCGTAACGGCGGTCCGCGCATAGAGAATTCGGCGCGCCTCTTGTTCAAGCCACTCGAACCGTTTCTGGTGGATGATCGCGGCAATCACAGGCATCCGGGGCGCATCGCGCGCTCGTCGCTTGAGGCATTATGGAACTGGGTCCGGCGCGATCTGCTGCCTCATGACGCCGACTTGCTGGCTGACGAGGTTGGCGAAGCCATGCTCGCCGGTGATCAGACCAAGTCGGAGCGGCTCGCGCGTATTTTCCAGGACCGGGTTGCCGCTGCGATAGAGGCAAATTACGGCGGTGCGACAGGGGATGACAAAACTCGACGGCGGATATTGCAACAGATCGGCACGCCGCGCGCTGGTGAGGAGTTGGCCGCTCTCAAATGCGCTCTGAAAGGCCGTGACGTATTGGCGGCTCTTTCCTCACGACTACCGCTGCAAATAGGCAATCTCGCCAACGCTCAGCTCGAAGAATGCAAACAGCTGATCGAGGGCGCAGCTGCACGGGATGGCGAACTCTTTTTGTACGCCCTTCTGACCGTCATGAATCGGATGTCGGCGCCATGGCAACTGATCCGCCTCGGCGTCAAGGCAGCGGGCAGCGATACCGCAGCGCGTGTTGCTGAAACAAACTACGCTGTCGCCGTAAATATCGTTCTCGCCGAACAGGAGCGGATGGTGGCCGAGTTGCGCGAGGATTTGCGCAGCGGCCAAGGGGTCGCAGTCGGTGCGCTGCTCAAGACCATCCATGATTCCGCTCGTGGCTTGCGCACCGAGCTTGAATTGCCGGTCGATAGTAGTTGGGGCCGTGCCCTTGCTGCGCAGCGGACACAGATCTCTGATCTGCTGCGCGCAGAAATCGAATCTATGCCGAATCGCGTGCGGCGCTTGTTAAGGCCGCGGCCGTCGAAAGAAATCCGGCCGAACTCGCTACTCGACCCGAATGAGGTGGCGGAGGTCGAAGCTCTCGTAGAATTCGTGGGTATTTGCCGCTATTTCGCCGGCGAGCTCGCGATCAACGAAATGACACAACGCGCCCTGACTGAGATTCGCCAATATCTCGATAATGGAACGCACGCGCTACTTGAAGGCCTGCGTCACGCCGAGGATGCGGATCGCAGTTTCCGTCAATCTCAGGTCGACGCGGCCGTGCGCTTTTGCGCAAAGGTCTTCGGCCGGGAATACGCTGCTCTGCTTGGAAAGGCAGCCGAAGTGGCTGGTGACACGGAGAAAAGAGTTGCGCGGGGCTGAATAGCCGCCGAACGCTGCACGGCACAGAACAGCGCGAACAGGCGATAGACTTTGGTCGTGCTTGCTCGCGCTACGCGTTGAATAGCCTATTGATTTTCTATAATATTCTGCCGTCCCCACCTTACAAAAGTTTAATCCTGCCGACAGGACGCTGTAAGGCTCATCACCCCATCTTGAGCTTCGAAAAGGTGCGCATTCGCACCAACAAATCCAGATGGAGATTGCCTGATGATGCCGAGCGCCATTCCCCCCGCTGCCGATGCCAAGAAGTCGCGTGCGCTATCAGCCCGCCGACTCATTCTCCTTGCCACCACCATTGCTGGCCTCGGCGCCGCTGCGCTCGTGGTCGCTCCCGGCCTCAATTTAAATGGCGGCTATCCAGCCGCCCTCGCGCAGAATCTTTCCGAGCAGGCGCACAAATTGCAGGCTCCGGTCGGCTTTGCCGACATCGTTGAAAAGGTCAAACCAGCCGTGATTTCCGTGCGTGTCAAAGTTGACGGCGGCGCTGAAACCACGGGGCTGAACAACAACGACGTTCCCCCGGGCCTGCGTGAATTCTTCCGCCGCTTCGGGATGCCCGATGGTCAGAATGGGCCGGAGGGAATGCCTCGTGGCCGTGGCCGCAATGTGATTACGGGCCAGGGCTCCGGCTTCTTCATCACTGCCGATGGCTACGCGGTGACCAACAATCACGTGGTCGAGAAAGCGGAAAGCGTTCAAGTTACGGCTGATGATGGAAAGATCCACACAGCCAAGGTAATCGGCACCGACCCGCGCACAGATCTTGCGCTGATCAAGGTTGAAGGCGGCCCGTTCCCCTACGTGAAACTTTCGGACAAGGCCCCGCGCATCGGTGATTGGGTAATCGCAGTCGGTAACCCCTTCGGACTCGGTGGCACAGTCACTGCCGGAATTGTTTCGGCGCGCGGTCGAGACATAGGTGCGAGTGCCTATGACGACTTCATCCAGATCGACGCCCCGGTCAACAAAGGCAACTCCGGTGGCCCGACCTTTGACACCGACGGCAATGTGATTGGCGTCAACACCGCGATCTTCTCACCGTCGGGTGGGTCGGTCGGCATTGCCTTCGCTATCCCGGCCGACACGGTCAACAGCGTGGTAGCCCAGCTCAAAGAGCACGGCTCGGTCACGCGAGGGTGGATCGGTGTGCAGATTCAGCCGGTGACGCCCGATATCGCCGACAGCCTTGGCCTGAAGAAAGCCGAAGGCGCGTTGGTTGCCGAACCGCAGGCCAATAGCCCGGCACAAAAGGCCGGGATCGAAGCCGGGGATGTCATCACGTCGGTCGATGGCAAGGAGATCAAGGACGCCCGCGATCTCGCCAAGAAGATCGGAGCAATGGCGCCGAAGTCCTCGGTGAAGCTCACAGTCTTGCACAAGGGTGCGGAAAAAACGCTGACCCTCACGCTCGGCGAGTTGCCGAATGCCAAGGAAGCGCGCGCCAGTGCGGCAGACAGCGACAGTGGCGCGGACGTTGGCAAGCTCGGCCTTACGCTTGCGCCGGCAGCACGCGTCGCGGGTGCCGGTGCAGAGGGTGTCGTGGTCACCGGCGTCGAGTCCGGTGGAGTGGCCGCCGACCATGGCTTCTCGACAGGCGATGTCATCGTGGAAATTGCCGGCAAATCGGTTTCGACGCCGGCCGATGTGCGCGATGTCGTCGCCAGCGCGCGAACGGACGGCAAGCGCAGCGTGCTGATCCGCGTGAAGAAGGGTGACAACACGCGCTTTGTCGCTCTGCCGCTTGGCCGCGGCTGACAAGAGTTTTGAGGCCGTGCTGCCGGCATCCGTCGCCCCCGCCGGTGGCTCGACTTCAACGGGGCGGGCATCGCGCCCGTCCCGGCTAATCTACGGAGCGACCGTGCGGTAGGCGCATGGACCCGCTTCCGAGACGAGCTCCAACCCTGGCATCCGTCGCCCCCGCCGGGGTGGGGTCGTTGAGGGGGTGGCGGTTTTCCGCCACCCCCTCGCGTACGACCCGGGGATGCCGGCTGAAGGGCATTGACCCTGCCACCGAAATGTCTGGAATTGGTGTGACCGATGCCCACTTATGCAGATATTAACGGGCAGCGTCCAATTGGCCGGATGGCCGATGCGCAACCGGACCGGGTCACCATGCGCCTTCTGGTCATTGAAGACGATCGCGACGCTGCCGACTATCTCGTCAAGGCGTTTCGCGAGGTCGGCCATGTTGCCGACGCGGCCACCGACGGCGACGATGGACTGGCCATGGCTCTCGACGGGCAATACGACGTCTTGATTGTCGATCGAATGCTGCCCAAACGGGATGGTCTGGCGGTGATCGGCGCGCTGCGCGCAAAAGGTCTGGAAACACCTGCCCTGATCCTGTCTGCGCTCGGGCAAGTCGACGACCGGGTCAAGGGTTTGCGGGCTGGCGGCGACGACTACCTGCCCAAGCCTTATTCATTTTCGGAGCTGCTCGCGCGCGTCGAAGTGCTGGCACGTCGCCGCGTCGGCCGCAGTGAAGAGACCGTTCTGCGGGTCGGCGACCTTGAGCTTGACCGGCTCTCTCACCAGGTGCACCGCGGCAAGGATGAGATTTCGCTGCAACCGCGTGAATTCCGCCTTCTGGAATACCTGATGCAGCATGCGGGGCAGGTGGTCACCCGCACGATGTTGCTGGAAAACGTGTGGGATTATCATTTTGACCCTCAAACCAACGTGATTGACGTCCACATCTCGCGCTTGCGCTCGAAAATCGATAAAGGTTTCTCCCAGCCGCTTTTGCATACGGTTCGCGGCGCGGGATACATGATACGTGACGGCGCTCGGTAAACTCTTTCGCACGACCACGTTCAAGCTGACGCTGGTCTATTTGACCGTGTTCGCGCTGTTTGCCGCATTTCTGCTCGGCTACTTCGCTCTCAACACGCGCCGCCTGATCACCGAGCAGATTACCGACACGGTCAATGCCGAGATCACCGGCCTGTCCGAACAATATCGTCTTGGCGGGATCCGACGGCTGGTCGTCGTCGTGGACGCGCGCGCACGACGCCCGGGCTCCAGCCTCTATCTTGTCACCACCTTTGCGGGCAAGTCGCTCGCCGGCAACGTAACGGCGCTGCCACCCGGGACGCTCGACAATCCAGGCTGGACCGAAACAGCGTACCGCCGGCTCGACGAAGCCGACCCGGCCGAGCATCCCGAACATCACGCGTTGGCGCGCGTCTTTCAGCTGCCGGGCGGATTTCGCCTCCTGGTTGGTCGTGACCTCGACGAGCGCGAGCGGCTTTACAACATCGTGCTGTCGGCGGGTCGTTGGTCGATTGCGATCGTGATCGTGCTCGGTCTCGCCGGCGGACTATTCGTGACCCGCCGCGTATTGCGTCGCGTCGACGCAATGACGGAAACAACGCGCACGATCATGCATGGCGACCTCGGGCGGCCGCTTGCCGGTCGCGGGAACGGGCGATGAACTCGATCGGCTTGCCGAAAACCTCAATGTCATGCTTGAACGCATTGAGGCATTGATGCGCGGTGTGAAGGAAGTTTCCGACAACATCGCACACGATCTGAAGACACCGCTTACGCGTCTGCGAAATCGGGCAGAGCAAGCGCTTCGTTCCGCCAAAAGCGATAGCGAATATCGCGCGGCGCTCGAAAGCACGATCGAAGAGTCAGATGGCCTGATTCGTACATTCAACGCGCTGCTTATGATCGCGCGCGCGGAGTCCGGTCAGGCGCGCGACGACATGAGCGAATTTGATGCTGCTGAAATCGCCAATGATATCGGCGAACTATATGAGCCCTTGGCGGAAGAAAAAGGCATTGTGCTGACTGTGGAAGCCGACGCGCCGGCGCCGCTCAAAGGCAATCGCGAGCTCATCAGCCAGGCGCTCGCCAATCTGGTCGACAATTCCATCAAATACGCAGCGCCGGGTGGCGATGCCGCCAATGGCGCCAAGGCCCGGATCGTCGTGCGTGCGCTCAGCGAGGGCGACCGGATCCTGTTGACCGTTGCCGACAGCGGACCTGGCATTCCCGAGGCCGATCGCGGCCGCGCCGTCGAAAGGTTTGTCCGTTTGGAGCAAAGCCGATCGCAACCCGGTTCCGGCCTTGGTTTAAGCCTCGCTTCGGCCGTTGCCCGCCTGCATGGAGGCGAATTGACCTTTGCAGACAACCAGCCCGGGCTCAAAAGCATCATTGCATTGCCGCGGGGAGGGCCGGTACAGAGTGCGGGATGAGGCCGCCCGCCAGACGTAAGGCTTCCCGCAAACCGGCTGTCACGCGATGACAGGACCGGAGGCAAGGCTAAAGACGCGACGCTGGCCCGGCGAATCGCGACCGCGCCCCAACTCACCGACCCGGACACGGCCCGCTTACGAGTTGCCGAATGGCTGGCTGGACTTGCGCCAGCAGATGCAAAGCCGCTTCGGGAGCTGTTCGGCGCCAATCCAATTGTCAGCACGCTGCTTGAAAGCCTTTCGGAAAGCTCGCCGTACTTGTGGGACTTGGTGAGCCTTGAACCGATCCGGCTTCTTCGGCTGCTTCAGTCCGATCCCGACCAGCACTTCACCTCCCTCTTGGCTCAGCACGGACGGGATGCTGGGTCGAGCGTCGATGCGGCTGACGCCATGCGCTCCTGCGTCGAATGAAGGCCGAGGCCGCGCTTCTTATCGCGCTGGCCGATATTGGCGGCGTTTGGCCGGTGATGCGCGCTGCCCGCGCATTGACCGAACTGGCCGACGCAGCCGTCGATGGTGCCGTTCGTTTTATCCTTGCCGAAGCGGTACGCGATGGACGCCTGAAGCCGACGGACAATGCGCGGTCTCAAGCGGGGAGCGGATACGTGGTGTTGGCGATGGGCAAGATGGGGGCATTCGAACTCAATTATTCGAGCGATATTGATCTCATCGTTCTTTACGAGCCCACGGCTCCGGCCTTGCCGGCAGACGCAGAGCCATCGACTCTCTACGTGCGGCTGACGCAGCGACTCGTGAAGTTGCTGCAAGAGCGGACTGCGGATGGTTATGTCTTTCGCACCGATCTGCGCCTGCGGCCCGATCCCGCCTCGACCACAATTGCAATATCAACACCAGCGGCCGTCTCGTATTACGAAAGCGCCGGACAGAACTGGGAACGCGCCGCGATGATCAAAGCGCGCCCGTGCGCGGGCGACCTTGCGCTGGGGGAGAAGGTTCTCAACGAAATCGCACCATTCGTGTGGCGGAAATATCTCGATTTTGCCGCCGTCAGCGACGTGCATGCGATGAAACGGCAAATCAACGCCTACCGTGGCCACGGTGAGATTGCGGTTGAGGGACACAATATCAAGCTCGGTCGCGGCGGCATCCGCGAAATCGAGTTCTTCGCGCAGACCCAGCAGCTGATCGCGGGCGGTCGTAATCCGGGCCTACGCGATCGCGACACGCTGACAACGCTCGACAAACTTTGCGATGACAAATGGATCGACCCTGATGCGCGCGATGCCATGAAAGATGCCTATTGTTTTCTGCGTGTGGTCGAACATCGCCTGCAGATGGTGAATGACGAACAGACACAAACCCTGCCGTTCGAAAAGGAAAGCCTTGAGCGGTTTGCACGGTTTCTCGGTTTTACAGATCGCGATGCCTTTGCCAAGGTGCTGCTCGGCCATCTCGACAAGGTTCAACGATATTATGCGCGCCTGTTTGAAAAGACCCCGGATCAAGAAACGTCGGTATTCGTGTTCCCGCCTGACGCGGATGACCACAAGACACTCGATCGTCTCGCCGCCCTGGGATTTCGCGCTCCATTGGAAGCCTCCAGCATTATTCGACACTGGCTTTCCGGTGGCCATCGCTCATTGAAAGGCGAATCGGCGCGGAGCCATCTCGAGGCATTGCTGCCGTCCCTTCTCGAACATATCGCCGGGACGGATAACCCCGGTGCAACCCTCATATTATTCGACCATTTCCTCGCCAATCTGCACGGCTCAACTCGATTGTTGTCGCTATTGCGCCAAAAACCCGAGCTCATCGCTTTGATTGTGCTGGTGCTGGGCACCGCACCACGCCTGGGAGGCACGCTGGCGCGCCACCCACAGGTCATGGACGCCCTGGTCGACCCGAGTTTTTTCGGCGCTTTGCCGGACGAAAACGAACTCGGCCGTCGACTGGACGCCGCGCTGGCGCAATCTCGATACGACGAAGATTTGCTCGAGCGCATTCGCACGTTCGGTCTGGAATACATGTTCCTGATCGGCGTTCGAATTCTTTCGGGCACGCTCACCGCGAGGCAGGCGGGTGAGGCCTTCGCGCGGCTTGCGGACGCGGTAATCCGCGCTGTTCACCGCGCGGTCGCAGACAATCTCGCCTCAACTTATGGCCATCTGCGTGGAGAAGAGACCGCCATTCTGGCGATGGGCAAGCTCGGTGGTTACGAGATGACGGCGACGTCCGACCTTGACCTCATCCTGGTTTACGATTTCGACGATACGCAACCTGAATCGGATGGCTCACGATCACTCTACGGCGCGCAATATTTTGCGCGTTTGACGCAGCGGTTGATCAACGCCCTGACTGCGCAGACCAATTATGGCGCACTTTATCAGGTCGACATGCGGTTGCGGCCATCCGGACGAGCGGGGCCATTGGCGACGCGCCTCGATGGCTTTGCCGCCTACCAGGAGACCGAAGCCTGGACCTGGGAACACATGGCGCTCACGCGCGCGCGGCTGATTTCAGGTTCACCGGCGTTCAGGGACCCGTGTCGAACGCGTTATTCGCGATATTTTGCGCAGACCACGCAATGCGGAATTGGTAGCCGGCGACGTCCTAGAAATGCGTGAGGCAATCGCCAAAGAAAAAGGTGAGGGCGATCGCTGGGACCTCAAATATGCGGCAGGCGGCCTCGTCGATATCGAGTTCATTGCACAATATCTTCAACTCGTTCACGCCCACCAACGTCCGGATATTCTCGATACCTCAACCGCGCGGGTACTTGAGAAAGCCCTGTCGCTGCGGGTTCTGGCCGTCGAAGATGCGGAGATCCTGCGTGCGGCCGTACAGTTCTACCATGACATCACGCAGATCTTGCGCCTCTGCCTGCCCGGCGCCTTCGATCCAAAGACCGCGGGTGCCGGGCTCTTGCGGTTGCTGGCGCGGGCAGCGGACGTTCCGGATTTTGCCACGCTCGATGCGACATTGGCGGATATGCAGTCGAAGGTGCGCGCCAGTTTTTTACGTATCTTGAGGAACGCGACCTAGCGCACTACTACGCAGCTTCTTCCTTGGGCAGGACGCATTGTGGTTCGAGGGGCAGACGAACCACCACCAGTGTCCCTTTCCCGAGTGCTGACCGGATGCGCATTCGGCCACCGTGCAGCTCGACGAGCGACTTCGAGATAGCAAGTCCAAGACCAGAACCCTGGTGGCTCTTGGTCAGCTGGCTTTCGACTTGTTCGAACGGGCGTCCAAGCCGGGCGAGCGCGTCGCTGGCAATACCAATTCCGGTGTCGGCGATGGCGAGCGTGACGCAATGGTCAGTTGTCCGTCCGCGTACGGTTACGCGGCCCCCCGTTGGCGTGAACTTGATGGCATTGGAGAGCAAGTTCAGCGCGATTTGCTTGAGCGCGCGGCGGTCTGCACGCAATTTTAGTTCCGGCGATATTCGCGCCGTCAATTGCAGTTGTTTGTCCTGTGCTCGCGTTCCGACAACGCGCATGGCCTCATTGAGGAGCGTATCGAGACTGAGATCTTCAAAATCAAGCCGGATGCGTCCGGCTTCGATTTTCGACATGTCCAGAATGTCGTTGATGACCTCAAGCAGGTACTGCCCGCTGCCCCGAATATCGTTGCAGTATTCGTGGTATTTTTCGGCGCCCAGCGGGCCAAACATGCCCGACTCCATGATCTCGGAAAACCCGATGATGGCATTGAGCGGCGTGCGCAGCTCATGGCTCATGTTGGCGAGGAATTTTGACTTCGCCTGGTTGGCCTCTTCGGCCCGGGTCTTTTCCTCGGCATATTTCTCGGCAAGTTCGGCGGAGCGCTGCTGCGAAGCGCGCAAATCGGCAGACCGTCGCCATCAGGCGCTTCTCGCTGTCGATGAGCTTTTCCTCGTGGGTCTTCAGCGCAGTGATGTCCGTTCCAACCGAGACATACCCGCCATCTTTGGTACGCCTTTCGCTGATGTGCAGCCAACGGCCATCCTCGAGTTGTGCTTCAAATGTGCGCGCGCCGGGAATGCTCGGACCTGTGGTGACAATCTTGTTGCGCACCACCGGCTTGCTGCCGGCAGCGACCACAGATTCGTATGATGCACCGACGATAATGGAATCGTCAGGCAGGTGATGCAGTTCCTGAAAATTTGAATTGCAGAGAACGAGGCGATTGTCGGCGTCCCACAGGACAAACGCTTCCGGAATCGTTTCAATCGCGTCGCGCAGCCGCATATCGGCAGCGACGGTTTTCTCAACCAGGCTTTTTTGCTCAGTGATGTCGACTGCGATGCCGATCAGGTGCAGGCCGGGCTCGCCTGGCTGACGCACGAGCTCGCAGCGGGCGCGCAGCCAGACCCAATGGCCGGCAGCGTGGCGCATACGAAAAGCGTGATCGATCGTTGTCGCGGTCGCGTCGGCCAATTCGGCAGCCAGCTCGTACAACCTTACATCGTCCGGGTGAACGAGCGCATTGACGTCGCCGAACGACAGCAGATCATCCTTGGCTTCCAGTCCCAGTATTTCGAACATGGATTGCGACCAGAAGATCCGACCGCGAGCCAGGTCCCAATCCCACAGCCCGCAGCGGCCCCGGTTGAGCGCGGTATCGATGCGGCTGCGGACTGTTTCGTAGATCAGGTCCGCTTCCCGCGCTCGCGTGGCCTGCCAATGAAAGGCAAAGCCGAGGATGAGCACAACGAAGCCGGTGGTGGCCGAGAGTGTCGTCGTCAGGGTGGTCAGTGAGCGCCAACCGGCCAATGCAGCGTCGCGAGACTGCACGACGGCGAATTGCCCGAATGGAGGATTGAGCATTCGCACGGTAGCGATTGCGCGCGTTGCGTCGGGCAGGGTGATTTCCATGACGCCGGCACCTGCGCCGAAGGTCGTAAGCGGTTGGGTGGGCCCAAGCAGGTCGATTAAGCGGCGGCCAATCGTTGCGTCCGTGGCTGGCGTTGCGGCCGTGACAACGCCCTCGGCATTCGTCAGGATAAAGCGACGGCCTGGCGCCGTTGCCCAGGATGGCAGCGCTGCGGCGAGCACCTGTTGTGGCTGCTCGATCGCATCTTTCGCTCGCTTCAAGGGTTGATGCAGGCGCTCAGCGGTAAAGTCAGCAATCGCTTCAAGCGACGCAGCCTCGTTGTTTAGAGTTTGGGCGCGGTGGTCGAGCACCTGCACCAGCGCGCCAACGCAGATCGTCGCGAGAAATGCGATGATCAGGACGGGGACCGCGCGGCGAAGCAGCGGCTCGGCGTTCAGCAGCCGCCGATATGCCGGTTTGGCAATCGATTGCGCGAGGCCTTTGATGGAATCGGGATGTGCAGACGCACTCGCCAGTCCGGCGCGCGCCATAAGTGGCCTCCGTTCGGAATTTCCCCTGTCACCCTCGAAACGGAAGGATGTGCCGCATCGCTTTCCGAATCACTTGCCGATTGGAATCGATGGGCGCTGATTTGTCGAGAGTCCGAAGAGTCAAATATTTAAAAATTGTTACCCACGGATACTTTTGGCAACACAATTTGGTGCCGCTGGCCTCAGGGTGTGGCAAGCGCGCGTTCGACGATGTCCGCCAGGTCGCGAGAAAGAGTCGATACGGCCTTCATGCGGTTGAGGGCGGCTTCCGCCTTGGCGCGGCGGCCTTTTTCGAGCGTGCGCCAGGTACGGAAGGCGGTCGCCAGGCGCGCGGAAAGTTGCGGGTTTTTCTGATCCAGGGCGAGTACGGTATCGGCAACAAAGTCATAGCCGGCGCCGTCGAGGCGATTGAATTGGGTGGTATTGCCGCCCGCAAACGCACCGACAAGGGCCCGTACCCGATTGGGATTGGCCATCGAGAAGGCCGGGTGGCCAGTGAGGTTGCGGACATTGTCGAGGGTGTTTGGCTCAGGGATCATGGCCTGGAGCGAGAACCATTTGTCGACCACGAGCGCATCCGACGCATGACGCGTGTAGTAGTCTGCAAGGGCGCGCTTGCGGTCCGGCGTATCATGCAACGATAGTGTCGCGAGTGCCGCCATGCGATCGGTCATGTTGTCGGCGGCATCATATTGCTGTGACGCACGCGCAATTCCTGCCATCGAACCGTTTGCCGCGAGCAGATCGAGCGCGACATTGCGCAGGGCGCGGCGTCCGGCACTCTTGGCATCGGGTGAATAATGCCCCGGCACTGTCATACGCTGATAAATTGCCTCGAGAGGCGCGCCCAACCGTTCGCCAATATCAACCCTTAGTTTCGAGCGCGCCCGAAAGATGGCATCCGGATCGATGTCGTGGCCGATTTCGCGCGCGATATCACCTTCGCCGGGCGGCACCAATGCAAGTGCGACGAATGCAGGCTCGAGCGTCGCATCTGCGAGAATCGCCGAGAGTGCGCGCATCAGCTTGTCATCGCTGCGAGGGTCGCGGCCCGCCCGGATCGCCGACACGTTGTCGATCAGCAGCCGCATCGAAATTGTCTGTAACGCCTGCCACCGATTGAACGGATCACTGTCTTGTGCGGCGAGGTAGGCCAGATCGTCAGAATCGACGTCAACATCGAGCCGGATGGGTGCCGAGAAGCCGCGATTGACGGACGGTACCGGGCGTTCGGTGATGCCGGTGAATTCGAACGTGGTGACCGGCTCGCTCAGCACCAGGACGTTGCGCTCGATTTTTCCGCCGCTGCGCAGGCGCAAGGGCAGATCGCGTCCGTCCTTGCCGACCAGGCCCAAGGCGAGCGGGATCACCATCGGGTCCTTGACCGGTTGGCCCGGCGTCGGCGGCACCACCTGCTTGCATTCCAGCGTGTAGGACTGGTCCGCCTCATTGTAGCGGCCATTGACCGTAACCTGCGGCGTGCCGGCCTGGCTGTACCAGCGCATGAACTGCGCAAAATCAACGCCACTGACATCGGCAAAGCACTGGATGAACTGCTCGATGGTTGCCGCCTCGCCGTCGTGGCGCGCGAAATAAAGATCCATGCCGGCACGGAATTTCTCCCGGCCGATCAACGTCTGCACCATGCGCACCACTTCGGCGCCTTTCTCGTAGACGGTCGCGGTGTAGAAGTTGTTGATCTCCTTGTAGATCTCGGGGCGTACCGGGTGCGCCAAAGGCCCGGCATCCTCGATGAATTGCGCCGCGCGCAGTCCGCGCACGTCGGCGATGCGCTTGACCGGCCGCGAGCGCATATCGGACGAAAATTCCTGATCGCGGAAGACCGTGAGGCCTTCCTTCAGGCAAAGCTGAAACCAGTCGCGGCAGGTGATGCGGTTGCCGGTCCAGTTATGGAAATATTCGTGGGCGATCACCGCCTCGATATGGGCGAAGTCGGCGTCGGTGGCGGTGTCGCTGCTGGCCAGCACGTATTTGTCGTTGAAGACGTTGAGTCCCTTGTTCTCCATCGCGCCCATGTTGAAATCGGACACGGCGACGATCATGAAAATATCGAGATCGTATTCGCGCCCGAAGGCCTGCTCGTCCCAGCGCATGGAACGCTTGAGCGCATCCATGGCGTAGCCGCAGCGGTCCTGCTTGCCGTGCTCGACATAGATGCGCAGCGTCACGTTGCGCCCCGACGACGTGACGAATTTGTCCTCGACGCAGGCGAGATCCCCGCCGACCAGCGCGAACAGATATGACGGCTTGGGATGCGGATCGTGCCAGACCGCGAAATGGCGGCCGCCGGGAAGAGGCCCGCTTTCGATCAGGTTGCCGTTGGACAGCAGCACCGGCGCTTCCGTTTTGTCCGCTTCAATCCGCGTCGTGTAGACCGCCATCACGTCGGGCCGGTCCGGAAAATAGGTGATGCGGCGGAAACCCTCGGCTTCGCATTGGGTGCAATAGGTGCCGCTCGAGCGGTAAAGCCCGGACAGTTGCGTATTCGCCGACGGATCGACGAGCGTTTCGATTTCAAGCGTGAATGGCCGGGCCGGCGGCTGCGCGATTGTCAGGCTGTCGGACGTCGCGACATAGCTGTCGGCGGGCAGGGCAGCCCCGTCGAGCTTGAGCGACACCAAAGACAGACCGTCGCCGTCCAGCACCAGCGGTGCGAGCGGTTGTCTTGGGATTGGGCTTGAGCGCGATGGTCGCGCGCACTTTCGTCGCCGTCGGGTGCAGCGATACGTCGAGTGAAACCGTTTCCACCAGCCAGTCGGGCGGACGATAGTCTTTCAGGCGGACAGGTTGGGCAATGTCGGTTCGCATGGCCTTTGATCTAGAATGTCCTGGAGGCCAATGTGCGCGCCGTCAACGCTGGTTCCGCATGACCGATCACACGCTTGATCGACGGTGACCGCTCGCGCAAGGCACGCTCTAGCGCATCGACACTTTCGTGCACGGCTCTGCACGCTCAATTGAGGGTCGACACGGCAATGGAAATTGACGATCTCGCCTTCATCGGTCTCGCGGACGCGGACGTCATGCACGTCCCGAATGCTGCGGGTTTCTGCCGCAAGTTCCGATAGCGCAATTTCGACCGCTTTGACCCGTTCCGGCGGGGCCTCGCGACCCAGCGCATCCTGCGGCTGCAGCGGTTCGATGTGCGTCTCCACCTCGACGCTGGCGCCCAGTTCAGCCGCGATTGCGTCTTCCAGCCCGTCGGCCAATTCGTGCGCTGCGCGCAGCGACAGCTTGCCGTCAACCTCAAGGTCGAGGGACACCGCCAGTTTGTCGCCGAGTTCATGGACCGTCACATGATGCACGGCGAGTGCGCGGTTGCGCGCAATGACCATCACGCAATCGAGCACGCTCTCGTTGCTGAGGGCGACCGGATCGGTGGTGACGGTCGGCTCCGCGCCCGGCATCTGCTCGCGGATCTCGCCGGCGATCTGATCCTTGAGCGCGCTCACGCGGTCGAGCGGCAGGGTGCGGCTGACCGCCACCCCGAGGTCGATGAAAGTCTTCTCGCCGACCGCGCGGACGCGCACTTGCTCGACTGCGACCACACCCGGGACTTTTGCGGCGATGGCGGTGATTTTGTCCGCGGCGCCCGGCGGCGCAACGTCGATGAGCGTATCGATGGTTCTCTTGCCGAGCCGCCAGCCGGCGAAGCAGACGAGCACCGCGACCACCAGCGCGGCGGCCGAATCCGCCCACGGCAGCCCGAAATACACACCGACCAGGCCGATCAGCACGGCCAGAGACGACCAGAGGTCGGACGAAAAATGCAGCGCGTCGGCTTCGAGCGCGTGGCTCGATGTCTTTTCGGCGGTGTGCGACAGCGCGCGGGCGCGGAAAAAATCGACGACCATCGATACGATGATCACGCCGAAGGCCCACACGGTCGCTTCGACCACATGGCCTTCGTGCTCGACCAGGCGCTTGATGGCTTCCCAGATCACCACGCCCGACAGAAGGAACAACAGAGCGGTTTCAGCCAGCGCCGAGACCGCTTCCACTTTGCCGTGCCCATAATGGTGTTCTTTGTCGGCCGGCTTTCCGGAAATGCGAACGGCGACGTAGGTCATGACCGTGGCGCCGAGATCGATCAGCGAATGCCCCGCTTCCGACAGGATGGCCAGGGATCCTGTCGTAAAGCCCACCACACCCTTCGCGACGGTCAGGCCGGCCGAGGCCGCGATCGAGGAAAGGGCGACTTGTTCTTTTTCGCTCTGCATGTCGGGCCGGTGTAGCCTAAATGGCAGCAGATTTCGAGGTCGGCTGTGAACCTCTGTGTCACAGGGTGATGGGCTTTCCGTCCGCTGCCGCCGAGCGGGTGACGGCATCAAGAATGCGGATATTTGCGAGCAAGTGCTCGGTCGTGAAGCGATAGGGCGCGCGGCCTTCGACTGCATCGGCCCAGGCCTCGAAATTCATCCGGACGGTGTTGGTGTGCTCGTAGCTGCGCGTCTGGCGGCTGCCATCGGCACCGCAATGGACGAAGCTCGACGGGATGCCCTTGTCGACGTTGCCGCCTTCCTGCACCTCGACCCAGCCTTGGTCACAGACCAGCGTGAAGCGACCGTAAAACGGCGGCGTCGACAGGCAGGTGATGCGACCGCGGGCCCCATTTTCGAAATCAATCTCCGGCGCTGACAAAATCCTCCGAAGGCGCCGGAAATATCTGTGAAGCGGTGCGCGCGCTCACACGCACGGGTTCGCCCGGCGAAAGAGACGAACATATCGCCGAGATGAATACCGAGCGCGGTCCAGGCGCCGGCCGGCGCATGCCTCGGGTCGCGCCGCCAGTTCGACGGATCCATCTTGCGGAAATTGTTGTGGCTGACATTGGCGTCCATGTGCAGCACGCGGCCAAGCGCACCGCTCTCGAACAGCCGGCGCATCTCTTCCATTGCCGGCTCGTAACGGCGCTCGTGGCCGATGCCGAGGACGCCGCCGGCTTTGGCGCAGGCCGCCAAAATCCGCTCGGCACTCGCGGTCGTGAGCGCCAGCGGCTTTTCGCAAAACACCTGCTTGCCGGCGCCGAAGGCCGCGATCGCCATTTCTTCGTGCAGCAGATGCGGCGTTACGACGGCCACGGCATCGACATCAGGCCGCTTGAGCAGAGCCTTGTAGTCGTCGACCAGGTCGAACTTGTGCGCGGCTGCGAACGGTGCCGCCATTTTCGTGTCGATATCGCATCCGGCCACGACCTTGAAGCGAGGGCTTTCGGCAAGACAGGTCACAATCTGCTTGCCCCACCAGCCGAGGCCGATAACGCCGATGCGGATCATTGTTCTTCATCCCCGGTATTCGCGCGTACGAGCAAGATTGAGGCCATTTCCTGCGGTGCGTCAAATGCACGAGACGAAACGTCTGGACCTCGCGACCAATGGGCAGCTGACAAGAAGCAGGGTATCTTCAGGTCGTCGATACCGAATGCAAAAGGAAACAGTTTGCATGACCATCACCACGGCAATGACGAGCGTGCCGAAGCCGGCGCCGGCTTTGATAGAGGCTTTCAGAGGCGCACCGACGTCGGTGATCAGCGACAATCTGGCCCGATTGCCGGGTGCCGTGGGGCTGCGCCCGTTTCACCGCGGGGGCAAGCTGGTGGGAACTGCGTTTACGGTACGCACGCGACCCGGTGACAATCTTGCAATTCATCGGGCACTCGAACTGGTGGGACCCGGCGATGTGATCGTCGTCGATGGTGGAGGCGATGAAACGAGGGCGTTGGTCGGCGAGATCATGAAGACCATTGCCGAGTATCGTGGCGCCGCGGGTTACGTAATTGACGGCGCAATCCGCGACGCCGCGGCGATTGCTGCCGGCGACTACCCATGTTTTGCGCGCGCGGCAATTCACCGTGGGCCCTACAAGAGTGGACCGGGCGAGATCAATGTGCCGGTCTGCATCGGTGGTATGGTCGTTTCGCCCGGAGACATCGTGGTGGGGGACGAGGATGGCGTCGTGTCTTTTCCGCAGTCGATCGCATCCACTTTGCTCGAGGCCGTCAGGGCGCAGATTTCACGCGAGGAAGCGACGATCGTCTCGATCAAAGAAGGCCGCTACCAGGGCAGTTACGGGAAATCCTGATTGAGACGCAGCGAGAACGAAGGAGGAGTAATGAGCCAGGAGAAGGAATTCCATACGCTGGACAATCCCCATGACGGGCTCTTCCGTGAGCTCGCGCCCGGGCTGACGACGCGAATCTTTGCCGGCGAGCACGCCATGCTGTCGGTGGTGACGCTGGCCCCGAACGCAGAAGGGGTCATGCACCATCATCCGGAGGAGCAATGGGGCGTCTTGCTCGAGGGTTCAGCGGTCAGGAAGCAGGGCGGCGAGGAAATCCAGGTGAAGAAGGGTGATTTCTGGCGCACGCCCGGGAACGTGCCGCATACGATGCGCGCAGGGCCCGAGGGTGCGCGCGTGCTTGACATCTTCAGCCCACCGCGGCCGGAGTACAAGAAACCGGGCTCAGGCTTTGGCCAATCGTAGGGCTGCGAACAAAAGAAAACAGCGCGACACATCCGGGGAGAAAGCAATGCGGAAGATCACGAGACGTGCGATGCTGGCGGCCTCAGCTGCTTTCGCTGCCGCGCCGGCCTTTGGCCAGCCTTCGACAATGACGCTCGTCGTTCCGTTTCCGCCGGGGGGCTCCACGGACGCGCTGGCGCGCGTCCTTCAGGCCGCCATGCAGGCGAAGCTCAATCGCACCGTCATCGTGGAGAACCGGTCGGGTGCGGCTGGCGCGCTCGGTGCGGCACAGGTGGCCAAAAGCGCACCCGACGGGACTTCGTTTCTGGTGACATTCAACTCGCACGCAGTGATTCCCGCCATTCTCGAGAAACCGCCGCTCGATGTTGAGCACGATCTCACGCCGGTCTTCCTCGTCGGAACGGCGCCTTACGTCATTGCCGCGAACGCCGAGCGGCCCTTCAAGACCTTCGCCGACGTCATCGCAGCTTCGAAAAAGAATCCGGGCTCGGTGAAGTATGCCTCGGTGGGGATCGGGACGCTCGGCCATCTGGCAATGACGGTGCTTGCAAAGAAGGCCGGCGTGGAAATCACGCACGTGCCTTACCGCGGCGGCGGCCCGGCCATGAATGATGTCCTCGGCGGACATGTCGATCTTATCGCAGGTTCCGCTGCTCTCATCACGCCGCAGCTGGGGACCAATATGATCCGTCCGATCATGCAACTGGGCCGTGCGCGGCTGCCATCACTCAAGGATACTCAGACCGCGATCGAAGCGGGCTTCCCCGATTTCGAGACGCTCGCCTGGTGGGGAATTTTTGCGCCAAATGGCACACCGCCCGATGTCATCGCCAACATGGGCAAGGTTGTGCGCGAGATCCTGAGCGAGCCGGCTGTCGCGGACAGGTTGCGTGATAGCCAGCAGATGACGCTCATACTCGCCGATGCCAAGGACTTCGGCATATTCTTTTCCAAGCAGGTGACTTACTGGGGCGAGGTTGTCCGCGAGAACAACATCAAGGCCTAGGGGAGCCGTACGCCGGAGAGATGGTTTCGGTGACGCGCTGTAATGCTATTGTCGGCGTATTAGGCGCTGAAGAAAACGCCTAGATACCGCAACAAAACTGCTAGCCCTAAGGGAGGGGACACATGACTGCCGGAAACGTCGACAAGAAGCGGCTTATCTTTCCGAGCCTTGCTGGACTCTATGAGGCCTTTTCGCCCGCGAGCTATTCTTTCATGCGCTTCGCCACCGGTGCGGTGCTGCTGCCGCACGGCATCCAGAAGATCATGCTTGGTAGCGCCGAGCGTTTGGCTCCTGTTATCGACAAGCAGTTGGGGGTGTCCCATCCGCTGATATGGGCTTATCTCGCCGTCTTTGCCGAATCCGTTGTTGCGCTTTGTCTCGCGATCGGACTTTTCACGCGATTGGCAGCGTTGATCCTTGCAGTTTATATGGCAATCCTCGTGTTTTTCTTCCAATGGCAATTCGGCTACTTCTGGACCAATCGGGGTTATGAGTACGCCTTGCTGTGGTGCCTGCTGTGTATCGGCATCTTCTTCCGGGGCGGCGGTCGTTATTCGGTCGATCGGATACTCGGCAAGGAGTTCTAATCGCATCCGCGGTTTTCTCCGTGCCAAGGCGGCGGCGCCCATACTTGGGTGACGCTGAAATGGCACGGAGGAGATGCGGCAGGCGGCGACGGCCGCGATTGCACTATGAACCACCGCACCGACCGATTTTAAGTTCTTTGCACGGGTCCTTAACCGCCTGGATCGTGCCGAGCATCTTGGTCCCGAGCTTGCCATCCGGCTTGCGGATGACCTCCATCGCGTGTTCGTCATTTATGATGTCGCGCGTATCCGGATCGATGCTGACATGTCCGCGCGGACCGTCGCCCGACCATTTCTTGATTTCGTTGACGAACTGCTCGCCATCAAACTTGCCATTGAGCTTTTTAATTGTGTGAAAGACAGCGTCGATTGCATCCCAGGCGTTGGCCGATTCAAAATCGGGGTAGTCGTTGGGGCCGTAGGTCTCATGCCACGCCTTGACGAAGGCTTTGTTGGCGGCATTGTCGAGATCGTTACTGTAGGAACTCATCACGATCGTTCCGATCGCGGGATCACCCATGGTTTGTAAATAGCTGTCGGGTACGACGTCCTTCGGACCGATCAACTTGATGCCGGCACGGCGCAAGCCAAGTTGGCCGTAGGTCTTGACCACCGCGGCGGCATGTGAGCCGGACGGAATGAAGACGAAGAGGCAGTCGGGCTTGGCGTCTTTCACGCGCTGGAAGAAGGGCGTCATGTCGGGCACTTGCGCTGGATTGCCCATTGGAATGGAGTCGGTCGCCTTGCCACCAGCCTTCTCAAACGCGGTCTTGAAAGCTTCCGTCGAGTCCTTACCGGGTGGGAAGTCAGTATACGCCATCGCTGCCGTCTTGCACTTTAGTTTGTCGGCGGCATAGCTCCCCATTGAATAGCCGTCGTGCCACATGCTGAACGAGAATCGCACAATGTAGGGCGACAGCGTTGTGATCCAGGCGGTGCCGGCATTGGCGATGATGAATGGCACTTTGGCTTGCGTCACCAGCGGCGCCATCGCGATCGCTGATGGAGAAAACACGACGCCGAGCAGGAGATTGACCTTGTCGCGGGTGATGAGTTCGGTTGCCACCGTCTTGGCGTTTGCCCCGGACGGCGGACCTTCGTCGCGCTTGATGAGCTCGACAGTGTGTGGAGCGATGTCCTTGGCATGCAGCTTCATGTACAGGTCGAACGCTTTATCCTGTACTGCGCCAAGGTCGGCGTTGGCGCCGGAATAGGGCACCATGATGCCGATCTTGATGTTTTCGGCACGTGCCGCTCCATTGAGCAGCAAGCCAAGCGCCGCGTATCCAAACCACCTCACGACCCGCATCGTATCCCCCCTGCGCTGTCTTATTTTTTGACAGACATTTCCCAATGGACCCTAGGTCCGTAGGGACGATAGCAGACCGCGCGCGTCTCCAGAAGCCGGAGGCGGGCCGTGGCCTTGCAATGCGAACCGCCGGATTTATGTGGGTGGTTCGTGAATTTATGCTGCCGTGCAACAAATTGATTTACCAAGCGGGTACGAAAGGGAGTCAGCGACGGGTACCGCGCTCGAGCAATGTCGTCATGCGGACGCCGGCGGCTTTATCGGGCCCATCGCATTTTGGAAGTGCGGTTATTTATTCGGCGGGACCTTGAGTAGCCTGACCTTCGGGTGTCCTGTCCTCGCGAACATACGCGAGTATGAACAGGCGGATTGCCGAGGATAGATTGTTCTGCTGCCGCGCTTGATCGATATCTGCAACCAACTTCGACAGCGTCGCCTGGCGGGCACGCGCGATTTCCTTCAGGTCACTCCAGAAGGCATCTTCAAGGCTGACGCTGGTCTTGTGTCCATCAATAACGATCGAACGCTTGACGACTGAAGATTTCATGAAGCCACCCCCGTCGCCCCCCGCAATCATAGTACGTGAGATTCGAGAGAGGGCGAAGTACGGAGGTACCAGTGCGTCGGCAGCGTGGCATTTCAACAGCACAATACGATTTTTCGTGACGGCCAACACAGCGGGAGGGGGTGGAGCCGCCTAATATAGCGATCAATATGATCAATAGGTGGCAGCCATGAAGCACGAGAATGATATCGCTGCGCTTTTGGAGCTTCTGAAAATGGCCTCAGAGCAATCGCCGCATTCTGCCATTGCCGAACAATCACAGAATGATTTCTTCCGCGAGGATCGCTGCTTGCTTGAAATGTGGCCGGAAGCTTGCGAACGCACGGGCAGCGTGCGGCGGGAATTTCCATCCGGCGTCATCAAACTCTGGCAGCAAAGATTGGGGCGGGCCAACTGATTCGGACGTCGGCAGTGCAAGAAGTCATTCCACCCGCACCCAGGGAGCCAAGTTTGTTCTGGCATACATGATCACAAGATCACGGAGGCACGGATAGCGGTGGTACGGGATGTGCTGGCGGGCGCGGAGCGGCGGGAGATTGTGCAGCCGGTTCGAGCGGTATCCGCGGCGGGCTGGGGTTTGCTTGGAGCGGAATCGAAGTTGACGGTCTCGACCTGGCGGTCTGCGCTAATGCCTGCAATTTTGCGATATTTTGGGCCATTTGCGCTTGCTTGGCAGCAAGCTGATCCTGCTTGACTGCGAGCTGCTCAAGCTGTTGCTGAGAAGCGGCAACGTAACTTTGCTGGGCAGCCAACTCCTCGACACTGTGCCGAACGGAGGCGAGATCTTGCGTTATTGCCTCAAGCTGCTTCACCAAGTCAGGAGATATTACGGATACAGAAGGCGTCGTCGCCATTTGTGCGACAGGCGCTGACTGAAATTGTGGGGTGTCCGATGTGGACGCTGGTCCAGCAGGGGCAGAGTCCCGTCCCTTGGCTGTGAAGTCAATGCCGTTGAACTTCGTCATTGTCCATCCGCCCAGAGAGTGCCAGTCAAGCGCGGCGCCAAGACCAATCATGGCGACCATGAAAAAACTGGCTAAGACGATGACCGTTCGTCTGTTGGTCGAGGGCCTGTTGGTTGCGAACTGATAGTTTTCAAATCCAATGGGACGAGACGCCACCCGGATTGATGGCTCATCTGCAGACAACCCACCAGAGGCGTCAATTCGCTCGAAAGCACTTTCGTGGACGTGATCGGATGATGCGCGCCCCTTAACGGCCAAATCAGTCGCGAGGGATTCGAGTTCACTCATCAACTCAAAAGTTCTGGTGGACGGGGCCCGTGCCGTCAAATTTGGCAGATGCTGGCTGCGGTGCTCCATCTTGCGCGGTCACCTGCACGGGAGGAGCAGGGCATGTTTCCTCGGCTGTAACATCGACGAGCTGTGGCGAGATGGTCGTTGCAAAAGATTGATCGCCTGGATTGCGCTCCAACGCGTCAGGCCGAGCTTTTATCAGCGTCGGTTCGGGCACCAGGGCGACCAAATCGTGTTTATTCACCTGATCGTTTCGCATGCTCTGCAAAAAATCCATTGGCACACCAACTTCAATTGCGTTGCAAGAACAGCCGCATGAGACCCGGCTGTGCCGAAACAGGCCAGCATGGTGTGACAAGACAAGGGCCAAACGGCAGCGACTGAGTGGCATTGCGAGATTTGCGGTCGCGCGGGATTATTCGAACTCAGTTACCAACGTACCTTTTGCCAAAAATTTTCTGTCCGAAAGTTTTCTCATTGATGTCTAACTTTGGCCAATCAATATCTAAACCATGAGTTATCCGACAGGCACGTCGGGGGACTGGCTGGTCTTGGTTTTGCTGCCCTGCAAGTCGGCAACCCAAGAGAGCTGGGGGGCCGCGCATCACTGCGCGGCCTTTTCCTTCCTGGACGAAGCGGCATCTGCAAAATTCACCAGACGCTTTGATGGTCTGCCGAAGTTGGAGTGCGTAATGACAAACTCAGACAAAATGTTCAAACAGGCGGTTTTTAGAGGTTTTAGTGCGCCTCGCATCGGGCGCGAAAACGAATTGCGAACAGTAGATCCGTTGCCGAAAAAACGCGTGACTCTTTGGGCTAGATATACCCGTCTCAGCTGCAATCGGTCGCTTCGTCGACTTTCAGGAAGCGCGCCAGTCAATCTGTAGCGTTGCGTGGCGATTTGGTCTCGCGTTCTGGACTGTGACGTCCGTGCGCCTGACTGATGCCTTGAGCCGGTATAGCTGCACCTCGAAAAATGACCTGCCGTTGTTCAGTGCAGGCTCGGCCACGTCGTCATATCTGAAATATCGCCGTCAGCGACATAGACAGGTGGTGGATTGCTTTTAAATTAAAGGCGACGAAATAAGTGTGGCAACGATGCCGCAACAACTACTTGAAATGCGAAAACGGAAACGATGGAGAAAGTTAGGCGAAGACGTGGCAGCAATCATTCAGTTCGAGGGTACGGTTCTACCGGGATTGTTCGAATGTATGTGCTAGTAATTTTGAGTAACGTCTCAGCATTTTGGTCAATCTGTAAGTAGTTTGATTGACCAAATAGTAGCGCGTAGGGGGGGCGATTATGAGTGGTTCTGAATATGATGAACTGTCTTCGGATATCAGCAAGTATGCACCGAAAAATATTCGCGATCGCGAGCGTCAAACATTAGCGGCTACTGAACAACCTTACGTCAGTTCAGCGCCTATCTCTCCTTCATCGTCGTCAACAAACAGAAATTCCGACCGCCGGACAAAGCCCGAGTCCGGGCTATGGCCCGAGCGCGTCCCGGACCCGCCGTTGCGGTTGGATGAACCGGGGTCGGCGTTGGTTGGTCGGATTACATTCGTAGTTTCATTCGCGGCTTTCGTTGCATTGTTAGTCATCTTTGCAAAGCCGCTCTATCAACAAGGCGCAAGTTGGCTGTTGAGCGCGGCGGTGGAGACTGCGCAGGGCTCTAACCCGCCCGCCAATGCTGCAGAGACTAGCGCATCCTCGGACAACAAATCGCTTGCGGCCACGAAAAATAATCAACTGGTGGCGGTTAGAAGTGGTCAGTTCGCCACGGCCGCCGCGGAAGTTGGCGCAAGCGGAGTTGTAAGTAATCAACCGGCGATTCCCACGAAGGTTGCGTCGACGTCCGGTCTGGATCTCGCCACAACCGGGCAGGCACAGCAAGCACCGCTTGCACCCGTCGCGCAGTCTCCAGCGCAGGAAACAAAAAGCATCAGGCCGTTCGTCCGCGGCGTGACGGATACCGAAATCGTGTTTGGAATGGCTGCGCCGTTTAGTGGGGCGGCCAAAGAACTCGGCCAGAATATGAAGCTGGGTATTGAAGCTGCATTCAGCGCGGCAAATGCAAGTGGTGGAGTGAACGGTCGCCGGCTTCGGCTCGTTGCGGCTGACGACGGTTACGAGCCCACGCGAACCGCTGAAACAATGAAGCGGCTTTATGAGAAAGATCAGGTTTTCGGAGTCATCGGTAACGTGGGAACGCCGACGGCGACAGTTGCGTTACCGTACGCCCTTGAGCGCAAAATGCTGTTTTTCGGAGCGTTTACGGGCGCGAGCTTACTCCGAAGCGATCCACCGGACCGGTACGTTTTCAACTACCGAGCCAGCTATGCCGAGGAAACCGATGCTGTGGTGCGTTATCTGGTGAAGGTAAGGCACCTTAAACCGACGCAGATCGCAGTCTTTGCACAGCAAGACTCATACGGCGATGCCGGTTTCGCTGGCGTTGCCAAAGCTGTCCGCACGCTAGGGGGAAGCGACAGCGCAATCTTGCGGCTCAATTACCAGCGCAACACGGTGGATGTAGACGACGCAATTGAACAACTCCGAAAAAGCCGCATCCCAATAAAGGCGGTGATCATGGTGCCAACCTATCGGGCGGCGGCAAAATTCATCGAGAAGTCACGCGATCTCTACCCGGACATGATCTACACAAGCGTTTCATTTGTGGGGAGCACGGCCTTGGCCAACGAGCTCATGCTGCTTGGTAAGCGCTATGCAAACGGAGTGATCGTGACACAGGTCGTGCCGCCGGTTGACGGCCATTCGTCGCTGGTGCTCGACTATAGATCTGCGCTCGCGAAATACTTTCCTGGGGAACCGCCGGACTACGTGTCGCTTGAAGGTTACATTGCTGCAAATGTGTTGATTGCCGCGTTGAAACGCAACGGCCCGGAGCTCGATACCGAAAAGCTGGTGCAAACTCTCGAGAACTTCCAAAACTACGACATCGGCCTCGGGACGCCGGTGACCTTCGGCCGATCGGAACATCAAGGCGTGCATAAAGTGTGGGGTTCAGTGTTAAATGACACTGGGCACTATCAAGCCCTTGATCTTCAATAGACCGAACCATCGTTAGACGGTTCTGTGGGAACGCTCCGATAAAGGGCGCGGCAATGATTTCGGCTGCGCTGCCGCGCCCTCCGGCGACATGGATCAATATCCATTTCTGACGGCACCGCAACTTGCGCCGGGGGTAA
The DNA here is from genome assembly GCA_963801955.1 of uncultured Alphaproteobacteria bacterium. Classification (GTDB taxonomy): domain Bacteria; phylum Pseudomonadota; class Alphaproteobacteria; order Rhizobiales; family Xanthobacteraceae; genus Pseudolabrys. The sequence continues at coordinate 246,482 of CAWDGS010000003.1, forward strand.
TGCATCGCATCGGCGCAACCACGATGACTTAATATCGGCTGATGGAAATCTCGGAACGGTCCGGACGTTCTCTCGTCAACTTCCAAATTAAAAAATATCAAAACCATCGGCCCATACACCAGAGCGCAATCGCTCCGATAGAAAGTTCTGGCAACACACCAGAGGGTGTACGATTTTGTTTTGATTCATCCTTACGAATTGCAAGTGCCACCGTACCTCCAGACTGAACAATAAGTCGGTAGCATTCCATATCGGTGGGGACTGCTCACAATCCCGAAGAGGAGGCGACGATCCGCCGGTAGCGAACCGTTTTCAAGTTTTGCGAGGGAGTTGTGTATGAGTGCGTCGATCCCGCAGGATGAAATGAATCCGGATGACCCAAAAATATATGTCCCGCCGCAGGATCGTAGGATCGAGATCGACGCGCCAGCTCTTCAGCCATCTTTAGGCGGTACGAAACCGTTGCACGCCCCAAGCTCGGTGGATTGGACGATCAATCAGGACAATGGTTTTACGGCGGACTCTCTTCGGGGAGTCGACGGGAATTTTGGCGCCATCGAATACCGCGGAGTGCGTATAACAGCGATTGCAAGTTCTGTAGCGGTTGTGGCGTGGACCGCAGTATGCGTTGTGATCGCTCTCGGTCGTCTCGACACTAACAATTTCATCTTTTTGCGAAACGGAGTGGCATTCGCAAACGATACGCTTGGCGAGCGGTTGCAGGCAGCAAACGTCGCGCTTCATAAAGTATCACGGCATTTGTTATCGCCGACTCTCTCTGCTTCGGAGACAACTGGAGCCGTCAATACCGAATTGCCGCTTGCTATAAAAGTTACGAACTACACGTCAGGAACCACGATTAATCTCAGTGGCCTTGTTGCGGGCACGACTTTGAGCTCCGGCGCCGAAACCGGCGATGGCCAATGGCGCATTTCCATTGATGATTTGCCAAACACACGGGTCATTCCTCCCCCGGAATATGTTGGCCCGATGACCATAATTTTAGAGCTACGAAATGATGACGATCAGGCAATCGTGCGCGTACCCCTGCGACTGACGTGGCGCCGGGTCGTTACTGAATCTACGGAGACAACGGAAAACATCAGTCTGCTGCCCCCCGCGACAGGGTCTGTCGTCACCGATGAAACCAACGAGGCCGTGTCAGAGGATACAATGCATAACGATTTGACGGTTGCTCCGCCGCCACAGCCGGCGGACCGGGCGCCGCTATCGGCATTGCTCAAGCCCAGCAAAAGTCAAAAGCTCGCCAAGAAGCGTCGGCATAAGGCGCCGTCGTCGGATGCCGATTTCCAGACCGACGGTGATCGTAGCCTGGATCTGCCGCTGCCATTTTTCGGAGATATTTTTGCCAACGCCGGAGCCGCACGTGAACGGAAACGTGCATGGAACAACGATTATCAGGACATCATAAATCGCAGTTGGGAGCGATGCCGGGAACCGTTCGATTGCGGACGGGAAATACGACGTTGAGAAAGGGAACGCGGATCAGCGGCTCATTTCGGTCTCAACTTCCTTATGGGTAGGTTCTCTCGCCGCCAATATCAGGGCTTTTTGCGGCGCTTTCGGTTTGTCGCTAGGCCTTCTCCGCGTTTTTCCGGCGCAAGACCCAAGCCGACGATCAGCATACGGAAAGCACGCTCCAGTTGGTCTAAACCGGTGCGGAGATTCGTAACGTCGCTCGACAACCAACGTCGCAATTCGACCTGAAAAATGCAAAATAACGTCCAACCCGCAAACAGCGGCGGCTCACTTGGCGCGATTTCACCGCGACCCATCGCCATTTCGATAGTGTGGCCGAACAGGCGGATCAGCCGCTCACGTGTCTTCTGGAATGACGGGCCTTGCGCGCCGGAGTCGTAGAAAATCATTTCGCGCAGCGCCAGCCTGGCCAGAGCGGGCTGCTCGCCGAAAAAGCGATAATGCAACTTCGCAATTGCTAACAGGTTTTCGACCAGCGGCGCTGCTGGATCGACCGCGTCCTCGGCTTGCTGAGTGATGTGCTCTAACGGCTCGTTGATGGTGAGGAACAGCAGATCGCGCTTGTCCTTGGCGTAGAGGAAGATTGTGCCGAGACCGACGCCTGCGCGCACGGCTATCTCACGCATCGTTGTGTCATCGAAGCCCTTGGCGATGAAGAGACGCTGAGCGGCATCCTTGATGCGTCGCAGCTTGTCCAGCTTGTTGCGCGCGCGCAGGCCGTCGGTGGGAGCAAACGCCGCGTCGGTCATTCCGACTTTCTCCAATCCAATAGGGGCATTTTTACCGCCCGGGCAGCTTGACAGAATAGTGAACGTGTTCAACTATGAACAAGTTCGGATAAAAAAGAAAGCTCTCAAGAAAGTCTCGAGGAGCTGATCGACAGCCCGGGAGGGCCCAAGGTGCAGGCGGTGCGCAAGAACCCCGTCGCTGTGCGGCCGGTTGGGGCGGACCGCCCAGCGCTGTCGATTTCCAACCTCAGTGTTCGTTTCGGCACCCGAACGATACTGGATTCGATCAACCTCAGCGCCCGTAAAGGCGAATTTGTTTGTATTGTCGGCTCCTCAGGCTCGGGCAAAACAACGTTGTTGCGCGTCCTCGCGGGGCTTGTCCGTGCGGACGAAGGCAAAGTTTTATTCGAGGGCACCGAGATCTCCGGGCCGTCCCGCGACCGCGCAATCATCTTCCAGGATTATTCGAAAGCGCTACTGCCTTGGCGCACCGTCCGCGGCAACGTGGCGCTCAGCCTTGAAGCGCGGAATGTCGCCGCAGCGGAGCAGGAGGCCATTGTCGCCGAACTGCTCGCCAGGATGGGTTTGAGCCACGCAAAAGATCAGTTTCCGAACCAGCTGTCCGGCGGTATGCAGCAACGCGTGCAGATTGCACGCTGTCTGGCGCAGGATCCGAAGCTGCTGCTGATGGATGAGCCTTTCGGCGCGCTCGACGCGATGACCCGGCAGACCCTCCAAGATGAGATCCTGCAGCTGGTGGCCGACAAGCACATCGCAACCGTGTTTATCACGCACGACCTCGAAGAGGCGATTTACCTCGGCGATCGCGTCGTCGTGCTCGGTGGTTCACCGGCCAGCGCCGTAGAGAGCATGGAAATTGATTTGCCGCGGCCTCGCAATCAACTCACGACGCGAGAGGACGCTCGCTTTCTCGCTTACCGGCATCGCCTCTTCGAATTTCTGGTGCAGGAACGTTCGCCGCTTGCTCCTCAGAGGAAAGGGCAAGACTGATGCGACGCCTTTTGCTCGGAGCAATCATCCCGGCTTCTTTCCTTATCGTCTGGGAAGCTTCAAGCCGAACTGGGCTGCTGACGTTGGAATCGCTCTCGCGCCCCTCGGATATAGTTAGGGCTGGGTACGTTGCCCTGCGCGACGGCTCGCTGCTTCTCGCCACGCTTCAAACCTGCGAAACGGCGCTATTAGGACTGGCGATTGCCACTGTTATCGGCATCGCGGCCGGTACCATCCTCGGCCTCGTGCCGACGGCAGAGCGCGTCGCCGGACCTACAATCGAGGCCCTACGACCGATCCCGGCAATCGCTTTCATGCCGCTCGCTCTGATGATGTTCGGCTTCGGCGTTGGATTGGAAGCAAGCGTCGTCGCATATGCCTGCGTCTGGCCGATCCTCATTGTCACGATCGCAGCGGTTCGTGCAATCGAAGGGCGACTGCTCGAGGTTGCTGCCGTCCTGGAATTGCCGATCTGGAAGCGGATGACCAAAATAGTGCTGCCTGCGGCCTTCGAACGAATCAACATCGGCCTGCGCGTTTCTGCCGCCATCTCGCTGGTGGTCGCGGTCACTGTCGAAATCGTGCTCAATCCGCGCGGCCTCGGATACAACCTTATCCTGGCCGAACAGTCACTACAGATCGGCCTCATGTGGGCGCAGCTCGTGTGGCTTTGCCTCTTGGGCTACGTGTTGAACTTAGTGCTGAGCCATGTGGGTCGCGGCCCGGCGGCCATCTGGAGGCCGCTATGAGGCGGCTCTTCGACCCAATCAAGCTGGCCGCACTCGGCTTTGCGTTGTTGCTGCTGGCGGCGTGGCAGTTACTCGCCGACGCGCATCTGATCTCGCCTATCTTCTTCCCGTCACCGCTGCGTGCGTTTACGGTACTGCAGCAGCGCGTTGCCGACGGGTCGCTCTGGTTGCCGCTCGCGGCGACCAGTTTGCGCATGACTGTCGGATGGCTGCTTGCCTCAGTTATCGGCATTGCGCTCGGCGCAGCGATTGGCTCGTCACGGCTCGCACGCAACTTGCTCGATCCGACGCTCGAATTCATTCGTCCGCTGCCGGCTTCTGCCGTTATCCCAGTCGCCATTTTGTTTCTTGGGCTATCGAACAAAATGTCGGTAGCCGTCATCGCCTTTGGCGCGATCTGGCCTGTCCTGCTCGCAAGCGTGCATGGCTTTTCCTCCGTCCCATTGGAACTGACCAACGTGTCACAAGTGCTCGGGTTTGGCCGCTGGGATTTCCTCCGCAAAATCGCGTTCCCCTCCGCGCTTCCCGACATTGTCGCCGGCCTGCGCGTCAGCCTCGCTATCGCGCTCATTCTTACGGTGGTGACAGAGATGCAGTCGTCGCTGCCGGGTTTGGGCTGGGACATTTTTTCAGCGCAGCGCTTTTATCGGAGCGCGGATCTCTACGCCGGTCTGATCATGCTGGCCCTGCTGGGCTTTGCCGCGAACCATCTGATTCTGCTCTTGGAATGGCGCGTGCTGCGCTGGCGCGATCTTCGTACATAACAATGGGAGGGTTAAATGAGGGCGCTTCGGACTGGTTTGACGTTCGCATGCTTGCTGCTCTTCGGTCTGCCGGCGGTGGCCGTCGCGGAGCCGACCAAAGTCGCCATCGGCTATCCGCCGGCAACCGACTTTCTCGCTGCTTACGTCGCGATGGATCAAGGCATCTTCGCCAAGCACAATATCGACGCGACGATGGTGAAGATTCCTGTCGTCTCCAATATTCCCTCGGCAGTCGTCTCAGGCAGCATCCAGATCGGGATGACCACGATCCCCGTGGTGCTGCAGGCCAATGACGGCGGGCTTGATCTTGTGTTGGTTGCCGGAGCCGCTCGGCATACGAAGGAGCATCCATTCATCAGTCTGCTCGCTCGCAGCGACATAAAATATACCAAGCCCGACGATCTGATCGGCAAGACTGTGGGCGTGCCCGGCATCAACAGCGTTATCGATGTGATGTTCCGCAAGTGGCTCGTCAACAATCACGTCCCGCTCGACAAGGTAAAAGTGGTCGAGGGTCCTCTGCCGCAACTGCCCGACATGCTCAAGAGCGCAAGCGTCGATTACGTCGCCATCGTCGACCCGCTGCGCACGCGCATCGTCGCGACCAAGACCGGAGATATCGCGGCCGAATATTTCGCCGAGGTCAATCCCGATGTGCTGGTCAGCGGCTGGCTAGCGAGCGGTGACTGGGTGAAGAAAAACCCCGAGGCCGTGAAGGGTTTTCGGTTGGCGATCGACGAGGGTTTGGACTTCATCCGGAAGAACCCGGAAGAAGCCAAGGTCATCGAGAAAAAATATATTGGCTATAATTCCCCGAGCTTCCCGACCTTCAACAACAAAGCACGCCCGGAAGATCTCACGTTCTTTCTGAACGTCGGGAAGGAGTTGCATCTGTACCGCAGTCAACTCGATCCGAAGAAGATCGTGGTGCCGTAACGGTCGGATCGGGGACAGAAGCTCATGGCAGAAGTGACACGGGCGAGGCTACCGGAAGCGGGTGACCGCCTTCCGATGCACTATGATCGCCCACCCACTCATGAACGAATGATTGCGCAGAAAGACGTCGCCGTGCCGATGCGCGACGGCGTCAATCTTTCGGTCGATATCTATCGTCCCGATTCGACCGAGAAGTTTCCAGCGCTGCTCGCGTTCTCGATCTACAACAAGGATCTGCAGGGGCCGGAGGTCGCCGCCTCGCTGCCCCCGCAACCCGCGTGGTCCTCACTCTGGGCCGGCCTCCTGGAGGCGGGCGACACCCGGTTCTTCGTTTCGCGGGGCTACGTTCATGTCATCGGGTCGCCGCGCGGAATTTTCAAATCAGATGGCGGCGGAAGCCGCCAGTGGGACAGCTACGATCTGATCGAATGGATCGCCCAACAGCCATGGTGTGATGGCAACGTCGGTATGGTCGGCATTTCCGGTTTCGGTGCGGAGCAATTCCACGCGGCCAAACAGAATCCGCCGCATCTGAAGGCGATTTTCCCATTCGATCCGCGCGGCGCGCTGGGCACGCTGGGCAGCTTCCGCGAGGAATATCCAGGCGGCGTGCTCCACTTCTTCCGCTATCTGATCATGCATTTCGCCGCTTTGCACCAGAACAAGGGCAAACCGGGCGAACTACCGGGCGAACGCGAAGCGCTCTGGCGCGCGGCCATGCAGAATCCCGATTATCGGATGTATCCGCATGTCTTCAACGTGCTGACCCAGAAGGGCCAGCATATGCCGCCGTATTTCGATCTTCTGATCGACCCGTACGATAAGGAGTCTGTGGTCGAGGCGGCGGAGAAGGCGATCGAACAGATCAAGGTGCCGAGCTATACCGGCACAGGTTGGTACGCATACACATACAAGACGCATCTCAATGGCGCCCAGAACTATTTCGAGCGCCTGCGTGCACCGAAGAAACTAACCTTTGCCGGGCCGGCGCACTTAGAGCGGCCGTTCCATTCGCTGCATAGCGAGATCCTGCGCTGGCACGATTATTGGCTCAAGAACATCGATACCGGCATCATGGACGAACCGCCGGTGCGTTACTGGGTCATGGGTGCCAATGAATGGCGGTCCGGAAGCGACTGGCCGTTGCCGGAAACGCAATGGACCAAGTTCTATCTCAACAGCTGGGAACGTCTGCAGACCGCGTCGTTCACCCCGTCGAGCGCCGACGATGAATTGCCGGCGGATGCCTTCGTACAGATGCCGCCGACGCAGACGAATGCGGTTCAGAAGCTGCGCTATTTAACCGACCCGTTGCCACAAGATCTTTTGATTGCCGGGCCCGCGGTGCTGAACCTGTTCGCCGAGATCGATCAGGACGACACCAATTGGATCGTCAGCCTCAAAGATGTTGGACCAGACGGCTCAGTGCGGACGGTGCGCGAAGGCGAACGTGAAATACCGCACAATTTGCCCGAGCGCGAGGTGACGCGCGGCTGGCTAAAGGCTTCGCATCGCGCGCTCGACTCGCATCGCTCGAAACCGTGGAGGCCGTGGCATCCCTTGACGCGCAATGCACAGAAGAAGGTCACGCCCGGCGCCATCGAGAGCTACGCGATCGAACTCATGGCAACGGCCAACCTGTTCCGGCGCGGCCACCGCATCTGCTTGGAGATCATGAGCGCCGACATGCCAACCGGTGTCGGTGGTGCGACGAATGCCGAATATGTGCCGAACCACATCGGCAGCAGCCGCACCACCCTGCACAAGATCTACCGCGATGCGCAACGGCCCTCGCATCTGCTGCTGCCCGTCATCCCGCAATAACACCTCATTTGGAGTTCTCATGAGTGAAGCTCGTCAAGTAGCGCCGGTAAAACCTGGACCGGAGATCAAGCGCTTCCGGCGCATCGTTACAGGTCACGACGCCCAAGGTCGATCGGTGATCCTGTCTGACCAGGTGTCGCCGCATGTGATGCCAATCATGGGTCAGCCGAACTTCGCGGTGACGGACTTCTGGAAGACCGCTTCCACGCCGGCCGACAATGGCCTCGAAACCAGTGAGGATTCGTGCAGCCTGCCTATCCAGGTGGCGCCACCCGCGAATGGCAGCGTTTTCCGGGTCGTGCAATTTCCGCCTGACGAGGATTGGGCAGCCAAGGCTGCCGCAATGGGCGGCTCGGTCGCCATCGACGAGACCGCCAAGGCCGCGCACACCGGCGGGCCAGTCCGGCATGCACACATGCATCGCACCCGCTCGATCGACTACGCCGTCGTGCTGTCGGGAGAAATCTGGGCGGTGATGGACGAAGGCGAAACCAAGATGGTTGCGGGCGACGTTCTGATCCAGCGCGGCACCAATCACGCCTGGGCGAACCGGTCGAATGCACCTTGTGTGGTCGCTTTCGTGCTGATCGACGCCGAACCGCTGGATTGAGAATTCGCAGTTAGCAGAAAAAATCGAACCTTGGAGATGCCAATGAAACCCCACCCCAAGAATATCGGCGATCACCTGTACGTGGCCGTGCTGCTGCCTTTCGATCGACAAATGAAGATCGATGAAACCGCCTATCGCAGTTTCCTTCAGTACTTCTTGAAAAACGAGAAATTCGTGCGCATGGGCGGCGGCCTGTGCATCAATCCGGAGGCCGGTGAGATCTTCTATCTCACGCAGCAAGAGAAACGCCGCGTCCTCGAAATAGCGATGGAAGAGGTGAATGGCAAGGTACCCGTCCTCGCAGGCACGTGGGCGATGACGACCGACGAAACTGTCGAGACCGCACGAGATTGCAAAGCAATGGGTGTGGACGGGATTTTCGTCACTCCCCCCGGCGGTGCACAGGACGTTACTTCCTGCTGGGATGCCGACAACTATCCGGAGATTTGGCTCGACCAGATCATCGCGCAGGACCGCGCGGTCGACCTGCCCATCGTCACCCATCCGGTCGGCGGCGCCAAGCCGCCGTTCTATCCGGGCCTGCCGCTCGAGGCGACGCTGCGCATCTGCCGCGAGGTGCCGAATGTAGTCGGCTGGAAGATGACGTACATGTACGACGGCTTCCGGCTGATTGCCAACGGCTTGCGCGGCCTTAACCATCATGTCGCGGTAATGGGCGCGCTCGCCTCGCGGTTTCATGAATACAAGGCGACGGGGATGTTCGACGGGACGCTGTCGGGCTTTTGGAATTTCGCGCTCGAGCCGATGCTCGATCACCTGGAGGCGTGGGACGCGAAAGACATCGACAAAGCGCGCCGGATCTGGGACGGCGGACTTGTACAACTGCACGAATACGTCGCCGACATGGGCCGCCTGCACATCCGCTACAAGACAGCGACCTGGCTGCGCGGACTGATCCCGAATCCGTTTATGCGCTCGCCGATGCCGAAGCCGAAGCAGCAGGAAGTCGACACACTGTACCAACTCCTGAAGAGCTTGGGGGTGCCGGTGATCGGCAGCAAGGAAATCAAGCTCGCAGCCTGACTGTTCACGATCCGCACCGGGCGACCGGCCGGCATCGCAGCTAAGGATCGCATGACGGAACATCGGTGTTGTTCGACGGAGGGCATGACAAGACGTTCTGTCTTGTCGCTCGGCGCATCGGCCGCCGCAAGTCTACTTGCGCCAGGGCTCGATATCGGCGTGTCCGCGCAACCTTTAGGCGGCGGAACGTCGGGTATCATCGACGTGCATCACCATGTCTCGCCGCCCGAGTTTGTTACCGCGCTCGTCAAGCATCAATTGGGCGAACGACCGATGCTTGATTGGACGCCTGCGCGCTCTATCGAAGACATGGATCGGGCAGGTGTAGCCCTGTCGGTGACCTCCATAACGACCCCGGGCGTCTGGTTCGGTGACCGCGAGGAAGCCAGGCAGCTCGCGCGGGTGTGCAACGATTATGGCGCGAGACTAAAGGCTGATTTCCCCGGGCGGTTCGGCCTTTTCGCCTCGCTGCCGTTGCCCAACGTTGATGATAGTTTGAAGGAAATCGAATACGCCTTCGATCAGCTGAAGGCGGACGGAGTCGGGCTTATGACGAGTTTCGGCGATAAGTGGCTCGGAGATGATTCATTGACGCCCGTAATGGAGGAACTCAACCGACGCAAGGCGATTGTGTACACCCATCCGACCGTCGCGAACTGCTGTCGGAACGTGCTGCCAGACGTACACTACTCGGTTGTCGAACTTTCCACCGATACGACACGAGCGATCGCAAATCTGCTGTTTTCTGGAACGGCGGCACGCTTTCCCGACATCCGCTACATTTTTTCGCATGCAGGTGGGACGATGCCGTTCATCTACCAGCGGTTTGTTGCCTATCCTCGCTTGGACCAGGTCCTGGGACTGAACAAAGGCGTCCAAGGCAAAGTGCCCGGAGGTGTCCTGAAGGCGCTGCAATCGTTCTATTACGACACTGCGCAGTCGGCGCATCCCATGGCCATGAAACCCCTGGCCAATCTGGTGTCGGCAAAGAAGATCGTCTTTGGGACCGATTTTCCTTTCAGAACCGCCGGCGACCACGTCAAGGGCCTTGCCGGCTGCGAGTTCAATACAGAAGATCTCGCGCTCATTTATCGCGGCAACGCCCTGCAGCTGATGCCGCAACTCGGCAGGGCCTAATCGTTCGTGTCCGCGAGGGATGTCGCCTATTGGCACTAAGCGGACATGGCGTTTTGCACTGCACATGTCCGCTTTTGACCCAAAGGGGACATTCAGCCTCGGCGATAGTGCAAAAATTATTCTTTTTGGCTGCTGAATTCTTCGTTTCAAGGTAGCTGCCCGAGGCCGCTGCGCTGCAGCGGTTTTTTTCGATAACCTACAAGCTGATCAATCGCCTCATTGTAACAATCTCTGTTCAAGCGATCCTTGACGCACACCAGGTCGAAGTTTACCGTAAGAATAGAAAACAAAAGTTCGTATGCCGAACTTATGAGAGTGAGATTTGTCCGAGACTGAATCCACATCAAAAAGTGTTGTGCACTCGCTCGCGAAGGGGTTTCGAGTTCTGGAGGCGTTTACGGCCGAGGTGCCGGAGTTAGTATTAGCTGAAGTAGCCCGGCGCACCGGCACGGACAATGCCACCGCATTTCGACTTCTAAATACACTTGTTATGCTTGGTTACGTTGAGAAGGTTTCCGGCACACGTAACTTTCGGCTGACCCTTAAGTGCCTCGACCTGGGCTACAACGCGATCGCCCGATCAGACCTGCGCACGTTGGCGCAACCGGTGCTCCGCGCGCTTGTTGGCGACGTGAATGAAGCCGCTTCGGTCGGCGTTCTGGATGGGGCAGATGTGCTTTACGTCGAGCGCATCCAGGCCGGGCTCGCGAGGCTCGGCGTCGATATCCGCGTTGGCAGCAAGGTGCCGGTATACTCGACAGCTGTGGGGCAGGCCATCATCGCATGGTTGCCAAGAGAAACGCAGATCCAGATTTTCAAATCGCGCCCTCGCGTAAAGCTGACGGATCATACACTGGTCGATCTAAATGCTCTGCTATCGCGGCTCGATCAAGTACGCGCGCGCGGCTACGCGCTGTCCGACCAGGAAAATGTTTTCGGGCTTCGCGTGCTTGCCGCGCCGGTGCTAGCGCCGGATGGCACTCCGGTCGCGGGCCTCAGCGTCGCGGCGCCGGGGTTCCGGATGCCGCCCAAGGAATTCGAACAAGCGGCCTGGCGGCCGGTCGTCGCAGCGGCGGCGCAATTGTCGCGCGCACTGCATTCGTCGGGCGGCTATGCCGCTCGCGTTCACTCTTCATAGTCTGGCAAGGAGCAATAGATGTCCTCCATTAACTTTCACGGTTTGATTCCCGCGATCGCAACGCCTTTTTTGCCCGACATGTCGATTGACGAGGCTGATTTGTGTCAGTTTGCAACCTGGCTGGGTCGCCAGGAAGGTGTGGTCGCTCTCATGACCAACGGCCACACGGGCGAAGTTTTCTCCCTGACGCCGCGCGAGCGCGCGGAGGTCACTCGCATCGCCGCAGAGGCAACGAACGGCATCTGTCCTGTGGTGTCATCGGTGGTATGCGAAGGCATCAACGACGCGCTCGAACAGGCGCTCTGGGCAAAGGATGCCGGCGCTGCTGCGCTCGATATTATGCCGCCACATCACTGGCTTCGTTTCGGATTTCGTCCCAGCCACGTTACCGAATATTTTACGGCGATTGGCGAAGCGACAGGCTTGCCGTTGATCGTTCATGTCTACCCGGCGTGGACGAAGGCCTCGTTTTCCTCGGAGTTATTGGCAACGCTTGCGCAGTTGCCTTACGTGCATGCGTTTAAGATTGGCACGCGCGAAATGAACAAATACGCGCGCGACCTTGCGGTGATACGTGCTGTCGCGCCGGGGAAAGCGCTGCTGACCTGCCACGATGAATATCTGCTCGCTTCGATGGTGCAAGGGGTCGATGGCGCGCTGGTTGGCTTTGCCTCGCTTGTGCCGGGCTTGATCAACGATCTCCTGAAGGCCGTAAAGGCCGGAGACCTTCGTCAGGCTATGGCGATCCAGGGACAAATCGATCCGTTAAAGGAAGCCGTATATGGCGGCGGCGAGCCCACCGGCGAGGCGCATGCCTGCATGAAGGCTGCAATGCACGCCGCCGGCATCCTCCGCAGCGGTACGGTGCGCCCGCCGACGCAGGCGCCGAATGCTGAAGAACTTGTGCGCATTCGTGCGGCCGTCGAAGCCGCAGGTCTCAGCCGTCGCGTCGCCGCCTAAAAAGACCTCGCTCGCCCCTCCGCGGAGCGATCGGCATCACAACAAGGGGCGCTTGGAACACTCCAGAGCGTCTTTCAATGGGAGGAAGCAAGCAATGAACAGCGTCATGCCGCTCGTTCGGCACCGTTCGGAGAATACTAAACCGGCGCTGCCGATGATCGAGATGCGCGGGGTCGGCAAGACGTACGAAACCGTAAGTGGCGGCGCCGTACGCGCGCTGGACGGGATTGATCTCACCATCAATGAGGGGGAATTTGTCTGCGTTGTCGGTCCTTCAGGCTGTGGTAAGAGCACCCTGCTGCGCATGCTTGCCGGATTGGACGAATGCGAGGAGGGGTTGCTCTCGCTCGACGGCCGTCAAGTCGTCGGCGCATCCAATAGTGTCGGCGTCGTATTCCAGGCTGCCAATCTCCTCCCGTGGCTAACCGTTCGCGAGAACGTCCAACTGCCGTTGCGGGTGGGCGGGAAACATCTTGCAGACCAGGGACGTATCGACGAGTTGCTGCGCTTTGCCAGCCTGAGCGATTTTAGCGCCCGCTACCCTTATGAGTTGTCAGGCGGCATGCAACAGCGCGTTGGAATATGCCGGGCCTTGGTGCGTGATCCGCGCATCTTGCTGATGGACGAGCCTTTTGGAGCGCTGGACGCGTTAACCCGCGAGCGCATGAACGCCGAACTCGAACGGATCTGGCAGAGTAGCGGTAAGACCGTGATGCTCATTACACACAGCATCTCCGAAGCGATCTTCCTCGCTGATCGCGTCATCGTCCTGTCCTCGCGTCCGGGTCGCGTGTTGCGAGATCTGCGCATCTCTATTCCGCGACCGCGGATGTTCGATACCATTGTGAGCCACCCAGACTATGCCGGGCTAGCGAGCGAGATACGCGGATTGCTGAATGCCCAAGGAGAAATCGAATGATCGAGATTGCGGCAGTCGGAATCGAGACGGCACCCGCAGCGCCCAGAACCAATCGCAAAAAGCGGCGCCCAATCAACGGCTCTGCCATCGCGGGGGCTGGGTTGCTGGTGCTGATCGGCATATGGGAGCTAGCCGTGCACTGGCTCCATCTTCCTTCCTATGTCATTCCGGCACCCGAAGCCGTTTTGCGCTCCTTGTGGTCCGGCATCGCGGTGGCGCCATCGAGTCCGCTGGGCTGGTACAAGCCGCTATGGAGCACTTTCCTTAATGCCGCTTACGGGTTTTCCATCGGGAGCGCGCTCGGTCTGGTTCTTGGATCGCTGATGTCAGAGAGCCGGTTAATCGAAAAGCTGCTGATGCCCTACGCATTCGCTTTGCAGAGCCTTCCGAAAGTCGCCATCGCACCGCTCGTCGTCATTTGGTTCGGCTTCGGCGATGGTTCAAAAGTTGCGATTGCCGGTCTGCTGGCCTTCTTTCCCGTGCTGATCAATAGCTTCACAGGTCTGCGTTCTGTCGAGCCGGAACGCATTGACCTGATGCGATCATTGTCGGCCTCGCGCTTTGAGACTTATCGCATCGTCAAATTACCAAACGCAGCGCCATTTATCTTCGCTGGTCTGGATATGGCGGTGGTCTATTCGCTGCTCGGCGCCATCGTGGCTGAGTTCCTCGGTGCACAGCAAGGTATGGGCGTTGTGATCACGCAGGCCCAAGCGGTCTCCGATGTTGCCAGCGTGTTCGCAGCGCTAGTGCTGCTTGGCGTCCTGGGCGTATCGCTTCACGGCGGGGTCCGGAGCATCGAACGCCGCGTCGTCCATTGGAGCGACCGGAGTAAGCCATGATCGCCTGGAGCATCGCGTGACCATTCCCAGACACGCGGTGGTGACTGGGGCCAGTTCCGGAATCGGCGAGTCGATCGTCAGCCGGTTGATCGATGATGGCTGGCGCGTGACCGGTATCGACCTGGCGTCGTCCCCGCAACGCTCGCCGCACTTCACGTCTGTGACCCTTGATCTGACCGATATAAACGCGCTCGAAGCGGCGCTGCGTCCAATGACAGGTGTCTCCGCGCTGGTTCATGCTGCAGGCTTCATGCGCGTGAACACGCTGGGCGCATTGGTGCCTCAGGAGGGTGAGGCGATGTGGCAACTTCACGTCCGGGCCGTCGAAGTACTTGCGAACCATCTTGTTGCTCAGCTGCCGCGCGGAGGTCGGATCGTCCTGATCGGGAGTCGAACCGGTGGCGGCGCGCCTGGCCGCAGCCAATATGCGGCAACCAAAGCCGCACTGGTCGGCATGGCTCGCTCATGGGCGGCCGAACTTGCGCCGCTCGGCATTACCGTGAATGTGGTCGCGCCAGGCGCCACCGATACGCCGATGCTAAGCGATCCGGCGCGTGCCGGAGTCAAGCCCCGCCTCCCGCCGATAGGCCGAATGATTCAGCCACGTGAGGTAGCTGCGTTAACCGCTTTCCTGTTGTCGGAAGACGCAGCAGCCATCACCGGTCAACAAATCCTCGTTTGCGGTGGCGCATCATTATGACGCGCGGCATGACGTTTTACGCCTTTTGTGGAATAGCAGCTCATGACGATCAGAATTCTGGAAATTTGTGAAGTTACCAAGCCGATCGCCTCGCCGATCCGCAACGCCTATATCGATTTCACCAAGATGACGACCAGCCTGGTCGCGGTGGTAACGGACGCTGTGCGAGATGGCCGGCGCGTCACCGGCTACGAATTCGACTCCAATGGACGTTATGGCCAGGGCGGTTTGATACGCGAGCGTTTCGCCGCGCGTATCACTGAGGCCGATCCAGCTGATCTGATGAATGATGCGGGCACTAATCTGGACCCCGACAGGATTTGGGCCGCGGCAATGACCAACGAAAAACCGGGCGGTCACGGCGAGCGCTCGGTGGCCGTCGGCACCATCGACATGGCGGTGTGGGATGCGGTCGCCAAGATCGAAGGCATGCCGCTGTTCCGTTTGCTGGCTGACCGTCATGGCCTCAAGCCAGATCCGCGCGTGTTCGTCTATGCCGCCGGCGGCTACTACTATCCTGGAAAGGATCATGACGCGTTGTGCAAAGAAATGAGAAGTTACGTCAATCGCGGCTACAACGTTGTGAAGATGAAGATTCGGCGGTGCGCCAATAGACGAAGATCGCGCGCGCATTCAGTCTGTCCTTAGAGAGATTGGTCCCAACGTACGTTTGGCGGTTGACGCCAATGGGCGCTTCGATCTGGAAACGGCTATCGCCTATGCGAAGATGCTGCGCGAGTTTCCGCTGTTCTGGTACGAAGAGGCTGGCGACCCGCTTGACTACCAGCTGCAGGCAGCCCTCGCTGAATTCTATCCAGGACCGATGGCGACGGGCGAAAATCTGTTCAGTCATCACGACGCCCGCAACTTGTTGCGCTACGGCGGCATGCGTCCTGACCGTGACTGGTTGCAATTCGACTGCGCGCTGTCTTACGGGCTGTGCGAATATCAGCGCACGCTCAAGGCTTTGGCCGCGGCTGACTGGTCGCCGCGGCGGTGCGTTCCGCATGGCGGTCACCAAATGTCATTGAACATCGCCGCTGGTCTCGGACTAGGCGGCAATGAAAGCTATCCGGATTTGTTCCAGCCATTTGGCGGATTCCCGGACGGCGTTCGTGTCGACGATGGCCACATCGTTATGCCTGATCTGCCCGGTATCGGATTCGAAGGGAAGTCCGACTTGATCCGCGTTATGCGGCTCTTGGCAGAGTGATTGAACGTAACCGAAAGTACATCAACGATAAAAGACAAAGGGAGACTTTCAATGTTGACGCGCAGGAAATCTCTAAAAGGGACTTTCGCTATTGCGGCGGCGGCAATGATCGGCGTCAAAGCGGCCAGAGCGAAAGATTTGAAACCGGTCAGTCTCGGTGTCGGGGAAAAAGGCGATCAGTGCGAACCTGATCAATCTCTTGATTGGTGAAACGCTCGGCTACAACGAGATGGAAGGCTTCACAATCAAATGCATGGCGCTGGGTACCAATGCCAATGTGCAAGTTGCGGTGGATCGCGGCAGCGTCGATATCGGCGTGGGCGTGCCGTCGTCCGGCCTGCCCATGTTGGCTCGCGGTGAGTGGGGGTCGGTGCTCAATTTCTACGAATACACTTACCCCTATAAGTGGGACATCGTTGTGTCGCCGGGCTCGGCGGTGAAGTCGTATAAGGAATTGAAGGGCAAGAATATCGGCGTCTCCGATTTTGGCGGCACCGAATATCCAGTCACTCGCAACGTGATTAAGGTTCTCGGCCTTGATCCCGACAACGACGTGAAGTGGACGGCCGTGGGTAACGGCTTGCAGGCCGGTGTGGCACTACAGCGCAATGTGATCGACGCTCCGGCCTATTACGACACTGGTTTTGGCCAGATCGAGGCCGCCGGAATCCCGATGGAGTTTCTGCCGCGGCCTGCTGATCTGCCGATGGTGGGTGGGCAATTTCTGATGGCACAGAAAGCGACGCTCACTACGCAGCGCGATATCATGATTGGGGTTGGCCGGTCGGTCGCCAAGGCTTCAATCTTTCTGCTGGCTAATCCGGAAGCCGGGGCCAAGGCCTTCTTGAAGATGTATCCGGAGACTGCCCCGCGCGGCAGCAGTCCGGAGGATGCGGTTAAGTCTATTTTGCAGGCGGTTGGACGGCGGATCAAACTTTATGCGCCGCCCTATCCAAACGCCAAAATCGGCAGCATTAACCAGAACGAGTTCACGGCCGAAGCGGCAATGAATAACCTGAAGATTGCAAACCTTCAGAATTATTTCACGAACGATCTCATTGATCAGATCACGGCATTCAATGAGGCAGACGTTCGAGCCCAAGCGTTGGCCTATAAGGGATAGTAAGCGAGAATATTTTGATATCTCGTGGGCACGATAAGTTTCCGGACTTCAACGGCAAGAATGTCGTCGTCACCGGGGCTGCACAGGGGCTGGGAGCTGCAATTGCAGCTCTCTTCGCCGCATCTGGTGCAACTGTGTTTGCCTGTGACATCCGTCCGAATTCAAGCGGCCGAAACCGACGGCGATCTTCGCGCGCGACATCTAGATGTGACATCAGAGACTTCGTGGAGAACCTTAGCCGACGAAATCGGGAGAGCAGGTAACGCTGTCAACGTGCTGGTGAACAACGCCGGCATTATCCTGCGCAAGTCCATTGCGGACGCTTCGCTGTCCGACTGGAATAGCGCCATGGCCGTCAACGTCACTGGTGCGTTCCTTGGAATGAAATCGTTGCTGCCTTTGCTGCAACGCGCAGATCAGGCTTCGGTGGTCAATGTTTCGTCAACCGCAGGGCTGATCGTGCACAGCGATGCCGCCTACACGACATCAAAGTGGGCACTGCGAGGATTGACGAAGACGGCCGCACTGGAATTTTGTGGTTATGGCATCCGAGTAAATTCGGTTCACCCAGCCACAATTTCGACGCCACTAACTGCCGGCGCTCCAAGGAGTCACATCGAGGCAAATCGCTACGCCATTCCACTCGGCCGGGAGGCCGCCGCGGAGGAAGTGGCGCGCGTGGTCCTTTTCCTTGCTTCCGATTGGGCAAGCTTCATGACCGGCAGTGAAGTCGTTGTCGACGGAGGAATGTCAACGTTAGGAGTGGCGCATATGCGCAGCCACTTCCAGAAAAGCTTAAGCTGAACGAACGTCAGAAAATGGCCGACTGTTGCTCTTACGTCTTTCATAGCATCGGCATAACTATTCAATCGACAACGTCAGTATACTGCAAACTTCGCGCCCTGTTGACCTTAAGATGGATCCATCAATCACTTTTGGCACTTAGTGCCCATTCGGTCCAAACGCGGGCGCGGTCGGATTGTCCGCTTTGTGCTAACAGCGGAAATTACGCCGGGGGCCAGGGTAGAAGCACGATCTTCCACCGAGTTCGCCGGTATCGATGCGGGTGTGGACCTCGCGCGCGACAGCGAGAGGTAGACGGTCGATCACGACGGGATGGATGGCGCGGTTGCGAAGTAGGTCGAACAGTGTGGCCATGTCGGCCTTGAAATCCTCCGGGGTGCGCCGTTCGACGTGTGGTGATGCTATAGAATACGGCGTGACGGCCGCCGAACAGGCCGCTCAGGACGTCCCACAGCTTAAGCCGCGCCAAACCGAGTGCCGCTGACGCCAAGCCTGCGCCGCCACCCGCCATTGTCTGGGCCCCGTAGCCGACAAGTAGACCGCCGGGCGCGAGGCAAGCGAAAGACCGCGCGAAATGCGCGCCGCCAATCGCATCGAAGGCTGCATCGACGCCAACTCCTCCCTTGCGCCCTGCGGTGAGCCCGCGCACAGCCGCGACAAAGTCGCCAGCACGATAGTCGATCGCCGTTGCGCCGAAGCGCTCGACAATAGCCACGTTGGTGGCCGAGCAGGTGTTGATCGCTTTTAGGCCGAGATGGCGCGCCAGATCGAGCAGCGCCGTTCCGACCGTGCCAGAGGCGCCAATTACGAGGATAGTTGCTCCGCGCGGCAGGCGGCGGTAGCGGGTGAGCATTTGATAGCCGGTGAGATAGGCCAGCGGGATGCACACGGCTTCGGTTGGATCGACGCTATCGGGGACCGGCACGAGAAAGCGCGCAGGGCGGATCGCATACTGTGCGTATCCATCAACGACACTTAGATCAGCAACCAACTGTCCCGTGAGCTGGGCAGGCGCGCCGACCCCGATTTTTTCGACGACGCCCACGAGGTCGTAACCAGGGGTGAAGGGCAGTGGCCCCTTGAAGTCTGGGTAGCGTCCGCGCCGGATGAAGGTATCGGTGAAGCCGGTGCCTGCGGCGAGCACCTTGATGCGCACCTCGCCAGGGCCGGGATCGGGAATTGTGGGTTGTTCCGCCAGTTCTAGGACCTCGGGGCCGCCGAACCGAGCGATGCGAATGTGTTGCCAGGCCATGCGGCAATTATAGCAGTGGGTTCACACGCTTGTCGCACGTACATGTCTGCTTTGGGTCATAAGCGGACATGTTTCGGTGACGGCCCTGCAACGTCGCAGACCATCTTGCCGGTGACCCGCGGAGTCGCCGCGCTCAAGTGCAGAGCGCGACGATCATATCGAACAGGGTGCCGGCACCGTTGATGCCCCACAGCACGAAGGCGACGATGCAGAGCACGACGGCGACGATCCCGGTCGACCACAGCAGCCGATAGGGCGTGTCGGCGGGCGACGGTTCGGCGGCGGTCTTATCTGCTCGGCACGCGTGTTCGGCGGACGAGCCGGGCAAGGCGGCCGTCTCGGATGCGCGTGCCGATCGTGCTCATGCCGGCGCTGCCGCCATCGCGAGCCGCGGCACCGGCCGCTCGCGAATCCACCAGTGAATCACGGCGGCGAACACACCGAGCCCGACCGAGATCCACCACATCAGATCGTAGTTGCCCTGGATGTCGTAGAGCCGGCCGGCGCCCCAGCCGCCCAGGAAGCTCCCGAGCTGATGGCTGAAGAACACGATGCCCCATAGCATCGACATGTGCGTCGAACCGAACATGTAACCGACGAGGCCGCTGGTAAGCGGAATGGTGCCGAGCCAGAGGAAGCCGAGCGACGCTGAGAACAGCAGCACCGAGACCCATGACAGCGGCAAAGCGAGAAACATCACGAAGGCGAGCGCGCGCAAGGCGTAAAGCAGCGCCAGCATGTCCTTCTTCGGATATCGGCTGCCGAGCCAGCCCCAGATCAACGAGCCGGCGATGTTGAACAGACCGACAAGGCCGATGGCCCAGCCTCCGAGCTCGAGGGCCGAAATCGACGTGCCGAAGAACGACATGCCGACCGCCTTGTCGGAAATGTACGAGGGAAGATGAAGCCCGATAAATGTCACGTGGAAGCCGCACACGAAGAAGCCGATGGTGAGCAGCCAGAAGCCTTGCGTCTGAAACGCCTCCTGCAGCGCGTCTTTGGTGCCTTGCGGGATAGCCGCGCCGGGCTTTGGGGCTCGCGGCGCGTTGTTCCCGCAGTCCGAAGGCAAGCGGCACCATCAGCATCGATATCACGCCGAGGATGAACATGGTCGTATGCCAGTTGTCGAGCCGATACTGCAGCAGCGACGCGAACGGCACGATGGCGAATTGACCAAACGATCCGCCGGCGGTCGCGACGCCAAGCGCGACCGAGCGCTTCTCGGGCGGCGTCTGCCGGCTGATCGAGCCGAAGATCGGCCCGAACCCCGCGGCCGCCGTGCCGATGCCGCACAACACATTGCCGAGCGTGAGCATGACGCCTTCGGTCGCGAACGCGATCATGAACATGCCGATGACGTAAAGGACGCCACCGGCGGCGACGGTCCGCGCCGTGCCAAAACGATCCGCGACGTTGCCGACGAACGGCGAGAACGCGCCCATCAGCAGCACCGCGAGCGCATTGGCGAACGACCACAGCTCGCGCCCGACCTTGAGGTCGGCTGCGATCGGCTTCTGAAAGATGCCGAAGCTTTGGCGCGCGCCGATCCCGATGGTGAGGATCACGGCTCCGCAGATCACGGCGATCCAGAAGCTGCGCTGTTGCGGCTTGACGGCTGCTTCGGACGAGGGCACGGACATGGGAGATCTTCCGGGCTCGTGACAAATTAGTGCATATGCACGGTTTCCAATTGACATCTATACGTGTATATGCACGTCTTAGCAAGGACGACCGTCCTTCACTTCAGGAATGCGAGCCATGCCAAAACATACGGAGCCGGCTGCTGGCGTCGATCCGACGCCGTGCAATTGCTTGGCGCTGCGACAGGCTTCGCGCCACATCAGCCAGATTTACGACCGGCAGCTGGCGCAGGCAGGTCTGCGCACCACGCAATACTCGATCTTGGCCAAACTCGGCCGGCTGGGCGCGATGCCGATCAGCAAATTGGCCGATACCATGGTCATGGAGCGCACCGCGCTCAGCCGTTCTGTTGGCCCGCTTGAGCGCGACGGGCTGGTGAAAATCGGGGCTGGGCCCGATGGCCGCACACGCAGCATAACTCTAACCACAACTGGCGAGGCCCGCCTCAAGATCGCCTCAGTGCACTGGCGGCGGGCGCAAAGGGAATTCGAACTAGCTGTCGGCGTGGGCAATGCTGCTGACCTGCGGACGGTATTGCGGCGCGTGATCTCCGTGACCTGAGGCCTCATGTCCGCTATTGGCACAAAGCGGACATGCCGTTTTGCACCGCACATGT
>CAWDGS010000004.1:0-55709 GCA_963801955.1 uncultured Alphaproteobacteria bacterium
GGGTGACGCCGGTGTAGAGCCAGCGCTCGCGGCTGTCCGGAAACGCGAAGCTCTCGTCGAACAATACGACGTCATCCCATTGCGAGCCTTGCGCCTTGTGCACGGTGAGCACGTAACCGTAGTCGAATTCGTCGTAAGGCTTGCGCCGCTGCCAATCGAGCTGCTCGATGCCGCCGGTGAAGCATTCCGGGCGCACCGACACCTTCACGCCGCGCGTCGCGGTTTCGTCGTCGGGCAGCAGCCGCATCGTCATGATGCCGGTCTTGCGCGCGCCGCGGTCCTTCACCGACCAGAGGCCGCCGTTGAACAGACCCTTCTTGCGGTTGTTGCGCAGGCAGACCAGCTTGTCGCCGGCCGACGGCATGTCGTCCTCGAAGCCGCGCCGCTCGCGCATGCGCTTGTTGTAGGACCGGCGCGTGGCGTTGCGGCCGACCAGCACCTGGTCGGCGTCGAGCACGCGCTCCGGATCGAGATCGGCTTTGCGGATGACCTCGGTCTCGCCGTAGCGGCCAGGCTCGAGATATTCGCCGGCGCGGATGTTCATCGACAGCCGGACGATCGGATCGTCCTGCGCCTGGCGGTGCACTTCGGTGAGCATCACGTCGGGCTCGGCCTCGGTGAAAAATCCGCCGCCCTGGATCGGCGGCAGCTGCGCCGGATCGCCCAGCACCAGCAGCGGCACGCCGAACGACAGCAGGTCGCGGCCAAGCTCGGCGTCGACCATCGAGCATTCGTCGATGATGATCAGTTCGGCCTTGGAGGCGGGCGCCTCGTCCCACAGATCGAAGCTCGGCACTTCCTCGCCGCTCTCGCGCGCCCGGTAGATCAGGCTGTGGATCGTCGAGGCGCCGTGGCAACCCTTGCCGCGCATCACGGAGGCGGCCTTGCCGGTGAAGGCGGCGAACTTCACGTCGCCGTCGACATCATCGGCGATGTGCGTGGCGAGCGTGGTCTTGCCGGTGCCGGCATAGCCGAACAGGCGGAACACCTGCGGCGTGCCGTTGCTTCCGGGTTTGGATTTGAGCCAGGCGGCGACGACGCTGAGGGCCTGGTCCTGGTGGGGCGTGAACTGCGGCATGGGGCACGAATCAATAGAGCAAGCCTGCGGCAACACAAAGAACAAAATATGAACAATGTTGTGGACTCTATTCCTACGGTATGTTTTCCTATTGCCATCCCGCCCTCGTAGCCGAGGGGGTGTCTGATCAGCGTCTCCAGACGACGGCGTACCCGGCGTCGCAAAGAAACCGGGCGATAGCGCTTGCCTTGGCGCGAACCGGCTAAAGCCGGCACGCGCGGCTCTGTCTTATTGGGGCTGTTTGAAAAGTGAATTTGAATCCGTCATTCCGGAGCGCGAGCGAAAGCTCGCGAACCCGGAATCCAGACCCAAGAACTGTGCATGCATCTGGATTCCGGGTCCGGCGCTGACGCGCCCGTCCCGGAATGACGATAACCCGGTCACGGGCAAGCAAAGCGACGCCGTTCTTCGAACGGCTCAGCCCGGCAATGACTGCGGAAGCCCCGCAAATTCGCAAGGCTGCCCAGTATGGGCCGTCTCACATTGCCCTTTGCCGGTTCCCATGTTTAAGGTCGCGACCTTTTTTGCCCGGACGGCTGCATGGCTCGTGACCAGATCGACATGACCCCGATCGAGACGCGCGACGAACTCGTCGCCTGGCTCGAAGCGGGCTGCAAGCCGAAGACGCAGTTCCGCGTCGGCACCGAGCACGAGAAATTCGCCTTCACCGTCGATGATCATCGGCCGGTGCCCTATGCGGGCAAGCGCAGCATCCGCGCGCTGCTCGACGGCATGCATGATCTGCTCGGCTGGGAGCCGATCATGGAGGGCGACAACATCATCGGCATGTTCGACGTCACCGGCGGCGGCGCGATTTCGCTCGAGCCGGGCGGGCAGTTCGAACTGTCCGGCGCGCCGCTCGACAACGTGCACCAGACCGCGTCCGAGCTGATGGCGCATCTGGCGCAGGTGCGCGAGGTGGCGAAGCCGCTCGGCATCGGCTTCCTCGGTCTCGGCATGACGCCGAACTGGACGCGCGCCGACATGCCGAAGATGCCGAAGGGCCGCTACAAGATCATGACCACCTACATGCCGAAGGTCGGCACGCTCGGCCTCGACATGATGTATCGCACCTGCACGGTGCAGGCGAACCTCGACTTCTCGTCGGAAGCCGACATGGTCAAGAAGCTGCGCGTGTCGCTGGCGCTGCAGCCGGTGGCGACCGCGCTGTTCGCCAATTCGCCGTTCACCGAGGGCAAGCCGAACGGCTTTCTGTCGTTCCGCTCCGAAATCTGGCGCGACACCGACAACCAGCGCGTCCGGCATGCTGCCCTGGGCTTTCGAGGACGGCATGGGTTTCGAGCGCTACGTCGATTACGCGCTCGACGTGCCGATGTATTTCGTCAAGCGCGGCGACAAATATATCGACGTGGCCGGCAAGTCGTTCCGCGATTTCTTCGCCGGCAAGCTGGCCGGAACTGCCGGGCGAGCGGCCGACCATTTCCGACTGGGCCAATCACCTGAGCACGATCTTCCCCGAGGTGCGGCTCAAGCGTTACCTGGAAATGCGCGGCGCCGACGGCGGCCCGTGGCGGCGTTTGCCGTCGCTGACGGCCTACTGGATCGGGCTGCTCTACGACGATGATGCGCTCGATGCCTGCTGGGACATGGTGAAGGGCTGGAGCGCGCGAGGAGCGGCAGAAGCTGCGCGACGACGTGCCGAAGCTCGGCTTCAAGGCGGAAATCGGCAAGAGCAATATCTTCACGCTGGCGCAGGAGACGCTGCGGCTCTGTTCGCGCGGGCTTGCGCGCCGCAAGCGGCTCGACCGCAATGGCCGCGACGAGACGCGCTATCTGCGGCCGCTGGAAGAATCGATCGCGCGCGGCATCACGCCGGCGGAAGAATTGCTGGAGAAATTCCACGGCGAGTGGAACGACTCGGTCGAGCCGATCTTTGAAGAGTATGCGTACTGATTACTCCGCCGCCTGCGCTGCTTCCGACAGGTTGTCGAGCGAGGAGACGATGTGCTCGGCCAGCGCATCGGCGAGCGCCGAACTTTCATGCGCGTTGCGCACCAGTCCGATGCGGCAGCTCGGCAAATCCGGAAAGCCGTCGGCGGCGGTGAGCACGCGCATGCCGGGACGCAAACCCGATTCCGGCAGCACCGAGACCGCGAGCCCAGCGAGCACGGCGGCGGCGACCGCGCCGGCGTTCGAACTTGAGTAGAGCACGCGGAAGGGACGGCCGACCGATTCCATCCGGTCGATGGCGATGCGCCGCCACGAACAGCTCGGGCGTCCAAGCGCGAGCGGAATGCGCTCTTCCAGATGCGTCGAATGCCGGTTCGACGTCACCCACAGCAGACGCTCGCGCCGGAAGGTTTCCGATGCGCGCTTGCTTTCGCAATTGGTGACGATGGCGAGATCGATCTCGTTGGCGTCGATGCGCTCGAGCAGGTCGACCGAGGGTTCGCAGAGCACCGACAGTTCGACGGCCGGATAGCCGTGCGAGAAGCGCGCCATGATTTCCGGCAGATAGCGGTCGGCATAATCGTCCGGCACGCCGAGCCGCACGCGGCCCGACAGTTCGGCGTCGGAAAATGCGGCCAGCGTTTCGACGTTGAGCTTGACGATGCGGCGCGCGTAATCGAGCAGGCGCTGGCCGTCTTCCGTCAGCTTCGAGGCGCGCCCGTCGCGCGAAAAGATCGGCCGCTCCAGCCGCTCCTCCAGCCGCTTCATCTGCATCGAGACGGCGGACTGGGTCTTGTTCACCACCTCGGCGGCCTTGGTGAAGCTGCCGGTCTCGGAGATGGCGATGAAGGTGCGCAACTGGTCGATGTCGAGCATGGCGGTCATGGGCGTGGGTCCCTGAAATGCCGGCCTTTCGGGCCGGGGAGGCCATATCACTATTTCTGATCGATCAGATTAAAAACATTCGTTTCACTAATCAATCCCCGCAGTGCAATATACCACCACTTCCAGAGGAATCGGGTGGGGATTTCGGGTGGTTCTGGGCCGCGCCGCAGGCGATTTTGGCGCGGAAAGCGAACGAATGGAGACTGATATGAGCGCCAATTATCCTGTTTTACCCGTCGCCGGCAGCACCCTGTTGAGGGTTTTTGCCTCGGTTCTGGCCGTGGTCACCCACTGGCTCAAGGAATTCGCGCGCGCCCGCCGTCACCGCCGCGAGGCCAATGTGCTGGCCGGCCTCGATCGCCGCATGCTCGCCGATATCGGCATCACCCGCACCGATGTGCGTGACGCTTTTTCGGAGCCGTTCTGGGACGACCCGACCGCGCTCCTGCGCGAACGCGCGCTTGAGCGCCGCCTCAGCCACGCCGTGCGGCGCGCCGAATTCAGCGGGCGACGGTCCAGCGGGCGGTCCAAGCGGCCGTCCTTGGGCGAACGGTCGCGGGCCCTGATGCCCTGACGAAACACGCAAACGGCCGATCCCTCTCATCGGCCGCTCGATCCGACACCCGCGAATTCCCCTCTCGCGGCCGGATCCAGCGCCCGCCGGCCCCTCCGGCGGGCGCTCAATTTTCGCCAACACTTCCGCGCTGCGAACGATTTCCTGTGAACGCCTGCACATTCGCCGGCCGCTGCGTTAGCATGCCGGCGGGCGAAGCTTCACCGACTCTCGAATTTCGAGCGGGCGCGCATGGTGTTTCCGATCCGGTTCTGGATGGCGCTTGCGCTCTGCGGTTTTGCGCTGGCCAATCCGGCGCAAGCGCAGAACGGCTACGATCGTCGTGGCGGCGACTATCTCAGGTTTGAAATTCGCAACGGCGATCCGGCGGACTGCGCGGCGCGTTGCGAGCAGGACTCGCGGTGCCACGCCTGGAGTTTCTCCTATCCGCGGACGGAAAACGCGACTGCGGCCTGCTGGCTGAAGAACCGCGTGCCGCCGCGCGTCGAGGACAAATGCTGTGTCACCGGCGTTCGTGGCGCGGGTGTCGTCGAGCCGCGCAAGGGACCAATCGAATATTCAATCGATCGCCTTGGCGGCGACTATCGCAATTTTGACGTTGCGCCCGAGTCTGCCGGCGCGGCTTGCAAGGCGGCCTGCGCGGCAGACAACAAATGCCGCGCATGGACTTATGTACGGCCGGGTTACATTTCACCAACCGCGCGCTGCTATCTCAAGGACAAGCTCACGCGGCCGCGGCAAAAGCCGTGCTGCATTTCGGGTGTTGTGCGCTAGCGGCGCTTTAGTGCACGGCGGAGAAAAACCGCGACAGCCGCAAGCCGGACGGCCATTCCGCGAGCGGCTTGCGCTTGACGGCGAGATCCCACGAACCGACAACAGCATCGACGCGGCCGACAAGATCTTCGATCGGCAGCAGGCCGACGCCGCCCGCGCGCACCGGCACGCGGCTGTCGGCGGAATTGTCGCGATTGTCGCCCATTACGAATAAATTGTCCGGCGGCACCACGACGTCAGGCGTGTTGTCGAGTTCGCCGCGGTCGACCAGCTTGAAGATCGAATGCTCGCGCCCGCCCGGCAGCGTCTCGATGAAACGCGCGGCCGTGACCCTGCTGCCGTCTTCGACTTCGGATTCGCCGACGCCGGCCGGACGAATGCCGACCGGCGTGCCATTGATCGATACGCGTCCGTTGCGCAGGCCGATGCGATCGCCCGGCAAGCCGATCACGCGCTTGACCCAGACCTGCGAGCGGTCGCCGGGCCAG
Organism: uncultured Alphaproteobacteria bacterium; assembly: GCA_963801955.1. Lineage (GTDB taxonomy): Bacteria > Pseudomonadota > Alphaproteobacteria > Rhizobiales > Xanthobacteraceae > Pseudolabrys. The sequence continues at coordinate 5,711 of CAWDGS010000004.1, forward strand.
CGAAAAACCACCACGTCACCGCGCTTGGGCAATGCCGATAAAACGCGCGGGGTCTGCAGCGGGACGAGGAATGACGGCAACGAAGCGCCGCTGTAGCCGTAGGGAAACTTTGTCGCCAGCAGTTCATCGCCGATCAGCAAAGTCGGCTCCATGGAGCCGGACGGTACATAAAAAGGCTCGGCAATAGCCGTCTTTGCTGCCAGCACGATCAGCGCGATGACAGCGATATCGACAATACTCTTGATCCAGCTGCGCAAATTTTCCCGCACGTCAGTTCGCTCCGTCAAAGTTACGCCGTGCCACCGACTGTGATTTTGTCCATGCGCAAGGTCGGCTGACCGACGCCGACAGGCACGCCTTGGCCGTTCTTGCCGCAGGTGCCGATACCGGGATCGAGCGCGAAGTCGTTGCCGATCATGCTGATGCGATGCAGGTCAGTCGGCCCGTTGCCGATCAGCATGGCGCCTTTCACCGGCGCGCCGACCTTGCCGTTCTCGATCTTGTAGGCCTCGGTGCACTGGAACACGTATTTGCCGGACGTGATGTCGACCTGGCCGCCGCCGAAGCTGACCGCGTACAGGCCATTCTTCACCGAGGCGATGATCTCTTTCGGGTCGTGTTTTCCGGCCAGCATGTAGGTGTTGGTCATGCGCGGCATCGGGACATGGGCATGCGACTCACGCCGTCCGTTGCCGGTCGGTTTCATATTCATCAGGCGCGCGTTCTGCCGGTCCTGCATGTAGCCGACGAGAATGCCATCCTCGATCAGGACGGTGCGATTGGTCGGCGTGCCTTCATCGTCGATCGACAATGAACCGCGCCGTGCCTGCATGGTGCCGTCGTCGACGACGGTCACGCCCTTCGCGGCAACCTGCTTGCCCATCAGGCCGGCGAATGCGGAGGTTTTCTTGCGATTGAAATCGCCTTCGAGGCCATGGCCAACGGCTTCGTGCAACATCACGCCTGGCCAGCCTGCGCCAAGCACGACGTCCATTTCACCAGCCGGCGCGGGCACGGCATCGAGATTTACCAGAGCCTGCCGGATGGCTTCATCGACCGCGCCTTGCCAGGCATCCGGCGTGATGAAGCGTTGAAACCCTTCGCGGCCGCCAAAGCCGTAGCTGCCGGTTTCCTGTCGATCGCCTTCGCCGGCAACGACGGCAACGTTGACGCGCACCAGCGGCCGGATGTCGCGATAGGTCTCGCCATCCGCGCGCAGGATTTCCACCACCTGCCAACTCGCGGCGACGCTGGCGGTGACTTGCCGCACGCGCTGATCCTTGCCGCGCGCATAGGCGTCGATCGATTCAAGCAACTTTACCTTCGCATCGAAGGCCGGCGCTCCGAGCGGGTTGTCGTCGGCATAAAGCTTGCGGTTGGTGCGGCCGGGCGCTTCGGCGTAGGTGCCGCTGTGGCCGCCGTTGACGGCGCGCACCGCTTCGGCCGCGCGCGCCAGCGCTCCTTCCGAAAGATCGGAGGCGTGCGCATAGCCGACCGCTTCGGCCTTCACGGCACGCAGGCCAAAACCTTGCGCGGTGTCATAGGTCGCTTGCTTGAGCCGGCCGTTGTCGAAGGTGAGCGCTTCGGCCTGGCGATATTCCAGGAACAGTTCGCCGTCGTCGGCGCCGTCCAGACCGTGACCGATCAATTGCCGCACTTTTCCGCGGTCGAGTCCGGCACGGTCGATCAGTGAAGAGAGAGCGGGGTCCATTCATTGCTCCAGGATGGGGTCTTCTTACCGCACTAGATAAGGCGACCATGGCGATTCTGCGAGGACCCAAAGTGCCCGGTTAATCGCGGCTAAAGTGAATCGAGACCTCGCCAATCGGCTCCAGCACATGGACCAGCTCGGTCTCATCCGGCTCGATCACGAGTGGCGGGGTGATGGAGCCGGTAATGATCACATCGCCCGCGGCCAGCTTTTCGCCGAAGGCGGCGAGGGTGCTTGCGACATGCGCGACAATGGCAGGCAATTTGCCGGTGAGGGCTTCGGGATCGGCGGTGACGTCTGTTTCCTTGCCGCGCCGGAACACGCGCGACGTCAAGCCCGATGTGTTCGCGCTCGCACGCGTATTGCCGCACAAGACAACATGCCGCTGGAAGATGTCGCCTTCGAGCACTGCGTCGAGATTGTCGATTGCCGGCACGGGGTCGAGATCAGCCAATTCGATCGCCGGGAATATTTCTTTCACCGCGGCCGCGGCCTCCTCGGCAGAAGCGCCGGCCGGCAGGTCGCGCGCCATCCGCACGCAGATTTCCGGCTCCGCCACCGGCTTGATGTAGCCGGCAAGCGACACGGTGCTGCCCGACAACAGCAAGGCGCGCTGCATCAGAAAGCCGACAATCGGGGCCGCAAGCTTCAATCGTTCCATTGTCGCTGGAGCGCCCAAACCAACCTTCCAGCCGAGCGGCTTTTCGCCCGCGGCGATGCGCGCGCGGCGTTTGGCGAGCTGCGCCGTCATGCCTTTCTTGATGAGGGGAGCGTCCCAGGGGTTCACTTGTGGCTCTCGGGGTGCACTTCGTAGCCGGACGCTTCGATCGATCCGGCGTCCATCCATCCCCACACAAGAACGACGTCCTCGTTCGACGTGTTGTTGAATCCGTGCCAGCAGCCGCGCGGCGAATAAACGACATCGCCTTCGCCCGATGGCACATCGCCTTTGTCGGTATAGATGTGGCCCTTGCCCTTGAGCACGATGAAGAACTCGTCGCAATTGTGATGACGGTGGTTCTCGTGGCGCGCGCCGGGCTTGAGCACGGTCCAGCCGACAACGTGATCCGCGCCGGCCGTTTTCTTGTCGATCAGGAACTGCACCTGCATGTCGACCCAACCGTCGTCGCGCTTGAGGCCTTCGACCTTCGGGACGTCGCGCAGGTTGGTGCGATACATTGTCGGCGCCGGATCGCCTTCTTTCCATTTCGCCGTTGTTCCCCTGACCGCCTTTGCCAGTGCGGCTCCGATTTTTTCGCCTTGCGACGTCATGTTTGTCCTCCTAAACGGCGGTAGACCTGATGCGCGACGACGAAGTCGTTGCCGTCGATGCCAAGCCCACGGCAGGCATTCATCATCTCATTGGCCGCGGCAGCCAGCGGCACCGGGCTTCCCAAGGTGCGTCCGAGATTGAGCGCCAGCATCATATCCTTTTGCTGCAAGGTGACGTCGGCCAGCGGCACGGCAGGCATTTTCCCTTCAAGGATGAATGGACCGCGATAGCCGAGCACCGGCGACGCCGCCACGCTCTTGAGGATGGCATCGAGCGCGATGTCGCGCGCCACGCCGCCTTTTTCCGCCAGGGCGACCGCTTCGCCGAAGGCAATGACTTCGACCATGAGCAGGAGGTTTACGGCGATTTTCATCTGGCAGGCGAGACCGTTTGCACCGATGCGAGTGACCTTCGGTCCGATTGCAAGCAGCACCGGCTTTGCGCGTTCGAAAGCCTGCTCGTCGCCGCCGATCATTACAGAGGCATTGCCCTGCGTAACCGTGACCGGCGAACCGGAGATCGGTCCATCCAGCATGATCGAACCGGCCTTGGCGAACTCTGATGCGACCGCCCGGCTTTCATCGGGTTCGATCGTGCTCATGTCGATATAAATTCCGCCCTTGCGCAATCCGGCGACGATTCCGTCCTTGCCCAGCGCGACTGCGCGGACCGCCTTCGAGTCGGTCACGATCGAGAATACGATCTCGGATTGTTCGGCCACGGCGCGCGGCGTGTCCGCCCAGCGCATGCCGGCCTTGATGAGCGGCTCTGCTCTCTCGCGTGACCTATTCCAGCCGCTGACATCGTGTCCTGCTGCCATCAGGCGCGGCACGATCAATTGCCCCATGGCGCCGAGGCCGACAAAACCCAATTTCACCCGCACGTCTCCCGCGCACTAGATCATGCGTGCAGTATCCACTGATCGGGCGGTGAAGGCGAGGGTGGGCAGATTGGGAATTACGGCAGCTTGTCGTAGCCTTCGCCGAAGCCGGCCAGGCTCATCGGGAAGCCAATGCCTTCCTCCGGAGTCTGGAAGATAATGAAGGTCGCCGATTTGCCCGTGCGCAATTTCTTGAGCAGTTCATCATCCATGATGACTTCGGCGATGCAGCCATTCGGCAGGCATCGGACAAATCCGGCGCGCCCGATATCGGCCTGGTCGATCTTCAGGCCGAGGCCCGACGGCAAAAGGACGCCAAGCGGGGCGACCACGCGCATCAGCCGGCTTTTCTGATCGGCGGTCTTGAGGACGATCACGGTCAGACCGACATTGGCGCGATCTTCCGCCGTCACGCTCTGGATCAGCGCGCATTGCTCGGTCTTGGCGCCGGGCGGCGTATCGCAGCGGATCTGCCAATCTTTATGCACAGACTTTACGGCGCCCTGCGCGAGCGCGCGGCTCGCCGGTGCCGCCAATGCCGCAACCAGCGCCACCAGCGCGAGCCCCTTCGCGCCGCCAGAAATGAGCCTGCGTTGCTCGAAAATTCCCATCATTCGATCCCTTGGCACCGGGCGGTCGCAGCCCTTCCACTGCCGGCAGGCTGGCAAATCGCCGTTCCTTTGGCATTTTAGGCGTCTTGGTTGACTCATGCCCGTTCAGGCCTTGTCAGGCAAGGCATAGGCGGGCGGGGCCGTCCGGCTCTGGCCTTGGCCAAAAAGGCGGCGGCGCAGGCATTTTTGGGTACGCCGTTTGTCGCATGGTGCAGACTATGAGGTGCATTGCGGCAGGGCAGGAATTATGGTTTGAGAGGCCGGGATTTTCCCCCGTCCCGCCGCACCGCCAAAGCTGCCACGCCCGTGGCAAATGCCGTGCTCAGCGGGGCCGCGCCGAACATCATGCCAGTGGTGGGCGGCAAAAGGGGCCTGGGCAAGGCCGTTTTTCTCGTCGAAGGAGCGCATTGGACAATGCTGGTGCTCAAGCGGTTGATCGCATTCATCGTCACGAGCGTGGCGGTATTCGCTGCAGGCGCGGCGCTCGCCGCGAGCGGCCAGCCCGAACCGTGGCAACTCGGCATGCAGCAGGGCGCCACGCCGGTGATGGACGACATCATCTGGTTCCACAATTTCCTGGTTTGGGCGATTACTGCGATCACCCTGTTCGTGCTGGTGCTGCTGGTCATCGTGGTGGTGAAGTTCAATGCGCGCAGCAATCCCACGCCGTCGCGCACGACCCACAACACGACCATCGAAGTGATCTGGACGGTCGTTCCGGTTCTCATCCTGGTGACGATCGCGGTGCCTTCGTTCCGTCTGCTCTTCTATCAGCTCAATACGCCGAAAGCGGACGTCACGGTGAAGGCGACCGGCAAGCAGTGGTTCTGGAGCTACAGCTATCCGGACAGCAAATTCGAATTCAACTCCCTGATGGTGCAGGACAAGGATCTCAAGCCCGGTCAGCCGCGCTTGCTTGCGGTCGACAATGAAATGGTCGTGCCGGTGAACAAGGTCGTGCACGTGCTCACCACCGGCGCGGACGTGATCCACTCATTCGCGGTGCCCGCGTTCGGCATCAAGATCGACGCCATCCCCGGCCGTATCAATGAGACCTGGTTCAAGGCGGAGCGCGAAGGCATTTATTACGGCCAGTGCTCCGAGCTTTGCGGCAAGGATCACGCCTTCATGCCGATCATGGTGCGTGTCGTGAGCGACAAGGACTACACGGCGTGGATCGAGCAGGCGAAAAAGAAATACGCGACCGACGACAGCCGTCCGACTGCGGTGGCTGCGGGACGGCGCGCACTGACGAATACGCGGGCGACAACGACGAGGTCGAAGGACAATAACGATGGCTAGCAACACGGCTGCTGCACACGGCGCACACGAGGCCCACGAGCACCATCCGACCGGATGGCGGCGTTTCGTGTATTCGACCAACCACAAGGACATCGGAACGATGTACCTTGTGTTCGCGCTGGTCGCGGGCGTGATCGGCGGTCTGCTGTCGATCGGCATCCGGCTCGAGCTGCAGAACCCCGGCATTCAGATCTTCCCGACGCCGCACGAATTCAACGTGTTCGTCACGGCGCATGGCCTGATCATGATCTTCTTCATGGTGATGCCGGCGATGATCGGCGGCTTCGGCAACTGGTTCGTGCCGCTGATGATCGGCGCGCCCGACATGGCGTTCCCGCGCATGAACAACATCTCGTTCTGGCTGTTGCCGGCCTCGTTCGCGCTGCTGATCACGTCGATGTTCGTCGAAGGCGAGCCGGGCTCCAACGGCATCGGTGCCGGTTGGACTCTCTATGCGCCGCTATCGACCAGCGGCCATCCGGGACCTGCGGTGGACTTCGGCATTCTGTCGCTGCATCTGGCCGGCGCGTCGTCGATCCTCGGCGCCATCAACTTCATCACGACGATCTTCAACATGCGCGCGCCCGGCATGACGCTGCACAAGATGCCGCTGTTCGTGTGGTCGATCCTGGTGACCGTCTTCCTGCTGCTGCTGTGCGCTGCCGGTGCTGGCCGGCGCCATCACGATGCTGCTGACCGACCGCAATTTCGGGACGACGTTCTTCTCCGGCGACAACGGCGGTGACCCGATCCTGTACCAGCATCTGTTCTGGTTCTTCGGCCATCCGGAAGTGTACATCCTGATCCTGCCCGGCTTCGGCATGATCAGCCAGATCGTCGCGACCTTCAGCCGCAAGCCGGTGTTCGGCTATCTCGGCATGGCCTACGCGATGGTCGCGATCGGCGGCATCGGCTTCGTGGTGTGGGCCCATCATATGTACACGGTCGGCATGTCGACCGGCGCGCAGGCCTACTTCATCGCCGCCACCATGGTGATCGCGGTGCCGACCGGCGTGAAGATCTTTTCCTGGATCGCAACGATGTGGGGCGGTTCAATCGAATTCCGCACGCCGATGCTGTGGGCGATGGGATTCATCTTCCTGTTCACGCGTCGGCGGCGTGACCGGCGTGGTGCTCGCCAATGCCGGCGTCGACCGCGTGCTGCAGGACACTTATTACGTGGTGGCGCATTTCCACTACGTGCTCTCGCTTGGCGCGGTCTTCGCCATCTTCGGCGGCTGGTACTACTGGTTCCCGAAGATGAGCGGCTACATGTACAACGAGACCATCGGCAAGCTGCACTTCTGGGTCACCTTCATCGGCGTGAACCTCGTGTTCTTCCCGCAGCACTTCCTCGGTCTCGCCGGCATGCCGCGCCGCTATGTCGACTATCCGGATGCGTTCCATGGCTGGAACATGATCTCGTCCTACGGCTCCTATATTTCGGGCTTTGGCGTGGTCATCTTCTTCATCGGCGTCGTCGAGGCGTTCGCGAAGAAACGCGTTGCCGGCAACAATCCGTGGGGCGCCGGTGCGACCACGCTGGAATGGACGCTGTCTTCGCCGCCGCCGTTCCATCAGTTCGAAACACTGCCGCGAATCAAATAGGGCGGAAAGCCGCACAACCCCATGTCGCTCGTCAGCGAAGGCGCAAACATCCGCGGTCGTCTCACCGCTGATTCCGGCTTCGCCGAGCCGAGCCTGGCGAGCGTCGGCGACTATATCGCCCTGATGAAGCCACGCGTGATGTCGCTGGTGGTGTTCACCGCGCTGGTGGGACTTGCGGTTGCTCCGGGTTCGCTGCACCCGGTCACGGCTTTCACGGCGTTGCTCTGCATCGCGGTCGGCGCGGGCGCCTCCGGTGCGCTCAACATGTGGTACGACGCCGATGTCGATGCACTGATGACGCGCACCGCACGCCGTCCTGTGCCGATGGGCCGCGTGCGCGCGGGTGAGGCGCTCGCTTTCGGGCTGACGCTCGGTTCGTTCGCGGTGGTGGTCCTCGGCCTGCTGGTGAACTGGGTTGCCGCGGCGCTGCTAGCCTTCACGATCTTCTTTTACGTCGTCATCTACACGGTCTGGCTCAAGCGCTCGACGCCGCAGAACATCGTCATCGGCGGAGCGGCCGGCGCCTTCCCGCCGATGATCGGCTGGGCGGCCACGACCGGCTCGCTGTCTCTCGAGCCCCTGCTGCTGTTCCTCATTATCTTCTTCTGGACGCCGCCGCATTTCTGGGCGCTGGCGCTTTACCGCACCGATGACTACGCCCGCGCCGGCATCCCGATGTTGCCGGTGGTCGCCGGCGACATCAGCACGCGGCGGCAAATTCTGCTTTACACCCTGGTCCTCGTGCCGCTCGGCGTTGCGCCCTGGCTGTTCGGCTATACGGGCGCACTCTATGGGCTGACCGCAATTGGCGCCGGTGCGATCATGCTTGTGCTGGGCTGGCAGGTGCTGCGTGAGCGCCCACCGGTTGAAAGCGCCAGCCGCAAGCTGTTTGCGTTTTCGATCCTGTACCTGTTTCTATTGTTTGCAGTTCTGTTGGTCGAACGCGGTTGGGGCGGGCTGATTGCCCGGTTGGCGGCGTGAGTGTCGGGATCACCATGACCAAGCAACCTGACGACGACGGCATCGTCCTCACCGAAGCGCAGAAGCGTGCGCGCCGGTCGCGCTCGATTGCGATCGCTCTGGCGCTCGCGGCGCTGGTCGTGCTGTTTTACGCCATGACGTTGGTGAAAGGACCGGGCGTTCTGATCCGGCCGATCTGAACGAAACGCAATGACAGAGCCCACGCACCATCACGAAAAGAAACCGCTGCGGCGCGATGTGCTGGTCGCCGCCTGTTGCGGCGCGCTCGTCGCCAGCATGGTTGGCGCGGCCTATGCCGCGGTGCCGTTCTACACCTGGTTCTGCAAGACAACCGGCTTTGGCGGCACCACCCAGGTTGCCGAGAAAGCGCCCGATCACATCCTCGGCCGCACCCTCACCATCCGTTTCGATTCGAACGTAACGCCCGGGTTGCCGTGGAAATTCCAGCCGGAGCAGAATGAGATTCAGGTCCGCATCGGCGAAGTGGCGACGGTGCATTACAAAGTCGTCAACGAAGCGGCACGCGAGATCGCGGGACAGGCGTCCTACAACGTTTCACCACCGACCGTCGGAGCGTATTTCGACAAGATCAACTGCTTCTGCTTTACCGAGCAGCGCCTGAAGGCCGGTGAAACGCGCGAGATGACGGTGGTGTTCTATGTCGATCCGTCGATCGTGAAAGATCGCGACCAGGACGACCTCAACACCATCACGCTGTCCTACACTTTTTACCGGCTGCGCGAGCCGGGACGGCCGGTCGCCGAGGCGCCGGAAACGAATTCGAGCAAGCTCTAGCGCCCATGATCCCGAAAAGTGGAGACCGGTTTTCGGATCAGATCATGGGCCAACTTTAAACGGAGACGAAGACGATGGCCGACGCTCACGCCAAGCAACACGACTATCACCTGGTCGATCCGAGCCCATGGCCGGCGGTCGGCGCGGTGTCCGCCTTTGTTATGGCTGTTGGCGCCATCAGCTGGATGCATCACATGTACGCAGCCGCCCCGCTGGTGTTCGGCGTCGGCGTTCTGGGCGTGCTCTACACCTTCGTCGCCTGGTGGCGTGATGTCATCCGCGAAGCCCAATTCGAGGGCTTCCACACCCGCGTTGTGCAGATTTCGCACCGCTACGGGATGATCCTGTTCATCGCCTCCGAAGTGATGTTCTTCGTGGCGTGGTTCTGGGCCTATTTCAATACCGCGCTGTTTCCGGGCGACGCGCATGACGTCGGCCGGCTGGCCTTCACCCACGGCGTCTGGCCGCCGAAAGGGATCGAGACGTTTGATCCGTGGCACCTGCCGCTGCTCAACACGCTCATCCTGCTGACGTCCGGTACAACGGTGACGTGGGCGCACCATGCGCTGCTGGAAGACGACCGGCAGGGTCTGAAATGGGGCCTGATCCTCACCATTCTGCTCGGCCTCACCTTCACCTGCGTGCAGGCCTACGAGTATTCGCACGCGGCATTCCACTTCAGCGGAAATATCTACGGCGCCACGTTCTTCATGGCGACCGGCTTCCACGGCGCGCATGTGATCATCGGCTCGATCTTCCTGATCGTCTGCCTGATGCGCGCGCTCGCGGGCCACTTCACTCCGAAACAGCATCTCGGCTTCGAGTTTGCCGCCTGGTACTGGCACTTCGTTGACGTGGTATGGCTGTTCCTGTTCGCCTGCATATATGTCTGGGGTTCTGGCGTGCCGCACCCCGAATGACCAATTCGTTTGGTTCATTGATGGAGGGCGGCGTCATTGCGCCGCCCTTTTTTCATTGTGAGATGTGTTCATGACTGACTCTCCGAACAACCTGCCGATCGGCCGCGGCTTGCGCGGCCGCTGTCCGCGGTGCGGCGAAGGCCGGCTGTTTCAGGGTTTCCTGTCGTTGCAGCCGGCTTGCGAGCGTTGCGGCCTGAATTACAGTTTTGCCGATGCCGGCGATGGACCCGCGGTATTCGTGATCCTGATTGGCGGGGCGATTGTCGTGTTCGCGGCGCTGATCACGGAAGTGGTTTATCAGCCGCCGTACTGGCTGCACGCTATGCTATGGCTGCCTTTGATCCTGCTCGTGACCCTTGCGCCGCTCCGGTTGATCAAGGGTCTGTTGATTGCGCTGCAATACCATCACAGGGCGGCGGAAGGCCGTCTTGACCGCCGGGGTGAAGTTTGAGCAAACCGTCACGCAAGCGCCGCTCGACCGTACTTGACGCAACGGTGATGGCGCTTGTCGGGATTGTCATGCTCTGTGGCCTCGGTGTCTGGCAGCTCGATCGCAAGGCCTGGAAAGAGGATCTGATCGCGCGACTGAACGCGCGGCTGTCTCATGCGCCGCAGGATTTGCCGCCGCGTTCGAGCTGGCCGCAGCTCCATCAGGATGGCGAGGAATTCCGCCGTGTCGCGTTTCCGGCCGAGTTTCTCGACGGCGAGGAAGCACTCGTCTACACCGCGGGCTCGCCGTTACGTCCTGACGTGAAGGGCCCAGGTTACTGGGTCTTCGCGCCGGCGCGTCTTGCCGGCGGAAGCATCGTCCTTGTCAATCGTGGTTTCGTGCCACCCGAACACAAGGATCCGACGCAACGCGGCGAAGGTACGCCGCACGGCATCGTTGACGTGGTCGGGGTCATGCGTTGGCCTGAGGCGCGGGGCACGTTTACGCCGGCTGACGATCCGAAAAAAAATACCTGGTTTCTGCGCGATTCAAAATCGATCGCTGAGTTCAAGAAATGGGCGACCGCAGCACCGTTCTATATCGATCAGGAAGAGCCGATGCCGGCTGGCGGCTGGCCAAAACCGGGCAAGCTCGAGGTGCGTCTGCCGGATGATCACTTGCAATATGCCATCACGTGGTTCGGTCTCGCACTGGCGCTTGCGGGTGTTTACGTCGTTTGGCTCGCGCGCCGCCTCGTCGGGAAACATTGAGCGTTTCTTGTGAAAACGGGCGCGTTTAGGCTACTGTGCGGCCCACAGAGCGGCCGATCTCAAGCAATAAAGCGTAGTGAGTTCAATGCGTTACGTCTCCACCCGGGGCGAGGCACCCTCGCTCGATTTTGTCGAGGTGATGCTCGCGGGCCTTGCCCGCGACGGCGGACTTTATGTGCCGGAGACGTGGCCCGCGCTGAGCCGTGCGACGATCGAGAGCTTTGCCGGGAAACCGTACGCCGAAGTCGCAGTTGAGGTTATTCGTCCGTTTGTCGGCGACGGAATTTCCGAGTCCGATCTCGCGCGCATGGCGCGCGAAGCCTATGGCACGTTCCGCCATCCGGCCGTTGCGCCGCTCACGCAATTAAATCCAAGCCTGTTCGTGCTTGAGCTTTTCCACGGGCCGACGCTCGCCTTCAAGGATTTGGCGATGCAACTGCTGGCGCGACTCATGGATCACGTGCTGCAGCAGCGCGGCGAACGGACGACAATCGTGGTTGCGACGTCAGGTGATACCGGCGGCGCGGCAATCGAGGCCTTTCGCGGCCGCGCGCAGGTCGACGTGGTGGTGTTGTTTCCACAAGGCCGCATTTCCGATGTGCAGCGGCGGATGATGACGACAGCGCGTGATGCCAATGTTCATGCGGTCGCCATTGAGGGAACATTTGACGATTGTCAGGCCCTGGTGAAGGCGATGTTCAACCATCACGCCTTCCGCGACCGGGTGCGATTGTCTGGTGTCAATTCCATCAACTGGGCGCGCATCGTGGCGCAGGCGGTTTATTATTTCACCGCCGCTGTGGCGCTCGGTTCGCCGCGCCAGAAAATCGCCTTCACCGTGCCGACAGGAAACTTCGGCGACGTGTATGCCGGCTATGTCGCTTCGCGCATGGGGCTGCCGGTCGATCGCCTCGTGGTGGCCACAAACGTCAACGATATTCTCGTCCGCACATTCGCCACCGGGATCTATGAGATCCGTGACGTGGTCGCAACGTCCTCTCCCTCGATGGACATCCAGGTGTCCTCGAATTTCGAGCGTCTGTTATTCGATGCCTATAACCGGGATGCCAAATCGATACGCGCGCTGATGGGATCACTGGCGCAATCGCGCCGCTTTGCGATCGCGGCGCGACCCTTGCAGGAGATGCGCGCGCTGTTCACCGCCGATCGCGCCGATGAGCAGGAGGCCGCCGCCGAAATTCGTGCATGGATGCGCGAAGCCGATTATTGCGTCGATCCCCATACTGCGGTTGCGCTTGCAGTCGCAGAAAAGGAAACGCGCGACCCCGCGGTGCCGATGGTGGTGCTGTCGACGGCCCATCCGGCGAAATTCCCCGATGCGGTCAAGGCTGCCTGCGGAATTGCGCCGGCGCTGCCGGAGTGGCTCGCCGACCTGCCAAAACGGGACGAGCGCGTCACAGTGCTGCCGGCGGACCAGGCAGCCGTGGAGAAATTTGTGGTGTCGGCCTCGCGGGCCGCGCGTGAAGGAGCAGCGGCATGAGCGTCGAAGTCACTCGTCTTCCCTCCGGTCTGACGGTCGTGACCGACCAAATGCCGCATCTGGAAACCGCATCGCTCGGCGTCTGGATCGGTTCCGGGAGTCGTAACGAAAACCCGGATGAGCACGGCATTTCTCATCTGCTTGAGCATATGGCCTTCAAAGGCACCACGCGCCGCACCGCGCGTCAGATCGCAGAAGCGATCGAAGCGGTGGGCGGCGATCTCAATGCGGCCACCAGCGTGGAACAGACCGGATATTTTGCGCGCGTCCTCAAGGCTGACGTGCCGCTGGCGCTCGATGTCCTGTCCGATATTCTGTCGGATCCGACCTTTGACGCCGAGGAATTACGGCGCGAGCAAAATGTCATCGTGCAGGAAATCGGCGCTACCGAGGATGCGCCCGATGACCTGGTGTTCGACCGGCTGCAGGAAACTGCGTTTCCAATGCAACCGGTGGGTCGCTCCATTCTCGGCACACCGGACACGGTTCGCTCGTTCAATCCTGCGCGCCTGCGCGCCTATCTGTCGCGCAACTATCGCGGCCCGGGCATGGTGGTGGCCGCTGCTGGCGCAGTCGACCATCGCGCGATTGTCGCGGATGTCGAGAAACGCTTTGCCAGCTTTGCAGGGCCTGCCGCACCTGCGCCGGAACCGGCACATTTCCGCGGCGGCACGCGGGTAGAAACACGCGATCTCGAGCAAGTTCACATCGCGATGGCGCTGCAAGGCGTGCCTGTGCACGACGAACAGCTCTACAGCCTGCAGGTTTTTACCAGCGTCCTCGGCGGCGGGATGTCTTCGCGTCTGTTCCAGGAAGTGCGCGAGAAACGCGGGCTTTGCTACACCATCCAGGCGTTCCACATGCCCTATGCGGACACGGGTTTGTTCGGGCTCTATGCCGGAACAGATGAATCGGATGCGCCTGAACTTATGCGCGTTGTCATCGACCAGATCAGTGGTGCCACCGAGACGCTCAACGATTCCGAGGTGAATCGCGCGAAAGCCCAGATGAAGGCGGGGCTATTGATGGCGTTGGAAAGCTCGGAGGCGCGCGTCGGCCAGTTGGCGCGGCAAATGCTGGCTTACGGCCGGCCTATTCCGCTCGATGAGATCGTCGCGAAAGTCGAGTCGGTCACGGTCGAAAGCGCCCGTGCCGCTGGCCGGGCTCTGATCGGGCGCGCCAGGCCTGCGATCGCGGCACTCGGGCCGGGAAGCGGTCTTGCCAGCACCGCCGCGATCGCTGAAAGTCTGGTCAGGCGCGCGGCCTGATCCGCGGGCGCTCGACCGATAGTGTCCATGGCGTTCTTCCGGACTGTCAGCTTCAACGAAACGATGCCAGGCATTGCCGGCCCTGGCGTGACACTGCGTGCGCCGCACAGCGGCGACTACGCAGAATGGTCGGCGTTGCGCGAAAGCAGCCGTGAGTTTCTGGTCCCCTGGGAGCCGACCTGGCCATCCGACGATCTCACGCGCAGCGCGTTTCGCCGCCGGCTGAAGCGATATGCGGAAGATCAGCGCAGTGACGCCGCGTATGCATTTCTGATCTTTCGCAATGACGATAATGCCATGGTTGGCGGCCTGACCCTTGCGAACATCCGTCGCGGCGTGGCGCAGGCAGGAAGCATCGGATACTGGATCGGCGCACCGTTTGCGAAAAAAGGCTACATGACCGCAGCGGTCCGCGCTCTCGTTCCATATAGTTTCACTGCGCTGCGGCTTCACCGGCTCGAGGCCGCTTGCATCCCCAACAACGCGGCATCGATCCGTCTGCTGGAAAAGACCGGCTTCCAGCGCGAGGGCTATGCCCGGGGCTATCTGTGCATCAACGGTGTCTGGCAGGATCATCTGCTTTATGGGCGCATCAAGGACGACATCGGTTGAACGCCTGCCTTTCGGTTGCCACGCTTGACTTGCTATAACGAGGGCGCGGGAACAGCGGTTCTGAGAAACGCGAGAAAAGAAAATGGCTGGGGTGCGGAACGGGTTGAAGATGGCGGCTTGGCGGGGACCGGCACTGGTGTTGGTGTGCACGCTGCTTGCCGGGTGCGGTTCCACCAATATGTTCAATACGTCCGCCCTCGATCTGTTCAGTACGTCGTCGAAAGCGACCACCGGCGATGCGGCGAAAGGTGAGGAATCAGCGACGGATGTCGAATGTCCGACCGTCGATGTGCGGACCGGCGCGGCGACGCTCATGATCGGCAGCAAGCCGGGCGCGGGTGAGCCATCGGCACTTGACCTGCGGTATCAGGGCACGATCGTTCGCACCGCCCGTGAGTGCCGTGTCAGCGCCGGAATCATGACCATGAAAGTGGGAATCGAGGGCCGCGTCATTACCGGCCCGGCGGGCGGCCCCGGCACGGTCGATATTCCGCTACGCATCGCAGTGGTTCAAGAAGGGATCAATCCGAAAACGATCACCTCGAAATTCGCGCGCATTGAAGTGGGCGTTGCAGGAGAAGTGGATCGCGTCCCATTTACCCATATCGATCCCGACGTATCATTTCCGATGCCGGCGCGCGCCGCGGATATCGACTCTTATGTGGTCTATGTCGGGTTCGACCCTGTCGGCGCACAGCAGGAAAAGAAAAAGCCTGCGCCGAAATCAAAACCAAAGCCGAAACCGGCCGCGAAGCCACGTCAAAGCTGAGCGAAGGCTACCAGCCGCGCAGATCGATAATCGCGCTCTTGAGCGCGCGCATGTCCGATATGACGGAACGGGCGCCGGCCGCGCGCAGAACCGTGTCGAGCTGACTGCCGGCATGGCTGCCGCCGACAAATCCGATCACCGTCATTCCGGCTGCGACGCCGGCTGCTACGCCGACGGGCGAGTCTTCCACCACAAGACATTCGCTCGGATTCACATGCAGCTGACCGGCGACGTGCAGGAACAGGTCAGGCGCCGGCTTTCCCTTACGGACGTCGCTCGCCGAAAACAGATTGGGTTCGAAGAAACGGATCAGCCCGGTGCTCTCGAGGCTGACACGAATGCGCTCGTGCGAAGAGGATGACGCCACGCATTTCGGCCCGCGTAGCCACGACAATGCGTATTCAGCGTGATGGGTTGCGCGCAGTTCCCTGCGAAATCGGCGCAAGATGACGCTGGCGACAGTATCGGAAAAATTTGGCGGCAGTTTTCGGCGGGCCGCATTCTCCACCTCGGCGAACATGTCGGCGGGCCGGCGGCCGGTGAAATAGCGTGCGACAACCTCCGGCGTGAGCGGGAAGCCGGCGCGCATGAACTCCTGGGATACAATGGCTGTCGCCAACGGCTCACTGTCGACCAGTACGCCGTTGCAATCGAAGATGACCACGGAGGCCCCCGATGCCTCGGCCGGAAATTCCGGCCCGTCACGCACGGCAGACGAATCAGTCAGCCGGAGAATAGGGGCGGGGCGGCAACACGCAATGATCGCTGTCCAGGGGCCAGCGGTTTTGCACATGGTCAAAATGTATACTGGGGAAAACTCGTGCGGGCGTCGGCAATGGCCGGATCATGGCACGCCAGATGCCGCTTTTACTGACGATTGTCCAAAATCAGCCGATCCGCGAGCTAGTTCAGCTTCTTGCGAACGTCCTCGATGCCCTTGGCGATCAGTTCGCCGGCCAGCTTGCCCTTGCGCTTCCGCCGTGAGGATTTTCTCGGCGGCGGCAATGGCGGCGTCGGCGGCGGCACTGCGCACGTCGGCGGCAGCCTGCGCTTCGGCCTGGGCGATCTTGGTCTCGGCCATTTTGGTGCGGCGGGCGACGAAATCTTCAATCTTGGCCTTGGCCTCGATGGCTAGCCGCTCGGCTTCCGCCTTGGCGCCGGCAATGATGTCCTGCGCCTCGCCTTCAGCGGCCTGCCGTTTGCGCTGATATTCGGCCAGCAGCTGGGCGGCCTCATCCCTCAGGCTGACGTGCTTCGTCGAGTTCTGCCTTGATGCGCGCAGCACGATCGTCCAGCGATTTCCCGAGCATGCGGTGCACGCCGATGTAACCGAGCAGGCCCAGAAAAACGACAAAGGCCAGCGCAACCCAGGTTTCGGCTTCTTGCATCAGTTCGTGCACAAACCGTCTCCGTTAGCGCTTGAGTGCGCCGCCGACAGCGTCGGACACGGCTTTGTCGGTTGGTGCGCTGCCGGTCAGCCGCTCGACGATGGCGCGTGCGGCTTCTTCCGCGATCCCGCGCACATTGCTCATGGCGGCCTGCTTGGTGGCGGCGATAGTCTTTTCCGCGTCCGCCAGTCTGATGTTGAGCTCGTCCTCGAGCGCCTTGCGACGAGTTTCCGCTTCCGCGGCCTGCCGGTCGCGCGTCTCATTGGCGATCGCCTGCGCGCGTCCGCGGGCGTCGGCCAACGCCTTCTCGTAGGCGGCCACCGCTTCGTCGGACTTGGTCTTTAGTTGTCCCGCTTCGGCAATATCATCCTCGATGTGCTTCTGGCGGCCCTCGATGATTGCCCCGACGCGCGGCAGCGCCAGCTTCGCCATCAGCACATAGAGCAGCACGAAGGCGATCGCGAGCCAGACCAGCTGGGAGGCGAAGGTCTGCGACTGGAATGGCGGAAAGGCGCCATGCCCGCCCTCGGTGTGCGCGGTGCTCGTGGTGTGTGCCGGCTCGGCCATCGTCAGCTCCGGTGCGCGCGCTCTGGATTAGAGCGCGAACAGCAGCAGCAGCGCGATCAGCAGCGAGAAGATGCCGAGCGCTTCGGTGATGGCGAACCCGAAGATCAGGTTGCCGAACTGGCCCTGCGCGGCCGACGGGTTACGCAGCGCGGCGGCGAGATAATTGCCGAAAATGATGCCAACGCCGACGCCGGCGCCGCCCATGCCAATGCAGGCGATGCCCGCACCGATATATTTTGCTGCCACTGGATCCATAACAAAGCTCCTTCTGGTTCTGCTTTTCCGTTGGGGCCGTTAGTGGCCCGGGTGAATCGCATCATTAAGGTAGATGCATGTGAGAATGGCGAAGACGTAGGCCTGCAGGAACGCGACCAGCGTCTCCAGCGCAAAAAGAATGACGATCATCAGGAACGGGAGCACGCCGCCGATCCAGCCGACAACGCCGAGTCCGGCGCCGAGCAGGATGATGAAGCTGGCGAAGACCTGCAGCGTAATGTGGCCCGCCAGCATGTTGGCGAACAGACGCACGCTGTGCGAGATCGGCCGCGACACGAACGAGAGGATCTCGATCGCGATGATCAGCGGCAGGATGTAGATCGGCACGCCCTTCGGCACGAACAGGTTGAAGAAGTGGAAGCCGTGGCGGATCAGCCCGTAGATCAGCACGGTGAAGAACACGGTCAGCGCCAGCGCTGCGGTGACGATGATGTGGCTGGTGACGGTGAAGGAGTAGGGGATCAGCCCAATCATGTTCAGCGTCAGCACAAACATGAAAATCGAAAACACGAAGGGAAAAAACTTCATGCCTTCGGCGCCGGCGGTGCTGCGCACGGTCGTCGCCACGAATTCGTAGGCGATTTCGGCAGCCGATTGCAGCCGCGAAGGCACCAGACCGCGGCTTGCAGTCGCGCCGATCAAGAAGAATGTGAGACCCAGCACCGCGGCCAGCATGAAGGCGGCCGAATTGGTGAAGACGATCTCGGTGCCACCGATCTTTGCGACCGGGAACAGGCTCTGGATCTGGAATTGCTCGATGGGGTCGACGGCCATGATCGCTAATCGTTCAGATTTCTGTCACGCACGACACCGGCCGCGCGCATCACGTTGAGTACCCCGGCGGCGAAGCCGAGCAGCAGAAACACGATGAGCCCCCACGGCGAGATGCCAAGCCAGCGGTCGAGCAGCCAGCCGATCACCGCACCCACGAGTACGCCCGCCACCAGCTCGGTCGAAAGCCGGAAACCACGGGCGAACGCCGAAGCATCGGCGGCCGAACGAGGACCGGAGCCGTTTTCGGATGGTCGGTTCGCAGTTGCGAGCCGTTCGCCGAGCCGCTGGAGCCTCGCGGAGAGAGCAGCCTCGTCGTCCGGCGGTTCTTTGCCTTTGCCTGCCCGCGTGCCGTCAGCCATGCTTTCGACTCGCGTGGGCTTCAGGTTTCGCGTGTCCCGCCGCCCTAAAAGCCGCGCGGACCATACTTATGGGGTTTCGGCGAGTCAAGGAACCGCCCCTGCGGCATAAGTGTTTGATAGTAAGCACTAAACCGGAGAATTTCCGATTCCGAACGAAGGAGTTCTGGCATGCACTGCAGCATGAATTTTGGCAAGAAACGGGGCTCCAATGTTACGCTGCGTATTCTCGGCATTGAGCCCAAGGACAATAACCTGGAAGACGTCATGCGCATCTCGATGCTTGCCTTGGCCGTGAGCCTGGTTTGTTTCGCGGCGCCCGCACCGGCGCAAACAGTCATCGACGTCGAAGGCCAGAAGGCGGCGCCTCCGCCGGCGGCTGAACCGAGCACATCTCAGCCTCCCGCCGAAACTCCCGAGCTGTCGCCGGACAAACTGCCGGCCGCTCCGCCCAGCCGTTTCACGTTCAGCCGCGTCAATAATGGATTTCTGCGGCTCGACAACGACAGCGGACAAGTTGCCTTTTGCAGCACCCAGGGCCGTGGCTGGTCGTGCCAGGCGGCGTCGGAAAATCATCCGGCACTTGAGAGCCAGGTCGCTGGCCTGCAGGACGATGTTGCAGCGTTGAAGAAACTGGAAACGGAGATTGCCGCGCTGCAGGACGGCGTCGCCTCCGTGAAGAAAATGCAAGCAGATATTGTCCGCTTGCGCGATGAAGTGTCTTCCTTGAGGAAGGAGATCGTCGCTCTGAAGGAGCCGCCGCCGCCACGTCCGCCGGCGGATCTTGCGCCTCCGGCTGACAAAGGTGGCGATGTCACGATTAAATTGCCGACACGAGAGGACGTGGCGCGCGCCAGTGCTTTCATCCAGGATACTCTCCAAGTTACCTGGCGTCGTTTTGTCGACATGATCAACTACCGTGCAGAAGGACATGATGCGCAAGGGTTGAGCGGCCCTGTTCGTCAGCGTGTGTCCATGCCGGGTCGAATGTCCGCCATCGTTGAAGTCGCGCCGCAACTGATTGCCACGGCAACGTTACGCGTCGAAACAACGGGCGTTGGCTTTACCGATATCACCGAGAATGCGGCAAGCTTCATCCAGCAGATCGGCGCTGCCGATGGCGCCTTGTTGGTGTATCTGCGCCACACCTCGGCCTCGCTGACCATTCAGGAAAACGCAGACTCCGATGTGCAAGCGGACTTGATTGCCGCGCTTGATCGCCTCGCGCCCGAGAACGCGCCTTGGATTCATGACGCGGAAGGCCCGGACGACATGCCGGCGCATGTGAAGGCGATGCTCAACGGAGTGTCGCTGCAGTACCTGTGATGGGCAGCAAGCTCGCGCTCGGGACCTGGCAGGGAGTTTATCTTGTCGAGCATCGACGCCGGCCGCATAGCCGCGACGTCGTTTTGCAGTTCATCGGGAGTAGAAAGCGATGATGTCTCCCTGCCGAAGTGCGTGACGTCGTCGCGGCCTGGAGCCGCCTGGTATCGGCATGTGGCTATAGTGCTGATAACAATGGTATATTAGCGACTGTCCCGTAGCCTATTGATGCTCGCTGAGGCAGCGGCGCATGATGGCTTTGGCTTCGGTTGAGGCAGCAATACTATATCTGTCAGTGGCTCGTGGCCGCCCAATCTGGTCGAAAGGTAGTTGTGGTTGACTGAAACCGTGCAGTACCGACTTGTTATCGCCGATGATCACCCACTGTTTCGCGGCGCGTTGCGCGAGGCGGTCGGTGGATTGCTCGAGCGAGTGGATATCGCTGAAGCGGGCACCTTTGATGAACTCGTCGAGCTGCTCGATCGGGGTAGCGACGTGGATCTGGTGTTGCTTGACCTGACCATGCCGGGCGCGCGCGGCTTCTCCGGGCTGATGTATATGCGCGCTCAATACCCGAGCGTGCCGGTGACCGTCGTTTCGGCCAATGACGATCCGGCAGTCATACGCCGCTGCATGGAATTTGGCGCCTCGGGGTTCATTCCAAAAACTCTCGGCGTCGACGCCATGCGCGCTGCGATTTCGCGCATCCTTGGCGGCGGGGTGTGGACGCCACCCGATGTCGATCTTGCGGCCGGGTCCGATGCGGAAGCAGCCGAGCTCATGACGCGCATGGCGACGCTGACGCCGCAGCAGGTGCGCGTGCTGATGATGCTGTCGGAAGGATTACTGAACAAGCAGATTGCCTACCAGCTCGGTGTCTCCGAAGCGACGGTGAAGGCACACGTGTCCGCGATTCTTCAGAAACTCGGCGTTGAGAGCCGAACCCAGGCCGTGATTGCTGCGGCAAAGATCGAAGCCGGCCAATGGCCGCAGAGCGTCGCCGCCGAAAACTAGCGGTCTTTCTCCTATTCCGCCGCCACGCGCAGCACGCGCCATTGCGCCAGCAAAGCGCGAAGCGCCGCCGGTTTAATCGGCTTGTGCAGGACCTGGACGTTTTCTTCGCGCGCTTGTTCGCGCACGGCCGGTGAGCGGTCGGCGGTGATCAGGATCGCCGGTAATTCGCCATACCGACGGCGCAGCGCAACAATGGCCTCGATGCCGTTGCCGTCATCGAGATGGTAGTCAACCAGGAGACCATTCGGCAGTGTTGCGCGTTCGGAGATCGCCGCCAGTGCGAACGCAAGATCCGGCGCCTTGATCACGTCGCATCCCCATCCGCGCAGCAATGTTTCCATGCCGTCGAGAACCGATGGCTCGTTGTCGACGCAAAGTGCGGTTATGCCGGCGAGCTGGCTGGGGTCGACACGGGCGCTCTCACGGGCCAGCAGTTCGATGGGCGCCTCGTTTGAAAGCGGTACTGTGACGGTGAAATGCGAACCCCGGCCGCTTTCCGATTCAAGACCGATCGGACAATCCAGCACCCGTGCCACGCGCTCCACGATTGAAAGCCCGAGCCCGAGACCGCGCGCAATTCTGGCACCCTGATCAAGGCGGTGGAATTCGATAAATATGTCGCGCCATTTGGATTGTGGAATGCCGACGCCGGTATCGTAAACGTCGATACGCAGGTTGGCGCCTTGCCGCCGGCAGCCGACCAGGACACGGCCCTCGGGCGTATATTTGATCGCGTTGGAGACGAGGTTCTGGATCAAACGGCGCAACAAGCGCCGGTCGGACCGCACGACCAGGGTACACGGCACAATAATGAGATCGATGCCCTTCGACGTCGCAAGCGGCGCAAATTCGAGTTCAATTTGGCGCATCAATTCATCGACACGGAAGCTCGCGAATTCCGGCCGCAGCGCGCCGGTGTCGAGCCGGGACATATCGAGCAGCGCGCCCAATATTTCCTCGACCGCCTCGAGCGATGCATCGATGTTGTCGACCAGTCGACGATCGTCTTGCCCCCCGCGTTCGGTCAGGCTGGTGACATAAAGCCGCGCCGCGTTGAGCGGCTGCAAGATGTCGTGGCTGGCAGCCGCGAGAAACTTTGTTTTGGAAATATTGGCGGCCTCGGCTTCGCCTTTGGCATGGGCGAGGGCGGCGTTGAGGCGAGTCAATTCCTCGGTTCGTTCCCGCACACGTCGTTCCAATGTTTCGTTCGACCGCTCGAGGGCCTCGGCTGCCTCAACGCTGGGGGTAATGTCAGTGAACGTTGTGACGATGCCGCCGTCCGGCATGCGATTTGCTCGGACCTCGATCACTACGCCGAGCGCGGATCGCGCCAGGAACGGCTCACAACCGGAAATGTAACGCTCAAGCTGTGCACCGACGATTTCCTCGGTGCCGTCGGTCGCGCTTGCGCCGCGCCTGCTGTTGAAGCGCACGATGTCCGCAAGTCCGACTCCGACGCGGATCAGGCTCGGCGGCAGGTCGAGGATTTCACCGAATTGCCGGTTCCAGCAGATCAGCTGAAGTTCCTTGTCGAAGACCGCGATGCCCTGGCGCACGTGATCGAGCGCGGTCTGCAGGATCTCACGGTTGTACTGAATCGCCGCGTTGGCATCGTCGAGCAACTTCAACGCGGCCTTGGTCGACACGGTGCGCTTGCGCAGCAGGAGCGAGAGCACCAGTCGTGATGACGCGCCGCCAATTGCGGACGCGAGAATGTGCTCGGCATGCCGCACCAGCCGAAAATCCGCTTCGTCCTTCGGGTCAAGGCTGATGCGCTGGGTACCGGCGAAGCTCTCGAGCGCCGAGCGCGTTCGATCTTCTCCGAGATAGCGCGCAACCGTGGTTGTCAGCTCTTCCACCGTGACCGAAGAACGCCAACGCCGGAAGGTGGGCGAAATCGGCGTGAGATCCGATGGCACGAACGTATTCGCCTGTATCCGCTCGATCGGTGTGGGCGCGCGGCGGAAGGAGAAGCCGATGTAGCACGCGATATTGATCAGGAGGCTCCACACCACGCCGTGAACAAGAGGCGGGAGGTCGAGGCCGAACAGATGCTGCGGACGCAACATGCTCAGGCCGGCGGGCCCGTCGGTGAGAATGCGCTCGCCGATCACCCCAATGTCGGAGAGTGTCGGGAGCAACAGGGTGTAGGCCCAAACGACAAAGCCGGCGGTCATGCCGGCAATGGCGCCGGCCGCTGTGGCGCGTCGCCACACGAGGCCTCCGAAAAAGGCCGGCGCCAGTTGCGCGATCGCAGCGAACGAAAGCAACCCGATCGAGGCGAGTTGCGCTTCTCCGGCCGAGCGGTAGTAGACGTAAGCGAGCAGCAGGATCGCAAAAATCGAAATTCGGCGGACCGTCAGCAGGAGCGAGCCGACGTTTTCGCGGCCGCTGATCAAGGCCTCGCGCCGCTGAAGGACCAGCGGCATGATCAAGTCGTTCGAGACCATGATCGAGAGGGCGACCAATTCAACGATCACCATGGCCGTGGCCGCGGACAGGCCACCGACGAATGCAACAATGGTGAAGAGATTGGAGCCGCTTTGCAGGGGTAGCGCCAGCACGAACATGTCGCTGTCCACGCTACCGGTTGGAAATGTCAGCAGGCCGGCGAGCGCAATCGGAACCACGAACAGATTTATAAGCACCAGATAGACGGGATATAGCCAGATTGCGCGCTTGATTTCGTTTTCGTTGTTGTTTTCGACAACGGCCACATGGAATTGTCGTGGCAACATAATAAATGCCACGAACGATAGAAGCGTCATCGCCACGAGTGTGTCGATGCGCGGCTCCCGGCTGAAGATGGCGGCCGTGGTCGGTCGTTGCATTGCCTCGTTAAACAGCGCCACCGGGCCGTCAAACATCCAGAACGTGACGAAAATTCCGACGGCGAGAAACGCCACCAGTTTGACGATCGATTCCGCGGCAACGGCCAGCATCAGGCCGTCCTGGTGCTCGGTCGCATCGATATGACGCGTGCCAAACAGAACGGCAAATGTGGCCATCGAAAGCGCCACGAACAGTGCGATGTCCCCGAGCAGCGGCCGGGTGACATCCGTTGCCGGCGTAATGTGAGCAAGGATGGTTTCCAGCGACGATGAAACTGCTTTGAGCTGCAGCGCGATATACGGAATGGTGCCGACAATTGCGATGAGCGCGACAGTCGCTGCAACGGCCTGGCCCTTGCCGTAACGCGCCGC
This sequence comes from uncultured Alphaproteobacteria bacterium, assembly GCA_963801955.1. Classification (GTDB taxonomy): domain Bacteria; phylum Pseudomonadota; class Alphaproteobacteria; order Rhizobiales; family Xanthobacteraceae; genus Pseudolabrys. The sequence continues at coordinate 30,043 of CAWDGS010000004.1, forward strand.
AATAAAGTCGGCGATCGACGTTATGTTGTGCGTCTTCGCAAGCCGCACGACGCGCATCAGTAACGGGCTGCACAGCCCGATTAGAAGCGCGGGACCAATATAGATCGTGAGGAAGTCAAAACCGGTGCGCGAAGCGAACCCGACCGACCCAAAGAAGGTCCACGATGTACAGTAGATGGCCAGTGACAATGGGTAGATCAGCAGTCGCGAGCGTCCATCGCGACCAAGGCCACGGGTACGGTCACCGTAGCTCGCCACCAGGAAAAGCAACCCGATGTACGCAAGCGCGGCAACGATGACTACCCAACCTTGCAGCATGTACTCTCCAGATCGGGACAACTTCCGATTGGCACTTTAACGAGTTGCGTCGTCTCAAAATACCTGGCGCTGATGCGGCAGGCTCCGGCAGTGCGGCAATTCGCTGTGCGCGAGATCAAAAATCCGTGCTGCCCCACCAACGTACCATTTTGCCATCCAATCATACCATAAACAATTGTACGGATTACATTTTTTAACTCCATCGGGCCCGCCCTTGGTGCACAATATCTGGTGGCGGTGGATTGCATAACTCCGAGGCGGCAACCTATGGCTTTGCAGGATTTACCGACAGACGAACTCTTCGTCGTTGATGACGACGTCATGATACGAGATGCACTCTCGATCGTTTTTACGCTGGCTGGCTATCACGTCACCGGATTTGCGGACACCGAGACGTTTCTTGCGGCCGCACGCCATCATACGCCCGCCTGCATATTGCTCGATCTGCACCTGCCCGATAAATCCGGCGTAGAGGCGCTCAAGGAACTCGACGCGCAAAATTACCCCGCACCAATATTCATCGTGACCGGCGACGGTGACGTCGGCTGCGCCGTGGAGGCGGTGAAGAGCGGTGCTTACGACTATCTCGTCAAGCCATTCGACGCCCGCTCGCTCGTCATACGGGTCGCCGGCGCGATTTCCGCCTTCAAGAAACGTAGTGCGACCAGCAATGGTGGCAATGCCTGGCGTTCGGAGTTTCCCGGCCAGGCTTCGCTGACTCCACGGGAACGCGAAGTGCTGGCCCAGATCGCGGCGGGTGCGTCCAACAAGGAGGCCGGCCGCAGGCTCGGCATCAGCCCGCGCACGATCGAGGTGCATCGCGCGCGGGTCATGGAGAAAATCGGCGCCCGCAATGCCGCCGACCTGGTACGCATCGTGCTGAGTAACGGCATTGGCCCGGCAACGGTGCCAACCCCCGGCATGTTCGCCTGATAATTCCGGATCGCCGACCCTTTCGATATATTTGACGTGGCGGGCCGCGCGCGGCATTGATCGCGCCCAACGAGTCGCGGCGCGGTGCGCCAGGCTCACTGAGAGCCTTGGGCATTGTCCGCGCCATTAGCCGATCCCCGTTCAGCGACGCTGCGCCACCTCGGCGAAACGCTTGCCATTGCGCTGGCGGGCGGGGCAGCGCTGGGGCTGGCCGGCGTGCCCGCGGGCTGGTTGTCGGGCTCGATCCTGGCTGTCGCCGGAGCCTCGCTGGCCGGCCGGCCGATGCTGATTCCCACATTGATGATGCGCGCGATATTTGTGCTGATCGGCATATCGCTCGGCGCGGTCGTCACGCCGGAAACGCTGCACGGTATGGCGACCTATCCACTCAGTATCGCTGTGCTGCTGCTGGCGATGGCTTTCATCTCGATCGGTGGCGCTGGCTATCTGCGCCTTGTCCATCGGTGGGGTAAGGTCGACGCCTATCTCGCGGCCGCACCGGGCGGCATGTCGCAGGTGTTGGCACTCGGCGCCGAACTCGGCGCTGACCTGCGCGCGATCGCGATTGTGCAAAGCATCCGCGTGGTCGTTATTGCCGTTGGTCTGCCGGCCGGATTGTCGCTGCTCGGGCTGGTTGGACATGCTCCGCCGAGAGCGGCCGTGGCGCTCAACGTGGCCACGCTCGACGAGCTGGCGATCCTGGTTGCGGCCTCCAGTGTCGCTGCATTGATTGCCTATCGCTTCCGCTTCCCCGGCGGCCTGCTGTTCGGCGCGATGCTCACCTCGGCGGTGCTGCACGGCAGCGGGTTTATTCATGCCGTCATGCCGTGGTGGGTCGCGAACACCGCAATGGTTGCCATGGGTGCGGTCACCGGATCGCGGTTTGCGAATATGCCGCTGCGGCTGTTGATGAACTTTGTTGCCGCCGCCTTTGGCTCGTTTGCGGTGGCCGTGATAATCGCGGCTGTTTTTGCCGTCATTTTGATCAACCTGTCGTCGCTGCGTGTGGCTGAGGTCATGATTGCCTTCGCGCCTGGCTCGGTCGACGCAATGATGCTGCTGGCGCTGGCGCTCAACCTCGATCCTGTTTACGTCGGCGCGCATCATCTCACGCGCATTTTTTTCGTGTCGCTCACCATGCCGTTCGTGGCGACGACGGACCGCGCGCGCATTTGAATGCAGGAAATGATCCGACCAAGCAGCCGTTGAAGCGGCCGCCATATCAGGATTGATGTCGCCGGGAGTGCGGCTTATTCCGCCGCCGCTGCTTGCTGACGTCGCGGCAGGCCAAGCCGTTCCCACACGTCCACCAGTGCTTCTGCAAGCGCGTCGATCAACACGTCGTCGTGGTAGGGCGAGGGCGTAATGCGCAGGCGCTCCATTCCACGCGGCACAGTCGGGTAGTTGATCGGCTGGATGTAGATGCCATGCTCGGACAGCAGCAAATCGCTGGCGGCCTTGCACTTCTCCGCATCGCCAATCAGCACAGGCACGATATGCGTGGCGCTCGGCATCACCGGGAGGCCAGCGGCGTTGAGCACCGCCTTCACGCGGGCGGCGCGGTCCTGATGACGTTCGCGTTCCCAGCTTGACGTTTTCAGATGGCGGATGGCGGCGGTGGCCGCTGCGCAGATTGCCGGCGGCAACGCAGTCGTGAAGATAAATCCAGGAGCGTAGGAGCGCACCGCGTCGACAAGTTCTTCACTGGCCGCAATGTAGCCGCCCGAGGCAACCAAAGGCCTTGGCCAGTGTGCCTTCGATCACGTCGACACGGGCCATCGCGTTGTCGCGTTCGCAAATGCCGCCGCCGCGCGGCCCATACATGCCGACGGCGTGCACTTCGTCGCAATAGGTCATGGCGCCATAGCGCTCGGCAAGATCGCAGATGGCGTGCACCGGTGCGATGTCGCCGTCCATGGAGTAGAGGCTCTCGAATACGATCAGCTTTGGCCGCGCCGGATCGGCAGCCTTCAGCAATTTTTCGAGATGGCCGACGTCGTTATGTCGCCAGATCTGCTTTTCGGAGCCCGACTGACGTACGCCCTCGATCATGGAATTATGGTTGAGCGCGTCGGACAGGATGAGACAGTTCGGCAGGAGCTTGGCGATCGTGGCGATGCCGGTTTCGTTTGAAACATAGCCCGAGGTGAACACGAGCGCTGCCGGTTTGCCGTGCAGGTCCGCAAGCTCGCGCTCGAGTTCGACCAGCGGATGATTGGTGCCGGCTATGTTGCGCGTGCCGCCGGCGCCGGTGCCCATGCGTGCGGCGGCTTCGACCATGGCGCCGATGACCTTCGGATGCTGTGCCATGCCGAGGTAATCGTTCGAGCACCAGATCACGACATCGCGCTGACCGTGCGGGGAATGCCAAACGGCATGTGGGAAGCGGCCGGCAATGCGCTCCAGGTCGACGAAAACCCTGTAACGGCGCTCGTCACGCAATTTGTCGAGCGCCGTCGTGAATAGTCCCTTGTAATCCATTGTTCTTTTCCCGCCCGCCGCAACCACCTTTTAGAAGGGTTCCAGGGTAGTTGTCGAGACGAGTTTTGTCGCATCTCAAAACTGCGCCTTGATCAACATCAATTGCGCTGGGGCGGACGGAAAATATTCATGTCGATATGGCCGTGCATGCCCGCGAGCAGCAGGGCGCCAATATGGAGTTGCAGCACAAATTCTCTGGCCAGAATAAGTGTGGCCAATTCAGCAGGCGAAACCAGTTTAACCTCGATGCCGGTCTCGATTGCGGGGGTGTGGTGGGTCCAGTCTCGACGAAGAACGTATGGATCTGGTTCGATAGCCGCGCCGTGCAGGGCGCATAGCTGCCGAGCGCGTGCACCGTTTGTGCAGGAAATCCCGTCTCTTCCAGCAGCTCCCTGCGACAACAGTCGGCGGGCTGCTCGTCTTTATCAAGCGTGCCAGCCGGCAGTTCCCATGTGAAGTTCTCAAGTGCTGGCCGGTATTGCCGCACGATGGGGATCGTCCCATTCGGCGTCAGCGCGACGATGGCCACGTAGTCCGTTTGGCTGATGGCGTGATAGAGGTCCGGCTTCGCGCCGGGTGTGAACTCGACCCCACGCTCGACGATTTCCACCCATGGCGACACGCGCGTCGCGCGGCGGCTCACGATCTTCGGCCAACCCACTTTTTTTGCGGTGTTCTTTGCCACGTCCTCTGCCATGTGCATTGTCCCGTGTCAGGCCGTGTGTTTACAGGCGCACGCTTGCCGCCGGCCGCCGAAAAAAAGTGGTGGCGAACGCGTAAATATACCAACGCAAATAGTCCGGAAGCCACTTTATCACCTGGAAGCGGCTGGCGCCGTGCGTTCGCTCGAACCATTGCGCCGGCACTTCGCCGATGCGCCAGTGAAGCCGATGGCACTTCACGAGCAGCTCGATACTGTAGCAGAAGCCGCGTTCCGACTCGATTTCGATCTCGTCCAGTGCGCGGCGTGAGAAAAGACGAAAGCCGCTGCTCGCATCATGAGTCGGCAGGCGCGCGACATGGTAAAGTGTAAAACTTGCGGCGCGGACCAGAACGGCCTTCAGCCAGGGGCATCCGACCATGCTGCCGCCGGCCATGAATCGGCTGGCGCAGACGATGTCGCATCCCTTTGTCGGCTTCCGCGACCATCGCGTCGATGATGCCGGCGTTGAAGTCGTCGTCCGCCGGGAATACGAGAACGAATGGAGCTGTGCTGGCCGAAAATCCGGTCAGCACGGCGCCGTGAGCGCCGCTGGCCGCGGTTGCGCACAAATTCAATGGCGAGGCTGTTGAAACTGTCGCGATTATTCCTGATCGCCGGCAGCGTGTTGTCGTCTTCGCGGTCGTAACAGATCAAAATCCGGTTCGGCGTTTTCACGTCGCGCGCGAGCGCGCGCAGCGTCGGCACGATATTGGCGCCTTCGTTGTAGACCGGGATAATGATGTCGAGGCGCGGCGTTGCGTTGTTCATTGGACGACATCGCTTCCTTTGAACTCGGTCATGGCCGGCCGATGATCGCGGCTTCTCTCCGCTCGTGAGCACAAAGGGGCGGAACGGCTTTAAAATCGCCAGATTGAACAGCACATTGTCGATGAAATTGTATATCGGCAGCAGCACGCGCGTGCGCCGCGACGCAACGTAACGATAGGCGAGCCCGGCCAGAAAATCCGACTGAACGCTGAATCCTTCGTCGCGGAAAATATCCGCCACCTGCCGGGCCAAAATGGGCCGCTCATTTTCCGTCACGCCCACCGAACTGTAAAAAGGCGAGGAGCGATCGCGATAAAGCCACATGAACGGATTCATGCGGTTGGGATCGAAGGCGACAAACCGGCCACCGGGCTTGAGCACGCGTTGGACTTCAGCCGCCAGCCGCCGCGGGTCGGGAAAATGATGCACCAGTCCGCTTAACAGCACGCCATCGAGGCTTGCGGTTTCGAACGGAAGATTTTCGGCGTCACCTTCGATGAGTTCGAGGCCGGGATACTTGCGACGTCCAAGCGCGACCAGTTTGGGGCTGATGTCGAGACCGACGCTTTGATAGCCCGCGCGCCGCAGCAATTCCGTGAACACGCCTGAACCGCAACCGAGATCGGCGACGCGCGCGCCGGCCGGCAGGCCGCTCAATCGTTTGAAGGCTGCGATCAGGCGGTCGTTGGCTTGCGGCGTGAAGACATCGTATTCGTCGCTGTCGGCATGGGCGTCGAAGAAGGCGACTTCCTTGCTTTTGTCCTGCGTGCCGGTTCCATTCATCGCAATGACGCCTACAGCACCCGCGGCACCGGCAGCGGCGTGATCAGCTGGCCGCGAAAACCCTTGGCCTTGAGCTTGGGCGCCAGTTCGTCGGCGATGTGCCAGGAGAAAATGACCGCGCAGTCGGGCTGGTCGGAATACAATTTTGCTTCGTCGACCACCGGAATCTGTGTGCCGGGCATGCATTTGCCGATCTTCAGCGAGCCCGGCACCTCGCAGACATAGTCGATCAAGCCTTCATCGAGGCCGACATAGTTCACCAGGGTACTCGCGCGCGATGGAGCGCTGATGCCGGCGACGCGCGCGCCTTTTTCCTTCAGGTCGCGCAGCATCGCGAGCAAGCGAAGTTTGGAGAGGATGACGTCGTGCCGGAAGGTCGCCAATCGTTTGGTCATCGCTTCGCCGCGCGGTTCGGCCGCCAGCATCCGCCTGACGCCGTCCTGCACGGTGTGAGCGCCGTGGCGCGCGGCGTAGACGCGGATCGAGCCGCCATGGCTCGGGATCGGCCGCGCATGAAACACCTCGAGACCGTGCATCTCGAAAAGATGCTTCAGGCTCGTCAGCGAATAGTAGCGCAGGTGCTCGTGATAGATGGTGTCGTATTGCAGGGTCTCGAGCAGGGGAATGAGATAGTGCGACTCCGTCACGAACACGCCGTCGTCCTTCAACATCTCGACGACGCCGTCGACGATGGCGTGAACGTCCTCGATATGCGCGAAGCAATTTGCGGCCGTAACCATACTGGCCGGGCCATACTCGCGTTTGACTTCGCGCGCCACCTCGGTTCCGAAATAGCGCTTGATCGTGGGAATTCCGCGCTGATTGGCGATGTCACCGACGTCGGTCGGCTCGATGCCAAGCGACGCGCTGGCCGCCGTTCTGGAAATTCGAAAGCAGCGTGCCGTCGTTCGAGCCGATATCGATGACGAGATCCTGGTCGCCGAGGCCGAGCATCGCCGCGCTCTCGCGCTGCAGGTCGGCGAAGTTGTCGCGCAGCAGTTTGGTCGTGCCGCTGGTGTAGGGATATTCCGGCGGGAAGATAATGACCGGATCGACCGCAAGGCCAAGCTGGACCAGCTCGCAATTGCGACAATGCAGCAGCGTGGTCGGAAACCAGGGAAGCTGGCGCGGCACCTGTCCGACCGGCACCATCTGGTTGACCGGCGGCATGATAGCCGAGCGAAAGCACGCTATCGAGCGGCGCATGGCCGCAAATCTGACAGCTTTCGATCGGAACGCTTCCGCCGGTGCCGGCAGCGCGCGCAACTTTGGTGGGACGCAAGGTTCGTGATCTCCTTCGACGTCAGCTTGGCGCGAGCTGCACGTTGCGCCAGTACCAGTCGAGCGTTGGCTTCAAACCGTCGCCCAGCGTGACGCGTGGCTTATAGCCCAGCTTGCCGAGTTTCGAAATGTCGGGACAACGACGCGCTGTGCCGCCGGGTGCGGGCTTGCCGGCGACCAGGTCGATTGTCGCGCCCGGCTTGCGCTGCCACGCGGCGCGCAAGGTCGGCGATGCTGACTTCTTCCGTGGTGCCGACGTGATAGATGCCGAGATGCTCGCCTTTTTCACGCATCACCAGGACTCCGGCGACAAGGTCGTCGATGAAGCAGAAGCTGCGCGTTTCCTGCCCGCTGCCCTGGATTTCGAACCGGATCGTGCCGGACGGCTGTTTCTTTGCCGCGGCGTCGAGGCGCAAGGCGAGCTGGGGAATGACGTGCTCCCATCCCATGTCCGGTCCGTAGATGTTGTGCGGGCGGAAAATCAGGACGCGCTCGAAATATTTGCGGCCGAAATTGATCGCCATCAGCTCGCTGATCAGCTTGCCGCCGCCATAGGAATAGCGCGGGTTCAGCGGGTCGGGGATGGTGAGGGGCGCACTCTCGTCGGTCGGGATTTTTGGCGGCGTCTGATAGACCTCGGAGCTCGATGCCAGGATCAGGTTGCCGACATTATTCTGGCGGCAGGCATCGATCACATTGATCATTCCGCGCACGCCGACGTCGAGCACCAGGTCGGGCTGGCTATAGAAGAATTCCGTGCCATTGACGAAGGCGAGGTGATGCACCTCGTCCATCCCTTGTACGGCTTTCGTGACCGCTGTGGCGTCACGAATGTCGCCGGCGATGAATTCGATGTCCTTGGTCCACGTCCGCCAGCCGGCGAGGCGCGCCACGTGAATTGTCGTCGAGCACGCGCACGCGATGGCCGGCGCGGACGAGGGCTTTCACAAGTCCGGAGCCGATGAAACCGCTGCCGCCGGTGACGAGGATACGGCTCACGCGCGGGCTCCTTTTTTGACACCTGCCTGCGTCACGTCGATCCACGCGACCTGACTGATGTGAGCGCCGCGCCGCATCGATCAGCACCTGCACGCGATAACCTTCGGCAAAACCGGGTGTCGCGGGAGCGCTGCCGTTTCGATCGCGTCCAGGAATATCTTGGCCAGCCGCGACACCGGCGCGATGCGGCCATCCGGATATTTAGCGTCGACCGGATCCTCGACCGGAATGCGCTCGAACGCCGACGGCCTCTTTGCGTGAAACAATTCAAAGCCGCGCATGTAATCGGCGCCAGGATTGTGCAGCACCGAGCGTCCCGTCCTCCCCGAAAAATTCGATGCGGTGTCCGATGCCGAGATAGGACGCGCAGCTCATCGACAGGCTCGCCAGCGGACCTTTCGCAAATTGCAGCGCCATCGCGACAGTCGTTTCCAGCTCGCGGTCATCCGGCAATCCGGCCACGCGCGCCGAAAGCCCATTGATCGGCCCGCAGAACCACTCGAGATAATGAAAGCAATGTGAAATGAAGTTGCCGAGCACGCCGCCGCCGTCATCGCCCAAGGTCTTCCAGCTGCGCATGCGGAGCTGGATGGCACGGCTCTCCACGTGCCAGTGCACGGCAACATGGCGGAGCGCACCAATTGCATTGGCGTCGAGCATCGTCTTGGCGCGCTGCCAGCTCATGATCTGATGAAAATTAAAGTCGATCATGGTCGGTTTACGGCTCGACGTTGCCTGCTTCAGCATTGCGCTCGCATTGGCAAGATCGCTCGCCATCGGCTTTTCGGCGAACACCGGCTTGCCCAGCTCCAGCGCACGGATCGCGATCTGCGCCTGCAGGCTTGGCAGCGTGGCGATGGCGACCGCCTGGACGTCATTGTCTTCGACCAGAGCGCGCCAGTCGCCATGACCTTTTGGCGATGCCTTCAGCCTTGGCCATTTCAGCCGCGCGCGCGGCATTGCTGCCGGCAAGCGCAATCACCTCGCAGCGGGGGTCGGCACGGAATGCGGGCAGCTGGACGGTGCGTCCGTAATTGCTGCCGACGATGCCTACACGGATCACGGTTTCAAAGCCCACCAAAGAGGGATTTTGTCAGGCGCGGCATGGATTTGAGCCAAATCGACATGCTACGCAAGGGCGAATTGGCGCCGGGCCGGGACGACATCGATGACCGCACCGCACGAGGACGTTCCCGGCACCGGGTGGCGCAAGCTGGCTGCGCTGGTGTTGTGCATCGTCGCTATTCGGCCTGCCGATCAGCAATATTTCCGACTATGCGCTGCTGGTGATTCTGGCAGTGGTTATTTTCAGTGGCGAGCTACGCACCAGGCGGCCGCGCATGGATGGCCGCGGTTGCGATCGCGGCGCTTGCGGCGCTGGGGCAGGCGCTTTTGTCGCCGCCGCGCATTCAGGAAGGGCACAATGTCTTTTTGCCGAGCCCGGCGCTTGAACGGGGCTTGCCGCGGGATGTCTATGATCATCTGGTGGCCGCGTTCGATGCGCAATATCCGGCCGGCAAACGGTGCAAACCGGAAGAATTCGGCTGCTGGCAAAACAACGGCCTTCCTGATTCAACGTTTGCGTTTTCTGCGGACGGTATTTGGCACGCGCCACAGTATTCGCGCTCCGTGAGCGCGCTCGATTTTGCCGATCCGGTCTGGCTGCACCTCGGATTTGCCAATGAGCTTCGCTACAACTGGACCGGCGATAGCGACGTGCGCCGCGCGCAACGTGATCGACGCTTCTGGATGGGTTGGGATCGCTGGCAATTCACGATGCCATGGTTCGAGGTCGTCAGCCTGCCCGCGGCCTACGTCGGGAGGCGAATTGTGCTGGCGCGGCGAGGTGATGTGGGAAGGCGAAGGCCAGCATTTTGCGCCGCTCGCCGGCGACAATTGCCGGACCATCACCGGCGCTGACGTTGGCAAGCGCATTGTCGGTGTCGGCATCAAGCCGGATACGCTTGCGATGCATTTGACGCCGCCATGGAGCGTGCGCCTGCAAAATTTTGCGCGCGGGATTTTGCTGTTGGCGGCGGTGGTCGCGTTGATGGGCGTTCTGGTCCGCGTCAGGACCGGCCGAATGCTGGTCCCGCTTATCATTGTCGGCCTGTCCGTGCTGGTCATCGCGGTGGACGACGCCAGTTTCCTCGGCGGCCTTCGGCCATTCGATGGCGGCGACGATGGCCTCTTTTACGATGGTGTCGGACGCGTGATTTTGCAGAAACTGCTCGCCGGCGATTTTTTTGGCGCGCTGGAAGGCGGCGAAAAGGTTTTTTACTACGGCGGCCCCGGCCTGCGATATTTCCGGGCGCTCGAACATATTGTCTTCGGTGAGAGCTATCTTGGCTATCTCTCGCTGGTTCTTTTATTTCCTTTTCTTGCCTTCGCCTTGTTTCGCCGCTTCTTGCCCGAACGCTGGTCGCTGGCGCTGATCTTTCGTTTTCGTCGCCATTCCGATCGGCACTCTGTTTGGCACCAGCTTCGTGCAATACGAACAATGGGCATCCCGCGGCTTTGCAGACCCGGCCGCATACATCCTGTTCGTCGCCGGTATCGTGTTGATCGTACCTTCGCGGTCAGGCGCGAATCGAAATTTCCGTCGCGCGTTTTTTGGCGCGCTGCTGTTGGCGCTTGGAATTTGCATGAAACCGATTGTGGCGCCGGCCGCGGCCGTTCTGCTCGGCGGCGCGGGCGTCGCAGCACTTTATTGGCGGCAGTGGGTGCGGCTTGCCGGCCTGTGCGTCGGGTTTCTCCCGGTATTTTCCATGGCGGCGCACAACTGGGTGTATGGCCATGTCTTTGTGCTGTTCAGCGCCAATGCCGAGCACGCAGCCGTGCTTGTGATGCCGCCGTCAGCCTATGCCGCGGCCGCGCACGAACTCGCGACATTGGCGTTGAACGGTGAGCATCTCAGGCGTCTCCTTGTTGCAGGTTGCGCAGTGGCTGAGCGGACCGGCGGAATCATATGTCACGATCCCGCTGAATGCCGCGGGCGTTGCCATTCTCATCTACGTCGTTGTCCGCGGACGCCCATTCGATCCATGGCTGCGCCTGATCGGGGCCGCGGCGCTCGCGCAGCACATTGTGGCTCTGTTTTATACGGCTGCCGTCGCGCGCTATCACTTCCTCACCTGGTTCCTCACCATGCTGGTGGCGGCGGTCTGGTTTCACCAGGTCGGAATTGACTGGTCGAAACGGCGTTTTCCCGCCTTTTCGCAGCAATTCGTCGTGCATCCGTGGTCGCGGCGGCTTGCATCCGGTCTCGCGTGGCTGCAAAAAGCATCGGCATGAGCAAAAAACCCACCGGTATCGCCAACGGTCTGACCAACTACGGCGACCGCGATTTTTCCCTTTACCTCCGCCGCTCGTTCGCGCGGTCGATGGGCTATTCCCAGGAGATGCTGGCCAAGCCCGTGGTCGGCATCGCCTATACGCCGTCCGGCTTCAATAATTGTCACCGCCATTTCCCCGAACTGCTGGAGGCGGTGAAGCGCGGCGTGTTGGCAGCCGGCGCGCTGCCGATCGAATTTCCCACGATTTCGCTCGGGGAGGTGTTTCTCAATCCGACCAGCCTGAAATTCCGCAATCTGATGTCGATCGACACCGAAGAAATGGTGCGCGCGCAGCCGATGGACTCGGTGGTGCTGATGGGCGGCTGCGACAAGACGGTGCCGGCGCAGCTCATGGGCGCGGTATCGGCCAACAAGCCGTCGGTCATGCTGGTGGCCGGCCCCATGATGACCGGACGTCATCGCGGCGAGCGGCTGGGCGCCTGCACCGACTGCCGGCGCTTCTGGGCGCAATATCGTGCCGGCAAGATCGACGACGAGGAAATCTCCGAAGTCGAAGGCAAGCTCGCCACCACCGCCGGCACCTGCGCCGTGATGGGAACCGCTTCAACGATGGCCTGCATCGCGGAAGCGCTCGGAATGATCCTGCCGGGGACTGCGGCAATTCCCGCCGTGCATGCCGACCGCCTGCGCGCGGCGGAAGCCACCGGCGCGGCCGCGGTCAAGTTGATTGGTTCGAATCTGACGCCCGATCGCATTGTGAACCAGAAGTCGGTCGAGAACGCGTTGCGCGTCCTGCTCGCGATTGGCGGATCGACCAACGCGATCATTCATCTCACGGCGATTGCCGGCCGCGCTGGAATCCCGGTGTCGCTGCAACGCCTCAACGAATTGTCCGATACGACGCCGGTGCTGGTGAATCTGAAGCCGGTCGGCAATGGCTACATGGAGGACTTCTTCGCTGCCGGCGGCGTCGGCGCGCTGCTGCGCGAACTCAAGGACCTGCTGCATCTCGATTGCATGACTGTGACCGGCGAGACGCTCGGTGAGCGGCTGTCGCATGAGGGCGATGGATGGGTTGACCGCACGATCATCGCCGAGCGCAAGAAGCCGCTCGAACCGCAGGGCGGCCTGGTGGCGCTGTTTGGAAATCTGGCGCCCGAAGGCGCGATCCTCAAGCGCTCGGCGGCCGATTCCACTCTGTTCGAGCATGAGGGGCGCGCTGTCGTCTTCTCGTCACTCGAGGATCTTGCCGCTCGCGTCGATGATCCGGATCTCGATGTCGATGCCAAGGACATCATGGTCCTGCAAAATGCCGGCCCGCATTCGACCTCGGCAATGCCGGAGGCGGGTTACCTGCCGATCCCGAAGAAACTTGCGACCAAAGGCGTCAAGGACATGGTGCGCGTATCCGACGCGCGCATGAGCGGAACGGCGTTCGGTACTATCGTATTGCACGTGACGCCGGACAGCGCATCCGGTGGCCCGCTTGCATTGGTCCGGACGGGTGATCGAATCCGTCTTTCGGTGAGCAAGCGGCGCATCGATCTTGCCGTCGACGATGCCGAGCTCAAGCGGCGGGCAGCGGCGTCCAAGCCGGCCGCGCAGGCGCCCACGCGCGGCTATGCGCGGCTTTATGCGCAGGAAATTTTCGGCGCCGATCAGGGCTGCGATTTTTCGTTTTTGAAACCGCGCTGATCGTCATTCGTCGCAACGTCAATCAAACGCGGCGCGCGGCTGTTTACGCGCGCGTAGTGTTAACGCCGGTTAACCATCGCCGCTGTCCGAATTTAATGCGGTCAAAGACTTGATCCGTCAGAATTGCGAAAACCCTGGTGACCGCGCGCCAATGCGCCGCAAACGCTCCAGATGCGGGTTTCATGTTTCGCGGATTGAAATATTTCGACATGAATCGCGGCCGACGAAAAGCCATCTTTGCCGGCGTGCTGGCCGTTGCGGCCATTCTTGCGATGGCTGAGGCCGTTTACATCTTCTCCGTACCTCCTGGCACGATTTTATTCACGCTCATCGCCGTTGCCGCCGTGCTCGGGGTCTGTCTTGTCGCGTCGATGTCGGCCCGCATCCGGCAGAAGATGAGCGAGCAGAACCTGCAACTCGACGTCGCGCTCAACAATATGAATCAAGGCTTGTGCATGTTCGATGCACAGAACCGGCTGGTCGTCTGGAACGAGCGCTATCGCGACATGTACAACATCGATCCGCGTCACATCTGGCGGGGATGCACCATCCGCGATCTGCTTGACGCGCGCATTGCAGCGGGGACTTTCCCGCTTGATCCGGCGCGTTACGACCGGGAACTGCGCGCTGCGCTGAAGGAACGAACGGCTTTTACCCTCAACATTGAATTGAAGGATGGCCGCACCATCGCGGTCGTCAATCAGCCGATGAAGGACGGCGGCTGGGTCGCGACGCATGAGGACATCACTGAGCGCAAACGCGCGGAACGTGAGCTTGAGCGGACCCGCTCATTCCTGGACACGATCATCGAGAATGTTCCGTCGCCGATCATTGTGAAGAACATTTCCGACTTGCGATATTTGCTGATCAACCGTGCCGCGGAGAAATACCTGGGTGTCGACCGCTCCGTCATGCTGGGCAAGACCGCTGGCGAAGTCATGCCGCGATCCAGCGCGGACAAGATCGAGGCCGAAGATCAGAAGCTGATCGAATCGGGGGAAATCGCCTTCCTCGGCGAACACGCCGTGGCTACGCCGGCCAATGGCACGCGCATCGTCACCGCAACGCGGCTGCCGGTGAAGGACACGGATGGGATGCCGCAATATCTCATCAGCGTGATCAACGACCTCACCGAGCAGAAGCATCACGAGCAGCGCATCGAGCATATGGCGCGCCACGACCCGCTGACGGACCTGCCCAACCGCGCGGCATTCAACGATTGCATTGCCTCGACGATCGGTCTCGCCGCCGGATCACGTGAAAGCTTTGCCCTGCTGTGCATGGACCTGGACCGGTTCAAGGCTGTGAACGACGTGTTCGGACATGCGGTCGGCGATGCCTTGCTGCGCGAAGTGGGACGCCGTCTTGGGGCGGTATCGCACGGCGCTTTCCTGGCGCGGCTTGGCGGCGATGAATTCGCCGTTATCACGCCCACCGGCATGCAGCCGGCGGCGGCCGAAACGCTGGCCGAGCGGCTTGCCGCCGCGCTTGATACCGATATCGAAATCAACGGCAACACGTTGCGTGTCGGGGCGACGATCGGCATTGGCATTTATCCGCAGGATGGCACCGACGCAGCGGCACTCATCGCGAACGCCGATGCCGCGCTCTTTCGCGCCAAGGCCGAAATGCGCGGGTCGATCCGGTTCTTTGAAGTGTCGATGGACAAGCAGCTGCGCGAGCGGCGCGCGCTCCAGCAGGACTTGCGCTCGGCGAGCGCGCACGACGAACTGGCTCTCCACTATCAGCCCCAGGCGCATATCGACGGCGAGGTCACCGGTTTCGAGGCGCTGGTGCGCTGGCATCATCCGCGTCACGGTCTGGTGCCGCCCGACACATTTATCCCGCTCGCCGAAGAAAGCGGGCTCATTGTCACGATGGGCGAATGGATCCTGCGCACGGCTTGCCGCGAGGCGGCCTCGTGGCCGCGGCCGCTGCATATCGCGATCAATCTGTCGCCGGTCCAGTTCCAGCACGGCGATCTGCCGCGGCTGGTCCATCAGGTTTTGCTGGAGACCGGACTTGCGCCGTCGCGCCTCGAGCTTGAGATCACCGAGGGCGTGCTGATCGGCGACTTCACGCGCGCGGTGGCGGTTCTGCGGCGCCTGAAAGGCCTCGGCGTGCGCATCGCGATGGACGATTTCGGCACCGGCTATTCATCGCTGTCGTATTTGCAGTCGTTCCCGTTCGACAAGATCAAGATCGACCAGACCTTCATTGCCAATCTTGGTCACAGCCAGCAGGCCGCAACCATCATCCGCGCGGTGATCGCGCTGGGACGCGGGCTCAATCTGCCGGTGGTGGCGGAGGGCGTCGAGACCGAGGAGCAGCTTCAGTTCCTGGCGAGCGAAAACTGCAACGAGATTCAGGGTTATCTCGTAGGCCGGCCGCAACCGATCGACGAATATGCCGAGGTCGTGGGCCGCGGGCGCGCCGCGCCGCGCCGGCCGCGGCGCAAGCCGTTGGCGGCCGCGGGCTGATCGAGCACTAAGCGCGACTCAACCTGGCTGACGCTGCAAAGCGGAGCCACGCTTATTTGCCGTCGTTCCAGATATCGGAGGAGATTTTCCATCCGCCGAAGACCCTTTCCCATACGACAAGATATTTCCCCGAAACCTCCTTCGGCGAAGGCCCCTTTGTCGTCAAGGTAAAGGTCCCGATCTCGCGCGCTGCATTCGGGCCCAACCGTTTTACGTCCACAATCGTCAGCCGCGGATTGCTCACTTGCTCCGCCATGCTTTTCCACATTTTTCCGATTGCGGGTCGACCTTTGACCATAGGGGAGCCCGGCGGCAATGCAGTCGCGTCCAGGGTATAGAGCTTCGCGAATCCTTCAAAATCGCTCTTGTTAAACAATTCCACCCATTTGGCATTCGCTGCTTCAATTTTGGCTTTCTGCGCGAAAGCCGGTGCGGTGAATGCAATCAGGAACGCAATGACCAGTGCAACGTTGCGCATGATTGGCTCCATACTTTCAATTGAGCGACGCGTGAATGCGCGCAACGATGTTCCAATTTTTGCTGCGGGGTCAAGTTTTAGACCCGCGATCGGCAGAAAGCGAACCTCGCGCGGACTTGCCCGCGGGACTTGCCCGCTGGACTTGCCCGCGGGACTTGCCTTTGTGTCCGCTTATGAATTTGTGATGCGAGCGTCCGGTATTTAGTCCCTGTCGGGCGCGCCCAACGGGAAAAAACTCCGGTAGGGGCGTGCCTCGTCAACGACACGGGCGACAGATGGCCGCGAGAGAAGGCGTTTCCGATAGGCTTTCAACGCCGAATGACTGTTCGGAATCGGGTGCACCCAATCGGAATAGAAAAGAGCCGGAGCGCCTGCACAATCGGCGATCGTAAAGCGGCCGCATGCCGCCCATTCCCGCTCTTGTGCACGCCGGTCCAGCCATGCGTAGCAGCGATCCAGCGCCGCATGCGCGTCGGCGACGCCGCGAGGGTCCTTCTCGCCTTGTGCGCGCAGGGCATCGCCAACGATCCGTTGCATCGGCGCCTGGATATAGTCATCGAAGACGTCAGCCATCATGCGCGCCTCAATTGCGTCGCGAGGATTGTTCGGGACCATCGGCGCTGTTTCTCCATGAAACAAATCGAGATATTCGATGATGGCATTGCTTTGCGCGATCTCCGTGTCCCCATCGATCAACGCGGGAAACTGCCCCGTCGGAGACAGTTCAGCGATACGCGCCTGGTTTTCCGGATGGTCGGGGTCCACCATCCGGAACGCGAACATCACGCCGCGCTCATAGAGCGCAATCAGCGGCTTCCAAACGAATGAGGCAAACGGATGCCCATACAGTATTGGCGTCATTGCGGGAGTCCGGTGGATAAAAGTGGTGCTGCCGGAGTGGATTGAACACTCGACCTCCTCATTACCAATGAGGTGCTCTACCACTGAGCTACGGCAGCATGAAAATGCGCAACGGAAATCGGCGCGGCGCGAATGCGGCGGAAACTGCCATACGGCTTCCGGTGGCGCAAGGCGATGGGTCGTGTCTGCGACACGACTTGGCGATGAGGCGGCTTGCGAAACGACACGCCGGACGCATAAATGCCCGCATGACGCGCCAAAGCAAAGATCAGGGCAAGGACCAGGACAAGACCAGAAAGCCGGCCGGCCGTGACGCGCGTCTGGCGGCGGCGCTGCGTGAGAACCTGCGCCGGCGCAAAGCGCAGGAGCGCGGACGGGGCGCGCCGGCAGGCGCCGAAGCGCCCGATAAACCGGGCCAAGAACCGGGCCAAGAATCGAGCCCTGAGCCGGGTGGCGGGCGGGTTCGCTGAGGGAACCGGACTTTCGCCGCAATTGCGCGGCGAAGGTGCTAGGCTTCCGGTGCGAGGCATTGTTAATGGCGGTCGCGGGCCAAAACGGTTGGCGCAGAGACCGGTCACAGTGATCGGGTGCGGGCGGGGCGGGCATGGATCGGATACGCATAGTCGGCGGGCAGCGCCTGAATGGCACGATCCCGATATCGGGCGCGAAGAATGCGACCCTGCCGCTGATGATCGCCAGCCTGCTGACCGACGAAACCTTGATCCTTGAAAACGTGCCGCGGCTGGTCGATGTCATCCAGCTTCAGCGCATTCTCGGCAATCACGGCGTCGACGTGATGATCGCCGGCAAGCGCGCGGGCGATGATTTCAACAACGGCCGCACCATTCATATCTCGGCCAAGCACATCGTCGATACCACCGCGCCTTACGAACTCGTTTCCAAGATGCGCGCGAGCTTCTGGGTGGTGGCGCCGCTTGTTGCGCGCATGGGCGAAGCCAAGGTGTCCATGCCCGGCGGCTGCGCGATCGGCACGCGGCCGGTCGATTTGCTGATCATGGCGCTCGAGAAGCTCGGCGTGGAGATTGAAATCGAAGGCGGCTACGTCATCGCGCGTGCCAAAAAGGGCCTGCGCGGCGGCGAGATCGTTTTTCCGAAGGTCACCGTCGGTGGCACGCACACGGCCCTGATGGCCGCAGCACTCGCCCGCGGCACCACGGTCATCGAAAATGCCGCGCAAGAGCCCGAAGTTGGCGATGTAGCGGACTGCCTCAACAAGATGGGCGCAAAGATCACCGGGGCCGGCACGTCGCGCATTGTCGTCGAGGGCGTTTCGAAATTGCATGGCGCGCGTCATTCGGTTCTGCCCGATCGGATCGAGACCGGAACCTACGCGATGGCGGTGGCGATGACCGGTGGCGACGTGCTGCTGCAGAACGCGCGTCCGGAGCTGTTGCAGGCTGCGCTCGATGTGCTGGCGAAAACAGGAACCACTGTTACGCCCACCAATGAAGGAATTCGTATTGCCCGCAACGGTGCACGGCTTGAGCCGGTGGACGTGACCACCGCGCCGTTTCCTGGATTTCCCACCGACCTGCAGGCGCAGTTCATGGCGTTGATGACCCGCGCCAAGGGCACGTCGCACATTACCGAGACTATTTTCGAAAATCGCTTCATGCATGTGCAGGAATTGGCGCGGCTCGGCGCGCACATTCATCTCAATGGCGAGACCGCGACCGTCGAGGGCGTCGAGCGCCTGCAGGGCGCCCAGGTGATGGCGACAGATCTGCGCGCTTCGGTGTCATTGGTGATCGCGGCGTTGGCGGCCGAGGGCGAGACCATGGTCAACCGCGTCTATCACCTTGATCGCGGCTTCGAGCGGCTCGAGGAAAAGCTCTCCCGCTGCGGCGCGGCGATCGAACGGATCAGCGCATAATTCGTCTCTTGTCTCCAAGTTTCGTCATGGCCGGGCTTGTCCCGGCCATCCACGTCTTGTTTTCTAGGCCATGAAGACGTGGATGCCCGGCACAAGGCCGGGCATGACGTCGATGGGCGGAGGAACTGACTGTGGCTGACACAAAAGTCATGAGTGCGGGCGCCGTGAAGGCCATGGTCGCCGCACTCGGCGCCGAGTTCGAACACGACACCGGCAACAAGCTCGATCTGAACTTCGGAACGGCCGGGTCGCTGCGCGACCGCATCAAGGGCGGCGAGGTGGCCGACCTCGTCATCTTGTCGGAATCCGCCATCGCCGAGCTGGGAAATCTCGGTCTTGTCGTGCCCGACAGCCGCGTCGACCTCGGCCGGACGGTCACCGGCGTCGTCGTGCGCGAGGGAGCGCCCATTCCGGACATATCCACGCCGGAGGCCTTCAAGCGCGCTTTGCTCGATGCGCGCAGCGTCGCCTACACGGACCCAAAGGCCGGCGGCTCGGGTGGCATCATGTTCGCCGCGTTGTTGCAGAAGCTCGGCATTGCCGACGAGATCAACAAGAAGGCAGTCCTTGGCAAGGGCGGCCATGACGTGGCGGTTTCGATCGCCGAGGGCAGGGCCGAATTTGGAACCACATTCATCAGCGAAGTCCTGCCGGTGAAAGGCGCCAAGGTGATCGGCCCGCTGCCAGGCGAATTGTACAGCGCCAATACCTATTCAGCGGCCATTCACGCGCGCGCGCAGGATGGCGCCCGCGCGTCTATCTTCCTGCGCAAGCTGACGGATCCGGCGACCCGTCCGCGCTGGACGGCGGCCGGCCTGGAGCCCGCGTTTCCCGACCGCTGACCACCTTGCGCCTTCGGACAGGCTTGCCTAACTACGCCGGGAGGGGAGCGCGAACGCCAATGGACCCGCTGAAATTCGTGGTTCTCGACGAGGAAGATCTCGAGGTTGCTTCGGCTCACCTGCAGGATGCGGTGGTCAAGGTTTCCGACATCCTGTGGCGTGCGCAGGAAAAACGCGTCGTCGTCGCGCTCAATCGGTTCGACTGGGAGGGCGCGCAGAGTGCCGAGCCGAAATACCAGCGGCGGCGGGCAGCCCTGCGCTTCGAGCGGGTACTGTCCTGCAAGTGCCGGCAGGTTGACCCGGTCCGCAAGGACGCCGTGCTCAATCTTCTGGCGGTTGAATTCTCCGAAACCGAAGCGCCGTCCGGGGTGATCACGCTGACCTTTTCAGGCGGGGCGTCGGTGCGGCTCGAAGTCGAGTGCCTGGAGGCCGAACTGGCGGATCTTGGTCCGTCCTGGGCAGCGGCGTCGTGCCCGGCCCATGCCGATGTTGATGTCGGCAATGCCAACGCGAAATCCGCATAAACCGGCAGGATCGGCCTGCATCAGGGCTCCGCTTCGCGGCGGGGCTATAGTTTGCGGGTGCCGCGTGAGGGTTGACGCCAAGGCGCGCATCACCCATTGACCTGTCAATCCGGCTGCGTGCCGGCAGGATCAGGCCATGCCCATTCGCTTGGACAGTCAGAGTGCGGAGTTTCCGGAGCGTTTTCGCAGCTTTCTCGCGACCAAACGCGAGGCGGCGCAGGACGTCGAACAGGCCGTGCGCAGCATCGTCGCGGATGTCGCGGCGCGCGGCGACCGCGCATTGTTCGAACTGACCGCCAAATTCGACCGTATCGATCTCACCAAAATCGGCTTGCGCGTCGCGCCTTCTGAAATCGACGCGGCGGAGAAGGCCTGTCACGGCGCTGCGCTGGACGCGCTCAGGCTCGCGCGCGAGCGCATCGAGAGTTATCACCGCCGCCAGAAACCGACTGATGAACGATTCACCGACCCGCTCGGGGTCGAGATGGGCGCGAAATGGACCGCGATCGAGGCGGTCGGCCTCTATGTGCCGGGAGGCACCGCGGCCTATCCGTCGTCCGTCTTGATGAATGCGGTGCCGGCCAAGGTCGCCGGTGTACCGCGGCTGGCCATGGTGGTGCCCGCGCCCGATGGCAAATTGAATCCGCTGGTGCTGGCGGCCGCAAAATTGGCCGGCGTCGACGAGATTTATCGCATTGGCGGCGCACAAGCCGTGGCCGCATTGGCCTACGGCACTGAATCAATCGCGCCGGTCGCCAAGATTGTCGGGCCCGGCAACGCCTATGTGGCGGCGGCGAAGCGCCTGGTGTTCGGCAAGGTCGGCATCGACATGATTGCCGGACCGTCCGAAGTCCTCGTGCTGGCGGACAAAACCGGCAATGCCGACTGGATCGCGGCCGACCTGCTGGCGCAGGCAGAGCATGATGTCAGCGCTCAGTCGATCTTGATCACCGACGATCCTGCTCTTGCGGCGCAAGTCGAAAAGGCTGTCGACTCCCAGCTTAAATCACTGCCGCGCGCGGATATCGCCGGCGCGTCGTGGCGCAATTTTGGCGCGATCATCATCGTGCCGAGGCTGGCGGATGCGGTCGGCGCTGGTCGACCAGCTCGCGCCCGAGCACCTGGAAATCGTCGCCGCCGATGCCGAGCCGCTTGTTGCCCGCATCCGCAATGCCGGCGCCATCTTCATCGGCGCGCACACGCCAGAAGCGATTGGCGATTATGTCGGCGGCTCCAACCACGTACTGCCGACGGCGCGTTCGGCGCGCTTTTCGTCTGGCCTCGGCGTTCTTGATTTCATGAAGCGCACCTCGCTGCTCAAATGCGGGCCGGAGCAATTGCGCGCGCTTGGCCCCGCCGCGATCGCGCTCGGCGAGGCGGAAGGCCTGGACGCACATGCCCGCTCCGTGGCCATTCGTCTCAATCAAAAATGAGCGCGGCAAAATCACCGCCTGCTGCGATGAAGCGGCGCCTCGTCGGGGTCGTTCTCGACGAGGAATCGATCGGCCGCTCCAATCCCGACGTCGAGCATGAGCGCCAGGTCGCGATCTACGACCTGCTCGAGCAGAACTCATTTGCGCCGGTGGGACACGGTGATGGGCCGTTCACGCTTCATCTGAGCATCAACGGCAACCGCCTGGTGTTCGATATCCGGCGCGAGGACGGCACGCCGGTCGTCGCGCACCTGTTCTCGCTGACGCCGCTGCGACGGATCGTGAAGGACTACTACATGATCTGCGACAGCTACTATCAGGCGATCCGCACCGCTACGCCGGACAAGATCGAGGCCATCGATATGGGACGGCGTGCCATCCACAACGACGGCTCGAATATCCTGATGGAGCGGCTCAAGGGAAAAGTGGTCCTCGACCTCGACACCGCGCGCCGGTTGTTCACGCTGCTCTGCGTTCTGCACTGGAAGGGGTAGGGGTAAATTGGCTGCCGAGTCTTCTTCGCGGCCTCACGCGGTGCTGTTTGCCTGCGGCATGAACGCGGTGCGCTCGCCGATGGCGGCCGCCCTGCTTCAGCAGATGCTCGGAACCACGGTCTATGTCGGTTCCGCAGGCGTGCAGAAGGGCGAACTCGATCCCTTTGCGGTTGCCGCCATGGAAGAAATCGGCATCGACATTTCCCGCCACAAGCCGACCACGTTCGAAGAGCTGGATGATCTCGAAGGGCTCAATTTCGATTTGATCGTGACGCTGTCGCCGCCTGCGCATCACAAGGCTCTTGAAATAACGCGCAACATGGCAGCGGACGTGGAATATTGGCCGACATCCGATCCGACTGCGGCCGAGGGAAACCGCGAGCAGCGACTCGGCGCCTATCGCGAGGTGCGCGACCAGTTGGTGGCGCGCATCCGCGAGCGCTTCGGGCGGCCGGGCGGCGGTAATGAATGACGTCTTTGACGCCGGTTCGGGTTGTGAAAATGAGCCTGTTCCGCTAGCGTCCGCGCCCGTCCATAACGTCCCTTAAATCATCGCCCTCACGCGAACATATGATCGGCCGCCCCAAATTCGTGCTCGCTTCCGGTTCGCCGCGCCGGCTTGCCTTGATCAATCAGGCCGGCATCGAACCTGATGCTCTCAAGCCCGCGGACCTCGACGAGACGCCGCGGCGCGGCGAGATTCCGCGCGCCTACGCAACGCGGCTCGCGCATGCCAAGGCGAGCGCGGCGCTGGAAAATGTGAAGCTCGACGATGAATTGCGCGGCGCCTATATCCTGGCCGCCGACACGGTTGTCGCTGTCGGCCGCCGCATTCTCCCGAAGGCAGAGCTGCTCGACGAGGCGGCGCAATGCCTGCGGCTGCTTTCGGGCCGCAATCATCGCGTCTACACGGCAATCTGTCTGGTGACGCCAAAAGAAACCTTCCGCCAGCGTCTCGTGGAAACGCGCGTGCGCTTCAAGCGTCTGACCGAAGAGGACATCGAGGCTTACCTCGCTTCGGGCGAGTGGCGCGGAAAGGCGGGCGGGTACGCGGCACAAGGCATTGCCGGTACTTTCATGGTCAAGATCGTCGGTTCCTACACCAATGTCGTGGGGCTGCCGCTTTATGAAGTCATGACGCTCCTGGGCGGCGAAGGCTACCCGGTTCGCTTTGGCTGGCTCAACGCGGTCTAGCGCAAAGCATTCGCGCGCTCGCACATAACGCCGAGTCCTCTTCACGATGAACGAAATCAATCGCAAGATATCGCCAGGGCAAGGCTGCCCGATCTGCGGCAGGCCGATGGAAACGGCCTTCAAGCCGTTTTGCTCCAAGCGTTGCGCCGATATCGATCTCAACCGCTGGCTCTCCGGCGTGTACGCGGTTCCGGCAAAGGAAGATGAAGACGAGGACGGCGACCGGCCGCCCGACGGCGAGGCGGGTGAGACATGAGTGCAGGCCCTGCTCATTGGCCGGATCAACTGTTCGACACGCTCAAGCGCGGCGGCATCCGGCAGGTCGGGTATGTGCCCGACGCCGGGCATTCGCGTTTGATCGACCGCTGCCGTGCCGACGGCGAGATCCGCGATATCGTGCTTACGACGGAGGAAGAGGGTGTGGCGCTTGGCCGCAGGCGCCTGGCTCGGCGGCGAGCGCGCCGCGCTGCTCATGCAATCGAGCGGCGTCGGCAATTGCATCAACATGCTCTCGCTGTCGCGCGCCTGCCGTTTTCCGCTGCTGATGTTCATCACGATGCGCGGCGAGTGGGAGGAGTTCAATCCCTGGCAAGTGCCGATGGGCTCGATCGTCGAGCCGGTGCTCAAATTGTGCGAGGCGGAGATTTATCGCGTGCGGACGCCGGAGCGAGGTTGCGGGCGCGGCCGAGCGCGCGTTGCAGCACGCTTTTGGAGACGAGCGTATCGCCGCCGTGATTCTGTCGCAGCAGCTGATCGGCAAGAAGGTGTGGACCAAATGAAGCTCGATCGCCGCGCCGCCATGGCCACGCTGCTCGCCGATCGCGGCGACGACCTGCTGGTCGTTCCGGGTCTCGGCTCGACCGCATGGGATGCCGCCGCCGCCGGCGACAATGACCGCAATTTCTACCTGTGGGGCGCCATGGGTGGCGCCGCCATGATCGGTCTGGGGCTGGCGTTGGCGCAGCCGAAAAAACGCGTCGCGGTGATCACGGGCGATGGTGAAATGCTGATGGGGCTGGGCGCGCTTGCGACCATCGGCATCCAGAAACCGCGCAACCTCGCGGTCATCGTTTTCGACAATGGCGTCTATGGCGAGACCGGGATGCAGCCGAGCCACACGCAAAGCGGCGTCGATCTCATCAGCGTTGCGGGCGCCTGCGGCATCGGCACCTGCCTCGACGTGCAGGACGAGGCCGCTTTGGCCGATCTTGCCGGCCGCCTGAAGCGCCTCAATGAGACGCTCTTCGCCCGTGTGCTGATTGCCGCCGACGAGCCGCCCCGCGTGCTTCCGTTGCGCGATGGTGTCGCGCTGAAGAACCGGTTCCGCGCCGCTATTGGGCTGAATCCATGACAGGGAGTCGTGATCCGGACGCCGGCGGCTGGCGTTCTGGACAGTGTGGAGTCCAGCCTTTATAACGCCCGCGCTTCACTGATTGGCCCATTCAGGGCCAATTCGGCGCCCAGGTAGCTCAGTTGGTAGAGCATGCGATTGAAAATCGCAGTGTCGGTGGTTCGATTCCGCCCCTGGGCACCACTTCACGTTCGCAGATGTTCGCGGACGTTCGAAACATCCGCAAAAACAATCTGATAGCTGCTGATTTGATCGCTGCTCGTTCGGCCATAATCGGGGTCAGCCGGAGCAATTTGTTGGTATTTTTGTTGGTATCGGCTTTTTTCGCGCGCGGCGGATACCAACACATCGATGCAAAAAAATTATGCCGCTCAACGACACAAGCCATCCGCAATGCAAAAGTCGGAGCGCAAAGCCGCAAGCTTTCCGACGGCGGAGGCTTGCATCTTCTGGTCCAACCGCGTGGCGCAAAGCTGTGGCGTTTGGCCTATCGATTTGCCGGCAAGCAGAAAGCTTTGTCCTTCGGCATTTATCCCGCGGTTTCACTCGCCGGATGCGCGCGCGCGGCGCGAAGTCGCCAGGAAACAGGTCGCGACGGCGTTGATCCAGCCGTGCAACGCGAAATCGACAAGCGATCGACGGGAAGTGACATTTCGGTTGGTCGCCGAAGAACTGATCCGCAAAATGCAGCGGGAGGGTCGAGCCGCTGCAACGCTTGACGAAGACACGTTGGTTGCTCGAATTTGCTTTTGCAGAATTTGGCGACAGCCCCATAGCCAAAGTTACGCCCCCGAACTTCTGCTCGCACTTCGCCGCATCGAGTCCAGTGGCCAATATGAGACGGCGCGGCGGCTGCGCA